>DATKSR010000037.1:0-13461 GCA_035531555.1 Candidatus Dormiibacterota bacterium
CGCCTACTGAAGATCGCAGGTGGGATGATGGTTCCCTGGGCCTTAGAATGCCCAAGGAGATGGCGACTTAGCCAAGTGGTAAGGCAGCGGTCTGCAAAACCGCGATCCCGGGTTCGATTCCCGGAGTCGCCTCCAGCAGATCGAGATCAAAATGGCCCTTATTGGGCTCCCTTCCAGAGACCAGAGCTGGCCGTTGCTCACATTTTGCTCACGGTGCTGGCGAGCCAGCCGCCGTGAGGAGCGCCCCGAGGCGGGTCATCGCGCCGGCCGCGAGGGACGGCAGGACGGCCGCGTAGGTGTTTGCCGTCAGGCTGATGGTGCTGTGGCCGAGGACCGCTGAGACGGTCTTCAGGTCAACCCCACTCGCCAGGAGTAAGGTGGCACAGCCGTGCCGGAGGTGGTGGAAGGGGCGCGGCGGCAGTCCGGCAGCCGCGCAAGCGGCGTGGAACTCACGGGTGATAACAGTCCCTTGCAGGGGCCGCCCCAAGGCTGTGGTGAATACGAGGCCGGAGAGCAGCTCCGTCCATGCCGGGCCGGCCCGGAGCTGGGCCTCGATCTGGGCCGTGCGGTGCGCCCGGAGGATGGGGACGAGGGGCGGGGCCAAGGGCACCGTACGCCTGGAGGTCGCCGACTTGGGCTCGACGAGCTGGAGTTGGCCATTGATCCGCTGGAGGGCTACGGTCACCCTGCACTGGCCGCCGTCGAGGTCGAGGTCCGCCCACTGGAGTCCCAGGACCTCGCCCTGGCGGAGCCCGGTGTACAGCGCGGTGGCCACGATCGGTCCAAGTCGTGTGGGAGCGGTCGCGGTGAGGATCGCCATGGCCTCGGCCGGGCCCATGGGGGCGACGGGCCGGGACGGGACGTGGGGCGGAGTCGCCAACGTGGCCACGTTGCGGCCCAGAAGGTCGGCGCGGACCGCATCATTGAGTGCCGTACGCAGAACGGCACGAATATGAGCAACCGTGCGAGGTGCGCAGCCAGCTGTCAGCCGGTCGGCCAGGAGGGTGTTGACCTGAGTAGCGCTGAGGCGGCTGAGCCGGACTGCGCCCAGCTGGGGGAGGAGGTGTGTGACAACGATCTGACGGTAGCGCACGGCCGTGCTCGGGCGGACACGGAGGTCTAGCCCAGCGGCCCAATCTCGGAGGAAGTCGCCAACGGTGAGCCGCTCGGGGTGGATTCCAGCACCCCGGTCGCGCTGGTTCAGGAGTTCGACCAAGACGCGCTCCGCCTCCCGTTTCGGCCCCCGGACGCTCCGGCTGACCTGCCGGCGCTGCCCTGTCACTGGGTCTGGAGTCCCGTCGAGGACGATGGTCCAGGAGCCCGGGCTGCGCTTCACGATGCGGCCCCGCATGGTCAGGCGCCCTCGGCGTCGGGGCAGTAGCGACAGGAGCCGCTGATGTATCGGCGAAGCCGGATCACTTCCAGAGCGTCGCTGAGCCCCTGCCCGATTGCGCGGGCCTCCGAGACGCAGGCGGCCACTGCCGTGAACTCGGGCCACGTCTGGCAGGCCCGGAGGAGCGCTTGCTCCTGGGCCACGATGGCGTCGGCGTCGGGCACCCTAAACGCGACCGGGCGGAGCGCTTCCAACGGGACACCATCCGCGAGCTGACAGACATCCGTGGCGGACGTGTCCTGACCCACTCCCCGGGCGCGAAGCTCTGCGACCACTGGCTCGGCCGCCGCTCGATCCCAGAGCGCCTGCCGGATGTCCGGGTACGTGTCTGCCAGACCGAGCCAGCGGCGCAGAGCCTTCCCCGCCGGAGAGCGCCCGAGGTGATCAGCCAGGGCCGCCGCCGGGAGCCCATCGGCTACTCGAAGGCCGACAGGAGGAGCGGTCGCCGCGTGGGCCAGAGCGGCCGCGAGCGCGGTTAGGTCCTCCTGGTGGCGCCGGAGGGCGTCGCGGAGGAGGTCGCCCCGGGCGCCCTCGGTGCCCCGAGCTCGCCGCGCCCGGGCTACGTGAATCCGGACGGTCCGGGGATCAAGCCCCTCACGCTCGGCGATGCGGACGGCGAGCGCACCGCTGTCCATCTCTTTCCGCCATTTTTCAGCCAGAACTGGGCTCACGCGGCGGATCTCTGTGCGCGTCATTTTACGCATCTCCAAGCATCAGAGTGAACTCCCCTGGCAGCTTGTTCGCGCTCTTGCATGGTCATTTCAGGCCAGTATACGATGACACGGTGCAAAACGCAATCCCACCCTCGATCACGGAGGCCCGGGCCACCTTGACTGTGGAGGAAGCCGCAGTCGTGCTCGGCATCGGGCGCAGCGGGGCTTACGCTGCGGCGCGGATCGGTGACATCCCTGTGATCAGGGTGGGGCGCAGATTGCTCGTGCCGCGAGCGGCCCTGGAAGCGCTCCTCGCCCACCCGGCCCCGCCGAGTGGGGCCCCCGTCGGATGAGCGGCGCTCCGATTCTGGCCGACCCCGCCGTCTGGATTGACAGCCGCACCCGGGGGGGCGGCGAGGTCGCCCCCCGATCCCCGCTAGCCGATAACAAATAGGCCTCCAGCGCCCAGCCGGCGCAGGAGGCCCTTGGAGGAAACGTGATTAGCGCACGTCAACCCGACTTCGACTCTATCAGATTCGCCGCCGCGAGATCCATTCTTCACGGTCGGTGGCCGTCGTGACCGCGCACTCGACCACTACCGCGGCCTGGACCGTCGAGCAGTACCAGGCCGCGACTGACAAGCTGCTCCTGCCCCAGCACCTCGCCCAACTCCTGGCCTCCGGGATCAGCCTGGAGGTGGCCGTCGAGCGTGGCTACTACTCAGCCACCACCAAGGTGGCGCTGTCCGCCCTGGGCTTCCCACCGAGCCAGCAGCTGGTGCCAGCACTGGTGGTGCCCCTCTGGTCTGTGGACGAAGAGGTTGCTCTCTATCAGCTTCGCCCTGATGATCCTCGCCGCGGGCTGTCGGACAGCAAGGTCATCAAGTACGAAACCCCGAAGGGTGCTGGGCTCAGGCTCGATGTGCACCCCCGCATGCGCCAATTCCTGGGCGACCCTGAGCGACCGCTGTTCAGCACCGAAGGTATCAAGAAAGTGGACGCGGCCACCACCAACGACCTCTGCACCATCGGCCTCCTCGGGGTCTCGGGATGGCGCGGCCGCAACCAGAACGGCGGCGTTACCGCGCTTGCCGACTGGGCGCACGTTCACCTCAAGGCCCGGCGGGTCTACGTGGTATTCGACTCCGATGTGATGACCAAGATGGCCGTCTACGACGCGCTCCTGAAGTTCCGGACCTGGCTTGAATCCAAGGGCGCTGAGGTGCTCGTGGTCTACCTACCCAGCGGTTCCGGTGGGGCCAAAGTGGGCCTCGACGACTACCTGGCGGCCGGGCACTCGCGCGACGAGCTGATGGCGCTGGCGGGGCGGGATGTCATCCACCCCGACAGCACCGAACCCGGGGCGCAGACCTGGAGCGTCGGGGAGTATGCAATGGACGCCAGGCACGGGACCTTCAGGCGCACCCTCGACGGCGACCCTCGCAAGCTTGCCAACTTCTGCGCCCGGATCGTCCGCAAATCCTTCGATGACGATGGCGACCCGCTCAACGAAAAGACCGGCGCCGAGGAGCTGGAGGCAATCCACTACAAGCTCGAGATCCAGAAGGGCCGGCGTGATGCGACGATCGAGGTTACCGCCGCGGAATTCAAGAACATGACCTGGACATCCCGGGTCCGGCGTCTCGATCTCATCGTCTCCGCCGGGCAGCAGATTCGGGATCAGATGCGCGAGGCCATCGAGCAGATTTCTGAGGAGGCGGCTCGCCAGCAGGGAATTGACCTCATCCCCCAGGTCACCACCTTTACCCACCTGGGCTGGTCCAAGGGCGCCGACGGGGCTTCGATCTATCTCCATTGTGGGGGAGCCATCGGGGCCGCCGGGCTGATCACAGACGTGTCTGTTCGTTTGCCTGTCGAGTTGTCCGGCTACAAACTGCCGGCGCCGCCCACTGGCGACCAGCTCATCTCAGCCGTCCGGGCGAGCCTGGCCCTCCTGGACCTCGGCCCCGACAAGCTCATGGTTCCCGTTCTGGGCGCTGTCTACCGTTCGGTGTTAGGGCCTGCTGACTTCGCGGTGCACATCTTCGGCCCGAGTGGAGCGTTCAAAACCGAGGGGGCCAAGTTGGCCCTGGCCCATCAGTGTGAGTGCAAAAACTCGCACGACCTATCGGTGATCCAGTGGTCTTCAACGGGCAATTCTCTCGAGGGCCTGCTTCACCACGGCAAAGACGCTCTCGTTGTGGTCGACGACCTCCTGCCAGCTGGCCTGAGTCCTCGTGAACGTGAGCACATGTTGGACGCGGCCGCGAGGGTGCTCAGGGCCCAAGGTAACCAGGGGGGCCGCAGTCGGATGCGGGCCGACTCCACGATCAGGCCGCCGAAGGCCCCCAGGGGATTGGCCATCTCGACCGGCGAGGAACTGCCGCGGGGCCTGTCCGGCCTCGCGCGGGTGTGGCTGATCGAGCAGCGGGAGGGTGACGTGACTTCGTTGAAGTTGACGGCCGCTCAAGCCCAGGCGCTCCTCTACTCCATGGCCATGTCGGCGTACCTTCAGCGGCTCGCACCCCAGATGTCGGGCATGGGCAAGCGGATCCGCGAGGAGCGTGACACTATCCGCGCCACCTACCCCGCGAGTCACAGCCGCACCTCGGAGATCGCGGCCCACATCGAGCTGGGCTGGAAGGTCTGGCTGGAGTTCGCGGTGAGCTGCGGGGCGATCACCGCCCAACAAGCTTCGGGGATCTTGGGCCGGGTCCGAGAAGCCCTCTTGGCTGGCTGCCAGGACCAGGTGGAAGAGCAGGGCGAGGCCAATCCCGTCGAGCTTTATCGGCACGGACTCCAGGCCGCCATCTCGTCGGGCCGCGTCTATATCGAGGGTTTGGAGGGTCAGCCGCCGCCGGACCCGGGCTCTTGGGGCTGGGTCTCAAGCGAGTATCTCGCCGACGCTGAGCTGGACATCTACCGGCCGACGAAGGTGGTGAAGACCCGCTGGGATCCGGCCAACCGCCAGGGCAAGCTAGGTTGGCTCGACGGGGCCAACGTCTATCTCCTCCCCGAGGTTGCCTACAAGGCGGCCGGTGCGCAGGTGGACGGCGGTCTCGGGATCGGGCAGGCAACCCTCAACAAGCGCCTCCGAGAAGATGGCGTGCTGGCGTCCGTCGGGGAGGGTAAGAACATCCCCAGGAAGGCGCCCCGAGCCATCCACTCTCCGGGGCGGGTCTTGCATTTCCATCGCTCGTTCTTGGTCGGATCAGGCAATCCTTCCCCTGATCCGACTGATCCGACTGATCCGACCTTTTCGGGGGAGAGGGAGACATATAAGCGCGACGCGTGCCCTCCTGCTGGTGCTGACTCCCCCCCGGTGGTGGTCTGATGGCCGCAGCGTGCGTCTTATATATCTCTCTCTACTTCTTAGTCGGATCAGTCGGATCAGAGGTCCCGTTTGAAGTCAAGGACGCCCCTCTAGCCGATCCGACTTCTCCCGGGCCATGTCGGATCAGTCGGATCAGCGAACTAGGATCGGTCATGGTCTGATGGACGCCCCCCTGTCGATGCCGGAGGTCCGCCGCCAGCTCGCCGCGGCCGGGGTGACGGTCGGGTTCGACAAGGAGCCCGGTCGGCTGAGCCTGCGCCCTGGCAACCGAGTCACCCCCGAGCTGCTGGCTGTGGTTACCGCGGCGAAGGCAGAGCTGCTGTGGTGGCTGGAGGCCGATCAGCGGCTCGCCGCCACCTTCGAGGACATCGCCATCCGATACCAAGCCCTACCCGGGCCCCGGCCCGACGTGACGACCAGCCCCTGGCGGTTGCACATGGAGGCCATCGAAGCCGCCTATCGGCACTCGGACCCGGCGGAGCTCGACGGGTCCTTGGTCACCTTTCACCGATGGGCCATCGAACGGTTCACCCGTGGCGATCCCCATGACGGTGGAGATGCTAGTGCCGCTGAGCCCGCTCCGCCCTGGCTGCCTGGGTTGGCGCTTCCCGATGACGGCATTCCCTGCCCAGCATGCGGATCAACCGCTAGGCGGATCGCGCCAACGATGGCTGGGCAGGCGACATTCTGCTCGACCTGCAACCCGACCTCTACAAGGAGGAGATGACGATGCTCGAACTCGACTCAACTACCGCAAGGAGAAAAAGATGACGATGCTCTGGGAAGAATTCAACGGGCAACTCGAACTGAACGTTCCCAAGGTCCTGGCCTATGCCCTTGCCAAACTCCGGTCATGTGGGGTCCAGATTACCCCCGGGGTGGAGCCGGGCACCGTGGTCATCACAGGCGTGGTGCCGTCGAACCTCAGAGGAGCCGTCGGATACCCGCCCGGCCTGCGGCTGGCCCTAGACCGCGAAGCTGCGGCCACCTCGGCTGAGGAGGAGGAGGAGGAGCCCGCACTCCTCCGGGAGGTGATGGCGGAGTGGAAGGCGTCGTCGTGGCTGGACCAGGAGCCGACTGAAGGCAGCCTGCGGCGGCTGGTGGCGGAGGTCCTAGATGCGGAGATGGCGTCGTTTGTGTCGCGCTCGTACCTGGAGCCGGATGGGGGCACCGTGAGCTTTTTGACCCTTTACCCAAAGAGGATCGCACCATGATCCGCCCACCAATAAGTCTCTACAGCTTTTCGATCCGCCCCGACCACAAGGACGTCAAAGTGATGCTCGAAAGCCCGACTGACGAAGGGAACGTACCGGGGCCAGCCGCCGCCCAGATCCTTCGGCACGCAGTTCGCCTCCTCGACCGGTGGCAGCCCAGGATCGTCAAGCACCCTACTTGGTGCCTCTATTGGGCCCTCACCGCAGCCGGAGCCGTCAGTGGTTCGCCCAAGGCTGAGGCGGTGCACGAGGCCGTGGTGGCGGAGATGCAGCGCAGGCACCCGGACTGGCCTGTCGAGGGGTCACTGATACGGCTGGTGGACGAGGAGGGGAGCGCAGCACTCCGGGAGGTGCTTGTGGCGGCGGCTGGTGGCTGCGAGCTCACCTTGGTCGATGAGGTCGCCTACTGTAGGTTCACGGCTGGTGCTCCGCCTCCCGGACGACATCACCACCATCACCGCGACCCGTGACCCGGCGGTGGGGCCGCCACCCCCTGGGCAGATCGGAGTTGTCCCTGTCGCCCCTGGGCGACAGTAGTCCCGGGACGAGTTCGATGTCGCCCCTGGGCGGGATGATGTCGCCCCTGTAAACACCCTCTGTACACACCCCTGTAATCGGGGGTGTGTACAGCCTGTAATCTAGTTCGTGAAATGCCCCTGACCAAGGCGCTCCAGGCCACCGCCAGCTCACCGCCGGCCACCGGCCGCCCCCACAAGACCAAGCCCTTCAGCGTCCGGCTAGACGCCCCCACCGCAGCCGCCGTCCGGCAGCGGTCAGCCGCTGCCGGCTGCTCGCCCGGCGAGCTGGTCCGGCGGGTGCTCACCGGCGAGCCCTTCGAGGCAGGCATCGCCACCGGCAGGGACGAGGTCGCAGAGTCGAGCAAGCTCACCGTCCCCTGCGCCGACTGCCACCGGCCGGTGGACCTGGTGGGCGAGGACCACGAGGTGGCCCTAAGCATCCTGACCGGCTCGCACGTCTTCGAGTGCCCCGAGTGCTGCCCCGGCGAGTCCGGCCCGCCCGGCGAGTATGACGGTGAGAGTTGGTATGCGGAGTCGGACATAAACTCCGAGATGGACGACGTGGACGCCGAGGGGTACAAGCGCGGCTGGGCGGAGGCCACCAGCCAGTGGTTGATCTCCGTCCCGTGCGCGAGTTGTGGCAAACCTGCGCACCTTCACGCCGCAGATGCGGCGAGACTTGGAGTCCCGGAATTGCTCAGAAGCCAGGGGTTACACCACGCCAAGTGCCTTTGAGCGCGCGCATCCGTCAACCGTGCAGGCAATCGCGGGTGGTGGGCAGGCCACACCGTGGCCCCCAGCAAGCAACATGAGGCGCAAGCAAAGTGGGAATCAACCTCTTCTCATCGGCGACCGAGAAGCAGGAGATCGAGGCACCAGCGGTAGAGGCGACCGAGGAGGCGGCGCCGGTTGAGGTGGCCGCTCCACCTGCTGAGTCAGTGGTCGAGTCGGGGGCCGGTCAAAGTTATCGCGATGAGTGATCTGGAGTCGGCGGTGAGTAGCTGCGGAGACGCGGAGACACCGGCCGACTTCGGCTCGTGCTTGAGTGCGGAGTTGACGAAGCGCGGCTACGAGATCACGCCCGCCGCTGAGACCGCCGCGCGGGGACACCAGCCGAAGTGATGGCTCCGTCCGAAGCACCCGAGTCTGAGGCGGTCGCGTAGGGCGGGCTTATGCCCAGGTGCTCAACCTTCGGCCTTCCGCGCCGCCTCTGCGCGCGCTGGGCCAAAGAACGATAGCGATAGCCTGCCTGATGGGGGAGTTTCGATTTGCAGCGCACTTAGCGGCCCAGCCGGGACCACTTCGAGAGGACTCCGGCGATGGCGCTAAACATCCCATAGGCGACTGCCCTCACCCCGCCGATGTCGAGCTCATCATGGACGGCTTCGCTGAGCGACGGGTAGGACGTGTAGAGGATGCCGATCTGGTGATAAAGGAGGGTCCCGTCAGGGTTCCCTTGCTCAACTCCGAGGATGGCTGAGTACCTCTCAATACGGCCTCTCTTTGACCCTGGGGCGAGGTGGTCGGCTAACAAGTCAAGAGCAGCTCTAAGAGAGGCTGCCGCTTGCCGGGCACTATCCGACCCCCCGTCGCGTAGGCGATCGATCGCCCCCTGGAGCCCGTCGGCCAGGCGTGGCTCAAGCTCTCGCACGAGGGTCCGCAAGTCCATTCCGGTTCCAGGTACTTCCATGGCGAGGAGGTCCGGGAACTGGTATGCCACTCCACTAAGCGCGGCGGACACTTCATCGATGTCGACTCCGTCCGACCGACGGCCGAGGGCTGCCACACTTGCCTGCGCCGCGTTGTGTGTCTCGCCGAGGAGCCAATCGGTTTCGCCGGTGCTCGAACGTGTCAGCGCGTTCGGGTGTTGTGGCAGCCACCGTCTCCAGCTAGTCCGCTCCAGCAGGTACGGGCGCTGGAGTGCCGGGAGAGAGGTCAGGGCCGCCATCACCGAGGTGTTCAGTTGTAGATCGATTCCTAGGGCAAGCGAACCGATCGCGGGCCGCATGTTGCCGACGAGGTTCGAGATCACTTTTGCATAGGCAAAAGTTGGGCGCACGTCCTCCAGTGCCGTCAGAACCGTCCGCATTCCCCCGAAAGCATGATTGAGATCGGCTCGCGGCAGAATGCTCGCGACTCGAACGTACTCTGAGGTGAGACCGCGCAGCGACTCGCTGACCAGGGACATCTGTCTCCCTATTTGGGAGACGGCCGAGGCCACTTCCATCATCTGGAGGTTGCGGCTGAACTCAAAGGCCAGGCTCGACTGGAAGTTCAGGGCATTCACCACCTTAGAGACATCAGCAGCGATTCTCAGGGCTGGGAAATCAAGGTCCGCGATCACCTTCTGAACGTCGCTCAGAGGAACGGCGACGGTGCGGCCCAGAGTGGCCGATTGCTCAGCGGGCGATGGGGCGCCCGCAGCGTCAGCCCATGCGTCAGCGAGCATCGACCACTCTCGCTCCTGCCTGATCCAAACCGCGGGGGTCAGTTCTTCGAGTGCTGGATTGGCAAGCCCAAGCCATCGGCCGAAGTTCACACCGACTCCCGGCGGCTGGCGTTCAAGGAGGTCAAGCGCAGTTTGCAGCCGCTCGCTCGCGGGTCCCCGGGGGCTGGCGCCACGAGTCCACCTGGCGGCAGTGGAGCGGTGGACCCCTGCCGCGCTGGCCAGAGTGGCCGGGCTAGCTCCGGACGCCAGGAGGGCTTGAATGACCTCACGCGGTGTTGCGTTCATTGGTCTTACAATATCATGAAACGCAACGCCATGCCACGTCGGCGTCCGGCGGATGATCGCAATGACCTGACAAGTCCGTCGCATTCGGCGAAGCCTAAATAACTTCCCCTGTTGAGGGAGCTCGGTCCAGCTTCGGCCCGAGCTCCCTCAACACCGATGAAAAGGGTCCGTTGTTTGAGCTCGAACCCGCTATCCTGCAACGGATGGTTACCACCAAGGCGCCGTTTGAGGCGGCCGTCAGATGGGTGAGCGAGTTAAAACCATGCCTGGGATTATTACCCGTGATCTGGCTGCGGGGTAGCGCGTGAGAGTGGATGCTCCTACGCCATTGCCTCACGTGTGTTCCCCCCGGGCGTCCGGAACACTGACGTAGGACCGGTGAGGCTTGAGGCTGTGTGACTAGGAAGTGGTGCCCGCAATGCCAGCGCGGAGTCGTCGTGCGGCCCGATCATCCCGTGATGGTCTCCCTGGACTCTCTGGCGTGCGGGTGTTTCCTGGGGCTGTTCGTGCTGGTCGTGCTAAGCGTCATTGCTGTGCGCACCGGGGGCGGGCACATTGCCAGTGTGTGGGTCCTATACATCTTCCTCGTGACCGCTATCTCCGCGATCGTGGGAGCAGGAGGCCGTCACATGACGCACGTTGATAAGCGAGGGGTCTGTCCGGTATGTGGCATTCGCCTATGACCACACCAGGCCGAGGTGGCAAAGTCGGGGGATGGCACACTGCTACCCATCTCGCGGCGCTGTCGGTGATCCTCCTCGCTGCATCGCAATGGCTGCTCGCCACAGCAGCAAGCTTGGCACGCCACTACACCAACCTTGAGCTGCAGACGTGAAAGCGCTGGTCGGCCTCGCAGCGATGGTCGGGTTGGTGTTCGGGGGGATCATCGCTTGGCCCGCCCTGAAGCGTGACGTGGGCCCAAGCCTGACCCACGCCCTGCGCCAGCTGCAATCGCAGTCCAGCCCAACCACCTTCGGGACCGCGCACGTCAAGACTCAGTCCAGGGCTGCCCGAACTCGGACCATCCAGCATCAGTTGGAGGCCGTGGCGTCCGGCGATATTCCGGGCCTAGTAGAGGTGGACTCCAACCACCATTACCTGT
Organism: Candidatus Dormiibacterota bacterium; assembly: GCA_035531555.1. Classification (GTDB taxonomy): domain Bacteria; phylum Chloroflexota; class Dormibacteria; order Aeolococcales; family Bog-877; genus Bog-877. The sequence goes on from DATKSR010000037.1 coordinate 10,948, forward strand.
TCGATGTCTTGTGCACCGCCTGGCCAGAGGGCGCTGGCTACTTTGTCACCGACTACCACTGCGTCTACGGGACTGCAGCCGCGCCCGGGGCCATCGGCCGGCTACTCGGCGAAGGGGTTTCCCTAACGCCGCTAACCCGCAACGGGTCCGTTCTCGATAGCAGCTTCAACGCGACCGTGGTGGCTGCTGACCCCGCCCACGACCTAGCCCTCCTCCGCATCGGCGGGGGGATCAACCTTGGCGCCTGGCCCAATCTTGATCGCAGGCTACCTCTGGATCTCGGCCCGGTCTCAGCCGGGCAGCCGCTAGTGGCGCTCGATTTTCACGCGATCAACCAGAGGCCGTATGCCGCCTACGGCCAGGTGATCGACCCTAGTCTCAATGACAGCCCGGATCCAGCCGCCAATGACTACCCAGGCGAGCCGAACGACTATCAGGACGTAATCCAAGTGGGGGCCACAGTCTTTGCGGGCAACAGCGGCGGACCGGTGCTTAACGCCCAAGGCCAAGTCGTAGGCATAGTGGCGTTGGGTGGGGACGGCTCTGCGACCTACGAGGCGACCCCGATCGCCGCCGTCGGTTCCGAGATCGAGGGCTGGCTGGGCCAGTGAGCTAGATTGGCCTGCCCACTGAATCACCCAGCTCCCGAAGTGATATGCGGGACTTTCTCTTTGTCATCGAGCCATCCGTGCGTCGTAGGTGCACGAGGATTCAGGCTGCTTTTCGACGCCCTGGCGGCCAACTCGCTTGCGTCCTGATAAGTGGCAGCTATATACATGACGCACCCCTTCTGTTACCATAGTGGAGATGAAGCCGCCAACGACACTGCTCGAAGCGGTCAGTTACTTCTCTGATATAGAAGTGGCCCACCAATTCGTTGTTGAGCTTCGTTGGCCCAACGGCGTGACGTGTCCGCGAGAGGGTTGCGGCTCCAACAAGGTCCAGTACGTGTCCACGAGGCGGCTGTGGCGCTGCAAGGGCTGTGGGCGCCAGTTCACTGCCAAGGTAAGCACCATCTTCGAAGACAGCCCGATTGGGTTCGACAAGTGGCTCCCAGCCTTCTGGCTCCTATCGAGCAACAAGAACGGCATTAGCTCGTGCGAACTAGCCAAAGCCCTGGGCGTCACTCAGAAGACCGCTTGGTTCATGCTCCACCGAATCCGCAAGGCCATGGCTAACCCGACGTACCGGCGGCTGACTGGCACGGTGGAGGCCGATGAGACCTACGTGGGTGGCAAGACTCGCGGCTACCTGGCTGGAAAGGCACCCACCGGGCGGAAGGCGCTTGGCCCTCACGCCGGGAAGACGGTCGTCATGGGGATGGTTGAGCGACAGGGAGAGGCCAGGGCCATGGTCGTGCCGAACGTGAGACGGGCGACCCTACTGCCCAAGATTCGGGAGAACGTTGAGCCGGGGACCCGAATAGTGACCGATGCGCTGCACTCCTACAGCACGCTTGACCAGGAATACCCTCACGACGTGATCAACCATGCTGAGGCGTTTGGTCGCGGAGATGTCACAACTAATTCCGTGGAGAACTTCTGGAGTGGGCTCAAACGGACGTTGAGGGGAACCTACATCTCGGTCAGCCCAAAGCATCTGGGATCGTATGTCGAGGAACAGTCGTTCCGATTCAATTCGCGCAGCGAAGTCGACGGTGTTCGCTTCGCCGCCGCCGTACGCCAAGCCGACGCAAAGCGGCTAACCTATCGGCGGCTCACGAAGGGGGAGTGATGTCTGAGTCCGACGGCCCGTATCTGCGGATGGCGGTCTTGTGCGAGCGGGTATTGCAGGAGCGTGACTCAGTGCCGTCCTTAATACGCGTCGTCGACCGTGTCCTTGTACTCGGCCCGCTGGCAGTTGGCGGTACGGCCCCGGCGACTGGGGCCGTACCGCCCCCACCGCCTGTCTCGCTAACGCTTGCACTAATGTTTAAGGCAGGGAAGGCCCGGGGCGAACACAAGCTAGTGGTGCGCCTGAGAAACCCGGACGGCACATCGTCCCCAGATCAAGTGGCAACGGTTAACTTCCAGGGTGACGACACCAGTGGTGCCAATGTTTTCATTCCGACCCTCATCGCCACTAGCGACGGAGGTGTTTACTGGTTTGAGATCAGCCTTGAAGGAGTGCCCATGGCCGAAGTACCACTCACGATATCGCGCGCGGAGTTCCCAGCGGTTACGCCCCAACCATGATGGTGCGGAGTTCCAGTACTTGAGTGTTCTCTTGGGAGAACATTGGAATCGGTGAATGTGGATTGTTGCCGATCACGAGTACGGGCGCTCCAAGGAATAGCCCCTGCAACTCAGATCGAAGCGCCTCTTGCGGCAGGTGTCCTCCAGTGTACTCGGCCAGGAGCAGGGAGACTTGGCCAGCCAGCTCCGCTGCTTCGCGGTCGTCCCAAAGACCGAATCCCCATGTCTGGCGCGCGAAGGTCGCAAGAAAATCCTGACGGGATAGACGGTCGGTCAGAAATTCGGCCATCAAGGCCTGTAGTTGCCTAGTTTTCATGTG
>DATKSR010000038.1:0-4928 GCA_035531555.1 Candidatus Dormiibacterota bacterium
CCAGCGTCCGGAGGGGGGTGCCCCCCAGGCCCGTGTCACCTCGGCACCCGGCCAGGACACCCGTGCGCAACCCTACTCGACCCCACCTGGGCACCATCCCAGATGGGTGTCCCTCGGGCGGGGCTTCCACCGCAACGCCCATGCCGCTGCGGTCGTCCCTCGTGGCGACTTCGGTCCCAAGGCGCTCGGCTACCCCCCGCTCAGAGTCGCTTAGAGTTGCAGAGACGCTCAGCGCTTTGGCAATGGGCCAGTTGTGCTCGCAATGAGTCGACGCACCGCCTGTTCCAGGGACGGCAGGTCCTCGGCCACCGTCGCGGCCACGATGGCGTGGGAAGTGTCGAAGTAGTGGTGGGCGAGATGATCCCGCATGGATGCGACCGCTGCCCAGGGAATCTCGACTTCCGAAGTGAGCAACTCTGGGCCGATTCCCTTCACGGCCTCGCCGATCTCGATCAGACGCACCCGCACGGCATCGAACACCAGACCGTCTGCGAGGTCGCCGCGCCGCAGATGAGCGTGGATCGCGTCTATCGCCGCGAGGATGTCCTGGAGCCGCTCGGCGTCGTGACGGCTCACAAGGGGACCAGATCTGCGGCCACCCGGCCCCGCAGGTTCGGTTTGAGGTCGCTCGCCGGTACCAGATCAACCGGCAGGCCGACCGCCGCCTCGAGGTCCGACCGCAGCCGGCCGAGTCCGAAGAGCCCCATCCCAGGAGGGAGCTCGACCAGCAGGTCCACATCGCTGTCCGGCCGCTCCTCGCCGCGAGCCACACTGCCGAATACAGCGAGGCCCGGCACTCCGTATCTTGCTGCCACCGTCTTGAGCTGTGACCGGGCCGCCAGCACCCGCTGCCCGTGCGGTCCCGTGAGGCGGTCAAGACCAGGTGCGGGTCGGAGTTCCAGGACGAGTTCCAGACCGGTTGGGGCTACCAGGGCGGCCAGAGTCCGCAGCGCGGGTTGGCGGCGGCCGGACTCGTACATGCTGATCACGCTCTGGGCAACCCCAGCCCGGTGCGCCAGCTCGGACTGGGAGAGGCCAGCTCGCAGCCGGGCCTCGCGAAGCACCGCGCCACTTGAGCCAGGGTTGAAGACCATGATTGCAATATATCGGATTGTCGATAGTCGCAGTGCCTCTCACCGGGCACTTGGGGTCTTAACCCTCTGATCTCCCCAACTGGGTAGGGGCCCAGCTGCCCTTCGCTCTTGTCCACGGCATCCCTTGTCGAGTTCAGGCCAGGGCGAGCCTGTCTGTCGGCCTCCACACCCACAATTCGTCACTCCGCAGTGTCAACCCCAGGTGAATGGCTGGCCCACAGCACGGCATCCATCGCAGTAGCGGCACCGCGGCTCAGTTACTCAATGCTGTCACGGTCCCGCGGCACCCCCTGGCTGAGATCGAAATGGCTGGCGCGAGAGGATTCGACCCTCCGATCTTCTGATCCGGAGGTAGGCGTCTTACCAATACAAGGCCGTACGCTTGTGCGGGCAGGCGCTGGTTCACGTAGCTGGGGCCATGCGGTCGACCTCGCTCGACAGCGCTCCCAACCGCCCAGATCCGGTGCTGCCGAGCGGCAGTTGGGACGGTCCTGCGTTCCGGGGGCTTGCGAAGAGCCAGCCACACTTGACCTTTGCCATCTGGTTATATAACCTGACGGCAATGAATCGGAACGATCCACTGAGCCGCGCCTTTGCTGCCCTTGCCGACCCGACCCGCCGGGCGATCCTCGAACGCCTTGCTACGGGCGAGGCTGGGGTCGTCGAGCTCGCAGAGGCCTCCACGCTGACGCAGCCTGCCATCACCAAGCACCTCAAGGTGCTGGAACGGGCAGGCCTCGTCGGTCGGGCCCGCGACGGCCAGCGCCGCCCGGCGCGACTTCAGCTCGAAGGCCTGCTCCCGGTGGACCAATGGCTGCGCGGCGCCCATGCCGAATGGTCCAGCCGCCTCGATCGTCTGGAGGCCCATCTTGCTGGCCAAACGGAGTCAACCATTACGCAGGAGAATCCCGATGACTGAGCCCCGTATCCCCGTGGACGTCAGATCTGCGAGTCCGACCAAGCAACTTGTCATCGAGCGCTACCTCAAGGCCTCGCCAGAGCGAGTCTTTGACGCCTTCACCGACCCGGACCAGCTCAAGAATTGGTGGTGGCCCAACGGCTTCAGCTGCCCCGCCGCAGAGGTTGACCTCCGCGTCGGCGGGAGGTACCGGCTCGCTATGGAGTGGCCTGACTCCATCCCTAGCGACGCCCAGTTCTCCCACGACTTGGGTGGTGAGTACTACGAGATCGATCGTCCGCGTCGCCTGGTCATGAGCGGCCGGGCCCTCAATGACGAGCAGGGCGAGCTCTTCGCCACCCTCATTGAGGTGACCTTTGAGGCTCGCGACGGGGGCACAGCTCTCACCATGTGCCAGTCCTACTTTGAGCCGATGCCGCCCGCCGAGGCGATGTCCGGGGCCGAGCAGGGCTGGTCCGAGCAGCTCGATAAGCTCCAGCGGCTTCTCGCGGACTGACCGAGAGAAACTGGCATGAGAACACACACGCTGGACGTTCCCGGAGCCGACATCGTCTTCGATGTCCAGGGGCCCTTGCCCACCGCCGACGGATGCCCACCTCTGTTCATGATCGGGCAGCCGATGGACGCCAGCGGCTTCCGCACCTTGGCTTCGTACTTCCCCGACCGCACCGTGATCACCTACGACCCGCGCGGCCTGGGCCGCAGCATCCGCAATGACGGTCGAGTTGACAACGTTCCGAGTGTGCAGGCCGATGATGTGCATGCCGTCATCAAGGCTCTCGCCGTCGGCCCGGTCGAAATGTTCGCGAGCAGCGGGGGGGCGGTGACCGCGCTCGCGCTGGTGGCGGCACATCCCACTGACGTCATCGTCTTGGTGGCGCACGAGCCGCCACTCGTGGCGGTGCTTCCCGACGCGGAGGCCGCCGAGCGGGCCGTGGGTCAATTTCAGGAGGCGTATGCGGCCGAGGGACTGGGGGCCGGGATGGCGGCCTTCATCGCCATGACATCATGGCCGGGAGAGTTCACCGACGAATACTTCGCGCGACCAATTCCAGATCCCGCGCTGTTCGGGATGCCGGCCGCCGACGACGGCTCCCGCGACAACCCACTGCTTTCAGGCCGTTCCATCTCCGTCACCAGCTATCGCCCCAATTTCGATGCGCTGGCCGCGGCGCCGACACGGATCGTGATCGCTGTCGGCGAAGAGTCCATCGGGGCCTTCACCGGACGCACCTCGGTGGCCACTGCCGAGCTGCTGGGTCAGGAGGCGACGGTGTTCCCCAGCCATCACGCGGGCTTCGCGGGCGGCGAGTTCGGATACGCCGGAAAGCCAGAAGCCTTCGCCCGCACCCTGCGCGACGTCCTGACCGAGGACGGCCGCGGTTTGCTGCCCTAGGGATAGGTCCTTGACGGTCTCAAAGCCGGCTTTCTTGATCCGTTCGCCTCCCAAGGCAGGGAGGCACCGACGCCTGGCTCCGCTCTCACCGGCGGCCGCCGCGAACCAGGAGCAGCGAGCTGATCCTGCCGCTCAAGGGCAGAGTGAGCTGCCCGGGATTGATACTCTCCGCGCCCGCACACCACGGGAGGAACTCGTGGTGGACGGGGTACAGATTAGGTGGCACGGCTCAGACCAAGTGGCCCCCTGCCCGGCAGTCGGCGAGGAAGTCCTGGAGCAACCGGGCCAGGCCGAATTACCTGAAGTGGTGTCGATCTCAGGAGCCGTCACTCCGATCGCCGCCACGGCCCACAACCGCCGGCGGCTCTAGGGGCCGTGCGGCACCCCAGTACCTGACCCATCAATCCTGCCCCCGTTTGCAGCTCCCTTCCCAGCCCACCTATTGGCGTGCTGGTAGCGGAGGCACTGGCTGCGGCGGGAGGATACGAACCTCCGATCTCCTGATCCAGAACCAGGCCGCTTACGAAAGCGCTGGTGGCCGAGTTCATAGCAGCACCTGACCTTGAGGTAGCGCTACACAACAGCTCTTGTCACCGTTTCTTTCGGATCATGTTCGGTTGAGCTGCGCGGGACGGCCACCCGGCGGCCGCTAAGAGTTGAGCAAATCGCGTCCAGCCGAGGCAGCTCAGGTACCTCTGGAGCCGGCCTACCGGGGGCTTGGCGGCCCGGAAATGGCGTCGGTGGGGAGGCAAGCCAAGCCCCGCGACACGAGGTCGCGCACATCACAGCTCACTAGCTGGCCGTTCGAGCTCCGAGCGGCCGCCACATAGGCGGCGTCGTAGGCCGAGATCCCGTGCTCTGCAGCGATGAGCGCCGCATTCACGAGGAGCTGCGAGTCGGCCCGGACTAGGCCGCCATCGTCCGCCACCGCACTAATTCGCTCACACAACCGGCGCGCTGCCGATTCGTCATGCCAGGAACGCACCGCCACGTTGGTCACCTCGTAGAACGCCAGATCCAGGGTGGCAAGGGGGTCAGGACCGGCAAGCAGCTGGACGGCTTGGTTGTGGTTGGCGTCGTCCAAATCCTCTCGAGCGAGAAGGACGCTCGCATCGACCAGCCAAAGCGTCAAGGTTCCGGTCTGGTCGTCTTGACCAGCTCAGCCACCTGACCCCCGTGACCCTTAGGAGGGCTACCGAGGCTGTCGATCTCAGCCATGCGTTCGCCCCTCTTGAGGCTGCGGCTTCGCATGGCGCCCTCAGCCAGTTCCCGTAGGAGCCCACTACGAGTGGTGCCCCGACGGCCAGCCTCCATGTCGACTGCTCTCAGCAGATCGTTGGGGAGTGACACCATGACTTTAGCCACAGGCTCAGTATACCCGGTATTGCCATCCACTGGTCACGGCCCGTCGCGCATGTGTTGAGGCTGCGTCAGCGGCCCTTGGGCTGGCCGCCATCGCGGCCAAAGTGCTGGTGCACCTCGAACCACTCGGTGCCGCCGACGCTCGTGGTGGCACCGG
>DATKSR010000039.1:0-6247 GCA_035531555.1 Candidatus Dormiibacterota bacterium
GCCACCCGCGGCTGACTTCAGCTTCCCCAGCTTTTCGGCAGCGCCGTCGTTGGTGGTCCCCCTGGGGGCGCGGTCAGCTCGCCTCAGGCCAGCGCCAGCGGCCACCCCGCCAAGGCAGCTGGATTTCCAGAAGCGCGGCCGTGGGTTGGCGCAACCGCAGCCTGGTGGCTGACGCCAGCGCCCCCCGGGGCCGATGACCACCCGGCCACGGGGCGTGAAGGAGCGGCTGCTCGATGGCGCGCGCCAGATCGGGAGAAGAGCGCGCTTTACCAGCCGCGCCCGCCGGATCGGAGAGTAAATCAGCGCTTCTAACTGCTCCCGAAGGAGTGCATCCGTGAACTACAACAACGGACTCCACTCACGCTTGACAAGTTGTGCGCCACAACTTATGCTGCCCAGCGGTCGACTGATTGCGGGGCCTCGGAGGCCCGCCACATGGGAGGTTCCACGGACGGTTCGGTTTGGGGTTGGCGGGATGCCGACTCGGGCGTACCGAGGAGGGCAACGGGGCTACCGCGGGCTGACGCGTGGGGCCGTCGGCTCGCAGCCCGATTAAAGACGAAGTTGGACCACGGCAGGAGGGTGACGCAAGTGATCAGCGACAAAGGGCACAGCATCAGAATTGACAGGAGGGTCTCTCGATGGTTGTAGAACGTAAGGCGGCCGGGCGCCGGTCCCGTGGCGCCGGCGGTGCCCTCCTGGGGCTGCGGCGAACCGGATGGGTAGGGCTCCTCGGGGCGCTGGCGTTGGTGGCAGCGGCCTGCGGCTCCACGCCTTCAACGCAGTCGCCGTCTGGCAGCACGACGGTCCCCAACGTGAGCGTCTCATCGTTCACCCTCAACTTCTCGGCGATGGCGAAGTTCAAGGGCCTCGAGGCGGCCGGAAAAGGCCTGGTCGGAGTGATCCTGCCCGACACCGTTTCGTCCACCAGATACACCGAGTTCGACGCGCCGTACCTTCAGAAGGCGTTCCAGGCGGCCGGCTACCCCGCCTCCGACTTTTCGATCCAAAACGCCCAGGGGAGTGACGCCACCGAGCTGTCGATGGCGGAAGCGGACATCACTCGCGGCGCCAAGGTTCTGGTAATGGACCCGCTTGATGGGACCGTTGGGGGTGAGATTCAGGCGTATGCGGCCTCCCACGGGGTCGCCTTGGTCAGCTACGACCGAGCCACCTTCGCGGGCACCAAGACCTACTACGTCAGCTTCAACAACTTCAAGGTCGGCCAGCTGATCGGACAGGGCTTCGAGGCCTGCGTATCGGCATGGGGAATCACCAACCCCCAAGTTTGGGAGGTTGACGGCGGAGAGAACAGCGACCCGAACGCGATCTCCTTCGCGCAAGGCTACAACTCGGTAATCTGGGGGACCAAGACGACCCCCCTCACCCCTCCCAAGACCAACAGCTTGGGCTACAACCTGGTCGGCGATCAAGTCACCTTGAGCTGGGACGTAGCCACCGCCGGCACAAACTTCGCTCAGGCGCTCACGGCTCATCCCAACATCAACGCGGTGGTTGTCGCCAATGACGAGATGAACGCCTCCGTTGTTCAGGACCTCAAGGCCAAGGGCGTCCAGCCAAAGACCGTCCCGACCACGGGCCAGGACGCGACGCTGACCGGCATGGAGAACATCCTCAGCGGCTACCAGTGTGGGACCGTCTACAAGCCGATCTATCTCGAGGCCCAGGCCGCAGTCGCCCTGGCCACCATCCTGCGAGCGGGGAAGACCCCTCCGGCCAGCCTGGTCAACTCAACCACGACCGACCCCGCGAACTCCAGCATCACCGAGCCGGCGTCGTTGCTGACCCCCGAGTGGGTGACTCCGACGAACATGGAGGCGACCGTGATCAAGGATGGGTTCATCCAAGCATCCCAGCTGTGCTCGGCCGTGGGACAGAGCGTCTGCACTCAGTACGGAATCAGCTGACCGTCGGGCAGCAATAATTCGGATCGAGGGAAGGGGCCGCACCGCAGGGTGCGGCCCCTTCAATCTGTGCCACACACTGGGAAGAGGAGGAGTTAGTCAGGTGACGAGTTGGAGCCACTCGGGGGAGAGCCGGTGACTTTGGCCGACCAAGCAGCGTCCGCTCCCGGCGACCTGGGGGACCAAGTCCCCCTACTTCGTCTTCGGGGCATCGACAAGCACTTCGGAGCCGTCCAGGCTCTCTACAAGGTCGACCTCGATCTACCTCCCCGAGAGGTGACCGCACTATGCGGAGATAACGGCGCCGGCAAGTCGGTGCTGACCCGCTGCATCGCCGGCATCCACCAAGCCGACCACGGGGAGATGTTCTGGGAGGGCCGCCACGTCAACATCCGCGGTCCCCGGGATGCTGCCGCCCTCGGAATCGAGGTCGTCTACCAGGATCTGGCGCTGGCGGACAACCTCGACATTGTCCAGAACATGTTTCTGGGGCGTGAAAGGATGCACCGGATCTTCCTTGATGAGGATTCCATGGAGCGCGCCGCCTCCGAGACGCTCGCAGGGCTTGGGGTGACCACGGTCCGCTCGATCCGCCAACCAGTCGCGTCACTGTCCGGTGGGCAGCGGCAGGCGGTGGCGGTCGCCAAGGCGGTCATGTGGAACTCAAAGCTGGTCGTCCTTGACGAGCCGACAGCGGCCTTGGGGGTCGTGCAGACAAGAATGGTCCTGGATCTGGTCCGACGGCTCAAGGACCACGGGCTGGCGGTGATGGTCATAACCCACAATCTCAATGATGTGTTTGAAGTGGCAGATAGGATCGCCGTGCTGCACCTCGGCCGCAAGGTGGCAGAGGGCCCGGCAGCGCAGTTCGACAGGCAGAGCGTTGTGGACTACATGACGACGGGAAGCTCGGACCGCTAGGCGGTTTTATGGCACCCATAAATCGAGGAGGGGTTAGCTAGATGGCCCAGGCGGAGGAAGAGCTGAGAAAGGGTTCAGGCGAGGTGTCCGTCGCTGCGGCGGCAGCGCCCGTCGATCCCACTGCCGCGGCCGTCGACGCCGTCCCCCCGGAGATAGTCGCCGAGACGCTCGGTGAGTACCTGCGCGCCTGGTTCTCACGAGTCACCAGTGGTGCCACCGGGGCGCTTCCGGTGGTACTGGGACTGGTCGTCATCGCTGTCGCCTTCGAGATCTGGACCCAGGGGCTCTTCCTCTCACCCGGCAACCTTGTGAACCTCTTCATCGAGAGCATGGTCTTCATGACCCTGGGGATGGCGGAGATCTTCGTGCTTCTGCTCGGCGAGATCGATCTCTCCGCAGGCTATGTGTTGGCGGTCGGCGCCGCCATCGCCGGAATCCTGGTACAGAAGCCGGGCCCTGATTGGCCGTGGTGGCTCGCCATCATCGTGGCCCTGGTCTGCTGTGGAGTGACCGGGGCGGTCTGGGGCACTCTGGTGTCGCGGCTCCACCTGCCCTCATTCGTTGTCACCCTGGCGGGGCTCCTGATCATGTGGGGCGTGATGCTGGTAATACTCGGAAACGCGGGGGCCATATCCATCTCCAGCCGGATCCTCGTTAACCAGCATGTGCTCTACGAGTTTGTCTGGGGCAACATCCCACCGCTGGCCGGTTGGATCGCACTTGCAGTGGTGGCTGGGATCTTCTCGGTAACCCTGTGGACTCGTGACGCCGGAAGGCGTCGCCGCGGCTTGGTGGCGCCTCCGGCCGGCCTCACCGCCCTCAAGATTGGCTTCTTTGTGGCGGCGGGGATCGCGGTTGTCGCAATTTGCAACGTCAACCGCGGGGCGGTTACCCAGGTGGTCGAAGGCGTCCCGTGGGTGGTCCCGATCGTATTCGTGGTACTCCTCATTTGGGTCTTTCTGCTGCAGCGGACCAAGTTTGGTCGCTACGTCTATGCGATCGGCGGCAACCCAGATGCCGCTCGTCGCGCCGGAATCAGCTTGCCGAGCGTTCGCACGTGGGCCTTTGTGCTCGCGGGGGTGACCGCCGGGATCTCAGGGATCCTCTACCTATCCTGGCAGGGCGGGACGTCGACCAACGTAAACGGCGGTCAGTACGTCCTCTACGGCGTGGCCGCCGCGGTAATCGGAGGCACGAGCCTGTTTGGGGGCAGGGGCAAGGTGGCTCAGGCGGTTCTGGGCGGCTTGGTGATCGGAGCCATTTACAACGGGCTATACCTGCAGGCGGTCCAGGTGCAGTGGCAGCTCATCGCGACCGGCCTCGTCCTGGTGGGGGCCGTGCTCATCGACACGCTGTCGCGCCGGGGATCGCTGTCCGGGAGTTCCGCCCGTATCTGACCAATGGGAGCATGGTCCTCTGCGCGACCAGTGGGGTCCGACCAACCACCTCTAAAAGGGGGACTGGGCGAACAGTTTCGCATCGTGACTAACCGAAACGATCGGCGGCGAAGTATCGGCATCGACTGCCGGGGGGTCCCAGGCGGGCTGTCTCCGAGTACTCGTCTGGAGCCGGCCCAGCAGGGTGGGCTGGACGGTGCCACCGCGGCCGGCTCAATGGTGGCTCGCCTTGGCTGGCTTCCGCCCTCCTGCTGTGTGGGCGCGCGACCGCGTCGGTCAAGCGCTAGTGGACGACCGCTGGCAATGCCCGGGCAGACAGGTGCCGCGGTCCCGGTGGCGGGGCCCAGGCGCCGGAGCGCCCCGTGCTCACATCTGGCCGGCCTGAACGCCGATGGCTAGGACCGAGCGGGGGGCGACCCAGGAGACCGTGCGGAGGCATAATCTGGCGACGCTGCTCGGACACCTGCACCGATACGGGCCAACTTCGAGGGCGCGGCTGACCAGGCTTCTGGGGTTGAACCGGGCCACCATCGGTGCCTTGGTTGACGAGCTCGTGAGTCGAGGTCAGGTGCAGGAGCGGCCCGAGATGGAGCGGGCGGCCCGCGGCCGCCCTTCAAAGGTGGTGGCGGCTCGTCCAGACCTCTGCCGTGTGCTGGCAGTCCAGGTGGGAGTGGACTCCGTGGAGGTGGCGCTGATGGGTCTCGGCGGCGTCACGCTCGGTCGACGGCGCGTCTCCATCTCGCGCTCGGACGACCGAACCGTTGAGCGAGTGCTGCGCACCGTCGCCAGGCTGGCAACTAGTGTCCTCGCCCAGTCTCCCGGTGAGCTCGTCGGGGTGGGTGTCGCCGTTCCTGGGTCGGTCAGCCCGCAGGGAGGCATGGTCCATTTCGCCCCCAACCTGGGTTGGCGCGAGGTGCCCCTGGCTGAACTCCTGGCAGAACGTCTAGGGGTGGGTCCGGTCGTGAGGATCGGCAACGACGCCAACCTGGGGGCGATGGCCGAGCACTCCCGGGGCGTCGGGATCCGAGCTAACGACCTCATCTACCTGCACGCCGAGGTCGGAGTAGGGGGAGGGATCATCACCGGCGGCAAAATCCTGGAGGGGGTGTGGGGGTATGCGGGCGAGGTCGGCCATATGCAGGTGAACCCGACGGGCCTGGACTGCCATTGCGGGTCTCGAGGTTGCTGGGAGACAGAGGTCGGAGAGGACGCGTTGGTCCGTCGAGCCGGACTCGCGCCTGGCGGGCGGGCCAAGCTCGAGCTGGTGCTGAAGCGGGCGCGCCAGGGTGACTCCACCTTTGTCGACGCGGTCAACAGCACTGCCCGCTGGATCAGTGTCGGGCTGGTGAACATGGTCAGCACACTCGATCCTGAGATGGTGATCCTGGGCGGATTCTTCGAGGAGATTCTTGTGCTCGCCCATCCGACCCTGGTGGAACAGCTGGGTAAGAGCTCCCACTACTCGCACCCCGAGGGAGTTGTCCTGCTGCGCCCCAAGTTCGGGCGAAGCGCTGTCCTGGTGGGAGCTGCCGAGCTTGGCCTGGAGCGAGTCCTAAGCGATCCCACGGTGATGCCGATGCTGGACGAGCTCGCCCAACCGCTTCCTCGAGGGCGCTCGGCTGGGGGGCGGCGGTCCACTTCGGGTGCGCGGCTTCTGACCAGCGCCCCGCGTACGCATCCGGCGCGGTCGACCAAGGCGACCGGCCTTCGAACTTCAACCGCAAACGCTGCGGATCAGCATCCGAGCTGAATCGGTGCGCGGTACAGGGCGACGGCCTTCGCAAACAGCCGACAGTCGCGATCCGGCCCTAAGTAGGGTGACCCGGACGACCCTCTCAACCTACGGATGGAAAAGGACGAACGCCCCAAATCGCGGGGTACCGCGGCTGCAGTCACTTTGCGCCTCGGTTCTCACTTGGCACATAATCCACACATGATCGCAATGACCGAGGAGGCATCTGAGCGGCGCGCCATGCTGCGCCGCTTGGACGACATCCTGGAGGC
>DATKSR010000040.1:0-20241 GCA_035531555.1 Candidatus Dormiibacterota bacterium
CTCGATCAACTTGGTCAGCCGGTCCACCTCCTCGTCCAGATCTGAGCTGACGAACGAGCCAGATGTTCTGGCCCGGTCCCACTCCGCCATCCCCGAGTCGTGGTAGCCGAGGAGCTCCAGCCTGGAGATGGCCAGCTCCCGGCAGGAGGCTTGTAGCTCCAGTCCTCTGATCCGTTTGACCGCCTCGGGGTCGTGCCCCGGTTGGTCGGGCTTAAGTCCGCCTGGCCCGTCGCCGAATTCGCCGTCGGTACAGGTGACGAGGATCGTCCGAATTCCCTCGCCGGCGTACTGGTGGAGGACACCTCCGGTCGCTACCGCCTCATCGTCCGGGTGGGCGTGGACAGCCATCATCGTCAGGGGCTGATCTGGCATGTCCACATTCTGAGGCACCTGCCCCTCGAGACCGAGCTGGAATCGGAGCTTCGAACGGCGCCGGCTGTTTGGTACGCGCACCGCGTGGTGGGTCCGGGTCCCAAGCCATCCGGTCGTGGTCAGCGCTCCGCCTGGAGGGCTCAGGGCCCCGATTGGCGGCCACTCACCAGAACTTATGCCCTCTTAGGCGGCCCGGAATCCCAATCTGGACGTGGCACAGGCGTGATCGGCCCGGGGATCGCTGGCCGGGACCGAGCTAAGGGTGTGCTGCCTTTCCCACACGCCGTCACAAATCTGTTTGTATAAGGCGACTGCCACACCGCTGACCTGGGAGAGTACCCCGCCGTGTGTGGCCGACGTGGCACAGCCGCCGTCCTAGTTCCGACTCCCACATCGGGGGAGGACTGGCCGAAGACCGACCCAGTGGCGATCCGCACGAGATCGGTGGGGAGCGCAGAGGCCGGTGAGCCAGCGGCGCTGAGCCGGTCCGCAGCCACCGACGCTGTCATCCGGATTCATCCGCCAGGCTCGACCGGGGAGCGGTCTTGTGCAACTGACGATATGGGGGTGGAGCCGGCGTGCCCGCGCGGTACCCGGCCAGGCCGTGCCGGAGTCGTGCCCGAAGGGCGTGGTCGCGAGGCGCATCGACCGGTCTTCGCCGAGCCGGGACACCGTCGCCGTCGGACCATATCGCAGCTCCGCGACCACTTGTAACCGGTCCGACCGGACGCGTTTGTCCCGATCAGCCCAGAGTATGGTCTTGGGGGCGAGCTGACATGCTGGTTGAGCGTCCCGAGTGGGGGGACGGCGTGATTAAACCACTGGAACTGAGCGTGGTTATCCCGACGCGCAACGAGGTGGCCAACCTCGAAGCGCTGCACGGTGAGCTTGCCGCAGCGCTCGTGGGCACCGGCTACCAGGTGATCGTTGTCGACGACAGCACCGACGAGGCCCCCGGCCCATGCTCCGCCAGATCGCGTCCTCCGATTCGAAGTGGCGGATCATCGAGCGCGAAGCCTCGGAGCAAGGCGGACTGGGAACTGCCGTGTCGACGGGGATGGCGTTGGCAATTGGCGACGCCATCTGCGTCATGGACGGCGATCTCCAGCACCCTCCGTCGGTCATATCCCGCCTGCTCCAGGCGATGCACGGCGGTGCCGACCTACTGGTTGCCTCCCGCTATACGGCTGGGGGCAGCGCGGAGGGATTGTCGGGACCACTTCGCAAGGGCATCAGCCGAGCCGTGTCTTGGGTTGCCCAGCTAGTCTTCGCCAAAACCCGGCGCACCACCGACCCGCGGGTACCACGCTCGGAGCAGCCAGGCGGCCGTCGACTGGTGTGCGAGGGGGTTATCAGGACTGTTCACTCCCGCTACACCCCCACAGCGTATCGCTCAGCGTAACAGGCCGACATCGAGCCTGAAGGGAGTGTTACAGGGGGAGCGCCGTCTCGAGCGCCGACCCGGTGCCACTACCGGTCGCGGCGATCGGTAGTGGCACCGGGTCCGAAGGCTCACGGCTGAGCTTCCCCATCGCTCGACCCAACCCGGGCTGGGTCAGTATCCGCTGCGCTCTCCGCCCGAGGGCCGCTGTGGTCAGCTCGGCTCGGCCCGCTCCGGCGCCCAGGGGGGGCGCTGGCGGGGGGGCCAGGCCGGTTTGAACTCTTGGCCGGCCTCGATCGATAGATTGGGACTGTAAGCCGGATCGCTCCGGACGAGCCGAGCGTACCTTTCCAGTAGCTCAGGCGGGACCGGGCTAGCCGGAGGAGGAACCGCAGATCCGGGACCGACCCTGAGTCGAGCGCTGGGGACCCAAAGCACCCGGTACCCTCCCTCTCGGACTCGAAGCGATAGGTCGACGGCTCGCCAAAGGTCATCCAGGTTTGGATCCGCCCCCCCGACCTCCTCCAGAACCGAGCGGCGGATCAGCAGGCATCCTGGGGGAAGGGCGGCGACTGAGTGAACTAGCCAGGGGCGTCCGAAGTAGCCGTATTCAAACTGATCCAGGCCATCTAGTGGGGCGAGCGGGCGGCCCTCGTCGGTGAGCACTAGCGGACCCATCGTGAGCGCGCCGTCGTACCGTTCCAGCCTGGCCCCCACCAGCCCGACTCCCGGACCGGAGAGCTGGGCAACCAGCTCCCGGAGCCACGACGAGTCGATCACCTCGACGCCAGTCGCCAACGCGCAGATCATCGAGGCGTCGGCCGGCAGGGAGCTGACTTCTTCCGCCCCATAAGCGCCCGGCCGGCCGCGCGCGGGCAGGTCCGCTTCCACTTCCGCCTCGGCTCGGGGGAGATCCTCTGCGGCGAAGAAGGGCCAGAGTCCGGCGGTGCGCTCGATCTGGTAATCCGGGTAGTCAGTGAGCCGCTGCAGGACGACGATGGAATGCTCTTGCGCCGCGAGGTCGGTCCCAGCCACGAAGATCTTCACCCTCGGGACCGGATTGGGAATCGCCCAGTGCACCTGGATAACGCTTCCCCCGAGTACGCTGCCCACTTCACCGGCGCGTCCGGACCTCGCCAGATGGTCCCCCACAGCTCGCCGGCTCGCGGTCCGGGCATGGGGCTTGGCCTGGTCCGAGCTGGCGGTCGAGTCGCGATGGGCCCGCCGGTGGTACAGCACCAAGGGGATGTGCCGGATGTCCTCCGGACTGGACAGCTCCCGGACCCGTAGTGACAGGTCATAGTCTTGACTGCCTTCGAAGCCGCGCCGGAACCCCCCCACCGCCAGAACCAGCTCACGCCGAAATGCGCCCAGATGGCTGAGATAGTTCTGGCCCAGGAATAACTCGTCATTCCAGTTCGATTTGAAGTAGGGCTCGACTCGGCGCCCCTGCTCGTCGATCTTGTCCTCGTCGCTGTAGAAAATCGCCGCCGTCGGCTGTCGAGCTAGCTCCAGAGCCAGGCAGGCGAGAGCGTGCGAGGCGAGCCCATCGTCATGATCGAGCAGGGCCACGAACTCGCCCTGGGCGAGCTCCAAAGCGCTAGTGGAGGCATCGACAATGTGCCCGTTGGTCGGCCGGTAGACCACCCGGATGCGCCCATCCCGCTGGCGGTACTCCTCCAGCAGGGAGCGGACGTGGCCGGCGGTCGAGGCGTCGTCGGCGATGCAGAGTTCCCAGTCTGGGTAGGTCTGGTCGAGAACCGACTCGATCGCTTGGCGTAGATGGCCCGCCTCGGGATTGAAGACAGGCATCAGGATGGAGAAGGTGGGCCTCTGGGTCAGGTCGGAGATCTTGGCCCCGAGCCGCTTGCGATCCTCCTCCGAGAGGGTGTCGAACGCGCGGACCCAGTCCTGGTAGCTGTTCGCGGCGACCGGCGTCGAACGCGCCCTGGTGTGGGTGGGCTGCCTGTTGCCCCTGGCTCGAGCCCATAGGGAGCGGATCCCGGCGCTCAGGCGGAAGGTCTTCGTGTTCAGCAGAGTTCGCAGTTCCGCCGAGGCTTGGTCGCGGTCGCCCAGCCGTCGCTGCAACTCGGCGTGCAGGTGTTCGCGGTGGGCTTGCAGGCCTCGCAGTTCTCGTTGGCTGTCCCACAGTCGGCGCTCGTACGCCCTGATCACCTGACCTAGGTGGGACACCGGGCGAAACAGGACCGCGTCAGGCGAGATGAAGCCGCCGTCGAAGTCGAAGTCGCGATAGAAGCCGTGGCGAGCGAAGAGACCAGCCCAGTAGTCGGGCGGCCGCACGTTTATGTGCGTCACCTCGTCGAAATGAACGGGGGTTGAAGAGAATAGGACCAGTTGGCCGTGGCGGCAGAGGTTGCCGACCGCGGCTTCCGCTTGGGCTGGCGCCAGGTGCTCCAAAACCTCGATGCAGGTTATGACGTCGTAGTCATGAGGGAGCTCGTCGGTGACCAGTCCCTGGCGGCAGTAGGGCCGGGTGTCGGGCGGGACCTGGGTGATCGCCCACGACGAGATATCCAAGCCCTCGGCGTCGACTCCGCGTTCGCGAAGGGACTTGACCAGGAACCCAATCGCGCAGCCGGCGTCGAGCGCCGTGCTCGGGTGGAGGCGGGCGACCACCTCTCGGGCTACATTGCCGAAGAACTCCTCCCATACCGGCTCGCCCCACCGATATGCCACCGGAGCAGTCCCCGAGCCGTCCACCCGCAGGGTCTCGTAGCCTTCGTAGTAGGCGGCGCCATAGAGATCATTGTGCTGATCCGATGGTGCCTCGGCCGGCTCCGCTTCCGGCCCGGCCGAAGCTTCCGCTTCACCCATCTCGTCCGGCCCCCGCCCATGACCTTGGCACACGCATTACTCCCCTGAGGGCACTCACCGATCTACCTGCGCTCAGGCTGCGCGCCAGCGAGTATCGCAGGTCCAAGAACTGCTCTCAAAGTCCGGCGGTGACTTCGACGGAGAGGACGGGACGGCTCCCCACCGGGCTTTCCGCCGCGAGAGGGGAAGCGGCTGGGGAAGGGATGCCCAGGAAAGGGCCATGACAAAGCCGCCGCCCCAAGCCGTCGCAACCTTGAGGCGACCGGGCCGAAACGTCACCGAGTCCAGCCGACCCGGCCCTCGTTGGCGGCGCCCGGCGGTAGCGGATTCCGCGGGGCGCCCTCTCCTGCGGGAGTCGCTGAGCGGGGCCTCGCCCCCCGCTTGGCGGGGGACCGGCAGAGCGATGGGGCGATTCGGAGCATCTGCTAGAGTCGGTCGGAGTGGCCGCCCAGGAAGTCCTCGCCGAGCTCAAGCGGACCGCCCGAGCTCGGATGGCAGCCGCGGCCCGGGCAGGCTTTGGAGGTCCGCGACCGCGATGAGCGCTCGAGTCGAGGAGCCCGACCTGGCTGGGCCAGCAGTCGGGGTCCGGGGTCCAGGCTGGCGGAATCACGGTCGCGGAATCGCCGCTGAGCAGCTGCCGCACCCGGAGAGAGTGGCGTCGTCAGCAAAGGCCCCCTAGGTCAAACCCGCGTGTGGCTAGATGACGCGAGTGGCTCCGCCCTGCCCGGCGCAATCGGTGGGCGCAGGAGCAGTGGAGGTGGTGGCTCCGAGCACGCCCGTCTCCTGCCCGGGGAAGCCGGACTTCGCAGCCCGGCCGAAAGACATCAAGCCCCGAGCTCCTTACTCTCCCATCTCGTCGAGCACCGGAATGCCGGATAGCCAGGAGATGTCGGTCGCGGCCCATGCCTCGGTCAGCGTCATCGTGGTCACCTACGAGACGCCTGCCGAGATGCTCCGGCTCTGTCTGGACTCGGTGGCTCAGTCCCGATATCCGGGACTCGAACTTCTGGTAGTCGACAACAGCCACACCTCGAAGGTCGCCGACGCAGTCCAGGTTTGGCAGGCGGAACAGCCCCCAGGGTTGCCCGAGGTCCGTCTCCTTCGCCAGTACCGGAATCTCGGCTATGCGGCAGCGACCAACTGTGGAATCGAGGCCAGCTCCGGAGATCTGGTGTTTCTTCTGAATCCCGACGCGGTGGTCGAGCCGACTGCCATCGGACTGCTCGTGGAAGCCGCCCAGCGGCGCCCGGAGGCGGCCGGCTTTGCTCCCAAGGTGGTCCTGGAAGCCGATGAGCTAATCCTGGATTCGGTGGGCATCGACCTGTATCTTCGCGGCCAGGGTGCGCAGCGGGGGCTGGGCGAGCCCGACATCGGGCAGTTCGATGTCGAGGAGCGGGTCGCCGGGCTGTGCTTCGCGGCGGCCCTGGTTCGTCGCTGGGCGTTCTCTCCGCAGGGAGTGGGGGAGCTTGATGAGCGCTTCTTCATGTTCTATGAGGACGTCGACTGGTCGATGCGAGCCAGCATGCGCGCCCAGGCTTTCTGGACGGTGCCCATGGCCCGGGTTCACCACGTGCATTCGGCCAGCACCAGGCATCTAGCTTCGGACTTCAAAACCCGGCTCATCCAACGGAATCTGATTTGGACGGCTGCCAAGAACCTCGAGCGGCGGCGGGCGGTCAAGGTCGTCCTGGAGCACACCGCCCGTCACCTCCTCGGCGGAGCGGTAAGTCGTCATCCCTGGGTTTCGGTCAGGATCATCGTCGAGGCGTGGGCCGGGTTCCCCCGACTGGCGAGTGCCCGACGGCAATCCCAGCGCCAACGCCTGCGTTCAGATAGCCAGGTTCTGACTGAGCCGGCGAAGTCGGATTCCTTCGACTCGACGCTCTACCGACCCACCCCCTCGGTGGACACCCTGCTGCGGGTTCTCTCCCGGCGCTACGTGGTCGCGCCCGACCCGGCCCTCGGCCGGCTCGTCTTCCGGCTAACTCAGGCGAGCAAGTCCAAGAGCGTCGCCAACCCGGGGCAGGTGGCCGCCTGGGTCAGGGAGTCGGGGGTGGCGATCATGCCCGGGCTCGAGTGGCTGCTGGCGCAATTGGAGGCCGAGGGCGGATAGAGGTGGCGCGAATCCTGATCGTCGCCAACGATGTCGTGGCCAGCCGAATGGCCGGTCCTGGAATCCGCTGTTTCGAGCTAGCTCGCCAGTTGAGCAGCGCGGGACATCTGGTCACCATCGCGGGCATCGAAGCCTCCGACCTCGAGACCAGCCGAGTTATGTTGGTGCCGGAGCTCTCCGCGAGGGGCATGGACAGGCTGGCGGGAGAGCAGGATGCCGTGCTGCTGGAGGGGTTTGCGCTGGTCCGCTATCCCAGTCTGCGCGACCTCGAGGTGCCGGTGATCGTCGACCTCTACGACCCGTTCCCACTCGCGTTGCTCCATCAGGAGGCACACCGGCCTCTGGCGGAGCGTGCGGCCGAAACGGCCCGGGTCCGGACGGCGCTGACCGACCTCTTGGAGCTGGGTGATTTTTTTCTGTGCGCGAGTGAGCGGCAGCGCGACCTCTGGACGGGAACCCTGCTGGGCGCGGGCCGGATCAACCCGAAGACATGGGATACGGACAGCTCCCTGCGGGCCCTGATTGACGTCGTGCCCTTCGGGGTATCCGATGCGCCATCGCCGCCCCGGGACCGGACCGGCAGAGCGGCGATGGGCTCCCAGGTCTCCGATGACGATCTGGTCCTGCTCTGGGGTGGGGGCATCTACAACTGGTTCGACCCGCTGACTCTGATCAAGGCGGTTGCCGCGCTCGCGCCCGACCTGCCCCGCCTGAAGCTGGTCTTCATGTCGATGACCCATCCCCAGCAAGGGGTTCCTCCCCGGATGTGGATGCCCGCTCGGGCTCGCGAGCTTTCGGATCAGCTCGGACTAACCGGAGTACACGTGGTGTTCCACGAGGGCTGGGTACCTTATGGGGAGCGCGGTGCGTGGCTCGCTGCGGCCGATGCCGGCATCTCGACGCACTTCGCGCACGCCGAGACGAGATACGCCTTCCGTACCCGGATGCTCGACTACCTGTGGGCCGGACTGCCGATCATCTGTTCCGACGGCGACTACTTCGCCGACCTGGTCCAGGACCGGCATCTCGGGTGGGTTGTCCCCGCCGAGGACGAGCGCGGCTTGGGCGAGGCCATCCGGGCACTGGCCGAAGCTGGCCCTGAACTCGCCGCCATTCGAGACAATGTCAGGCGGACCGGGGCGGAGATGACCTGGGCGCATGCGGCGGTGCCCTTGGTCCGATTCTGCGCTGCTCTGAAGCGCGCCCCGGATCTGCCCTTCGACCGGTCCACCCAGACGGGGCGCGGCAACACCTCCGGGTCGCTCCCGGGGGGGCTCGTTCAGCTGCTTCGGAAGGGCTGGCGGAGCCTGGGAGCGGAGGGACCGAAGGTGACCGCCCGCAAGGCGACGCGCTGGTGGTCGGGGCGCTCCCGGCGCCGGGAGCGGACGAAACCCTGAGCCGCCGGAGCCAAATTTCCGAACCCCAGGGTGGACTCTGACCGCTGAGCTTTGCGCTCCGGCGGTCGCTCCGAGGATGGGCGCGCGCCGCGCCGCCCGACCTGGGCGTCATCGTGACCGGATCGTGACCCTGGGGCGGTCACCGGGTCGGCCGATTGGGTTACCTTTGGCCCTTGCGTCGGCCGAGGCGCGCGCACAGCACTTGCACTTTGATTAGGACGACATGCGTCTTCTTCCTTCGGCCCGACGACTGCGACTTGCTTGGCCCGCTCTAGCCAGGTCGCGAGCTGCACGACTCGGGCTCGGCGCGTTGGTCCTGGGGTTTGCCGCCACCGTGGTGGTGCCCGCGCCGGCGCAAGCCAAACCGGCGCTGACCCGGGTCACCCCAGCCGCGAAAGCGACCGGGACGAGCAGGCAAGCTGCGGCCGCGCTGGCAGTTGCGAGCACCTCGAGACCGACCTCCTGTCTCGACCTTCCCCTCAGCAGTCAGCTGATCGACCCCACGAGTTGCTGGACGACTGGCCCGACCTCGATGCTGGTCGCCGGGTCCATGCCAGCCTCGAGCGGGTCCGGCGCGGTCGCAGTTCTCCAGGGCCAAGGCCAGCAGCTGACCGACGAAGCGGGGACGGGTCCCTTGGCCGTGGTCAGCGCAGTTGGCCTGACCGGCTGCCTGCGGAGCGAGTCTGGTCAGTACTTCGCAGTCAACCTGTCTACTGGAACGGTCCAAGCGGTGTCCGGGCCAACTTGTCCCTCCGCCTCAGGCAGCCAAGCTCCAAGCCTGCTCCAACGCGCGACCCTAGCCGGGTCGAATCGGAGTTACCAGGCAATCGTGACCTCGGCGTCGCTGATTCCCCCTCCGGCCACCTCCTCCTACTACGAGCTGTTCCCATACATAGCCGCTTGTGGCAGCTCGGCGACGACCGGGTGCGCTCTCTACCTGCAGGGCCAATCGACCATCCCGCCCAATCAAGGGGGGGTGCTGGTCTTGGACTTTGGGTCCCCCTGCTCATCCGGGACGACCTACGGCGTCCAGGTGTTTGAGAGCTTGGGCTGCACGCCGAACTCGACCATCCGGTCCCTGGTCCAGAAGTGGATCCAGGGCTATGAGTCCGACCACGGGGCGGGAACCCCGAACTTCACCCTGGCGGTGGGAACCAGCAACAGCTACACCGGTGCTGATCCAGCGTCCGGATACCAGCCCGCCAGCCTCCAGACCTCGGGGGCGGACTGGTTCCAGCAGGTGGTGGGAGCCGGGTACACAACCGGAGCGGCTCCGGTCACCGTCTGGGGGGCGAGCGACATGGAGCAGGCAAGCGACGGCCAGTGGTACGACGGAGTCGACACCCTCAGCTGGGTGGGGGGATACTCGGCGGCCGCGTTTCCCGCAGTCCCGAGCACAATCTGCTCCCTTACCCAATCGGGGAACCTGGCCGACTTTGGGGACTACAACAGCAGTGGCCTGAGCGCGGCGAACTGGACCGAGAATCAGGTCTACGACGTGTCTCAGGGAATCACCGGTACCTGTGCCCTCCCCGAGATCTACTACTCCGGCAACGCGCCCGAGTGGGAGGCCCTCAAGGTGTGGGCTCAGTCGCAGGGAAGCGCCGCCATGCAATTCACTTCGGTGATGGTGGAGCCGGGTGGGTCGGCGCAGTGTCCGCCGCCCAACGGGTCGACCCTGCTGTCCGCGTCTTGCGCCTGGCTGCAGCTGCAGTCCGATTCGAACCAATCGCCGAGCATTCCCGGAGCCACTCAGATCGCGACCTCCCTGCAGGCCTCGGGGCCCCAGGTGACCGGGGTGTCTCCGAATTACGGTCCCCAGGCGGGCGGGACGACCGTGACCATCTACGGGAGCGGATTCCTGGGCGCCCAGCTCGTCTATTTCGGGACCCAGTCGGTGACACTCGCTCCCGGCCAGGTCAATTCAAGCGGAACCACGATCACCGTTGTTACTCCGACTGCGAACCCGGCGAGCGTCGACGTGGTGGTGGTCAGTGGGCTCGGCTCGAGCCCGACTGGTCCTGCCGATCAGTTCCAGTTCGATGCGCCCGCCTGCACGGCCGTCACGGCCTCCCTCCAGTTCGCGTCGGTGGCGCCTGGGGCCAGCGACCTGGTGACGGCGTCGGCCACCTGTCCCGCCGGGGCGCTGACCCGGTATTCCTACTTCACGCGGCCGGGCGAGTCCGGACCCTGGGCGCTCCAGGTCGCCTGGATCGGGTCCAGTTGGACCTGGTCGACCGCCGGCCTCCCCGATGGCACCTATCAGGTCCTGGCCTGGGCCAGTGACGGCCCCTACACGGTGCCGCAGGCGCAGGCCGCGGCGACGCTGACCGTCGCGCCGCAGCCGGCCTGCACCTCGGTGTCGGTGACCGCATCTCCCAACTCGACCACCCCCGGCGGAGTCGTCGGGGTTTCCGCCTCGGGCTCGTGTCCGTCCGGTTCTCTGCCGGCCTATTCCTATTTCACCCGTGAGGGCAGCTCCGCGCCGTGGGCGCTTCAGGCTGCCTGGGTCGGCCCGAACTGGGCCTGGTCGACCGCAGGCCTGGCCCCGGGTACCTATCAAGTCCTGGTCTGGGTCAGCGATGGCCCGTACTCGGTGCCCCAGGCACAGGCGGCGGCCTCGGTCCAGGTGGTCGCGGTCACACCTTGCTCGGCGGTCTCCGCGACCGCCCCGGCCAGCGTCCTGGTGGGCCAGACAGTCGACGTGGTCGCGACCAGCACATGCCCGGCCGGGTCCAGCCCTCTGTATTCATATTTCATCCGCTCCAGCAGCGCGGACCCTTGGGCGCTTCAGGCCGCGTGGATCGGCCCCAACTGGTCGTGGCCCACCGCCGGCCTGGCCCCCGGCGCGTACCAGGTGCTGGTCTGGGTCAGCGATGGGCCTTTCACCCTACCCCAGGCCGCGGGCACCGCGACGGTCACCCTGACTGGACTCGTCGCCTGTAGCGGAGTGACGATCAGCGTGCCCGTCACGGCGACTGAGGGTCTGCCGGTGGCGGTGACGGCGGCCAGCACCTGCCCAGCCGGGACCAGTCCCCTGTACACGTACTTCACTCGTGCCAGCGGCTCCGGCCCCTGGACGTTGCAGGCGGCGTGGATCGGTCCTGCCTGGACCTGGTCGACGGCGGGGCTCCCGGACGGCCCCTATCAGGTGCTGGTCTGGGTCAGCGACGGTCCCTACACTGTGCCTCAGGCCCAAGCAGCGACATCCCTGACGGTCTACACCCAGCTTCCCTGCACCGGAGTGACCGCTCAGGCGTCACCGGCATCGCTGGCACCGGACCAGCCGGTCACGGTCTCGGCCACGGGAACCTGTCCGAGCGGGACTAGTCCGCTCTACTCGTACTTCACCGGCCCCTCGGCCAGCGGTCCTTGGACTTTGCAGGCGGCCTGGATCGGCCCGAGTTGGACCTGGTCGACGACCGGTCTCGCCGACGGGACTTACTTCGTTCTGGTTTGGGTAAGCGGGGCGGAGTACATCCGTCCCCAGGCGGAGGCCCTCGCCAGCATCTCGGTCACCGCCGTCTCTCCCTGCACCGCGCTGAGCGCGACTGCCCTCCCCTCCACAGTGACGGTCGGACAGGCGGTGACGGTGACCGCGTCCGCCACCTGTCCCAGCGGTACCTCGCCGCTCTACACGTACTTCACCAGCGCCAGCCCGGGGGGACCCTGGACGCTCCAGAGCGCCTGGAGCGGGGGCTCGTGGTCCTGGCCCACCGCGGGTATGGCCGCGGGGACGTACTACGTCCTCGTGTGGACCAGCGACGGGCCCTACACGGTCCCTCAGCTGCAGGTCAGCCAGAGCATGACGGTCGATACCGCGCCCCCGTGTTCCGCGGTATCCGTCTCGGCGCCGGCGTCGGTGGCGAGCGGGCAGCCCGTCAACGTGCTGGCCTCGGCCAGCTGCCCGGCCGGAGCTCAGGTCGAGTACTCGTACTTCCTCCGCTTGGGTAGTGCTGGGCCCTGGACGCTTGAGGCCGCCTGGATCGGGCCCCAGTGGACCTGGACCACAGTGGGCGTGGCCGCCGGCAACTACCAGGTATTGGTATGGGCCAGTGACGGCCCATACACGGTGCCTCAAGCCCAGGCGATCGCGTCGGTGGTGGTCACGGGCTAGGACCGTCTCGGACTTGCGTGACGATCGTGGCGCCGTCGCTGTCTGGGCATGACTGGCCGTCCGTCCTCAGCTCTGATCTAAGTCCAGCCTGGGGTGGGTGGAAACCGCGGCCCAAGGCGGTCCGTACCCTACCTTCGAGCACGCTCCACAGCTCTGCGCCGAAGTTCACGAGATTGAGTCCCGCGGGTGACCCGACTTACCCTTACCACCGCCGCCCGGGGACGATCTCGCTGACCGAGCGTCCACGGGCTTGTTCCCCACTCCGACCGGGGTCAGCGTCCAGCCGCTTCGAGTCGTAGGCCCGTGGCCGCGATGAGGGGTTGTGGCGGACTGACTCCGTCCGGCTCAGTCCGGACTGAAGTAGCCAGAGGCGTCGACGATCACGTCGACCGACCCAAGCTGGTTGTAGATGCTGATCGCGCCATCGCTGCCGACGGTGGCCAGGGTCAGGTTGGGGACCGTTACCCCGGCGCCCTCCCAGTTGAGGTCGGAGGCAAACGGCCGGGTGCCGCCCGGGAAGACCGTCAAGTAGCTAGGCGCAGATGTGTCGGTGGTGGTCACGTTGGTCACCACCGCGGTCGCGGTCGGGGGCACGCTGCCGCCGGTGACGGTCAGGTTGAGGCTGTCGTTGGGTCCCAGGGTCTCGCCGTTCGATCTGGTGTCGAGCAGCCGGGTCGGGTTGAGTGGGGTGTAGGCGCCGCCGGTGACGTACTTGAACTGGGCCGACGGGGTGACTGCGCTGGTCCCCCGCTGGTCGGCCCGGTGCTCGGGCTGAGGCCGGTCACGGCAGGAGGCGCCAACGTCATCTCCCCGATGGCGGTGCCCCAATTGCTGCCGCTGGAAGGGGCGTACTCCCCGGCCAGCCAAACGTCTTGCGGGTTCGACGGACCTAGGGCGGCCCCCGAGTAATCACCCCACTGGCACTCGGTACTCGCACAGCCCGGGTACGAGTAGGTTCCCGATCCCGGCTGGAAAGCGACTCCCGAGAACGAGGTCGCGCCGGCGGTGAGGGCAATGCCAATTGCCTGGGGATCGGTGGTGGACGAGGAAAAGGTCGCCGCGATGAACACGTTCCCACTCCCGTCCGGGACGACCGCGGGGAAGTAGAGAGCGCCCCCGTTGTAACTGAGGTCCTGGTCGACGCTGACGGTCGAGGACGTCCCCAACGCGACCTCGATCAGCCGGGCGCATGGTCGCAGCACTGAGTCGCCAGCCGGGATGCAGGCATCGTTACCGGAGACATACAGAGTGCTACCGGAGTAGGTCACGGCGCGGAACCGGTCGTCAGTGGTGGCGAGTGATGCCGGACTTCCCGGCTGGTCCGCCGGGGGAGGGGCCGCCGTCGCCAGGATTCCTGGATCGGTCTCGTTCCAGACGACCGTGCTTGGCGGAACCCCGCTCAGTGCGACAACCCCGATCGCCGACGTGCGCGTCAAGCACGATCCGGAAGTGTTCATGCAGCAGCTGTTGTTGTAGGCGGTGCTGGTCGAGGTGAGTGAGATGGCCGGGACCACACCAAAGCGGGTGGTATCCGGCCCGAAGGTCGCGTCGGGCGCGCTGACACCGGTCAGGAGATCAGACTTGTTCAGGACCAAGGTCTCCACTCCAGAGGGGGCCAGCGAGCTCCCGGCGTAGTCATTCCACGAGAGGACCACCACGCTGGAATCGAAGCCCAGCTTCGGCTGGTCCTGGAGGACCCCGACCTCCGAGTTCAGGGTGTACACGTACCAGCTCCCCGTAGGGTCACTTGTCGCGGAGACTGCCGGATAGACATGCTGTCGTTCGAGCTGTCGAAGGCTAACCCGGACAGAAACCATCTACCGGCCGTGGCATCGTATGCCACGCGAGGGTCGGCAAAACTGTACCCGCTGGGGAGGGCGAAGAAGTAGTTCAGGTCCGCGTCGAGGAGAGCGGAGCCTGACTTGGACCACACCCAGAGCGTGTCATTCACGGGCGCCACCAGGTCGGCCGGGAAGGCGGTCAGGAGGCCAGGGGTGGGTGTGGCGGCTAAGGATCCCGGGGTGAGCGGCCGTTCCGCGCCCCCGACCGGAGAGAGGACGGCGGCTCTCGCCGGTGGGGGCTGGGTGCCGAGTGGTGGGCGGGACGGGGCGGGGAGGAAGGGATGGAGTAGCGCGGGATGTTCCCCGGCTGCCTGGGACGCTGAAGTCACTCGGCGAAGGTCGATTGATCTCGGCGGTGCAAGCAATCCTCGCCCCGACGGGTGCGCCGTGACGACCCGAGCAGCAGCCAGAGCGGGCATCGGGAGGCCCGCCCCGACCAGGCTGGCCGGCAGCCCAGCGCAGCTGGCGGCCGCGAGGGCCAGCGCGCGCCCGCCAAGTCTAGCCACGCGAATCCTCCTCCCGTGGGGCGGACTCTGGGGCACACAGTACTCGAAGTCGTCCTCGGCGACTCGTCAGACCGGGTACATCGGCGGGCTCAGGGGTCGTCTTGAGAGGGCTAATTTGGTGGCTCCGTCGATCAGGGACTCCCCTTATCCGCACGGTACCCTCGGGCAGCGGCTCTGGGAGGGGCGAACCGTCGAATTCGACCCTCGCTCCCATGACCGACGAGACCAGCGTAGCCAAACGGGATCCTCACCTTCGGAGGTCCGGCGTTCTCCCAGGGACTCGACTCTTGCGCCACGGGCCGTCGACGGGTCAACCAGACGACGTGATTTCGCCGGGGTTCCCGGCGAGCTGATCATCGACCGCCCTTCGGCGGCTCGTCGTACCACCGGCACATGACAGCTTCGCGGGACCAACTACCGAAGGGCATTCCAGCGCCCGCGACTCGGGCGCTCGCCGCCGCCGGATTCACGGAACTCAACCAGCTCGCGAATGCGCCTGTCGCCGGCCTGAATAAGCTCCATGGCATGGGACCGAAGGCACTGAGGCCTTTTCAGGAGGCCCTTGAAGCAGCGGGCTTGACTCTCCGTTTCTGAGCCGGAGTAGGCGCTTTATCACCACCGATGCGAGCCGAGCTCACATCAGGTCCGGCGCGGTGGTACCCAGAAGATCGACCTCCCCCCAACGCTCTGCTGACGCCAGCCCAGGGCGGCCAGCCGGGTCGGCCATTGCGGAGCTAGCGAACGGTCGACCACGATAGCGACGACCTGATGTGCCCGGCAGTACTTTAGAATCGTGGATCCGTAGGCCTGCCGGAGGGGAGCTCCGAAGAACATCCTGACCGCCGGGAGGTCCGCGAACGATTTGGGGGTGACGGTGGTATATCCTCCCGCCCGTCGAATGTACATACCACTCATGGTCTGCAAGAGCATCGAGTCCCCTAGATCCCCATTAAGGAAGCAAGACCAGTGGCGCGTGCTGCCGAAACAGTTTCGTGTAGGCGTGAGAGGAGATCCACAGCGGGGGACGCACGGCTAGCACTGGGCGAGCTGCGGGCCAGAGCATCACAACCGCGAGGACGGCCAGGACGGCAGCCGACAGCCGTCGGGGGCGTGCCGCCGCAGCCCAGATGGCGGCGACGACCGCACAACCGAAGGCACGATAGAGCGCGAGGCGGGCAGGGAGTGCCGCACGCAGGATCGGGGGCTTCGTCGCGAGTTCCCAAGGGAGTGGAATCCCGATGCCGCCCAGTATGCGGAGCCTCGGTCCCAGGGTGGCCACTACCGCGCCTCCGATGACGGTGAGCACAACCTGCGCCCACCGGTCGCGGCGATGCGTGGCAGCGAAGAGGCCCACGATTAGTAGCAGGGGGATGTCCAGGTAGGCGCTGTCCTCTCCAAAATTGCCACCGAAGTGCGCCGCTATCGGCAGGGCCAGGCTGCCCCCTAGGGCCGTGACGGGAGTTGGGATCAAAAAGTTGACCAGATCCGTCGAGTAGATCAGGGGAGAATGGATCACCGAAGATTGCTGATCGGCGCCCAGGATGAGATCCCAGAGGTAGGGTGCGCAGAGAAGGGCACTGCCTGCGTAAGCTAGCAACACCTCGGCGGCCAGGGCCGTAATCCGGGTTCGCGATTCCGGCACGAGGAGGGCGGCGCTGAGGAGTGTTCCCCCGGCGAACAGTGCCGCGGTGGCGTCGACCTCGATCGATATCCCAAACTCAAAGGCGAGCAGCAGGCAAGTCCAGATGACGAACGTGCGTCGACGGATGCGACCGCGGAAGCGGAGTACCGCCAGCCAAACCACGAGTGGAATCACTGCCGTGAAGTTGAGATTTAGATGGGCTTGGGACTGGGAAATCTCGTACGAAGAGAATCCGAAGAGCCAACCTCCGAGCGTGGCTGCGGCCACATTGGAAGTCAACTCGTAGCAGAGGTAGTACGCGGCCATCGCCGCTGCGATGGGCGCCAGCACCATCAGTACATTGAAGGCGACGACTGGTCCGGCGACCGCGGTGAGGGGCCAGGAAATCAATGCGAGGGAAGGGATGGTCGCAGCCCAGGCCAGGTTGAAGCCCTGCGGTGACCAGACGAACTTGGTCAAAAATGGGTTCAGGCGGTGGCTGATGGCCACCAGTTGAGTGACCACGCGTACTGACTTGGGTCCGGCGGTTCCCCCAAGATAAAATGCGAAGTTAGGAGATCCGCTCCGTGAGGGAGGATCAGAAATGACGTGACTGAGTAAGCCAAAAGCGCGACGAAGGCACCGATGGTTTTTGGATGGTGGTTGAACCGGCTGACCATCTTCGTGAGGGCGCTTGGATTCCTGAGCAAAGAGGTGGTGGTCACTCCAGCGCGGCATCCTAGCAGAGCCTCCTCCCGAGCCTTCACCACGGCGAAAGGCGTTCGCCCGGTTGCCGTCTCCCGATCGACGAGGCGGAGTTGTCGAGTTCGATGGGGTTTGGCGCCGACTGGACCGGGCCGCACCGGAACCGGCCTAGCAGCGGGCCAAGGAGGGTGGAGACCCCAGCGCCCTGCCCGCGGGCAGCACTAAGGGCCCGATTCCAGGATCAGCAAGTGCGGCGCGCGCCAACTGACCCAGGCGAGCGCGGAGCAGCCGGCGAGCATGATCAGGAGCGCCAGCAGGTCAGTGTGGGCAAACCGCAAGGTGACCAGAGCGTGCTCGGTGAGAATGGTAGGCAACAGCAGCATGAGGAGAACTTCGACGCTGCGAGATGCCAGGACCCCTCGGAACCACCAGCTCTGGCTCCATTTTGGAGTGCCATCGCGGGACCAACTCCACCCGCATATCATCACGGTGCCGATCACCCAGGCCTGGAGACCGTCGCGGATCAGGCCGGTGGGAAAGCTTCCCCAATAGACCGCAAATATCGCAAAGGGGGCGACCACGACCGCGAGCAGGATGGCCAGCTCGTGGCGCCCTGCGCGAACCAGCCCAGCGAGCAGGACCGGATAGAAGAGGATCCCGATGCCGAAGGGCAGGGTGGTCCCGTATTGCGCGAAGAAGAGCACCACGGGAGGCGAGGAGCCACCCACGACATTGATCGTGATATCGCGCGAATCGGTGCCGAGCAGCACCAGCGGAACCAAGGTGTTCGCCACCGAAACCGCGCGGTCCCTCAGCCAGTCCCCCACCGAATGCGCCATCCCGAGATGGCCGGCCTCAACCAGGTACTGTGCGAACATTGAGACCTGCGAGGGATGGCCGAGGTTGACGACCGACCAGGCGCCGAGCGCAAGACCGATCCCAACGGCCATGGCCGCCCAGCCACTCAGGACTGGGCGCCAACTGCTGCCTCGGGCCGGCTCTGCCCGATAGGTCCATGCCCAGAGAAGGAACAGCGCCGGGATCGCGAAGAGTGCCTCCGGGTGGCAAAGGTAGCCAACCCCAAGCGCGGCGCCGGCCCAAAGTGGCCGGCGACGGAGGACAAGATCAGCCCCCAGCAACACAAACGTGGCGCTGAGGAGCTTTGGCCAGGTGAAGTAGACCTCGTGGACCAGGAAGGGGGTGCTGGCGAGCAGGATCACCACGAAGAGGGCGATCCGGGCGCCGGCGCAGCGGCGCACCACGGTGAAGGCGGCCAGGAAGCTGGTCAGGGCCAGGAGTTCCATGATCACCCGATAGGCCGCGAAGCCCTGAGGATCGAACACTACCCACGCCTGGTTGGGGAGGCTGAGCGGTGGCCTGGCTCCTGACTGGAAGACGATTGGAGCCGCGGCCAACGCTGCCAGGGGCCCGCGCGATGCGAACGTGTAGGGTGCGAAATAGGACTTACCGATCGCGCCGTAGGGGGGATTCCCATGGGCGATCAGCTGAACTACGGCAAAGGAGATGCGGCTGTCGGACAGGGCACCCACCTCGAGGGTCCGGGAGACGGTTCCGGCATAAAGCTCGCCGACGGGTCCGAGCGACCAGGCAGCCTTGGCCAGGCAAATCAGCAAGACCAGGCCGCAAACTCCGAGCGCCAGCGCCTCCTCGCGGGAGAGCAGGGTGGCTAAGTCCCTCCGCAGTGCCAGGACGGCGAGGGCGGCAGTGACCGGCCCGCAGACGACCGCGGTCGTCACCTCGGGCCGAATCACCGTTGCCGTCGCCCAGCAGACCGCCCCGGTGAAGACCAGGATCAGGAAGCCGGGGAGAAACAGGAAGCCGAGCGGAACTCGAGCGGAGGGTCGAAGCGCCCGGAGCGCGAGCCCCGGGCCGAGGAGGAGGGTTGTTCCGGCCGAGACGGTGAGAAGGTACTCCGCGAGGGAGAAGAGTGATCCGGTGTTCTCCGCTGGGGGGTGGGCGAAGGGCAGAGCCAGCCCCACCATGGTTACCAGGCAGAAGGCGAGGCAGATTCCGTTGGTCGGCCGGAGCTGGGGCTGGCCCTGCCGCCCGGCACCTGCCATCAGCCCGGGCGCTTGCGGAGGGTTCGTCTCAGGCGGCGCCAGCCTCGCGCGCGAATGGATGCCAGCAGCTCTGGCCCGCTCGGTTCCGGTAGTGGGGGCATGTGCACCCCGGGCACGAGTGGAGGGGTCGCTCTAGGTTGGGGGGCTACCGTCTTGCCTAGTAGGAAGATGAACTCGTCATCTTGAGGCGCGTCACAACCTTCGAAGGCGACGAGTTCAAACGCGGTCGCCGCTTCCCGCTGAGCCGCGCTCAGCAGTTCGATAAAGGTATCTGGGCGAAAGACGTGGTAATGGATGCTGTAGTCAGTTTCCAACAGGATGTCAACCCGTTCCGCGACACTTTCCCGCGCCGCCGCCTGTCCCGGCTCGCCGCGCTCAGCCAGCTCTACGTACTCGGTCACATGCGCGCGACGGGTAGCCTCAGTTCCTTGGTGGTACTCGTCGACTAGGTGAGCGACGCTCGTCGCCGGTCGTCGCCGGTCGAATGTCGCCCGCTGGTCGGGAATGGCCAGATACAGCAGTCCCCCCGGGCGGATGACCCGGGCCATCTCACGGAGACCCCGGATTGGATCCTGGAGGTGTTCAACCACATGGTTGGCGACGACGAAGTCGAGGCTGTGCGCCTCGATGGCAGATAGGTCGCAGGCGTCGCCAATGGAGGAGATCGGGACCAGTTCGCCCTGGTCGGGGTAGCGGCGGTAGAGATCGGCGCTGGACGCGCGATCCACATAGCGAACCCGGGCGCCTTCCGGGAGGTGGAGGGGATTGTGCAGTGCCCCGATCTCGATGCCGTCCCCGGTCAGCCAGCGCGCCATCGAGCGGCGCTTCCAAGTGTCCCCGGCCATCCCCGGTCCTCCCTACGAACGCGCTGATGCTACCAGTATCTGGTCCGATCCCAGGGCCCGGCCGGAAGGGTGGGAAGGACTTTGACCGGCGCTGCAGCTCAGAGCCTGGGGGAGGAGGAGCGGCGCAGTCGGATTGGGGTTGTCAAATAGGCTAGTGGCCCTGGGACGCCCGCCCTCCTTGACCAGTCCGAGGTTAAGCCTTCCCGACGTAGAGAGTCTGCTTGCCCAGTAGTCGCCACGCCAACGGCACCCGTAGGTACAACTTGACCAGAGATCTGCCTTGGGGAAGGCGTCCCAGCGTCGAATAGGGCAGAAACCGGGTGATAAGGTGCTCGGTGGTGAATCCTGCAAGAGTCGCTGCCTCGACCAGGCTGTGCTCGGTCAAGGCAACGTGGTGATCGATGAAGTCCCAATAGGCGCCTCCAAC
>DATKSR010000041.1:0-2334 GCA_035531555.1 Candidatus Dormiibacterota bacterium
TTCGACCTTGTCCCCGTCGTTGGCGAACGGCTCGCCCGAGGCATCGATGATGACGCACTCCCCCACTGCGCAGACACTGTGTTCGGGCCCCAGCCGGACGCGGATGTGGTGTCCCGGCGTTCCTTCGACCAGGAAGTCGCACCCGTCCTCCTCGGGCGCGCGGCGCAGCGTGCCGCTCAGGAGGGCGAAGTGGTGTGGGGTTCCCCGCAAGCTTAAGGACCGATAAGGCGCCCTCCCTGGACCTCCCGCGTGATCCTCCCGGACAGTGTGGGCGGGCCTTGCGTAGTGGACCTCGGCCAATAATGGAGCGGCAGCGCCGCGAACAGCGCGTTCGTCAGTGCCCGGCTGCAGGGTGATCTTGGTCACCCAGGCGTCGTCTCTGCGGGTCACTTCCAAAGTCGACCACCTCAGCCCACGGCGATTGAGGCGATCCACAAGCATGGGCGCGGCGTCGCGCTCGTCAGGGCCAGGCGGCCACAGTGCCTCCTGGTACTCGCCTAAGACGCAGCCGAAATCACCCATCGGGCATTGCCACTCGATCAAGTCCAGGGTGCGCCGGGCCACCAAGGCCCGTACGTGGGATGGACACGGCGGAACACCAACTTGTAGGACCGGTTGCAGCACCTCCTGCAGCTCCGCTGCGAACGCGCGAACCGAGTCGATCAGGTCGGGACCGTCGAGCACCACATGTCCGACCGCCTCTTCGCCGGCCTTCACGGTCACCGTGATCGGGAGCTCGAGCGAGTTGACCGACCAAAGGACTCCGGGGAGGGCACGGAAACCTATGTCCGCGAAGAGTGCCTCCAACCAGTCGAGGGGCTGACGGGTCACAGCACCCCCATTCTGGGCGAGTTCACGGCATACGACAAGGGAGGTTGACGTTGCGCTCTGCCTTGGCGCGCGGGTGCCCGCAGCGCTCCCTGCGGGTGGACTCGATCACGACTGACTCGACAGCACCGACGCAGTCAGGGCAAAATGGACTGGCGAGCATGCCCCAAGCCTTCACCGATGAGGAGCAGTTGGTGGTCGAAGTGCCACCGGAGGTCGCGTCCGACGAACACGCGGCCATCTGGTACCGCACTGCTGAGAACCCGAATCTCCTGATCGCCATTGACTGGAACGGCCAGAAGACAGGAGAGCTGGAGGTCACGGCGGAGGGACGCGCTGGCGCTAGCCCCTCACCTTAAGGGGCACGCCTGCTCCTTTGGAACGCCAGGGCAGCGAGCGGGGCGACCTTGCTGGGTAGGATCGCCAGCGGCGGATGGGCGGGCGACGCCCAACACGTCTGCAGCGTTCGTGCGACTGACGGCAACATGAAGCTTCCCCGATGGACCCCTGCCGGCTCCTTCCCTGGGGGCTCGAGGACCCCCGGTTGGCACCAGTACAGTTTCCGGCCAGTTCCGGCCGCACTGTTTCTTGAGGAAGTGGCGACGGGGCGGCTCCGGAAGGTGGCGGAGGTCGGTATGCGCACTGGTCCCCCGCCCTTGGGATCGGGGCTGCGGATTCTGTGCTGCAGTGTTCCCTACAACGTGGCGATCGTCACCGATTCGGAGCTACCCGTTCCGCTCACGATGATTCACCGCGTGGACCTCTCAACCGGCGCGCTACGCAAGTTGCCTTTGGAGCTGGACGCTCCCGACGCTCACATTGGTGAGATGGTCTTCTCCAACGACGGCGCTCTCGTAGCCGTGAGGTCGCTTCCACGGACGAGCGAGGTGACGCCTCAGCAAGTGCCACCCTCTCCCCGCGTCGCCATCTTCGAGACGGGCTCCGGATCTCTCCTGCGTCAAATCGAGGCTACTGAAGTAGTGGGCTTTTCAGATCGCGGTCGGCGCCTGCTCACCGCCAGCCCGGGGGCGGGCGATCCGAGGCTGCGGGTCTTCTCTGTGATCGACTGGACTTCTGGCGAGTTGCTGTGGACGAAGCAGAGCAGCTACGGCAGCTGGTTGACTCGCCCTGGGAGCGACGACCTCTTGGTGGCCGATCGCGGCTGGCGAGCTATCCCGGCTGAGAATCGAAGCCAGCCAGTGGAGGACCTTTGGGTGATCAGAGGTGATGGTGAGGCAATAGTGGCAGCGAAGGGGGCGTCTCCTCTCACCGGCTGACCTGAACTTACAAGGTGAGCAGGTCGTCGGCCTGTGAGTCCGAGCGCAGCCCTATAGGGTTGCTGGCAAATGGCCCCGATCGTGCTCTCACTGGGCGTCCAGTGGCGAATTGCCTCACAGTGGCCGGGCAGCCCCTGGCGAGGGTGCCTCCGACGCTAGACCGGCGGCTTGCGTCGGTACCGGCGGGACCAAAGGGGAAGGACTCCTCTTGCTCGCCATGTGGCGCCGG
>DATKSR010000042.1:0-3643 GCA_035531555.1 Candidatus Dormiibacterota bacterium
CAGCCCGCGCTCACCGCCGCAGAGTTCGCAGCTGTACCGCATCAGCATGTCGGCCGCCTCGGGGCGGATCTGATAGCGCGCTCCTTTCGTCTCAAGCATCGCCTGTCCTCCTGTGTCTTCCCCGCGATTGCGGGTTGGTTCCTTGGTCATGCGCCCACCACCGCGAGCCGCTTCCAGCAGGCCGGGCAACGCCAGCAGCTGCGCTCGGGTCGCTCGACTGAGCGGTCCCGCTCAGTTGACTTCCTCGCGGGCTCCGCTGGCCGAGGAGATGCCAGCACTGGTACCTCCTCGGGCACCATCTGGTCGCCGCAATTTGGGCAGGCAGGACGCGCCGCCATGGCCTGGAAGAAGGGCGCCCACGACTGGCGGCGGGTGGTCATGCCCCGAGCCTCGGGCCGCATAAGCTCGGGTCCCAGTGGAGCTTCGATGCGCTCAGGTCGGCACGAGCGTGGCCGTTGGGAGCGGCGCGATTATGCGGCGCCGAATAATTCACCAAGGCCGACTCTGGCCCGGGCTCCGTGGCCGGATCCGACTGGTCGCGCCGGGTGGAAGTGGTCATTGCCACATCCCCATGTGGACGCCGAGCGCCGCTACTTTGGCTTGAAGCTCCGGCGACAACTCGACCTCCGGGATCGGCCGCGTCGGGATAGGCGGCTCGGGCAGTGACTCGCGCTGTCGCAGCTTGGGGCGGTTGAGGTAGTCGGCTAACGTGCCGTCCTCAGTCCAGTTGCAACGGCGATCCGGGCAGCTCACGAACGGCGCTCCGTCCGCCTTCCGGCGCTGCTGCCGAATCGTGGTGGTGTGGCACTTAGGGCAAGTGGTAGCGGAGCTGCCTACCCCATCCCCGGCTGAGACGTGCTGCGCGGGCTGAGGCTTCGACGCTGGCAAGGGAGCCACGCTCGGGGCCGTTGCCTTGGGTTCGTCGTCCGCTGGAGGGTTAGCGCGCGCGTGTCCCGCTCCTTTCCTTTCCCTTCCATTCCCTTCCGGGCGGGAGTCCTCCCGGAAGGCTACGGTAGGATTACCGGAGTCCTCACTGAGCAGCTCTGGCGGAGTGCGGAGTTTGGAGGCTGACGGCTTGTTTATGACTTGGTGCTTGCGGAAGTTGACGATGACGGCCAAGCGCTCTCCACTGGCATCGTAGGCGCGGATCGGGCCCGCCTCCAGCTCCCTCATTAGAGCCGCCACGTCGATGCCCTCGTCGTACATGAAGGCGCTGGCTTTGAGGTAGGCGGGCGTCCAGCGAAGCCTCCCCTCATCGTCGGCCATGTTGAAGGTGGCGATGAATAGCAGCCGCGCCAGGGGGCTGAGGCGTCCGTTACCCTCGTCCTCCCAGAACTCCGGCTTGATCGTGCGAATCCTGCTCACGGCTGGGCGCGCCATTCTGTCGCGCCGGCCACGAGCAGGATGGGGTTCGAAAACTCGAAACCCTCCCGCCACGCGCGCGCCAACTCGCCCACCAAGTCGCCACGGTCGGCTTGCTTCGCAAGCCAGCTAGCGAAGTGCTGGCCGTGCTTGTCGCCAAGCTCCCGGACGACGGCCAGCCGTCCCAGGTTGGCGGCCTCGTGATCGTCGGCATCCTGCTGAGCCGTGAGGCCGTGATCTGCGGTATAACTAGCTAACGGCTGGTGAGTCACAGCTCGCCTCCGTCATTGCCGCCAGGACTGGGGAGTCCGTGGCGGCTTCTCTCTGTGCGGTGCCGCGCGCCTTGGCTGCGCGAGCCATTGCGCTCTGCAGGCTCAAGCGTGTGAAATAAGCCTTCCTGGCCGACCCCGGGTCGGGGTAGGTGTCAAACTTGCCGAGGAACGCCTCCCGGGCGGGGGCGGTGGCGGCCGGACGATCCTCGACTAGCGCCCACCGGCTGAACGCGGCCAGGCGAGCGCGCAGCGGCTGCAGCTCTGGAGTGGTGGCGGATACGGGCACGGGCAGTCCTCACTTCGGTGAGGACCCGTTCAGATCCTGCCTATGGGCGTACGCCGGTGAAACCCGTAGCCGGCGGCGGTGTCGTTCAGGGCCAATATAGCACAGAGCGCAGCGCTTAGTCGCGCAGACGCATCGCCTTCTTTCCCGTCTGCAGCGCGAGCGCGTAGAGCCCGAGCAGGTGCTCCTGGGTGTGGATCCCGCTATAAGTGCAGCGGCTGCACTTGAGCCTTGGCTTGTCCTTGACGATCGAGTCGCCGTCGACGGGGTTGCCCGCCGAGGACAGGAACCCCTCCCAGCCGTTGGAGGGGGCGCCCGAATCGTCGGGAGTCACCCGAAGGAACGGGTCGCCATTCATTGGGGTAAGGTCGAGTCTCACTTCAAGTAGCCGGTGACGTTTGGGGCACTGGATCACCACGGTTGGGGCCTCCCACGGGGACTCTACCGTCGCCTGGAAGCGGGGAACCTGCAAAAGCCGGCTCAGCACCTCGGCATAGCGTCTATTAGGTGCCTCGGCCTTCTGATCCGTCTCCCGGCGCTCGCGGTTGATGCGCTCAAAGGTGGTCTCCTCGGTCACAGCCGGTCACCAGGGCTCAGCGCCTTGTGAGCGTCCCTGGCGCGCTCAGCAGCCCGACTGGCGGCGTACCGCTGCAGCATCGTGCGGCTCTTCCACCCGGCCAGCGACATGAGGTCGCCCTCGCTCCCCCCGCTTGCCAGCCACGAATGGCAGAAGGCGTGGCGCAGCGAATGGGGATGCAGTCCCTCGATCCCAGCCTGCCGAGCCCGGCGCTCGATGACAGCCGACACGCCTGATCGGGTCATTGGCCCCGCGTGGCCGAGCCACAGCGCGTCTATCCGGGCCAGGCGGTGCTCAGGCCGCTTGCGGAGATACCTGTTCAGGGCCAAGGTCGACCGGGTACCCAAGGGAAGCGCCCGTGGACGCCTTCCCTTCCCCATGACACGTATCGACCGGGTCTCCAAGTCCACATCATCAAGACGGAGCAGGGCCAGCTCGGAGAGCCGAGCCCCGGTGTCGATGAACATCATGACGATGGCGGCATCGCGCCGGTCCTCGAAGAGCTTGCCCTCGGTGGCCTTCAGCAGACGCCGCAGCTCATCCTCGGTCGGGACCGGCGCCGGTTCCTCGGGAATAGGAGGCGGCTTGCGGCCGGCCATCGGCGACTCCTCGATGTCCCCCTCGGTCACCAGCCAGCCGAAGAAGCGCAGGACCGCCCGGTACTTGGTCGCTGCCGTGCTCGGCCGAACCTTCGGACTGTTGAGAGAGGCAAGCCACAGCGAGAGATGCTGGCGCGTGATCTCCTCGGCCCTGCCGGGCCAGCTGCGGGCCTCGGCATAGTCCAGAAAGGACTGCACCGAGTAGCCGTAGCTGGCGATCGTCGCCGGGCTCTTCCCCTCGGCTTCCATAGCGACCAGGAAGCCGTCCCTGAGTAGCCCCAGGTCCGTCGAGACGACCGCTAGGCGCCTTGGCACGGCTCTCAGTATAGCGTCCACTTATGTTCTCTTGCAGCGCTGTGCGCCGGGGCCGAGGTGTGCTATCGTCCAGTTATGCGCTCGCGTAGAGATGAAAAGAGCCCAGGGCGGGGATTGAACCCGCGACCTCTTCCTTACCAAGGAAGCGCTCTACCACTGAGCTACCTGGGCGTGGGCGGGAAGGGATTCGAACCCCTGTAGGCGTAAAGCCAGCTGATCTACAGTCAGCCCCGTT
>DATKSR010000043.1:0-3325 GCA_035531555.1 Candidatus Dormiibacterota bacterium
AGCTACCTTCGTTCCAGTCGCCACCCAGGAACCTCGGGGGGTTAGCGAGGTGATGCGCTCCGCTGAGTTGAGGCTGGTCACAAGAGGACTACCGCCATGACCACCATTTACATCACGGTAGCCAAGACCGCCAGCCCCACCAGGCACGGTACGGAGAATCCAAGGCCGCCACACCCGGGGCTGCGCAGATAGACCCGTGGACGCCTCACTGGCTACCGCGGCCCCAGTGCCCGCTCGTCGAAACGGCCGAGGCCGCTTAGTAATTGGCACTGGACATCTGAGCCGAAGTCACGTACACGCAGTCGGTCACCCGCGTGCCATCAAAGCACGAGACCGTGGTCGAGATTTGCTCTGAGAATTGAATCCAGCCGTCAGACCCCGCCTCATCTAACACCTGCACGGTGAAGAAACCCGACGGCAGAGAGGCCTTCCGTAAAGCGATCAGAGTGACCGGCGTCGGCAGGCACCCGGCAGCGTAAGCCGACTCGCTGTGAAGGGTGAACTTGACAGTCGACCCTCTCCGGGTCACCCCGGCCACGCGTTCTGGCTCACAAGGGACAGGTGGCTGGGGTATGACGAGGAACAGAACGCTGTCTGGTTTGAGAAGAGGCGCGATGCTCGTCTGGGTGGACCGGGCCAGCGGTCCGAGCTCTTCAAGGGTAGTCAGCGAGGTGCTGTAGACGAGGGAGTTGTAGGGCCGTGGCGAATAAGGCTTGAGCACTGGGTCGAAAGCCGAATAGGCCAGGTGCTCGGTACGGAGCGGAGCCCAACTGCAGCCGGCTGACAAGACGCCGAGCACGCCTAGAAGCAAGACCAGCTTCTTCAGCATCTAGCGCGTCATGGTATCCCAAGATCTGTTCGGCCGTTGGCGAAGTTAAAGGGAGCAGCTCGGAGATTCAAACTCGAGCGCCATGGAGGGTGGCAAGTCAGCGGACAGCGGCAAGCTTGGCGACGCGAT
The DNA here is from genome assembly GCA_035531555.1 of Candidatus Dormiibacterota bacterium. Classification (GTDB taxonomy): domain Bacteria; phylum Chloroflexota; class Dormibacteria; order Aeolococcales; family Bog-877; genus Bog-877. The sequence goes on from DATKSR010000043.1 coordinate 959, forward strand.
CCATGAGCGAGCGAGCACCCCACGCCTCAGCCAGCCTAGCTAGTCCGGGCCCTGGTCCGGTCCACCGCAGTCCGACGACCGAGGGTAGCAACTGGCGCTCTACCCGCAGCGTTGCCAAGTCAAGGAAGAGGCGCGCCAGGTCGCCGTTTTCACGAAGGACGACCGCCAGCCGCTGCGCTCCGCGCACCGAGACACCCCATGACGCCTGATCTGGGGGAATGTCGCCGATGTACCGGAAGCGAGCCAATACTACGGACGCCGACCGGGCCCCCCACCCCGGCAGCCCCGGGAAACCATCAGCTTGGTCTCCCACCAGGGCGAGGAGGTCGGGGATGGAGGTGGGTTCGACCCCGAACTTCTCAACCACCCCATCGTGGTCGATGATCCGGCCGTGGCGCCGATCCAGCTGGACGACGCGTTCCCCGCGCACCGCCTGAGCTAGATCCTTGTCGGCCGTCAGGATGAGAACTTGCTCGACCGCCGGATCGTCCCCCGCCACTGCCGCCGCCGAGGCAAGCGCATCGTCCGCCTCAAGCTCGGTCATCGCCCATAGTGCAACTCCCAGTTCCGCCAGCGCCTCTTCGAGGGGGCCGAACTGGGCCAGAATCGCCGGGTCCATGCCGACACTGCTCTTGTACGCGGGCCAGAGCCCATTGCGAAAGCTCTCAACGACATGGTCGGTCGCAACCCCCACATGAGTAGCACCACTCTCGAGTAGGGCAATGGTCCCCTCCACGACAGCGCGCACAGCGGCTCGGGGACGAGCGCGTAGCTCTTCCGGCAGCCCGTGGTGCTGACGGAAGAGCTCATAGGTCCCATCCACAAGGTGGACTCGCACACCGCCCGCAGGGGAATGCTTGGCTCGGGGAGAAGTAGCCACAGGCTGGCAGTGTGGGCCATCTTCGGTCGGACCTGACCCAGCGCTGATCAGCCACTCCGAGGCCGGACAGGCGTCCAAGGAGCCGGAAGCTCCCTCGGCCGTCCGGAGCCGACGGGGAGATTCGAACTCCCACCAGCTGTTTACAAAGCAGAGCCGCCTGAGCGCTGCGCGGTCGAGTTCAGGGCTGCCATCGTAGGGGGGTGAAGTTATCGGGTGTGGATCCGGTCCAGCGGCTCAGGACCAGTGCCACCCCAAAGTCTCGGGGTGCTGGGGGGTCAAGGGGAGGCCTTCCCGGGGATTAGGACGCCGCACAGCGGGATGATTTCAGCGGTGGATCCAAACATCGACTCGGTGGAGCTGGTCCGGGACCCAACCCAAGGGTCTCCATCCGAGGTGCGGGCCTGGATCGAGCAGATCTGGCCCAGCCGGCGAGCCAGCCTCCAGGAGTTGGGCGACGACGGCCCGGAGCTGCTGGTGGCCCTGTTCAAGTACGCGGGCTACCCCGACCCAAATTTGCCGCGACCCACCGAGGACACCGAGCTCTGGCATGGAGAAGGCGCCAGGCAGGATGGCGAGGTGTACCCCCGCCGCGGGGTCGCCTGGTCACTGACCCAGGAGGGCGGTCTGCTCTATGCGCGGAAGTATTCGAGCACCGAGGAAGCCGTCCTCTGGCGAGCGGTCGCGCCTCCCTGGCCGAGTTCTTCATTCCGGGCGAGAACGTGCAGGAATGGGTCGTGGTCCCGTGGGACCTGAGGGATCCAACTTTGGAGGTTCGGGTTCCACAGCACGAACTCCGGTTCCATACACCCTGCCCGCCCGGTCTCCAGTTTCTGAATGACCGCTGACCTTGCCCAACCCTGGGTCTAACGTCGGAGACTGTCGCCGCCCGTGCGGCCATGGGAGCGGAGCACAATGACGCCCATGCGCTGGTCCAAGCGGACCGTGGCCGGGCTCGCCGCCATCGGGACGGCACTGCTGGCCATCGGCATCAGCGCCTGCGCCAGCACCGGCACACCTAGCCCCACCCCGTCAACCCAGGCCAAGGTGAGCCAAGTCCGAGCGGCCCCAATCCCTATGCCGTCGGGAAGGCCATGACCGACGGCGCACATCAGAGGGTCACAGTTACAGCCTTGGCTCAGGGGTTAGCACCTTCGGGGGACGAACAAAATGGCAACGAAAGAGGGCAAGGGCGCGGACTCGATCCCTGTTCGATAGTCCCCGCTAAACTGGCGGCCCGGCATCCGGTTGCGAATGGAAGGGCCCGGCGATGAGCGAAGAGCTTGACTGGTTCCTCAGCCCTCGGGAGCGCGGCAATCCCGACACACATCTCGATGATCTGGCCTTGGCCGGCACGGCGTTCACGGAAGGCAACTTAGTCACGGCCCTGATCCACGGAGCCAATTACTACCGCCGACTGGTAGAGGAAGTCTCCGCCTTGCGGGCGGGCGACGCCGTCTATTTCACCGACTGGCGAGGCGATCCCGATG
>DATKSR010000044.1:0-3381 GCA_035531555.1 Candidatus Dormiibacterota bacterium
ACCTGCTGCTGGGCAGGGGAGCTGGGCTGGGAGGTGCCGACATGCGCTTCGTGGCCGGCACGGACATCCGGCGCGGAGCCGCTGGGGCGCTCTGGGTATCGGTGCGTCGCCCGGGGTACGAGAGGAGGGTGCCCGTGCTGCTGCGATTCGCATCGGAGTTGGAACGGTTGGCCAGGCTCGCTGGCGATAAATCGCTACTGGCGGCAGCCCCGCCGCCGACCAAAGAGGGTCAGCCGAACGAGATGACATCGGCGCTGTGGCGACGCTACCGAGCCGTCCACCCGGGGCTAGAGGTGTCGGCGCAGCGGTTGAGGAAGGCCTGGATTGCCGAGCACCTTTCCCAGCTTCCACTGGGAGTGCTGCTGGAGGCCGCAGGTCTGACTTCGTACAGGGCCATCGAAAGCCTGATGGAGTTCTGCCCGAATCCGAAAGGCGATGCGCAGCGGGCAGCACTTCTAGGCGCGAGCCCTGCCAGTGAGAAAACCAGGTGAGGCGGGAACACGTGCTACGTCTCGAGGATGGCTTCCTGCGCACCCACCGGACGACGATCCGGGAGCTCGACCAAGCACTCCGCGGGAGCCGTGGGCCGAGGTTGATCTCGGTCGCCTACCTATTCGGCGGTTTCATCTTAACCTATCTGGCGCGCCGCCACGTCACCGTGACCGAGGTCGCCGAGTTCTTCCAGCACGAGGCGAAGGAGTTCGACCTTAGGCTGTTCGCCGACTACGGCAGCAGGAAGGGAAAGCGTGGCAGGCACTTCAAGCCGTCTGTGTCCCAGCTCTACCGGGTCAAGACTGCTCTCTGTCACTCTCTTACCGATTCGGCGGCGTCGAGCCAGCCCGTAGCGCGGATTCAAGCGCTGATCGGGGCGGACGCGACGGATGGACTCCTGGACGGGCTTTGTCGCATGCTGCTCGAGGGCACTTGGCCGGCGGTGGCCGCCAATGGCCGGGTGGCCGTCGACACGTCGCTGATCGATGCCCATGCGAAACCGATCTCCCAAGCACGGATCGAGGCTGGGGACCGTGCCTCGGACCCGGATGCGCGGCACCGGATCTTGACGCCGGAGCATGGGGTTACGAAGAGGTACTTCGGGTATGGATACCAGGCGATTTGCAGTTGCGGCCCGGGACACGAGTACATCATCGCCCTGGCAGTGAACCCGGCCAACGCAAATGACCGGCCCGTCGCCGCGAGTCTGGTACGACGCCTCAAGGAGTCCGGAGTTCCTGTCGACCGGGTTCTGATGGACCGGGGCTTCTCGGACAGCGCCAGATTGCTCAACCAACTGCGCGGAATGGGATGCCATCCTGTCTTCGATCTCAAGAGCAACCAAGATCGCCGGAGCCCGGACTGGCGGGGCAACCTGGTTCTAGACGGGCGTCCATATCTGCGGACGCTCCCGAACAGGCTCCGGTACCTGCCCATGCCGGGGGTCCAGCGGCCGGAGGCCGAGTTTCGAGTCTGGAGGAAGGCGATCGCAGAGCGGGACCGTTATGGCTTCCTTCCCAATGGCAAGGGGAGTCCGACCTCCATACGTCTTCAATCTCCGCTCTTTCGGAACCGGGGGTTTGCGTGCCCCAAGGTGGAGGGAAGCATGAGGCGATGGGATGAAGACTCGCCAGTCTGCGATGGCAACCACGCTGCCGACGAGGGCTGCGCTGTCGCCAACGGGACCTGGAAGGCTCAGTACGCACCCCGAACGTTTCAGTTCCCCTTTTGGGGAAGCCCTGACTGGGTGGACGAATTTGGGATGCGTTCGTCGATTGAGCGGTCCTTCAACCTGATGAAGAACCGAGATGTCATCGGTCTCCGACTGGGCGAGTTTCGTCTGAGGGGCATCGCCAACATGACGCTGCTGCTGGGCCTTGCCGCTGTTGCCGTCAACCTTCACCTCCAGGGCCGCAGCGCGCCGGGGATGAGCGAGTCATCTCGGGCGCCCGTCCCCAAGGTCGCCTGAGCTCACCGACCCAGCGGGCGGGTTCCACGCCACCAGCCATTTCGGCACGCCCGCAGACTCGCGCATGGTCATGGTTGACAGGTGAACGGGTGGCCTGGCCCCCATTCCGCCTGATTTAAACGCAAATGCGGCGCCCAGATGCCCTGGGCGCCGCTCTAATCCAAAACTCGTCAGCAGGTTAGAAGAAACTCGTCAGAGGCTCAGATCGAGCCATTCACGAGTTTCTGCGCGAGATCAAAAGATGGTCATTCCAGAGGTGCCTCCAAGGCCTTTCACAGGGGAGGGGCCCGATTTTCACTGGAATTGATCTCAAGAGACTATTTGCTGCCACTAGGGTCTAGCGTATCACGGGTGGGAGTGAGGTGGGCGCGTCACTCCGTGGCATAAAGCCATTCACTTCAGGCAGGACGAACATGACGGAAGTGGTCGAGCACGCCTACTTGGGGCCCGGGAGCCAACTCGAGATAGGTGTGGTGACCCTCGTCTCGCCGGAGAGCGATCCCATCAGCCCGGCACGCGGCTAAAATCTGCCCGTGCCCAAGATCACCTATCGCGGTTGGGAGCGAGGCTTACTGTTGGTAGCGGTCCTGGTCTTCGCGGCCGCCGCCCTTGTGTGGTTGCGCTTCTCCCGCATCCGGGGTGCTTATCTAGGGGAACTTGGGACCGCCGTCGGGACCCTTGCCCTTGCCCTGGTGACCGTAGCGGCCCTGATAGAGAATCGCCACCTCGCGCAGCAGGCTGCAATTGAGGCCGAGAAGGTTCGTCAGCACGGACGGGATCTAGCGGAAGCTGAGCGACGCCTGGACTGGGAGCCCTATCTGCGAGTCCAGGATCGCGCGGGCAGCGGTGGGTACGGCGACTCGCCCGAGGCTCCCTACCGCCGGGTCATCGGTTTGAGAAATGTTGGCAACGGTCCCGCAATTGGCGTGATCTACTTGTGCATCCACGAGGAAAATCCGGACGACTGGGACTGGTACATGCACGGCCCGATCGATCTGGCAGCGGGCGAAGTTCTAGGTGAAGCTTGGGAGGAGGGGCTGCGGGGGCAGCCTATAAGTTTGACGAACATGGTTCACGACCAACCCCTCCCCGTTGATCCGAACACGCTACAGATCCCACCCACCGGGCGACCTCCACGCCGGACCTATGTAGTTCTACTCTGCATGGATCGTTTCGGTCGGCGCCTCCGCTTCTACCCCAGGTGGTCGGCACTTCCCGACATCAAGTCGGATGACGATCGCCTGGACGAAATCGACCGCTGGTACGACACGGTCTTCCGCCGGCAGGCAGGCCAGTCGTCCTAGTACGACCTAGTAGCGCCGCGAAACCCGGGGACGTCCGAGCACCTTGCCCGGGTGTCTATGAGAGACCCCAGACAGTGAGTGGGCCCCGTTTGTCAGTCCAGAAAAGGGGGGGCCACA
>DATKSR010000045.1:0-3760 GCA_035531555.1 Candidatus Dormiibacterota bacterium
GCCCTCAGCCAAGTGGGCCTGGTCCTCTGCTTCAGCGAACACGCCCCGGCCCCGGCTCGAGTGCGAGAGGGTCCCTACCAACAGATGCGCCGTCTCACCCCAGGGCGCGTTGGGCAGCTCGTTCCAGTCCCATTGGATCTCATATGCGGCGTCGGGGAATATGCGGCGTCTCGTCCGATCTTGCGGCGTTAGAAGTGCTCCAGGCCGTTGAGCTGCCATATCGCGCCGCATAATCACAGGGCATCCAGGAAGGCGAGGAGCGCATCGGTAGGGCGGTATCGACCCGGGGGCGTGTTTGGTGGTGCGGTCAGCGCGAGGGCCTTTTCCTTGAGGGCAAGGTCAGCATGCAGATACACGCCAAAGGTCGTACGGACATCCTCGTGACCGAGCCAGAGCGCGATAGTGGCCGTGTCAACCCCGTGCCTCAGGAGGTTCATAGCGCAGCTGTGACGAAGCACGTGAGGAGAGACGTGCTTGGCCGCGAGCGATGGGCAGGCGACGGCTGCGGTGACAACGTGGCGCTCGACAAGGCGACGAACGGCGTCGCGGCTAAGCCGTCCATCCTTCGGTCCCGGAAACAGAGGGTCATTGGGGTTCCCGCCGCGTTCGTCGAGCCAGACTCGCAGTACGGCTCGGGTCTCCCGGCGCAGTGGGGTGATCCGCTCCTTGCGGCCCTTGCCGTGGCAGCGCACATGGGCTCCAGTGCCCAGTTCTACGGCCGCGCAGGCGAGCTCGGTGAGCTCGGTAACGCGGAGCCCCGTTTCAAGCGCGAGCAGCAAGAGGGCATGATCCCGCCGTCCGATCCAAGTCGAACGATCGGGCGCGGCAAGCAGGGCCTGCATCTCCTCTTCGGTGAGGTAGCTGACGAGGGTGCGGTCAGTTCGCTTCGGTGGGATGGCGAGCACCCGTTGGATCAACGCCGCGTGCTCGGGGTGGCGGTAGGCAGCGAAATGGAATAGCGAGCGGATCGCGGTAAGTCTGGCGTTGCGGGTCCGAACGCTCACACCGCGTTCGGCCTCCAGATGACTGAGGAAGGTCCCGATGAAAGGCGCATTGAGATCCTCAAGGGTCAGCTGGTGCGGTGCTTTGCCAGTGTGGTGCTGAGCGAAACGCAGCAGGAGGCAATACGCGTCCCTGTAGGAGGCTACCGTGTGGGGACTGGCCTGACGCTGACCAATCAGCCGCTCGGTGAAGAACGCTTCCAGCAGCGGGGCCAGCGCGGTCATCACCCAGCCCCTCCGACTGAGTCCAGCCGCTGGGCGACGAGCTCAAGAAGCTCGGGGACAGAAGACAGGTACCAGTACGTCGAACTGGGCGCGATGTGGCCCAGGTAGGTGGACAGCAGCGGCAGACGCTGTTCGACATCGAGGCCCTCTCGATACCACCTGATCACGCATCGCACCGCAAAGGTGTGGCGCAGATCGTGTAGCCTGGGCGGGCGGTGCCGGTCCGACCAAGGAAGCCTGGCGTCCCGCACAAGGATGGGGAACACGGTGGTGGCGTTGTCCCGGAGCAGCCGAGTTCCCGCAGCCGAGGTGAAGAAGCTCGGGCTTTTCACCTTGAGGAACCGCTCGTCACGTCGTCGGGCGTAACCTGCAAGTGCCTCGAGGGTGCTCGGATGCAGTGGAAGCTGACGGGACTTGCCGTACTTGGAGTTGCGGATCGTGATGAGGCCGTGCTCGAAGTCGACATCAGTCCGGTCGAGGCCCACAACTTCACTGATCCTCATTCCAGAGACCGCCAGTAGTCCGATGACGGCCCGGTAGGTGTCGGCTCGATGCTCGGTCGGAAGCCGATCGGCAGCCTCAAGGAGTTGGGCAATGTCCTGGTCGGAGTAGATGTAAGGCACGGTCCGGTGGCTGGGCTCGGTGATGAGTCCGGCCGGGGGGACCTCGGTGGCCGGGTCGAGGGCGCTGAGGTAGCGGGCGAAGCCGCGTACCACACCCAGCTTGGCTGCCCAACACACTCGAGCCGCCTCCGGTGGCTGCTTGGCCCACGAGACCGCGTCGGTGATGGTCAAGTGCTCAGCCCCCACGCCATCGAGGTACGCAACAAACTTCCACAGCATCTGGCCTTGACAGATGAGCTTGTATCCCATGGCTCGGCGGGTGGCCAGGTAGTCCGCGGCGGCGGTGCTGAATTCGGTCATCGCTCACCTCCCGGCCATGGCATAGCCAGCCCGCGCAACTTGAGAAAGTCCACCTTTGCGTAGATGGTGGTGGTGGCCACGCTGCGGTGGCGCAGCACCTGGGCTACCTCGGGAAGCGACGCCCCAGCGCGCAGCATCTCGGTCGCTGCGGTGTGACGCAGGCGATGGGACCCGAAGCTGCCGATACCTGCGCGCTCGGCTGCAGTCCTCACCACTTCGCCCACTCCGTCCGGGCTGAGCCCGCGTACGGGCGCGATCACGCGCAGGAACACCTCGCGCTCGGGGCGTTGGGGACGACCTCCGTGCAAGTAGGCGACGATGGCTGTCCCTACGTCAGACGGCAGTGGCAGGCGTTCCTTGGTGTGCCCTTTGCCCCGCACGATAATCTCTCCCGCCAGCCATTCGATGTCCTCAAGGCAAAGGGCGGCGGCCTCGCAGGCACGCAGCCCGAGGCGGCTGAGGAGCACCAAGATGGCGTAGTCGCGCAAGCCGATCGGCAGGCGACGGTCGCAGCTCCCCAGTAGCGCCGCCAGCTCCCCGGGAGCAAGACCGCGAGGCAGGCTGGCGCCACTCCAGTGCGCCACACTGAGGACTGCACCAGCCAATGGCGCTGTGATCAGGCCTTCGAGCTGGGCGAAGGCGAAGAACGACCGCAGTCCAGTGCCAAGGCGTTCGCCGGATTTTGCGCTGAGGCGCCGACACTGCCGGGTCATGAACCGGCTGACGTCGCCGACGCTCAGTGTGTCGAGTTCACGACCGGGGTGCTCCGCCAAGAGCAATGCCGCCGTTCGCCCGTACTCGACGATGGTTCCCGGGGCGAGGCCGCGTTCGGTCGCGAGGTAGTGCAGGTACCGCTCGACCATGGCCGCCTCCTGGGTGGGCGGGGCGGGCGAAATCGGTGCAGATATGGCACCGACCACCTGCAGGTAACTGATGACCCAGGCCAAGGCCTTCGGGGTGGGTCGCGACGATCCAGACGTTTGCCGGAGACTGCGGCAGAACTCCACCACCACGCCGGAACTGAGTCGACTCGCCCCGAGCTCCAGCTCCTGCAGGTAGCGGCTCAGCCCCATGACCAGCTCCATCTGTCTGGCTGCCGTCCGCGGCCTGTAGCCGAGCCCTTTCAAGTGCTCGGCTAGACCCGACGCCCAAGGTGCAAGAGGTCCATTCATCGGCATCCCTCCCTCCTTCCGCAACTTCCGAAGGGAGTAAGCTTCCGCCTCCGCAGCGAGGTGCGACTATGTGGACTGCGCCCGGCTGTTGCACTCTCCTGGGCAGCCCCAACGCCGCATATTCCCCAACGCCGCATATGAGATCCTATGTGGACTTCCACATAGGATCTCTTCGCCAGGTGGGTGTTCGATCCCGATGGTCGGCTGGCGGCCACCGCGACGGCACCCTTCACACCGAGGTCGCAGACCGCGCAACCTCAGCTGCCGGGCGAAGGTCACATAGCTCTGCTCGTAGCTCAGCTTCCGCACTTCGTCGAGCAACGCGGTGGCCCACAGATGGGGATCCTCCTGCAGCCGAGCCGACACGTACTTCTCATACTTGGCGAACGGGTCTTGGGGCCGCGTCCTCGTTCCCGGCTGCGCTTCTGCCCGCAGGTAG
>DATKSR010000046.1:0-74053 GCA_035531555.1 Candidatus Dormiibacterota bacterium
GCCCCCAACCCTGACCCTCCAGCACCTCCACCTGGTGGTGCCCGAGGCAACTGAAGCGATGTCGTTCCTCGAGGCCCTCAACGGCCACGGGAACGGTGGCGCCCGCGAGCACTTCGCAGCTCAGATCGGCGCCCTGGACGATTTCGCGGTCATCGCCGGCCAGGGAGACACTCCTGAGGTCACCCTCCTGCTGCCCGGTCTAGATGTCACCTGCACCCCGCTGAGGCCGGCCCGGGCCAAGCGGGAGCGCACTGCACTCCGGGTGGACAGCGTCCGCCCGGCTCCTGCGGAGCGGGACGATTTGGGCAACCGGGTGCTGCGGGTCAGCTGCCGTCGCCCGGTAGTCAGCGCCGAGGACGGCATATCGAGCGACACCTTCCACCTGATGGACCTGGCCAAGCTGGCCCGGGGCTCCAAGGACCCCGACCCCATCCTGCTGGAGACCTTGGCCCTGGTCGACGGCCTGGAGAGTGCCGAACGGAACCGGGCAGCCACGCAGCGAACCCCCTTCGATGGGGTGGTCGAGATCTGGCGCTGCCGGAGTTGTCGGGGACTCTGGCGGGCCGACCGGGACGAGCGCTGCCCCTCCTGCGGAAAGGAGTTCACTGAGGAAGACCGGCGCCGGCCCGAACTGGGTCGGATCGAGTTCTCGGTCCCCAAGGACCACACCATCACCATCTCGGTTGACTCGGCGGTGATGGTGGAGCCCGAGGACGAGCCGCACTACCTGGGTCGGGTCACCAAGGTCGATCACCGGCGCCGGCTGGTGGAGGTGGCCTGCAAGGCCTACGAGGCCGCCGGCAGCCAGGGCTGGATCACCCCTTCCTTCAACAAGCAGCTCTACGCCTCCAAGCGCAGCACCCTGGCCTCGATCGCCTCGGGAGATGCCCGCAGCCTGCTGCTGGCCCAACTGCTCACCGACCCCACCTCCGTCTTCGCGCCCGAGGTGGAGCCCCGGAGCGACTGGCTGACCCCCGGGATGCACAGCAATCCGGCTCAGGATCGAGCGATCGGAATCATGGTGGCGCTGGAGCCGGGACAGGCCGCCCTCATCCAGGGCCCTCCGGGAACTGGCAAGACGACGGTCATCGTGGAGGCGATCAAGCATCGGCTGGCCGAACGGCCGCAGCAGCGGATCCTGGTCTGCTCCCACAGCAACCTGGCGGTGGACAACGCCCTCGAGCGACTCGCCGGTACCGAGGAGATGCGCGCGGTCCGGGTCGCCAAGGCGGAACGGGTCCACCCGGCGGTCGACGCCTTCCGAGTGGAGGATGAGGACGACGAGCGGCTGATTCAGGCCAACGTCTTCTTCGCGACCTGCGCCACCGCGGCGACCTCCTCGATCACCAACGACGAGGTCTACGACATGGTGATCCTGGACGAGGCCAACAAGGCCCGGATCGACGAGGCGCTCCCCTGCCTGCGGCTGGGTGCCGCGGTGGTCATGGTGGGAGATCACAAGCAGCTGCCCCCCGTAGAGGACGACGCCATTTACCAGATCGTGGAGGACCACGCCGCCCTGGAGCAGATCGTCGACACCAGCCTCTTTCAGCGGTGTTGGGAGAAAGGGGTCCCCGATCAGGCCCGCTGCCTTCTGGTCGAGCAGCACCGGATGCATCCAGAGATCTCCTCCTACATCAGCTCCGCCTCCTACGACAACCAGCTGGAGAATGCGCCTGAGGTTCTCGAATACGAGTACGTGACCCGGCGTCCCTTCCCGGTGGCGCTGCACATGGTCGACACCGCCGGGCTGCGGGGCGGGCGGGAGCGGCGCGGCGCCGGCGGCGCCCTGCGGAACGACGCCGAGGTAAGGGTGTGCGCCCAGGTGGTTCGAATCCTGGACGAGAGAGCCGACCCGGAGCTCTCCCTGGCAGTGATCGCCATGTACGCGGACCAGGTAGACCGGCTGCGGCAGGCCCTCAGTCGCCGGCACTTCCGTCGCCAGGTGAGGATCGACACCGTGGATTCCTTCGAGGGCCGGGAGGAGGACATGGTGGTGATCTCACTCGTCCGCAGCAACGAGCGGGGAAGGATCGGTTTCCTGCGGGTTCCCAACCGGCTCAACGTGGCCATCTCTCGAGCCCGACGCTTGGTGGTATGCGTCGGCGATGCCGCCACCCTGCGGGCCGGGGAGGAGACCATGTACGGCCGCCTGGTGGAGGCCGCACGGGCCTGTGGTGGCTACCTGATGGCGACCGACCTCCTCGGCGGCCGTGCCAGCGTTCGACCGAGGCCGGTGCGGCGGGGCGTGCCGGGTACTCCGGGATCGCCCCAGGAGGGTGATCCCAATGCTCCGAGGCGCAGCCGTCGGCGTCGCCGGCGGCGCCCCTTGACCGTCCCGGGGCAGACCGCCGCAGCACCGGGCACGCCTACGACTACGCCGGCTTCCGGTGAAGTCGTCGACCCGGCGAACCGTCCGGCCAAGAGGCGCCGTCACCGCCACCGCTCACGAGGGGGCTGGGCCGGAACCCCGGCGGTGGTGGGTCCCGACGGAGTCGCCGTATCGCCTCCCCCCGCCGGGGCTCCCCGGCCACCCGGCGAGGGCGCTCGGCGGCGTCGCAACCGGCATCGCCGCCGCGGTCCTCGGCCGCTGGGAGACCAGAGCCCAGACACCCAGAGCGGCCCGGGAGGCGCGCATCAGCCATCGGCCGGCGGCGAAGCCACGGGATGACACTGCCTCAACCCCCAAAGCTGTTCGTGGTCGGTGCCGGCCTGATGGGCTCAGGGATTGCCCAGACGGCAGCCCGAAGCGGGCTCGAGGTGCAGCTCTTCGACTCCCGACCCGGGGCGGCGGCTACCGCCGCGGGCCAGATCGGCGAGCGGCTCTGGCATGCCGAGGAGGCCGGGCGACTCGCGGCGGGAGGCGCGGACGCAGCCACGGCTCGGCTCGCCGTGGCAGATGAGCTGGGGGCAGCAGCGGCCACAGCGGACGTGATCGTCGAGGCGATCACGGAGGAGCTGGGGGTCAAGCTGGAGCTCTGGCGTGATCTGGACCAGATCTGCGCCGGGACGGTCCTGTTCACCAGCAACACATCCTCGATCCCCATCACCAGACTGGCGGCCGCGACCTCGCGCCCGGAGCAGTTCATGGGAATGCACTTCTACAGCCCGGTTCCGGTGATGAAGCTGGTCGAGCTGATCCGCGGAGTGCTCACCTCCGATGACACCTTCACCAGCATCGAGGGACTCTCCCGGCAGCTGGGAAAGACACCAGTCAGCTCAGCCGATACTCCGGGCTTCATCGGGAATCGGATCCTGATCCCGTTTATCAACGAGGCGATCAAGGCCCTTCAAGAGGGCGTTGGCACCGCTGCCGACATCGACGAGGTGGCCAGGCTCGGTTTCCGTCATCCGATGGGTCCGCTGGAATTGGCCGACTTCATCGGACTCGATGTGATCCTGGGCATTTGCCAGGTGATGTATGAGGGTCTCCATGACCCGCGCTACGCGGCCAACCCGCTGCTGGAGCGGTTGGTGGCGGCGGGCCAGCTGGGTCGTAAGACTGGTCGAGGATTCCACCCCTACGACGACTCGCCCGGCCCGCGCTGACCGAGGTCCGGTCGATTTGCGACGCTCAGGGACGTCCTGAAGCTGGGCGAATATGAGGCCGCCCGGGATGCAGCCACGGCTCGCACGCCGATTTGACCCCGCTCCCCGAGTGCCCAGCATCACAGCAGCAATCTCATCACCGGCCGAGTGGGGTACGTGCGGGCCACCTCGGTGAATCCCGCGGCCGAGAACATCGCCACGGTCCCGGTGAAGACGGCGGACCCGCCCACCCGAGTCGCGCTGAGCGCGGCCACATCAACCGGATGACCCTCAAGAGCCGTGGCTCCGTGCTCGCGAGCGAACTCAACAGCCGCCTTGAGTAACGCCGACCCGACCCCGGATCGTCGGTGGCGGCTGTCGACGGCAAAGCAGGTCACCCACCAAACCCCGGGGTCCTCGCTGAGCACTCTTGCCAACACCCGGTTGCCACTCAGGCGGGGAAAGCCAGATCGGGGCCCGAGCCTTGTCCATCCGACAGGCTGATCGTGGACATAGGCGAGGAGCCCCGGCGGGACAGCGGCGTGGGCGACTTCCCGCCGCAAAGCGGCGCGGTTGTCCCGGGTGGCTGCCAACTCCGCAGCGTTACGGTGAGCCGATCGAAGAAAGAGACTGCACCAGCACCAGGACGGATCTTCGCCACGGCGACCGAACACGGTGACGAGGTCGCCCCAGCGGTCCAGGGTCGCCGGTCGTACCTGAACGGACACCGCTCGATTCTATGGACGGAGCTCGGCGGGCCGGCTAGCGGGACATGATCTCGGCCAGATAGCGCACCGAGATCGGGTACCGATACTCGATCCCCATGTGGCCGCCATCGAAGAGCTCGACCCTAAGGTTGGCAACACCGTGTTTGCGCATGGTGGCGGCCACCGCTCCTGCGCACACCTCGAGGTGCCATTCGTCGGCTCGACCTCCTTCCAGGTAGACGGCCCGCAGGGATCGGGCAGCATCGGGGTGAGTCGCGATCAGCCGGACCGGGTCTAGGTCGAGCCAGCGCTGCCATACCTCCGGTCGCATGATCCCGGTCACCAGGTCGAAGGGAATCTCCGGGGTTCCATCGGAGGCCGCCGAATAGCACGCCGCCATGCACCACAGGTCGACGAGCACGTGGTCGTGGGGCTGCGAGAGCGCGGGCCGGGTGCGGAAGTCGGCCCAGAAGTTGGCGTACGAGCCCTGGTAGTGATCGCGGAGCTGGCGCACCGCCTCCGGAAACTCCGGCAGGTAGCAGAACTCGAAGAGCGCGTCGCCCGCGTGGCTGGCCAACGCCCCGAAGAGGTCGGGCCGGAGCAGCGCGCTGACCATCGCCCCGTATCCCCCACTCGACTTGCCAGCAACGGCGCGGTGGTCCCGGTCGGCCAGGGTGCGGAAGGTGGCATCGACCCCCGGCACCACCTCCTCGCAGAGATAGCTGTGGTACTTACCGGTCCCGGCAGAGTCGAGGAACTGGCTGCCACCGAGACTGGTCCAGCAGTCCGCGAAGACCAGCAGGCAGGGGGGTGTGCCGGGGTCGCTGAAGAGCTCATCGAAGAGCTCGATCGACGTTCGGCGGAACCCGGAGCGGGACCCCCACATGTCCACCTGGCCGGAAAATCCCTGGAGCAGATAGACGACCGGGTACTTCCGGTCCGGCTGCTCCGCGTACTCAGGCGGCAGGTAGACCCAAAGTGGTCGGTCAGCGGGGTCGCCCAGGGGGTTGCCCTGCAGCAGTCGGCTGTGCAGGACCAACTCCACCAGCTGTCCGCGCATCGGCCAAGCCCAGGGACCCCCCGGTGGTGGTGAGACCTCGAGGAGGGCATTCGGTCCGTCATTGCTGGTCATTGGTTCCTCCCGGGGGCAGGATGTTTGATCTGGCGGCCGAGTCGGTTGTGCCGACCAGGGCTCACGATAGCCGGGGCTCGGTCGGGTCGGAGGCTGCGGTCGGCGCCTGGTCGCTCTCGCCGAGCAGAGGTACGAAGCGGCACTCGCCCAGATCCTGCCGGGACCAGCTCCGGTCGCCCCGGGTGAGGCACCAGAGTCGCTCTCCCTGCGGTCCCATCACCGGCGCGATCAGCTTTCCGGGGAGTGCGACCTGATTCAGCAGCGCGCTGGGAATCTCGCGGGTCGCCGCCGAGACGACGACAGCGTCGAAGGTTCCGTGCCCCGGCGCTCCCCGGCGCCCGTCACCGACGAGAACTTGCACCATGGACACGCCAGCCCGATTGAGGTTGCGCCGGGCCCGGACTGCAAGTTGGGGGATGAGCTCGACGGCGATCACCTTCCCCGCCCCGGCCGCCCGCAGGACGGCGGCCAGGTAACCGCTGCCGGCGCCCACCTCCAGCACCGAGGCGCCCGGGCGCAGATCGAGCGCCTGCACCACTACGGCGACGATCCAGGGTTGCGAGCAGGTCTGTCCCAGCCCGATCGGCAGCGCCCGGTCCTGGTAGGCGCGGCTCCTCTGCTCAGACGGCAAGAACGTCTCTCGGGCAACCCTGCCCAGCGCCTCCAGGGCGGCCTCGCCGATCCCCATCTCGCGGAGGGTCGCCATCAGCTCCTGCCGGTCGGAGCTCAGCTCTGGTTCAGGATCTGAATACAGTGGTCGACGTCCTGGGAATAGAGGGTGGCCGGCACTCGCGCCGGGATCGCTCCCTTGCCGACGGGCAGGTAGAACCCGTGCACCTTAGGCGTCACAAACTCGGAGTCGACGAAAGCTACTTTCACCGAAGTATTGACCGGGGGAAAGACAGCCACCATCCACACTTTGGCCCCGGGGTTCACGTCCGCTGAACAGACGTCCAGGCGGTTGCTGGAGATGACCACGATCGGGCGAATGGGCTGGTAGTAAGTCTTCTGGAGAGCGCTGTGGACGCCGCGGGGGTCGAGGCGCGAGGTGACCCGGGATTCCAGCACCGTCTGGGTCAGGTCGACCGCAGTCGTGGAGGCTCCCGGGTTGGTGGCGGTGACCACCACCTCGAGCAGCGGCCCCAGTCCAGCGAGCGACCTGGCGTCGTTGGCCTCCGATCCAGAGAGCAGCGGGAGGACGTCCCTGAGCTGAACCTGGCGGACGTAGTAGAAGTGTAGGTAGGTGGGATCGGTGTAGAAGCCTCCGTCTGGGGAACTGGTCACCAGTGCGTTGTCCAGGGGACGCGCGTGATGGCTGATCGGGAGACCGCTACCCAGCGCCGCAACCGCCTGGCTGGCGCTGGGGTTGGAGCCGCAGCCCGCAAGGAGCACGAGCCCCGCTAGCAGCGTCGCGCCTGAAATCTTGCGCCCCCGGCGGGGGGGGCTCAGCAGAGAACTGGGGGAGACGGACAAGTCGCATGCCTCATGCGGGGGGCGGCAGCGCCTGGCCGTCCGCCGTCAACAGGTCGCTCCGCACGAACACTGAACGGGTCCGATAGCCGGCCGCCTCCAGCCGCTCCCGGCCCCCCTCCTCGCGGTCCAAGAGGGTGTACATCGCCACGACCCGGGCGCCCGATGCGACAACTTTTTCCGCCGCCTGCAGCAGCGATCCGCCGGAGGTGAGGGCATCGTCCACTAGCGCCACCTGCTCCCCCGGTTCCGGAGTCGGTCCGGCGCACCAACCGCCGGCACCGTGCTCCTTGACCTCCTTGCGGACGATGAAGGCGGATATCCGAGGACCTCGGTCAAGGGCGCTGCAGAGCGCCACTGCCGTTACCATCGGGTCGGCACCGAGGGTCGGGCCTCCGATCTTGCCGACCCCGTCCTCGCGTGCGAACCGGAGCATGGCCCGGCCCACCAGCAAGGATCCCTCGGGATCGAGCGTCACCAGCCGCCCGTCGAAGTAGTAAGGACTGCGGCGGCCACTAGTGAGCTGAAAGTCTCCGACCCGAAAGGCCCGGGTCACCATCAGGCCCAGCAGCTGCCGTCGCTCCGACTCGTCCTGGCTCACGCCGAGGGCGCATCCGGGCGCCACCGCAGCACCGGATGGCGCGCCGCGGTGACTTCGTCCACCCGGCCCACCGGCGCCTGGTGGGGTGCCGTGTGCAGGATCTCCGGGTCCCGCCCACCCTCTTCCATGATCGCTCCCACAACCGCCGCCAGCTCGTCCAGCGATCGCTTGGACTCCGTTTCAGTCGGCTCGAACATCATCGCTTCGGGAACCGTCATCGGGAAATAGACAGTTGGTGGGTAGACCCCATAGTCGATCATTCGCTTGGCAATATCCAATGCGCGCAGGTCTGAGTACGGAGGCTTAGCTCGCTTCGGCGAAGCGACGAACTCGTGAAAAGAGTCTGCGTCAATGGCGACCGGGAGCCACGGGTCCAACCTGTGGCGTAGGTAGCGCGCGTTCAGCACCGCGTCGCGCGCGACTTGAGGAAGCCCACCGCCGTAGGCCCGAATGTACGCATAAGCGCGGACCAACATGCCAAAATTACCGTAAAAAGATCGCACTTTGCCAATGCTATTCGGACGTTGATAGTCCCAGGCGAAGCCGCCCGACGTGCGCTCGATGCGGGGTACCGGAAGGAAATCTTCCAACTGGGCAGAGACGCCCACCGGGCCAGCTCCCGGGCCACCCCCTCCGTGCGGCGTGGAGAACGTCTTGTGAAGATTCAGGTGAACCACGTCGAAGCCCATGTCGCCCGGTCGGGCCACGCCAACCAATGCATTGAGGTTGGCGCCGTCGTAATACAGCAGGGCACCAGCCGCGTGGGCGAGCCGCGCCATCTCCTCGATGTTGCGCTCAAAAATCCCCAGGGTGTTGGGATTTGTGAGCATCACGGCGGCCACATTTGGCCCCAACTTCGCCGCGAAGTCCTCGAGATCGACCGTGCCGTCAGACGCGCTGTGCACCGTTACTACCGTGAGTCCGCACTGGGCAGCGCTCGCGGGATTGGTTCCGTGCGCAGTGTCGGGAATGATGACCTCGGTACGCGCGTGATCTTCCTGACGCAGGTGGTACGCCTGGATCATCCGAAGGCCGGTCCATTCGCCGTGGGCGCCAGCGGCTGGTTGCAGGGAGACCGCCTGCATGCCCGTGATGTGGCACAGCATCTGCTCCAGGTCCCACATCAGCTCCAGCGCGCCCTGGATCGAATCCACCGGCTGGAGCGGGTGGATGTCCGCGAATCCGTCGAGCGCGGCTGCCTGCTCGTTGACGGCGGGGTTGTACTTCATCGTGCACGACCCCAGCGGATAGGCGCCTTGCTGCAGGTTGTGGTTGCGCCGCCCGAGCCGTCCGAAATGCCGCGCTAAGTCGGGCTCGTTCACAGCGGGGATCTCGGCCCTGCGCCGGCGCCGCCAGATGGACGGCAGTGCCTCCGCCAGACCGGGCCCGTCGACGCCCGCCGCGGGAAGCATCGGACCTGGGCTGTCCCGACCGGTCAGCTCAAAGAGCAGCGGCTCGGGTCCCGCCCACGTTGGCTCGGGCGTCAGGCTCAAGTCCGGACCCCCACCGGAAGGCTCGCGGCCGACACCCGGCCAAGGCGGGTGATCAGCCGGTCGATGGCGGCGGGTGAGGTCATCTCGGTGGTGCAAACCAGAAGGCAGCGGTCGAGCTCCGAATCGACCGCGCCTAGAGGGTAGCCGGCCAGAATGCCCTCGCGGGCCAGCTCGCGGGCCAGCGACTCGGCCACGACCGGGGTCTCTATGACGAACTCCCAGAGAAAGTCGCGGTCTGGGAACTTCAGGCCGAATCCCGGGATCTGCTGGAGCCGTGCGGCGAGATGGTGGGCTCGGCGGTAGGAGATGTCGGCCACGGCGCGCAGGCCGGGCTCGCCCATCTTGGCCAGGTAAGCGGTGGCGGCCAGCGCCATCAGGGCGTGATTGGTGCAGATGTTGGACGTCGCCCGCTCGCGGCGGATGTGTTGTTCGCGGGTCTGCAGGGTCAGGCAGAAGGCGCGGCATCCCCGAGAGTCGGTGGTCATCCCCACCAGACGCCCGGGGATGCGGCGGATCAGTTCATCGCGGCAGGCGAGCAGGCCGACCGTCGGTCCTCCGAGCTGGGGCGGGATCCCCAGTTGCTGGCCGTCGGCGGCGACTAGGTCAGCTCCCAGCGCCCCGGGTGGCTCGACCACCGCCGCCGCAATTGGGTCCGCCACCACCAGGGCCAGAGCTCCTGCCTGGTGCGCCAGCTCAACCAGTTCCGCCACCGGTTCCAGCAGTCCCAAGAAATTGGGCTGGGACACGACCACCACCGCTGGATCACCGTCCGAGAGGGCCGTGCGCACGCTGTCCAGGTCAGTGACTCCACCGTGCTGGGGAAGCTGAACCAGCTCCGCCCCCCGGCCAGAGATGTACGTCTTGAGCACTGCCAGCACTTCAGGGTGAAGCGTGGAGGCGGCCAGCACTCGGGGCCTGCCGGTGTGCAAGGTTGCCAGCAGCGCACCCTCAGCGGTGGCGGTGGCCACGTCGTACATCGAGGCGTTGGCGACGTCGAGATGGAAGAGCTCCGCCACCATCGACTGGAACTCGAAGATCGACTGGAGGTAGCCCTGGCTGGCCTCTGCCTGGTACGGGGTGTACGCGGTGTAGAACTCAGGGCGCCCGATCGTGGCCCGCACGATCGCCGGGATGAACCGGGAGTAGACCCCCGCCCCCAGAAAGCAGTCCCACTGCGACAGCGGCCGGTTGCGCCCGGCAAGCCGGCGCATCTCCGAAATCAGATCTAGCTCGGAGAGGGGTGGAGCCAGCTCCAGCTTTGGATCGCGCAGCCCCACGGGGACATCGCGAAACAGCTCGTCGACGGAGTTCAAGCCCAGGGCGGAGAGCATCTCCGCTCGATCTGAGTCCGAATTTGGAAGATAGGCCATGAAAAGGCTGGCGCCCCCGCTGAGAAGTCCGACCGCTAGTGCGAATCCGCCTGCGCGAACGAATCGTACGCGGCGGAATCCAGGAGATCGGCCGGTAGATCTCCCGCGACGCGAACTCGGATCAGCCATCCCTTGCCGTGCGGGTCCTGATTGACCAGTTCGGGCGAGGCGCTGACTTCGGCGTTGACGGCGACGACCTCACCGCTTACCGGCGAGTAGAGATCACTGGCCGCCTTGACCGATTCCACCGCCCCGAAGCGGGTACCGGCAACGACCATGGCCCCCAGCTTCGGCAGCTCGAGGAAAATCACGTCTCCGAGTTGGGACTGCGCGTGGTCGGTGATCCCCACCACCACTTCTCCCGGGGCTGCTTCGTGGACCCACTCGTGGGTCTTCGTGAAGCGATACGCGCTCAAGTCGGGCACCAGCTCTCCTCCCGTTCCTTCCAGCCCGCTCCGTCAGCTCTCGGGTCGTTTGTAGAAAGGTAGCGGTACAACCGGCGCCACCGCCCACTGCTGCGGGTCGGCTCGCAGCTGGATCCGCAGTTCGGTGCCCGGCTCAGCTTTGCCGGGCTCGACGTAGCCCATCGCCAGTCCGGCGCCGACGGTGAATCCGAACGAGCCGCTGGTCACCTCACCGATCTGGCGCGAGCCCTGATAGATCGGATGACCGTGACGGGGGATCTCTCTTGGGCCAAGCTTCATCCCGATGAAGGCTCGGGGCGGGGCGGCCGCGATCGCGGCAAGCGCCTCGCTGCCGACGAACAGGCCCTTGGCCGGCTTCACCACCCAGCCCAGTCCGGCGCTGAGTGGATCTCCCTTCTCGTCGATGTCCTGACCGTACAGTCGAAATCCGGCCTCCAGGCGAAGGGTGTCGCGCGCCCCCAGCCCGGCGGCGACCAGGCCGTGTTGAGTGCCTGCTTCAAGCAGCTCCGACCACAGCCGCTCGGCTTCGCCTGCACTGGCATACAGTTCGAACCCGTCCTCACCGGTGTACCCGGTTCGAGAGACCCGGACCGCCACCCCCGCCACCTGGCCAAACCGGTGGTGGTAGTAACGGATCGACGCCAGGTCCTGATCCCTGCTGAGTGACTGCACGATCCGTGTGGCCTGCGGGCCCTGGACAGCGAGGAGAACGATTTTATCAGAAACATCCTCGATCTTGGCGTCATAGCCGGCCAGACACCGCCGCATCCACTCCAGGTCGACGTCCCGGCGGGCCGCGTTGACGACACACATGAAGTCGTCCTGGTCGCGGTACACCAGGAGATCGTCGACGATGCCGCCGTCTGAATGGCACATCACGGTGTAGAGCGCACGCCCGGGAGTTAGCTTGGAGACATCGTTGGTTACTAGCCGCTGCAGGAAGTCAAGGGCTCCAGGCCCGGTGACGTTGACCTCCCCCATGTGAGAGACGTCAAAGAGGCCGGCCCGCTCCCGCACCGCCACATGTTCCCCGCGAATCGAGCCGTAGTGGAGTGGCATCGAGTAGCCGGCGAACGGCACCATCTGGCCCCCGAGTGCCCGATGGACCTGGTCGAGCGCGACGTTCTTGATTCCGCCAGTCATGAGCCTTCGATCTCCCCTAGGATGCCCATCAGTTCGACGTCGTGCTGTGACCGAGCTTCGTCCACCGCTCGCCGCAGCTGCGCCACTCTGGCCACTGGCCAGCTCATATGAGCCGCGAGCTGCAGGTCGGTCGGGGCGGTCGCCGAGTTGAGCCGCAACTCCGCCTCTGCGGCGAAGAGCCGCTCCGCGTCAGCGGCCCAGCGCAGGTCCTCCAAACGGGCTGCTTCCTCGTCGGCGGTCAGAGAATCCATCACCTGGCCGACCGCCTGCCGCACCCGACCCCGGAACTGGTCGGGCGACAGCGGGTGGCTGGGGTCGAGGCCATGGACGACCGTGACCAAGGCGGTGCTCCCTTCCTGGAAGAGGTCCTCTAAAGGAAGGGTCTCCGACTGGTGGGCCTCGGCCGCCTGGAGGACGACCCACAGGGACCCCTCCACCAGTTGCTGGGCACTGTCAGGGGTCGAGCCTGCTGCCGGGGGTCTGGAGAGGAGCTCCGTCAGCCGCTCCTCGGTGAGACGCGGGAATCCAGCAACCAGCTGGTGCACGCTCTGAGGCGTCGCCAAGGCATCCGCCTCCACCTCGGAATCCGACTTCGCTCGGCCCCTGACCACGCCCCGAGTATAGGAGCGGTCGCCGCCTTCCCCGGAACCTTGAATACGCCAACACCCGTAAACTCGGCCTGTGGCTCCAAGTCGCCTCCGCGTGCCCCCTGATCAGGACCTGCTGGTGTTCGGCGCCACCGGCGATTTGGCCCAGCGCAAGCTTCTTCCGGCCCTCTATGAACTCAGCTTGCAGGGCCTACTGCCACGCAAGTGCGACATTTTGGGAACCGCCACTAAAGAGCTTGGCGATCACGGATTCCGGCAGATCGCCGAGCAAGCGGTAAAGCAGTTCGCCAGGACAGCGTTCGATCGAGCAGGATTCGCGGAGTTCGCCAAACGGCTCCGCTACATCACCACGACCCACGACCAGGTGGGCACGGGAGCCAAGCTGGCGAAGGCCCTGCGGCAGCCTCGCCGACTTATCTATCTCGCCGTCCCTCCGTCCGCCTTTGTCACGATTCTCCAGGAGTTGAAGGGAGCCGGACTGGCCAAGGGTTCCTCAGTGATCATCGAGAAACCGTTCGGGCATGACCTCAAGTCCGCCGTGGAGCTCAACGTAGCCCTGCACAAGACTGTCCCCGAGGAGCGGATCTTCCGCATCGACCATTACCTCGGCAAGGAAACAGTTCAGAATCTCCTGGTTTTTCGCTTCGGGAACACCCTGGTGGAGAGAATCTGGAACCGCGATGTGGTGGACCAGGTTCAGCTGACAGTGGCGGAGGATCTCGGTATCGAGAGCCGCGGTCGCCTTTATGAGGAGACCGGAGCGATCCGGGACATCTTCCAGAACCACCTTCTACAGTTGCTCGCCTTGACCTGCATGTCGCCGCCTAGCTCGTTCGACCCGGAGGCCCTGCGCGACGAGAAGGTCAAGGTGCTCAACTCAATTCGCCCTGTCCGCCCGAGCGAGGTGATCCGGGGACAGTACACCAGGGGCTCTGTCAACGGCACCACCATGCCCGGCTATCGCGAGGTCGACGGCGTGTCGCCCGACTCCACCACCGAGACCTACGTGGCGATGCGGCTGAACGTCGATACCTGGGACTGGGCGGGCGTGCCCTTCTACCTCCGCTGCGGCAAGGCGCTCTGCATCCGGCGGACGGAGATCATGCTCTTCTGCCGCGATGTGCCGCTACACCTATTTGAAGGCACCGGGATCGAGCACCTCACCCCGAATCGGGTGACCATCCGGATTCAGCCAGAGGAGGGGATCTCCTTCTCGTTCATGGCCAAGCAGCCGGGAGCCACGGTGGTCGAGCAGCCGGTGCGGATGGATTTCTCCTACGGGCAGTCCTTCAAGACAGAACCGGCCGAAGCCTATGAGCGGCTCCTGCACGACGCCCTCCTGGGAGACCACACCCTTTTTATCCGCCAGGACGAGACCGAAGCCGCCTGGGCCGCTTTGGAGCCGGTCTTGGAGAACATGCCCAGGGTCAAGTTCTACCCAGCGGGCAGCGAGGGGCCGGAGTCGGCCAATTCGCTTCTCCTGTCGGGAGAGTGGCACGACCTCGCGCACCACAACACCGAGCCCGGAGATCTAGCGAGCTGAGGCGCTAGGCGGCTCCCGTTCTCGCCGGGACCAGGTCTGGAACCAGCTGATCCGCCTCGATCCAGCCCTCTTGGACCAAGTCGCCCGTCCCCGCCCGGACTCGCACCCAGCGACCCGTCTGCTGCAGCGCCACCAGTGGACTGGCCGGCCGCACCGGCACGGTTCGCTGGGCCCCGTAGTCGGGACCGGAGAATAGGGGGTATCCGGTTCCAGCCCAACTCTGGACCACCGTGCACGGTCCGGGCGGGATCGTCCGAAGTCGGTAGACGGTGGCCGTGTCGCGCTCTCCACGGGTTAGGATTCGCAGCAGGTTGACAGCCCGGATGGTTGCACTGCGCTGGCCCTGGGCGACTATGGTCAGCTCCGTGCCTTGGGCGGTCGCGTGGCACTCGATCCGCACCTTGGTTTTGGGGCGTTTCACCTTGCTCCACTGTCCGAAGAATCCGTTGGCCAGTACCT
The DNA here is from genome assembly GCA_035531555.1 of Candidatus Dormiibacterota bacterium. GTDB lineage: Bacteria > Chloroflexota > Dormibacteria > Aeolococcales > Bog-877 > Bog-877. Next base: position 14,480 of record DATKSR010000046.1, read on the forward strand.
GGGCGACCTCGGCTGTGTGGTCGTCGATGATCCGGAAGCTGAACGGCGGCAACGCCATCAGCTGCTCCGCGAGAGCGAACACCTCGCGCGGTGGGGTATATACGGTCGTGACCCAGCGGTTGGTGCGCGGCCTCCCGAGGTAGAGCATGCTCAGATTCTAGGCTGGCGCCCGCGGTCATCGGTCAGCATCCGAGGCCGAGCCGGAGGCTCTCTCAATCAGCGAAGCAGCGGCCGGCGACGCAGCAAGATCGCCTCCAGGCCGTGCACCAGGGGGTCAAGGGGGCCCAAGACCGGCGCGATCATCAGTCCACTGTAGCTGCCCAGCCGGCCACTCCACTTCGTCTTGAATTTGGCGTACCCGTGCGCCGGATCGGCACGGTTGAACCGGCGGGGCACGCCGAACATGTCATAGATCGTGCACCCCTGCTCAATCCCCCATTGCATCATTGCCCACTGCATCGCGTAGCTGGCGTGGGCGCGGGGAACGGCGGTGCTGGTGCCCCCGAAGAGGTGCACCAGCCATCTGCCGTATGCCACGGTCAACCCTCCCGCGAGCGGCTGACCCTTATAGGAGGCGATGAAGATGGTGGCTCCCAGGTCCTCTCTGACTGCCTGGTAGTAGGAGAGGGGACGGGAGTGGAGCTGCTTGCGTCCCACCGTGTCCATATGGAGTGAATAGAAGGCAGCAACGGCCTCCGGACTCTGATCGGCTGTGACCACCACCCCCTCTCGCTCGGAGACGCGGATGCAGTACTTGGTCGCAGAGGGAATCCGCGCTGAGAGAGCTTCCACACCCCCGCTCAGATCAACCAGCCAGGTTTGGCGGTGCTGGACATCGAAGTGGCCCGTACGGAGGCCGCATCGCGCCCGCAACTGTTCGGCCTCAGCTGAATCAATGGGCCACTCTGGATCGCACTTCAACTGGAAGGCCCGGTGGTGGCGCAGGGTGCTCGCCGCAGCGCTCAACAGCGCCCGACAGGATTCGACATCTCCCAGCGAGGAGAGCACCGGGCCTTTCGGTGAATACCCCCAACCCAACCCACCCGGACCGATCTTCTGCTGGAGAACCTGGATGGCCCCCACCCACTTCTCTTCAGGGCCGCGTATGGCCGCTAGCCGGTAGACCCGCCAACCGTAGCGCCTGCGCAACTCGCCCCATCCCCACGATTGGAGGACGTGGCCGGTCTCCTGCTGGCTGATGTAGCTGTCCCACTGTCGCTTACCGTCACCGGGGACCTCCACCACCCGGACGCCGAGTGCCCCTGGGACCTTCAAGCTCCAGTGATTGAGACGGCAGCCATCGAGGTCATTATAGGTTCGGGAGATCAGCGCCGAGCCAATTCTGAGTTGCAGCGTATGATCGAAGAGACATGCGTCGTCGGCCGATTGTGGGTGCGGTTCTAGTAGCCGCTAGCGGCTTTCTCGGAAGTCAGCTGCAGGTCATGGCGGCCGCCCCGGCGGGCCAGACCGTCAGCCAAACAAGCGGCGCCGTCGGCTTGCTGTCCAACCCCACCTTGGCGTTCGTGCTGCTGCTGGTTGCCTTTCTGGGCGTGGGACTCGAGATTATCCATCCGGGAGCACTGGTGTTTGGCACAGTCGGCCTGGTGGCCGGAGTCCTGGCCGTCGTGGGACTTGCCAACCAGCCCGTCGACTGGCTGGGCCTGGTGCTGGTCGGAACCGCCGCCGCGCTCTTGGTGGTGGATACCTCGCTGCACAGCCATGGGCTGGTCAGCCTGGTGGGAGTTTGTGCCGCCATCGCCGGTGGGCTCCTCCTATATCAGACCTCGCCAGGCGAGAGCGGTGTGAGCCTGGCAGCACTGATCACGGTGCCGGTGGTGCTGGGCGGGACCTGGATCGTCTTGAGTCGGCGCGCGCTCCGGGTGCGACACCTACCGTATGCCTCGAGTTCCCATGAACTGTTGGGACTCACCGCTGTGGTACGCGAACGCGCGAATCCCAACGGGATCGCCGCCGTGGAGGGGGAGCTATGGCGGATCACGGCGCGAGAAAGTGAGCCGATCGAGGTCGGCACCCGTGTTGAAGTAAGGGCACAAGATGGCCTTACGTTGATTGTGGAACCGCTGCCCGGCCCGCCGACCGTCAGCGAGCAGGCGACTGATCCCGGCGTGAGTGCCGGTTCTCGTATCGGATAAGGAGAGCATGGCTATGGCCGGGTTGATAGTTCTAGTGATCGTCGTAGTTCTACTTCTGACCACGTTTTCCACGGGTTTTCGTGTCATCAACGAATACGAGCGCGGCGTCGTCTTCCGCTTAGGACGACTGATTGACGTCAAGGGGCCCGGTCCGCGACTGATCATTCCTTTCGGAATCGACCGACTGCTCAAGATCGATCTGCGGATCAACGTGCATCAGGTGCCGCCGCAGGACATCATCACCAAGGACAACGTCACGGTTCGGGTTACCGCAGTGGTGTTCTTCCGCGTGGTTGATGCCCGGGACGCCTATGTCAAGGTCAATGATTACCGGGGCAGCATCTCCACCGCCGCCCAGACCACGTTGCGGTCGATATTGGGGCAATCCACCCTCGACGAACTTCTGAGTCAGCGCGACAAGGTGAACACCGAACTGCAGACGGTCATCGACGAGCAGACCGAGCCCTGGGGCGTGAAGGTCACCGCGGTCGAGGTCAAGGATGTGGACCTGCCGCAGTCGATGCAGCGGGCTATGGCCATGCAGGCGGAGGCGGAACGCGAGAAGCGAGCCAAGATCATTCGCGCCGAGGGCGAATTCCTGGCTGCCCAGCAGTTGAGCAACGCCGCCGAGGTGATCGGTCGGGAACCAGCCACCCTGCAACTACGGTACCTGCAGACACTCGCCGAGATCGGGGCGGAGCAGAACACCGTGGTGGTCTTCCCCCTGCCGCTCGACCTGATCCAGCCATTCATGGAGATCAGTGCGAAGGCTGGTGCGAGCAACGGCAAGAACGGAGCGGCTCTGAAGGCGCTCGCCGAGAAGGTAATCCCAGCTCCCAGGGCGAGGACCTCGAGGAACAAAGCGGACTGACCACGCCCCCGGACGGCCAGGTGGAGAGGGAGGGCCCGGAGGGGTACCACCGAACTCCCCGGTGCCTGCTCTTAGGCTCCGGGGAGTTCGAGCCGTGGGTGGGGCAGGCCGAGACCACAGCGCTCTCGGCTGCGGGGGGAGACGGCACGGCAGTGGTTCTGGCCACCGCCAGCTCTCCTGAGGGCGACTCGACCTTCGAGAGATGGAATCGGATGGGGCTGGCGCACTACGCGTCCCTGGACCTGCCGGCTCGGGCCTTGCCTGTTCGAACTCGCGAAGATGCCGAGCTCGTGGCGCACGCCGCGGTGGTAAGCCGGGCCAGCCTGATCTTCTTCTCCGGTGGGAATCCCGAATACCTCGCACGCACCGTAGAAGGCACAGCTGTCTGGGCCGCCGTTCTGCAGGCGCTCGAGGGAGGTGCGGTCTTCGGAGGCTGCAGCGCGGGCGCCATGGTCGCCGGTGCCGCCCAGCAGTCCGGTCCGGCCCGCGGTCGCTTTCGGTTCAGTGGAGGACTGGACCTCTTCCCGACTGACGTCTTTGGAGTCCACTGGGACTCCACCTTCATGCGCGTCCTTCGGCCGGCGGTGATTCACCGGGTGCCCTCGGGCTGCCGCCTAATCGGGATCGCTGAACGGACAGCAATACTGACGGAGGGCAACGGCTGGAGAGTATTTGGCGACGGTGCTGTCGAGGTGCGGGACGGGCTGATACGAAGGTCGTACCGGGCAGGGGAGGTCATCCCGAATGGACCGGTGACTGACCGCCCGTGAGCCGCCACAAATGTTTCACGTGAAACATCGCGGCGCTCCTATACTTCCGCACATGTCTCGCCCTCGGGTGATAACTGTGTGCAATCAGAAGGGCGGGGTCGGCAAGACGACCACCGCCGTGAGTCTCGGCGCCGCCCTGGCGGAGAGGGGGCTGCGGGTGCTTCTGGTGGACTGCGACCCCCAGGGCAACGCTACCTCTGGAGTAGGGGTGCGGCCGGCCAGTCTCTCGAGCTCGATTTATGACGTAATCGTTCTGGGACAGCCGCTGATGGAGGTGGCGATCGAGATCGATGAGGTGCCGGGGCTGACTTTGGTCCCGTCGAACGTTTCTCTGGCAGGGTCGGAGCTCGAGCTCGCCGAACTCCCGCTCCGCGAGTCGCGTCTCAAGCTCGCCCTGGACGGCCTGGAGGACTTCGACTACGTGCTGCTCGACACGCCGCCCTCGCTCGGTTTGCTGACCGTCAACTGTCTGGTGGCCGCGGACTCCTTGCTGATCCCGCTCCAGTGTGAGTACTACGCGTTGGAGGGCCTCTCTCTGCTGACCCAGACTCAGACGCTCGTGAGGCAGTCGCTGAACCCCGCCCTGACTCTGGCCGGAATCGTGCTGACCCTGTTTGACCCGCGGACGATCCTAAGCTCGCAGGTGGTCAGTGAGGTTAGACGGCAGTTCGGAGACCAGGCATTCACGACCGTCATCCCCCGTTCGGTACGTCTCAGCGAGGCCCCGAGTCACGGACTGCCAATCACCCTCTACGAACCGGCCGGGAGAGCGGCGGCGGCCTATCGCGCCCTGGCCGAGGAACTCCTCGCGCGCACCGCAGCGGTGGCTGCGTGACCAAGCGGAGGGGTCTCGGCAGGGGGCTGGAGCAGCTGATCCCGACCGGCGCCACGGACTTCAACCCTATCGTGGGCGGCCCTGGCACGAGAGACGTCCCGATCGCCCTGATCGACCCTAACCCCGAGCAGCCGCGTACCAACTTCGATGACGGGCCGCTGCGGGCGCTCGCCGAGTCGATCCGGACGTATGGAGTGCTTCAGCCGCTGGTAGTGGAGGCCGATGGGACACGCTTTCGGCTGGTCGCCGGCGAGCGGCGGATGCGCGCTGCTCAACTCGCCGGACTCGGGCGGGTTCCGGCGGTCGTCCGTCCGGTGGGTCCTGATCGGGAAAAGCTAGAAGTCGCGCTGGTCGAGAACCTCCAGCGGACTGATATCTCCGCCCTTGATGAGGCGCGAGCCTTCTCCCGACTCTGCGATGTATTCGGTCTCACCCAAGAGCAGGTGGCCCAGCGCGTCGGTCGGAGCCGCTCCGGAGTCGCAAACACCATGCGCCTGCTTCAAACCGCCCCCGCGGTTCAGGTGGCCATCCAGGGCGGCCAGATCGCGCCGGCCCACGGACGGGCGCTGCTGTCGCTGCCCGACTCACAGGCGCAGGAGAAGCTGCTCAGCCGGATCGTGGCTCAGAGTCTCTCTGTCCGGGAGACCGAGAGGCTGGTCTCACAACAGACAGGAGATCGCCCTCGGCGGCCCCCTAGGGCTGCCAGGGCGTCCGATTCGGCCCTCGGTGCGATCGAGGAGGCCCTTACCAGACGGCTGAGCACCAGGGTCAAAATCCTTCCTGGGCCAAAGGGCAGGGGCCGGATCGTGATCGAGTACTTCTCCGAAGATGAACTGAACGGACTGCTCGACCGGCTGGCAATCTCGATCTAGCCGGAGAGGGTTTTTCCTCCCTCCCTATACTGCCGTGGTGCCGTCCGACCCCTCGATCGTGCCCGATCCTTCGCGAGATCGGGTCGAAGCGGGAGGTCGCCCGCATGGACGGTCGCTGGTGCGGGACCTTGTCGAGGTGGTCGCCCTCGCGATCCTCATCTATCTGTTGATCGCGTTCGCAATTCAGCCGGTCCATGTCGAGGGCACGAGCATGTACCCGGGTCTGCAGAACAACAACCTTCTCATCGCCGAGAAGGTGTCCTTGTATTTTGGGGGCCCTTCGCGGGGCGACATCGTGATCCTCAAGCCGCCGATTCCTTCATCTAACGACTTCATCAAGCGGGTCATCGGGCTGCCCGGGGAATGGGTTCGCATTGCTCCCAACAGTCACCACGTCGGCCACGTGTTCATCAGTGAGACCAGGCCCGATTCCACTACCGGGGGAACGCAGCTCAACGAGCCCTACATCAATGGGACCTGGGTGGATGAGGTCGAGTGCTGCACCGCCAGCGGAACCTTCTCTCCGCTGCTGCCGACCACCGGAAGGTGGGTCCCCATCCCCGCGCACGAGTACTTTGTCATGGGCGATAACCGCAACTTTTCCGAGGATTCCCGCACCTTTGGCTGGGAGCCCCAGCACGGCATCGTGGCCATCGCTGTCGCCCGCTTCTGGCCCCTCGATGAGCTAGGCCTGGTGCCGGGGATGAGGCCAACCGTGAGCGTCTTCCTGGCGGCCGGCACGCTGTTGCCGCTCCGCCGGCGCCGCCGGCGACTTCCTAAGGGTAGATCCAGCGACCGCCGTCCCGCTCCCAAGTAACCAGCTCGGTGGCGCCGAAGTAGAGGTCTATCTCCTCCTCGGCTCGGGAGGGGCTGTCCGATCCGTGGATCACGTTTTGACCGATGTCGACTCCGAAGTCCCCGCGGATGGTCCCGGGGGCGGCGGTCGCGGGGTTGGTCGGTCCCATCATGGAGCGGACCATGGTCACCGCGTTGGGTCCCTCCCAAACCATCGCCACCACCGGTGAGGAGGTGATGAATTCGATGATCGCGTCGAAGAAGGGACGACCGCGGTGTTCTTCGTAATGCTTCTCGGCGAGTTCATGCGTGATAGCCGTGAGCTTCAGTCCCACCAGGTGGAGTCCGCGACGCTCGAACCGCCCCACCATCTCCCCGACGAGCCCACGCTGGACTCCGTCAGGCTTGATCAGCACCAACGTTCGCTCCACGCTCAGACCCTCCCCGCCTCTGCGGCCGCCACGCGGCCATCTGGAGTCGACATCATCCCTCAACGCCGTCAGAAATAGCCGCCAACGCCGCCCCGGCGTCGGGTCCCGGCCCCACCGCAGCGAGCCGCCAGCCATGCCCAGTGAAGAGCCGATCGGCGGTGGATTGAACCTCCTCCGCCGTGACCGACCTCACCGAGGAGATCACCTCGGAGGGCGACATTACCGAGCCAATCAGCGCCGCCTGGTGCCCCAGGAACTCGGCCATCGCACTCGTTCCCTCGAGCTGCAGGCGCAACCGGCCCTCGATCTGGGTCTTGGTCCGCTCCAGGTCCTGGGCGGTGAGTCGTTCCCGCACCATGCGGCCGACCTCCAGCAGGGCGCCGCGGATCGCCGTGTCGACCTGGTGCGGCTGAGTGGCCATGTAGATCCCGAAGGCTCCCGAGTCGCGGTGGCGGGCGGCGAAGGAGTGGATGTCGTAAGCCAGCGCCTGCCGCTCCCTTAGTTCCAAGAAGAGACGGCTGCTCATGCCCTCGCCCAATATGGTGTTGAGCACATCCAGCGACCACCGCTCTGGATCGAGGTACGAGGAGCAGCGCACCCCAAGAAGGAGGTGGACCTGCTCACCACGGCGCTTCCGAACCTTGGCGACCGGATCCCGCCCCAGTGGGGTCGGAACCCCGCCATCACTTCGGCGCCCCTTGGATGCCGCAACCGCTGGTCCCTGCTCATCGAAGCAACGTTCGACAAGTGTCCGGGCTTGATCGGGATTGAACCCCCCGGAGAGCACCACCACCACCCGGTCCGGCACGTAGTACGCGGCTCGGTACGTGCTCAGTTCTATGGCTCCGATTCGTGCCAGCGAAGCCTTGGTGCCGGCAGGGTCACGGGCCAAGGGATGGTCGCCCCATAGGAGCCCATCGAAAATCATCTGGACGAGGTCGCCAGGCTGGTCCAAGTACATCGAGAGTTCTTCGACCACTACGTTGCGTTCCCGCTCAGCTTCATCACCAGCGATCCGCGGAGCGAACGCCAGATCGAAGAGCAGCCGTAGCGCCAGTTCCAGATGGGCGCCCGGGACCTTGGCCCAGAAGGTGGTCAGCTCCTTGTCCGTGCTGGCGTTGAGCACTCCACCGATGCCCTCGATCGACTGGGAGACGTCTCTGCTGGTGGGAAAGTGCTGGGTGCCCTTGAATACGATGTGCTCCAGGAAGTGCGACACGCCAGCCAGGCGCTTGGTCTCCCATCTGGACCCCACGCGCACTAGGATCGACGCAGCCACGGAGTCACGACCGGCCATCGGTGCCAGCACCAGTTGGGCTCCGTTCGGCAGCTGAATCAGCTCCCAGGTGGCTTCAGTATCCGGCTGACCCGCTCGGCTGGTTCTCGCCATTTAGCTCCTGGCCTCAGTGCGCTGCTGGACCCGGGCCAGCGTCAGTGCGTACGTGAGGTCCAAGGTGGCGGCGTTGCCGGCGATGCGAATTTCATTCACCACATTGGCCTGCCGCCAGTCCAGCACGAACGACTGGTATTCGGTTTGGTCAACCTCCTTGGTCTCGGTGAACGCCACCGCTTGCTCACCGAGCTTTCCGGTCGAGACCTGCTCCCAACTCGCGCTAGCCAGCGCCTTCTTCTCCAGCGCGAACCCACTCGCGGCCCCAGCGGCCGTCTTATAGGTGACTGCGGCACTCTCGATGACGACAGGTCCGACGACCTCCTGCGGGCTCACCTCTCGGTCGTAGGTGGCAATATAGCCACTCTCGCGGCCCTGAGCCTGGATTCGGCGCAGCACAGCGGGCGCGCCGCCGGCAACTTTCTTGTTGCTAATGACACCGCTATTGCTCGATCCCTTCTCCTTCACAAAGCCAGGATATGGCAATTGCGACAATCGGAGCACCAGCGCCTGGGGCGAGATTCGAATCAGCGCCGGGGAGCTCCCGCATCCGACCAGCACCAGGGCCAAGCCGCCGCCCAGGAGGGGACCGGCCCAGCTCCGGCCGGAGCTCCGAATCAGGGCCCGGCCTCTCCGGCGGGCCGAATCGTCACCCGGCGCTCAGCATCGGTTCCGGTGCTCTCGGTGGAGATGCCAGGATCGTCGGCCAGGGCCAGGTGTACCGCCCGGCGCTCGTAGGGTTGCATTGGCTCCAATGTGACCGGACGGCCAGTTCGGACCACCCCCGCCGCCATCCGCACCGCCATCTGGGCCACGGTGTGCTCCCGGCGCTGGCGGTACTTGGCCACGTCCACGATCAACCGCGGCGCTCCGGGCGTCAGTCCGGTCTCTCCCAGCATTAGGTTGAGGACGGTCTGGAGGGCTCGCAGCGACTCCCCTCTCCATCCGATCAGGATGCCCAGGTCAACCCCTTCCACCTCCAGCAGCAGGGGAGCTGCCCCATCGATCACGCCCTGATCGGAAGGGGTGCGATGAACCGGGCGCACCTTGACCTCGGCTTCGATGTCCATCAGCCGGAGGATCGTCTCCAGGTTTATCTTGCCCCGAAGACCCTCGGGGGGCATGGCTTGGACCAGCACCCGGGCGGCCGCGCCTGAGATGCGCTCACCGGGAACGGCGGCTCCGCCTTCGCTCACCACCTCAACCATCACTGCGTCCGAGTCCAATCTTCCAGCTCGGCAGGCGGCCAGGGTGGCTTCTTCGACCGTTGAGCCCTCGCCCTCGAAGGTTGCCGCACGTTCTTCTTCCATATCCCGCTCAGCGGCGCGGCCGCCCTCGCTCCCTGGCTTTGGGGCGACGGGGCGAGGGCCGTGGTGGCGTACGCCGTGCGCCGCCGGACGTCAGGCTGCCGCTGGCGGCTCCCGCCACGGCTACCGCCGGCACCGGGCCGTCTGTCGGCGGCCGGCCCATCGGTGAGTTCTTCGGCCGCCAACCGGCCCCCGGGAACCACGGTGGCACCTTGAGTCCACCCCATCCCATCATCGAAAACACCTGCAGGACCATGACTCCGCTCTGGGTGATCCAGTAGAGTCCGATCCCCTGGTTGAAGTTCAACGCGAAAACGGCGATCAGGACCGGCATGAGGTAGGTCGTCTGCCTCATGACGTTGTACATCTGCTTTTCCTGATCGGTCATGTCCGGGCGCTGCTGCTGCATCATCATCTTCGACTGCATGAAGGTCAGCACGCCCGCCAAGATCGGCACGATGATCAAGGTGGGATGAGTGAGCAGTCCCGCCTTCAACGCTGACTTGTCGAGATCGCTAATCCACAAGAAGCTGGTCTGGCCGTGGAGATGCTTAGATAGGCTGTTGATGGAGCCGAACAGCGCATAGATGAACGGCAGCTGGATCAGGAGTGGGAAGCACCCGGACAGCTGACTTAGGGGGTTGATCTGATGCCGCTTGTACAGCGCCATGGTCTCCGTCTGCAGTCGGGCTTTGTCCTTCTTGTACTTCGCTTGGATCTCGCGCAGCTCTGGACCCATTCGGCGTTGGTCTGCTTGGATCTTCCACTGCGTACGAATCTGCCACCGGAAGAGCGGGAATAGCACCCCGCGGATGCACAGTGTCAGCACCATCACCGCCAAGCCGAAGGCGCCGATCGCCTCGGTCGGGCCGAATCCTCGGAAGACGTGGTCCAAGAATTGCAAGACAACCGCGATCGGCGTGAGGAGTACGTAGAAGAAGATCGCCAATATCGGGTTGGTGGGAGCCGGCGCGGCGGGGTTGACGAAGGTTAGGAACTCAGTGCCCATGGATCAACTCCTCGGGCAGAGGTACGGGGTCATAACCAGCGGCGTGGAAAGGATTACAGCGGACGATTCGACGGATGCCCATCCACCACCCCCGGCGGAACCCGTACAGCTGGATGGCCTCCGACGTGTAGTGGGAGCAGCTCGGCTCGTAACGGCACGACGACATCAGGCCGAAGATCGGACTCAGGCTCGCCTGGTAGAACGCGATGAGCCAGAGAGAGAATTTCTTCACCGGCCAGCTCCGGCCCGCAGGAGCGCCCGCGCCAGCGACGCGCTCAAGGTTCCGAATCCGGCCGTCAGGGCGGCGGGCTGCGGGGTCATCACGACGTCGTACGCGCCCACCGTGCCCAGCTTTGCTCTCGCTGCCGCCTGGAGGCGCCGGCGCAGGCGATTCCGCACGACGGCTCCTCCGAGACGCTTGGTCACCACGACGCCCACCCTGGGGTGTCCCACGGAGTTCGCCCGTACCCGGACTCGGAGGATGCCGTTTCCGACGCTCGTCCGCTCCGCCCTCACAGCCTGAAAGTCGGCGGAGTGCCGGAGTCGGTACTTCGTCTTCACCGCACGGGCGCGGGTGTCAGGCGCAGCCGTCCCTTCAGGCGACGACGCTTGAGAACGCGGACTCCCCCGGGGGTCGACATCCGGGCCCGAAACCCGTGAGTCTTCCGCCGGTAACGCTTCTTGGGCTGAAAAGTTCTCTTGATGGTCGAATTCCTTCGCAGACTCGGACCCGGAGCCCAGGTCGGGACTTCCCAACCGTGTCTGCAACCCGGGATGACTCTCTCGGTAGATCGGCGCTGAGGATAGCAGACGGCGCCGCGAGGCCCTAGATCGAGGCTCGATCCCGACTCACCCCTGAGGCCTCCCCCGGCCTAACTGCGAGCGGGGGCCCAGCGCGCTCCGCGGGACCCCGCGCTCACCGACGATGCGTGCGACCGAATTGCACCACCACCTCGCGCTGCACGTGGAAGAAAGTCGCGGCGTCAGTCGACCACCGGCTCTCGACAAACAGGTCGAACGACGATCCCTCACGACTGCGGCGAGCATGTCATCGGGCGGAGACTGCGCCCTTACGGAAGGCGGGGGGCAGGGGTGTGGCACAGCGCGATGCATTGCGGAAATACCTGATTAACATGGGCTTTTCGTCGACCATCACCGGACTCCTGGCGTTCGTGGCGCGAGTCCGCGTCCGCTCGCGAGACGCCCCCGTCTTAGTCCACTTGTGCCCGAACATCCGCGCTCCCATACGGGTTGTGGGTTGGCGTTGGTACGGTGCCGGACGTCGCGGCAACGGGCGCCGAGACAACATTCAGCAACGTGCGTGGAAGCGTTGCACAGGGGTGTGGGCGGTGCTACCATCCGGGAGCGACCGCAGGGGTGGGCCAGACCCGGTCCGAGCTTCTCTCTTCTACAGGGCGAATCTACCCCTCAGGTGGGTTTTCCACTCCTGTGCAGAAGGTGTGAATTGCGCTTCATTCGGTGTGCCCTGGCTTCCCCGTGGGGCTCTTGGTGAGCCTCTCCTCCGACCAACTCTGGTCCGCCGCCCAGGAGGAACTTCGCTTCCAGGTCAGCCGTCCGGGCTACGAGGCCTGGCTCAAGAATGCCCGCCTCTTGACCTTCGACCAGGATGAGGCGCGAGCCCTCATCGGGGTGCCGACTCCGCTGGCCCGAGACTGGGTGATCGACCGGTACTCGGCGGTGATCCGGGAGACCCTCTCGGCGATTCTTAACCGGGACATCCAGGTGGACTTCGCCGTCCAGACCGCGACTGACGACGGGGTGGCCGCCCAACCGGTGGACGCCACCGGCCCGGTGGTCCTCACCGACGACCGCTCGGAGGGGATTGCGGAGACGGTCCCGGGGCTCAACCAGCGCTACACCTTCAACGCCTTCGTAGATGGGAACAACTCCCGTTTCGCCTACGCGGCCTGCCGGGCCGTCGCCGACTCTCCGAGCCGGGCCTACAACCCTCTATTCCTGTATGGGGGAGTAGGGCTGGGCAAGACCCACCTGATGCACGCGGTCGGCCACGCCGTCTGGCAGAGCCACCGCCTGCGGGTTGCCTACGTGACCTCGGAGAGCTTCATGAACCAGATGATCACCTCGATCCAGGAAAATCGGATGGCCCAATTTCGGGCCCGCTACCGCACGGTCGACGTTCTCCTGGTCGACGACATCCAGTTCCTGGCGGGCAAGGACCGAACCCAGGAGGAGTTCTTCCACACCTTCAACGCGCTCCAAGAGGTGAATCGCCAGATCGTCATCAGTAGCGATCGCCCGCCCCGCGAGATTCCCACTCTGGAGGATCGGCTCCGCACCCGGTTTGAGGGCGGCCTGATGGCCGACATCCAACCTCCCGACTTCGAGACCCGGCTTGCCATCCTCCGCAGCAAGCTCGACCCGCTGCAGAACCCGCTCAGTGAAGAGGTGCTCTCCTTCATCGCCTTCAAGATCCAGAAAAACATCAGAGAGTTGGAGGGGGCGCTCATCCGGGTGCTGGCCCACGCCTCCATCTCCGGCGGTGAGAGCCCCTCGCTCAGCCAGGTTTCGGAGATCCTGCGGGACATCATCCCCTCGGCGGACAGCAAGCCGCTCTCGGTCGAGCTGGTGCAGCAGGTGGTGGCTGACTACTACGGAATCACGGTTGACGAGATGCGGAGCAAGCGCCGGGACAAGCACATCGTCTTCCCCCGCCAGATTGCAATGTTCCTGATCCGCGAGGAGATCGCCATGAGCCTGCCGGCCATCGGCCAGGTCTTCGGCGGCCGTGACCATACGACCGTCCTCCATTCCTACGAGAAGATCTTCAACGAGATGAAGGAGGACCCTCGGGTCGCTGATGACGTGGCCCGGCTGCGGGAGCTCCTCCTGTCTCGCTAGACCGGATCAGCACATCTTTTCCAGTGTCCCTGTTGCCCGAGAGCCAGGATCTGTGGGCAACCCGGGTCGTCCCAGAAACCCCCGCTTTGTCCGTGGAACCAAGCCGGGATATCCACAGGCTGTCCACCGGCCAAGCGAGTTCAGCTTCGATCGGTTTCCCCAACCTTCACTCCCCTACTATGGCTACGGTTTTACAAATTCGTTCCAAGAGCTGCGACGGGGTGTTGATAAGGGGAGGTCGAGAGCTCTTGAAGCCAAGGAGGCCTATTCAGTGAAGTGCACGATTTCACCCCAGCAGTTGGGGGCTGGGCTCAACTCGGTGAGCCGTGCGGTCTCCAGCCGGGTGACCCTGCCGATCTTGAACAACGTGCTGGTCGCGGCCCGAGGAGGCTCCCTGCAGCTAACCGCCACCAACCTTGATTTGACGATCCACCACTCCCTCGCCGCCGAGGTCGAGGAGGAGGGTGAGGTGACGGTGCCCGCGCGGATGCTCTCTGAGTTTGTCAGCGCCCTCCCCGAGCAGCCGCTGCGCTGGCAACTGGACTCGGCGCACCAGACGGTCGGCCTGCAGAGCGGGCGCTTCGACGCCCACATTCGTGGGGTGGACGCCAAGGAGTTTCCACCACTTCCTGATGTCTCGGATGGGGAAACCGTCGAGCTGGATCCCCAGACTCTGCTCACTGCCATCGACCAAACTGTGATTGCCGCCAGCGCCGATGACGGACGGCCCATCTACACCGGGGTGTTGACGGAGATAGCCGGTCCCGAGGTGACCTTGGTCGCCACCGACGGCCACCGCCTAGCGATCCGGGTGGTGCGGGCGACCGACGGTGACCGTCAGGGTGAGAGGTTTGGCGTGATCATCCCGGCCCGCGCGCTGTCCGAGCTCTCTCGGCTGCTCAAGCCGGTGGCGGCCAGCCCGGCCTCGGTGAGCCTCACGATCGGAACAGCACGGGCCCAGGTGAAGTTCCAACTTCCCGGGTACGAGCTCACAGCGCGCCTCATCGACGGGGTGTACCCGAGCTACGAAAAGGTCATCCCGACCGCCTCCCAAACCGTGGTGCGGGCCTCCACGGAGGAGTTGAGAAGGACCACCAAGGTGGTATCCCTCTTCGCCAGAGACGCCGCCAACGTCTTGAAGATTCGCTGTGAACCAGGGCAGATCGTGCTATCCGCCAATACCAACGAGGTGGGCGACAACGTGGCCGGCGTCGATGCCACAGTCGAGGGAGACAGCCTGGGCATCGCCTTTAACGCCCGCTACGTGGCCGACGTGCTCAACCTCATCGATTCGCCGGAGGTCGAGCTGATCCTGAACGGACCGCTCTCGCCAGGGCTGGTGCGGGCTCCGGGGGACGACACGTACCGCTACGTGATCATGCCCGTCAGGGTGGCGATCTGAGCGCCGTAGCGGATCCCTCCAGTTGTACCTCTCGCAGCTGCGCCTGCTCTGCTTTCGCATCTATCAGGAGGCTTCGCTAGAGCTGCTCCCCGGAGTGAACCTAGTCTTGGGCCAGAACGGCCAGGGCAAGACCAGCCTGCTCGAGGCGATCTCCACCCTCGCGCTGACCAGATCCCCGAGATCTGGGTCGCTGGGGGATTGCGCCTCATGGGGGGAGCCGCGGATGGGAGTGGCGGCCCATCTGGTCAGCCGCCTCGGTGATACCGAGTTGGAGCTGCGGGCAGAGCGCCAGGAGACGAGCGAGCGCTGGGTCCGCAAGCTGCGCCAGGACGGAGACCTGATCCAACCCCGCCAGCTCTTGGGACGGTTTCGGGTGGTGCTCTTCTGGCCGGAGGACCTGCTGCTGGTCAAAGGTGGCCCCGAGCCGAGGCGTCGCCTGCTCGACGTGGTACTCAGCCAGCTCTCCTCGCCATACGCGGAAGCTGCCACCAGGTATCGCCGAGGGGTGGAACACCGCAACGCCCTTCTGCGCCGGGTTCGCGACGGACAGGCCGCGCCAGAGGAACTACGGCCGTGGACGGAAGCGCTAGTCGAGCACGGCACCGTCGTGATGCAGGAGCGGCGGCGCTACCTGGATCTGGTGCAGCCGGTGGCCGCCGAAGCGATCATCAAGATCGGAGAGTCGGCGGAGCTGCAGCTACTGTATCGACCCGGACTGGGCCGGGGAGGCGGTTGGGACAATAAGACTGAGCCTGCCGACGCGCTCCGCCGAGCGTTGGCCAGAACCGCCTCCGAGGAGATCGCCCGGGCACAGTGCGTGGTCGGACCCCATCGGGATGACTTTGAGGTCCTTCTGGGAGGCCGGCCGGCCCGGCAGTTTGCCTCCCAGGGTCAGCAGCGGAGCGTGGTGCTGGCGCTCAAGGTGGCCGAGGTTCGCCAGCACCTGAGCTTGGGCGGAGAGACACCGCTGCTGCTGCTGGACGACGTCCTCTCGGAGCTGGACCAATCAAGGCGGACCGGCCTGATCCAGCTGCTCTCCGAGGAGCTCGCGGTAGAACAGACCCTGATCACCTCCACCGAGGACCCGCAGATCGGAGGTGAGGTGGCCGTCTCGCAGGTGCTTCAGGCGCGGGGCGGTCAGCTGACCCGACAGGCCCAGCCCGGCTGGGAGCTCGCCGAATGGAAGGTATAGAGGCGATCCTGCCCCGGGTGCTCCGTCGGCTGGGAGCGACCGGCCAAGTTCGCCAGGTTAGGGTTGAAACCGCCTTCTCCAAGGTCTGCGGCGAGTACATCCGTCCTCACGTCAGGGTCTACGCGGTGGAGCGCTCGGTTCTGGTTCTGGCTTGTGCCCATCCGGCCATCGCCCATCAGCTCCAGATTGATTCGGCGTCCATTCTGGACGCGATCAATTCGGAGGTTGGAGGACGGCCGCTAACCCGGCTGCGCTTCGTGCCGGAGGCGGGGACGGCACCGCGGAAGCAGCCGAATCGAGGAAGCTGAGCACGATCTCGGCGGCCGCGTTGGCCGCCTCCGGGCGGGCCCAGGTTCGGGAGCCGCGCTGCAACTCGCCGAGTAGCGGATCCTCCGGTCGGCACAATCGAGCGAGGGCTCCCAGCACCTGCGCCCGGCCCTGGACCTGGAGGGCCGCCCCGGCGGCGACCACGGCGGCGCCATTGTGATCTTCTTGACCCGGCAGGGCCTCCGTCACCACGAGGGCTAGGCCGGCGGCGGCGGCCTCGGCCAGGGTGCTGGGGCCCGGCTTGCCGAGATAGACATCAGCCGCCAGCAACCACGGGATCAATGAAGCCTGAAAATCCAGCGCGACCGTAGGCACCTGCGGAGGGTGTCGCCGCAGCCACTCCAGCAGACGGCGGTTGTTGCCGCAGGCCACGATCAGCTGCAGCGGAAGTCCGCTCGCCCCCAGCCACCGGGTCAGCCGGCGCAGGCTGCCCACCCCCTCGGCTCCGCCACCCACCAGCACCAGCAGTGGGTCCCGAGCAAGTCCCAGCGAGGCGCGCTGCGCTCGCCGGCCGTCCGGGGTGGGCTGCGCGGCGGAAAGCCTCGGATCAATCGGGAGCCCGGTCTCCCGGATCAAATGGGAGGGGACGCCGTGTTGCAGGCACCAGGCGGTGGCCTCATTGGTCGCCGTCAGAATGGCGTCAGGCCGGGGGGAGAGCCAGCCTGGATGGCCGCCGACGAGATCGGTCATGACCGTGAGCAGCGCCGGGGAGACCCCGTTCACCGCGGCCGCGTCAGCGGCCGAGCGGGCCGCAGGACCGAGGAGTGGGTGGCAGTTCACGATCACCTGGGGAGAGCGCAACCTGGTCCGCTCGGCCATGGCAGGCCCCAGTTGGCGCAGCAGAAAGCGATCCATTCCGGAGCTGAGCTGTCGGCTGCTGAACCCCCTGTAGAGGACCCCCCAGAGCGCAGGCGAGGTGCGCACCAGTGGTCCGTAGGCGCGGGCTAGCGAGCGGGCGGTGCGGCCGATTGGGTCATTGGTGGGGTCATCCAGAGCCACCCGGATCCCACCCGAACGTCGGCGGGCGAGCGCCGTGACCAGGGCCTGGGCGACGCTGTAGTGACCGCCGCCGGTGCCGGCCGCCCAGATCTGTATCTCCGCGTGGCCCGGGTCGTTCAAGCTGGTGGCGTCCCTCGCGAGATGTTTGGCGTCTGGCGGCGATGGTAGAGTCATCTCGCTGGCCGCGGCTCGAGCAGCCCCGGCAGAGCGGCGGGATTTCAGGGTGGAGCAAGCATCGGGGCCTCATGTCCAGCGCCCCCCGGGGCGCAATCGGCACTGACTCCGCGTGACAGCGGCCTGCGGGTGGAGGAGATCACCACCAGCGACGGGCTGAGGCGGCTACGCCCCGAATGGAACGAGGTCGAGGCTGCCGGCGAACCCATCAATCCGTTTTTGTCCTGGGATTGGCAGTGGGGCTGGTGGAAGGTCTTCGGAGCCGACCGAGATCTCCGTTGTCTGGTGGTGTCCGACTCCGACCAAGTCTTGGGGATTGTCCCCCTCCAGTCCAAATCCGCAGGTCGCCCGGTGTGGGGCTTCGGCGGAGGAGCGGAACTCTCCGACCACCTGGGGTTCCTCTTTCGCCCATCGCGCGGTGCGGAGGTGGCCGCCGCCGCCCTCGAGCACCTGTTTCACAGTGAATCGCAGGAGAGCCCGGCGGTCCTGGACCTCCACTACCTCCTCGACGGCTCGCCGGCCCTTGAGGCCCTGGGCCAGGCCGCCGAGCAGTTGGAGGTGGGCCAGGAGCTGACCCAGGAGGAGGTCAGTCCGCAAGTGATCCTCGACGGCGACTTCGAGGAATACCTAACCCAACGGCTCAACAAGAAAGACCGGCACGAGCTCCGCCGGAAGGTGCGCCGGCTTGATTCCGAGCAGCCGGAGTGGAGTCTGATCACCCAGAAGGAGCTGGGGCTGGAGGCGGCGATCGACGCCTTCTTCCCCATTCTGCGGGCCAGCGGACCACACAAGGCGGAGTTCCTCACACCCGAGGTGGAGACATTCATCCGAAGCGCTTGTCGGTCTTTCGAGGAGCGGGGCTGGCTGCGCCTGCAGTTCATCAAGGCAGGCGGGAAGCTGACCGCGGCCACGCTCGGCTTCACGGTCTCCGGCACCTGGCATCTCTACAACTCGGGATATCAGCCGGAGGCAGCGGCGCTCTCCCCGGGGCTCCTCTGTGTCGCAGAGGGGATCAGAGTGGCGATCGACGAAGGCTGCCACACCGCGGACTTTCTGCGGGGCAGCGAGGCCTACAAATATCACCTGGGAGCGGTGGACAAGCCGCTGTGGCGGCTCCGGCTCAGCCCCGCCGATGGGCCGGTGGTGAGCCCGTGACAGCGCCCCCCGGAAGTAACGGAGCCGGCCCGGGCGACACCATCGCATTCCTCTCCCTGCACGCCTCTCCGCTGGCGCGCCTTGGCCAGCGGGAGAACGGTGGGCTCAACGTGTACGTCCGGTCCGTCTGCGAGGAGCTGGGGGCCCGCGGCGTGCACACCGACGTCTTCGTAAGGCGGACCGATCCCGACGAACCGGCCGAGCAGGCAATGGGCCCCCGGAGCCGGGTGGTGGCGATCAATGCCGGACCGGCTCGGCGACTCTCCAAGCACCAGTTGCCCAACACCAGAGACGAATACCTCGAAGGAGTGCGCTACTTCATCCAGCGTTCTGGGCGCCGGTATCTCGCCATCCACAGCCACTACTGGCTGTCGGTCGACGTGGCCGCCGAGTTGGCTCGGCAGCTCGAGATTCCCTGGCTGCACACCGCTCACACCCTGGCCGCCGTCAAGGGGGAGTATGGCTTCGACGGAGATGGCCCGCAGCGGCTTCTGGCGGAGCGCCGGGCGGTTTCCGGAGGGGCACGGCTGGTGGCCAATACCCCAGGCGAGGCGCACGGCCTGCGCCGGCTCTACGGGGCCCAGCAGGGTCAGGTGGTGGTGGCGCCGCCGGGCGTGGACCTGGTGAGGTTTCAGCCTCGTGATCCCGATCGGCTGCGGCGCCGGCTGAAATTGATTGGTCGCAAGGTGGTGCTCTTCGCGGGACGATTGGAGCCTCTCAAGGGACCAGACACCCTCCTCGACGCCTTCGCTGCCCTGAGTACGCGAGACGACGTCCAGGAACCGGTGCAACTCCTATTCGTGGGTGACGTCAGCAGCGATGGCGCCCAGGTGGATCAGCGCGGGGTGTTGGAGGCACGGGTTCGCGAGCTCGGGCTGTCCGACCGCGTCTGCTTCCTGGGGGCACAGCCTCAGGATCGGCTGGCCTTGCTCTACTGTCTGGCTGACGTGGTCGTGGTGCCCTCGTACACCGAGTCCTTCGGGCTGGTGGCGCTGGAGGCGCAAGCCTGCGGCACCCCCGTGGTGGCGGCGTCAGTGGGCGGCTTGCGCGATGTGGTGGCTCATGGGCGAACCGGGTATCTGGTGGAGGGCCACAACCCGGCCGACTACGCGGAGGCGATCGCCCGGGTCATCGCCAGCCCAGCAGGCGCTGAGTTACCCATGCGCCAGGCTGCCTGGAGGCGGGCCCAAAGTTTCACCTGGGAGCGGACCGTTGACCTGCTCCTACCGGAGTACGGTCTGCCCGCAGGCCTGGAAGCCGTGGCGGGTCGCGAGGGCTGAGCCAGCCCCTCTCCGCCCTGCCTTAGCCGGTCCAGATCCCCACGGCAAGGAGAGCGGAGCAGGCCGCGAAGAGAGCCACCGTCTGACGAACGGCGCGCTGGCGGAGGGCGGGCTCAGGTGACCTGGAGTTGCGCAGCGGGCCCTCGGCGAGGGGGGCGAGCAACCAGGGCAAGAAGCACTCCGCACCGTCGAGACCGGGGATCGTGATGAGCAGGGGCACCGCCAGGGCCAGGCTGAGTAGCCCCTGAAACAGAGTGCGGGTTCCCTTCCCGGTGAGACCGGCCACCGCACCCTGAGCGCTGTCCAGACCTGCGGTAGGGCGATCGCGCAGCTTGGCCAGCACCAACAGAGTGGTGGCCAAGCTCGCGGGCAGGAGGGCGGCCACCAGCCCCAGCCAGGGGAGGCGACCCAGCTCCACCCAAACCGTCCCGAAGCCAGCCAACAGCTCCGCCGCCGCGACCAAGGCTAGCTGCTCCCGGCCGATGGCTACGGTGCGGTCCACGAGGCGGCCCAGGAGGCCAGCGATGACTACGGCCACGCCTCCCACCGCCAGCAGCCACCAGTCGGTCGTGGCGGCCAGCCAGATGGCGAGCACCAAGGCGCCGGCAAGCCAGGCGACCGTGGGCCCGGGCAGCTGCCGAACTGAACCCAGGCCGGCCACCCGGTTCCCGGTCACCGGCTCCGCGTGAGCAGTGCGAATTAGTCCGAGAAGGCCGAATCCGAGTGAGACGGCGACCCCCAGGGCCGCCAGACTGTTACCGGTGGGGACCGGGCCGAAATGGGCGGCGACACCCGTTTCCACCACAACCGGGGCGACCGAGCTCACTAGGAGGGCGGTGTACGGCGGCCAGTGCGGGCTGTCCCACCAGGAGCCCCGCTCGCGCTCTGCCCTCATCCAGAAATAGAGGGTAGTGGGCTGCAACTGGCGTAGTCGGTCCCTTTGCTCAACCGCCGACAAAGCTGGGCGGCCCGGCATCCAGAAGGAGCTTGCCGGAGAAGTTCGTCAGCGCCTCCACTCCGGTGCCATCGTCATTGGCGAGGTAGACCTGCACCTTCCCGGACACGCTGAGGGTGAATGCGACCTGACGGCCGGTCGCGGTCGCGACGGCGGCCAGGGGGTAGTGGCCAGCCCGACTGCCGACGATTACGGTGGACGTCCCGGTCGTAGTCGAGACGGTGGCCAGGGCACCGTCGGGTTCCCTAACTAAGATCGTGTCTAGATCGAGAAAGGCCAGGGGCTGGCCAGCGGCGGCGGCGACCTGGCTCAGTGGCGATCCGGTGTCCAGCGGTCGGTAGATCCAGACGGCCGGGTCGGGGCCGTTCCCGACCGAGAAGGCCAGGCTGCTGCTGCTGGGACTCCATACCGGGTCATCCTCCGCTGCCACGGCGGCCGTTGAGGTTGGTAGGAAGGTGATCGCCTTGAGTCCCGGACTGAGCAGCGCCACCCGAGTGGGGTCACCGGTCGGGGCCGCCACAGCGGCCACCACCTGGCCGTCTCCCCGCCAAGCCAGCGGACCGTGCATGCTGGGCGAGGTGGCGAGGGTGACGGAGGTGGCGTTGGAGACGGTGTATACCCGAAGCGCCCCGCCCACCACGAATGCGAGTTGCTGCCCGTTCGGACTCCAGGCGGCTCCGTCACTCCCGGTGCTGCCCAGCACGGAGGTGCTCTTGCCGGTGCTCAGGTCGATCACCTGGATCGGCTGGCCCCCGGCCGACTCCACCGCGAGGCGCGCACCGTCGGGCGATGGCCACGTGTACAGGAAGTGCTGCCCGGCAGGCGCGGTGGCGAGCACTCGCAATGCCGGCGGGTCGCCCGAGAGCTGGCGTGGGGAGGCGGCCAGCACCTCCGTGTAGTCGCTGGCTGAGGGTCCGGCCGGGAAGACCACGGTGGTGGAGCTGCCCAGATGACCGATGGTGAAGTGGAGGTGGGCGGACTTCTGCAGCCGGTCGCCGTCCACGTCGAGCGCCGACCGGGCAATCGACAGGGTGTAGGTGGCACCGGGGACCAGCGGCAGATTCGGCTCCACTAGGAAGCGCCCGGGAACGGTTGAACTCTGGGCCAGCTGGTATCCGCCAGTAATGGCCGGGGAGAGAGTGACCGCCTTCCTGACCGCCGCCGGGTTCATGTCGCGGCTGAAGTTGATCGAGATCGCCTGATCCGGGCCCACCGTGCCACCGTTGGATGGCGAGGTGGACGAGACCTGAGGCCCACCCTCGGTGGAGAACTCCCACGAGTGCGAGAGAGGGTTGACGGCACCGTTGGCCGCCTCGATCCCTCCCACCAGGGTCGCCCGGTAAGTGGTGATGACAGCCCAGGGATGATGCGGGTGAACCAGGGCCATCACTCTCGGGGTCCGCCAGACGAATTGACATCCGGACTTGCGCTCGGCGGCGGCGCTGGCGATCGAGCAGCCAGGGGGGAAATGGTCCTTCCGAGTCCGCAGGTACAGTCGCCGCTCGACCGAGAGCTCGTTCATCGGGATGTTGAAGGTGATCACCAGCGGGTCGATCGTGTGCACCGCGCCTTGACTGGGGGCCGGCGACACGTCCGTGATCTGGGGCGGGGAGAGCGGCCCGCAACCGGTCATGAGTGAGCCAGTCAGCAGGGCGAGAGCTGCCCCGGCAATGAGGAGGAGCCGCCCGGGACCGCTCGCGCCCGGCAGCATTCTCCGAAGGGTCAGGCGATCTCCGCGAGCTCGATCACCGGGAGTGGTCCCGGGGGAGCGGCGACGACGTCGATCCTGGCCTCTGGCTCACTGCAGGCGGCCGAGGCCACACCGGGTCCCTCGGTCAGATCCCGGTTGATCGAACTGTAACTTCCCTTGTCCCGGCCCTCGGTCAAAAGCACCACCGACACCTGGTCTTGGCCAGAGGTGACCAGGATCCCCCCGGTGACTGGTTGCTCCTCGACGAACTCGACCAGGGCGTCGAAGTCGACGATGCGCGACGGGAGTTGGAGGAGCAGGGTGTTGGCGACCACCAGGCCGCTCACCGACTCGACCAGCACGGGCGGCAACTCGATGGCGTCGATCAGCCCCTCCCCGGCACCCACGCCGCGAACAATCTCCTGGAGCGCGGTCTTGTGACGGCGGTAGGAACCGGCCGACCGCTGCTGGGCCTGGACGATCGCCCCTTCCCGGAAGAGGATGTGGCCGACGTTGCGGGAGTCCTTCTCCCCGGTGATGCTCACGTAGCCCGAGAAGCCGTCCTGGGAGAGGGTCCGGAGCAGCATCGGGAAGTTCAAGAAGCTGGCCTTGAGGCCGCTGTGCAGCGACGGACCGGTGGGCATTGGGATCACCAGCGAGAGCTGGGTCCTGGTCGCTCCCGCGACCGGCTTGGTGGCTGGGACCTGGCTCGGGGGTGCACCGGCGCTGCTCGGCGACGGACTCGCTGGACGGGTGGAGGCGGCACGCGCCCTCTCGGCAGATGCCGGGGCCTTGTCCGCAGCCTGGCGGCTGGTCGGCCAGCTAGTTGGCGCCGGCGTCGACCGGGGAGGCGGAACGGGAGTCGAAGCCGCCGCCGAGGGGCGGGGTGCGGTGAACGCCCGCTCGAGCGAGGGAACAGTTGGCGCGGGAGTCTGGAACGTCGGGATGTCGGCAGGCTCGTCCACCGCGGCCGCGATCTCGCCGGAGGCGACCGTGTCCAGCCAGTCCTCGTCGTCGGAATCCAGGCGATCCCCGGCATCCCCGTTCGAGGCTGGCGTCGCGGCTGCCGCCACCGTGACGGTCACCTCAGCTGCCGAGATCGAGTCGTGGCTATCCCGCCCGTTGCGCCAAATGGCGAGCAGGTCCTCGGTGGAGCTGTTGATGGTCTCCTCTGGAGGCAGCTTGGCCCGCGGATTGAAGCTGTATTCGCCATCCCCCCAGGTGAGGGCATCCAAGACTGCCGGTTCGCCCTCGGCCTCACCGCCCACCGCGTGAAAGAGGTGACCAAACAGGAAATGGAGCGAGCACTGGCTGCCATTGCTGGCGAGCGACAGCGTGCCGGTCGCCCGTTCCTGCTGCATGGTCTGGAGCAACTCGGCGACGGTGGTTGGCCCGAGGCTTCCCTGATTTTGCATTCTGCCGAGTAGCTCCAATAGGGCAACCCGAAGTGAATTCGGATCCGCCCTCCCCACTTGCGGTCGGCGCGATACTAGCACAGGCCAGCTTCAGGATTGGCGGAGACGGGGCTGGTTCTCCGTCACTCGTCTGCCAGAATGCCCCGGTGATGGTGCCGTCAGAGTCGGCGGCGGAGGAGTGGGACGCCCGCCTGCTCGAGTGGCCAGCGGCCAACTTGCTCCAGTCCTACGCCTGGGGTGAAGTGCAGAGCCGGGCGGGTTGGACAACTGAGCGCCTAGAGGTCTCCACAGGGTCCGGGCCTCTCCCGGTGTCCGCCCTGGTCACCGGGGCCGGGGTGCCGGGATTCTCTCGAATCTACCTGCCCAGAGGGCCGGGTTGTGCTGCTTCAGACTTGGCCGCCTTTGAGATGGTGACCAGTGCCCTGGTGGATCTTGGCCGAAAGCGGCGGGCCCTGGCACTGGAAGTGGAGGTGGCCTGGACGGATGACCAAGTTCCAAAGACGCACCCCTGGCGGAGTTGGAGGCCGGCCCGAGCGCGCCAGCCGATAGCGACGGTCGTGGTCGACCTACAGCCCGAGCCGGAGGCGATCCTCGCCAGCTTCCATTCCAAGGCCCGCTATAACGTGAGACTGGCGGAGAGACGGGATGTGGTGATCAATGAGGAAGCGACGGTCGCTGACTTGTCCGCCTGCATCGAGGCCACCGAGGAGCGACAGCGGATCCACCTGCCCAGCCTCCCGCATCTGAGCGTGATGATGCAGCAGCTCGGCAGCAGCGCCCGGATCCTCGCCGCCCAGGTGGAGGGCGAGGTGGTGGCGGCGATCCTGGTCGCCTCCTTCGGCGGGGAGGCCATCTACCTATATGGAGGGTCCAGCGGGCGGCATCGGGATCGGATGCCCAACCACCTGCTCCAGTGGCGGGCGATGCTTCGAGCCCGCGCCGAGGGATGTCATCACTACGATCTGTGGGGTGTTCCTGAGAACCAGGATCCCCACCACCCCTGGCGGGGGCTGGCCCAGTTCAAGCTCGGCTTCGGCGGCGCGCAGGTCCGATATGCGGGATCTCGATTCCTGCAGCTTCGGCCCGCTGGCGCCACCATCCTGGCAGTCGCGGACGGGGCCCGCCGCAAGGTGCGGACGCGAGGGAGGAGATGAAGAGAGACGGCGCTGAAGATGCCCGCGACACCGGCGAGAGCTACTTCCCCACCTACGAGGAACTCGCCGCCGAGCTGCTGGACGGTCTGGAGCGGGCCACCCTGGTCGTCCACGACGTCGGCCACGAACTGGAGCCGAGCAGCGGCGAGCGCACCTTTCATGCCTCGGTGAGGCTCCCGGCCAGCGAGCCGCCGCACCGGTATGCGGCCACCCTGCACTTCCATTGGGACGCCCTCCTCACCTATGTGGGCACCTATGGGCCAGGCGCCGACTGCGAGCTGTACCACGACGATGAGGAGATCTGCACCCACCGTCACAACGCGCCGCGTCCCTTCGTCGAGTTGGTGGCCGAGTTCGACCTCGGCGACGGCGGCTACGAGCTTCATGAACTGAGCGAGGTCCACGGCTGGCTCGGCACGGTCGACGGACTGCTCTCCAGAGCGGTCCCCGACCAGGAGGGCCGGACGGTGAGGATCGGGCTGGCGGTTCGAGACGGCGGGATCTGGGTCGAGCGTTTCCACGCCGAGCAGGCCTGGTACCTGGACCTGAGCGACCCTCCCGACCTCAACCCCGTCTGCAAGGTCATCGCCAGCACTCTCAAGGCCACCCCGGCTTTGGCGGACCGACTCCCGCTCTAGCTGGAGCCCGAGGGGGTAGACGAGCCAATAGCCCAGCTGCCGGTCAAATCCCGCCGAGCCAGCTCAGCGATCGAGAGCCCCTCCGTGGGGTGGACCCAGTCCGGGACCAACTGGGCAGCTCCCCGGAGCAGGTACGGTCGCTGCAGAAGGCCGGGATGAGGCACTGTCAGCCCGGGGGATGTCAAGCTCTCGCCCTCGATCAGGATGATGTCAACATCGAGGGTCCGAGGCCCCTTGGAGACCCCTCGCCGCCGACCGGCCCGGACCTCTGCTGCTTGGGCCAGCTTCAGCCAGCCCAGCCCGCGCAGGGTCCCCCGAGCCAGCACCAGCTGGTTCAGGTAGTCGGGCTGGGGAATCGCCCCGATCGGTGCGGTGTTCCACCGCGGGGTGCTGGCGAGCACCTGGATGCCCTTCTCCCCCAGGAGGTCTAGGGCCAAGTCCAGCCACTGCGCCCTTGGCTGCAGGTTGCTGCCCAGCGCCAGGACCGCCTGGGAGCTGTCGTCGGAGGAGCTCACCTCAACTCAGGAGGGCGGTCGGCGGGCCAGCACGTCCATGACCCGGGCGACGTCGCGGATCTCGGCCACGTCGTGCACCCGCACGATGTCGGCCCCGCAGGCGATCGACCAGGCAACGGTGGCGGCGGTGCCCAGGAGGCGACCGTCGACCGGACGCTGATCCAGCACCCATCCGATCAGCGACTTGCGGGAGGTGCCGACCAGGATGGCGCACCCCAGCGCCCGCAGCTCCACCAGGTGCCGCAGCACCTCGTAGTTCTGGGCGGGGATCTTACCGAAGCCGATTCCCGGGTCCAGCACGACCTGGTCCCGGCGGATTCCCGCCTGCTGCGCGAGCAGGAGCGAATCGCGCAGCTGGCTCAGCACATCGCCGAGCAGATCCCGGTACTCGGTGCCAGCCTGGTTGTGCATGCAGATCAGCGGCGCCCGGGCCGCCGCTACCGCCTCGGCCATCTCGGGGTCCATTCGCAGTCCCCAGATGTCATTGACCCCATCGGCTCCCGCGGCGAGCGCGGCCCGGGCCACTTCAGCTTTGCTGGTGTCCACGAATATGGGCACCGAGAGTGTGTTGGCGATCAAGCTCACTGCGGGAACCACCCGGCTGATCTCCTCCGGGGTAGAGATCTGCTGGTGCCCCGGGCGAGTACTCTCGCCGCCGACGTCGATGGCGTCGGCTCCCTCTTCGACCAGGCGCTGGGCCCGCGCTAGGGCCGCCTCTGGGCTGTTGCCCACCCCGTCCCCACTGAAGGAGTCCGGCGTGACGTTGACTACTCCCAGCAGATAGGTGCGGGCCCCGAACTCCCAGACGTCGTCGCCCAGCCGCAGCGACGGGGCCGGGCGGCTCAGGTGCTCCAGCGCCTCGCGCACCGCCTGGGCGGGTGCCCAGCGCTGTAGCTCCCGGGGCAGGGTCCGAACGCCCGCCAGTAGCTGGTCCAGCCGCCCTTCGATCAGGATCGACCCGTCCTCGGCGTGCTCCACCCGGTCCGGACCAATCTCGGCCAGAATGGCCGCCAGGTGGGCAGAGCTCGAGTCCGCCTCCACCCGCAGGCGGATCTCGCTGCCGCCCCCCAGAGTTGCGAGATTGGGGTACGGAGCGGCCAGCCGCACCATGGTGCCGGGCGCGGTGTCGACGGTCATCCTCCCCAGTTTGCGGCAGATCCGCCCGCGACCGGCAAGCTCCCCCTAGAATCACCCTTGGAATGGCAGTGGGCGTGCGGGGGCCCGGGCTGAACGTTGCCATCTTGGGCCACAGCCACGACGGTAAGACCACCCTGGCGGAGTCGTTGCTCTTCGCTGCCGGGGCCTCTCCCAGGCTGGGGTCAACCGACCAGGGAACAGCTCTCCTGGATTACGAGCCGGAGGAGCAGCGTCGGCACATCTCCGTCCAGTTGGGGATTGCCTGTCTCAGATGGAAGGACTCGGCCTTAGCACTGCTGGACACCCCGGGCTTCCAGGACTTCGAAGGTGAGGTGCTGGAGGCGCTGTCGGTGGCTGACGCAGCGGTCTTGGTGGTGGGGGCCAACTCGGGAGGCCACCTGCCGGTGGGAGCGGAGAGTACCTGGGATCTGCTGGCCGAGCGCCAGCTGCCCCGGCTGATCGTGTTCACCAAGCTGGACAAGGAGCACGCCGACTTCGAGGCGACCTACGCAGGACTCCAGCGCCGCCTCAGTCCCAAGCCGATTGCCCTCCAGATCCCGATCGGTTTGGAGCACTCGTTCACAGGAGCGGTGGATCTGCTGTCCGGGCGGGCGCTGCTGTTCGACCCGCAAGGCGGCTACACGGAGTCCGAGTGCCCGGACGGGCTAAGAGCCGAGGCAGCCCGTCGGCGCCGGGAACTGGTCGAGGCAGTGGCTGAGACCGACGACGATCTGCTGGAGCGTTACCTTGAAGGGCAGGAACCAAACCCGGAGCAGCTACTTCACGCCCTTCACGAGGCGACCGCCCAGGGCAAGCTGGCGCCTGTTCTGGTGGCCGCTCCGGCGCATGCGCTGGGGGCGAAGCCGGTGCTGGACGCGCTAGCCAGCTGCCTCGGTCAGGTGAGCCCGGCTCCGGATGACGGCGGACCGCCCACCCTGTTCTTCTTCAAGACGGTTGCTGACCCTTTCGGCAAGATCTCCTACTTCCGGGTCTTGAGCGGGAGCCTCAAGGGCGACGCTCACCTCTTCAACTCCCGCACCGGAGCGGAGGAGCGGATCGCCCGGCCGATGCGTCCCAAGGGCAAGTCCCTCGAGCCGGTGGACCACTTATGCGCCGGCGAGATCGGAGCCGCCACCAAGCTCATTAACGTCGCGACCGGGGACACCCTGGGCCCCAAGGGCACGGCGGCCTCTCCCGTGCCGGAGTTCCCACCCACCTCCTACACGATGGCGATCCGGCCCAAGTCCAAGGGTGACGAAGAGAAGATCCACGCAGGACTCAACCACATCCTGGAGGAGGATCCCACTCTGCGGATCGAGCGTGAACCGGGCACTCACGAGACCCTCCTGCACGGGCTGGGCGATGTCCACCTGGAAGTGACCCTCGAGAAGCTGCGGCGCAAGTACCAGGTCGAGGCGGTGCTGGCGGTTCCTCGCGTCCCGTACCAGGAGGCGGTGAGGGGCACCGCTCGGCAGCAGCACAAGTACAAGAAGCAGTCTGGCGGAGCCGGACTGTACGGGGACTGCACCCTCGAGATCGAACCGCTGCCGCGGGGATCCGGCTTCGTCTGGGAGGACAAGATCTTTGGGGGAGCCATCCCCCAGCCGTTCCGGCTCTCCGTCGAGAAGGGAGTGCGGCAGACCCTGGAACAGGGAGCGCTGGCCGGCTATCCAATCGTGGACGTCAAGGTGCGGCTGGTGGACGGCTCCACCCATGCCGTCGACGGCAAAGACATTGCCTTCCAACTGGCCGGCTCTATGGCCATGCGGGAGGCGGTGCAGAAGGCCGGTGCCTATCTGCTGGAGCCGGTGATGCAGGTGGTGGTCACCGTCCCGGCGGACCACATGGGCGACGTCATCAGCCACCTGAACGCCCGCCGGGGCCGCATCGGAGGGATGAACCCGGTAGGCACCGAGCTGGAGCAGGTGACCGCCAAGGTGCCCCTGGCGGAGATGTACCAGTTTCCGATCGAGCTGCGGGCCACGACCCAGGGACGAGGCCGGTACACCATGACCTTCGACCACTACGAAGAGGTGCCACTTCAGGTGGCCGAGCCGATCATCGCGGCCCGCCAGCAGCAGCAGCACAGCCGGGAAGCCGCCACCGCCTGACCGGAGCGCCGGAGCGGTACTAAGCTATAATTGCACAAGCAACCACTTTCCCAGGACGGGACCCGTCCAACCAGGAGGCGCCCATGCCGGCCATCACCGCGGCCAACCCACTAGCCCTACCCCGAGTTCCTAAGCTGGAGCCGGCTTTGACCGCCAACCGCCCGGTGGTCTCGATCACGGTCGCTCCCAGCGCCCTGGAGGGGGAAGGGTTCCCGGTGCGCCGCGCCTTCGCCGGGGTCAGCAAGGCCGAGCTTGATCCGTTCGTGCACATGGATCAGATGGGTGAGGTCGACTACGCCCCCGGCGAGCCCAAGGGCACCCCGTGGCACCCTCACCGAGGCTTCGAGACGGTGACCTACATGATCGACGGCACCTTCCAGCACCAGGACTCCAACGGTGGTGGCGGCCTTATCACCAACGGGGACACCCAGTGGATGACCGCCGGAGCTGGGATCCTGCACATCGAGACCCCGCCCGAGCGGCTGGTGATGTCGGGAGGCCTCTTCCACGGAATCCAGCTTTGGGTAAACCTGCCCGCCGCTAAGAAGTGGTCCCCCCCGCGCTACCAGGACATCCGGGCCGGCAAAGTGACGTTGCTCTCCTCTCCTGACGGGGGCGCGCTGGTCCGAGTGATCGCCGGCAACGTGGCCGGCCATGCCGGGCCCGGGATCACCCACACCCCGATCGCCCTGGCCCACGTCACCCTGAGTCCAGGGGCTCAGCTGGTGCTGCCGTGGCGCCCGGACTTCAACGCTCTGGTCTATGGGCTCTCCGGAGCCGGGACCGCGGGAACCTCGGGCTCCCAATTCCGGATGGGTCAGTTGGTGGTCTTCGGGGCCGGCGACGCGATCACTGTGACCGCCGACAGGGACCAGGACAGCAACACCCCCAACTTTGACATCCTGATCATGGGCGGGCAGCCGATCCGCGAGCCGGTGGCCCAGTACGGGCCGTTCGTGATGAACAGCGCCGACGAGCTGAAGCAGGCTTTCGACGACTACCGCGCCGGCAAGCTGGGGGTCATTCCGGCCGGCCAGATCGACGCTCCAGCCCGGGGATAGGGACTCCGGCCTCGGTCGCGCTGGCAGATCGGGATCGTCCCCGGTAGCCGGCGCGGGATGTCGGCCGGGCCCTACCGACCGAGGTTCAGACCAGAGTCTATTCTGGCCGGATGAGCGGTGAATTGGCCGGAGCCACCGGCCGCCTGATCGGCCTGGAGATGCTCTGGGACGAGGTGGACAACCGAGAGGCCTATCCCTTCTCGATCCCCGCCCTGGCCAGGCTGCGTGAGCTCAGCTTCGATCGGCCGGTGACCTTCCTCGTCGGAGAGAACGGCAGTGGCAAATCGACTCTGCTCGAGGGATTGGCAGTCGCGGCCGGGCTCAATAACGTTGCTTCCGCCTATCAGGAGATTGAAGGTGGTCCCGACTACCACAAGTCGTGCCACGGGGAATCATTCCTTGACGTCGTAGGCGGTCGCTTCCGAGGCCCCGGCCTCTACCTCATGGACGAGCCCGAGTCAGCCCTGTCGGTGATGGGCCAGCTCCAGCTGCTGGTCCACATGGAGCAGGCGGTGGCGCAGGGTGGGCAGTTCGTCATCGTCTCTCACTCGCCAATCCTCACGGCGTTTCCGGAGGCGGTCATCTATCGGCTCAACGAGGCCGGGATCTCGGAGGCTGGCTACACCGAGACCGACCCTTATCAACTGACCAAGTCGTTCCTGGAGAGCCCGATGGGGTTTCTCCAACACCTGCTCCCGAATTAGGAAGAATCCTGAGCTGAACGTCACCTTTCTCCCCAGCTTTAGCCGGGGAGGAAGCTGAATCGGACGAGGCGCTGGTTGTTCTCCTGATTGGTGTCGATGAGTGCCAGGCTCTGCCAAGTTCCCAGCTGCGGAGTGCCCCTGAGCACGGGCACCGAGACGGAACAGCCCAGGACGGCCGGTAGCAAATGGTCCGCCCCGTGCCCCTGACTTCCGTGCTGATGCCGGTACCAGGTGTCTCGCGGCAGAGCGCGTTCCAGCCAGCCGAGCAGGTCCGTGTCGCTCCCGGCCCCCAACTCGATCAGCACCAGCGCGGCCGTGGCGTGGGGCACGAAGGCGTGGACCAGTCCGTCGCTCTTTTCGGCACAGAAGCGGCGCAGCTGGGCGGTGATGTCGACGACCGGCGTTCCACCGGTATCGACTCGCAGCTCTTCGGAGATCAACGACAGCTCCCCTTACGACGCGGGATCATTCGCTAGCCGGGGCCCCAGATGACTAGCTGGGCTCGTGCGGGTGGGTGTGATCCTCAGCCTTGAGCAGACCGATCATGTGGCCCTCGGGGTCCCGGAAAAGAGCCATCGTCGGGCCGCCGGGGATGTCGGTGACCGGCATCCGGGTCTCGCCCCCAAGCTTCTCGACCTGATTGAGCGTCGCTTGGGGATCCTCGACCTCGACGTAGAAGGTCACCCACGAAGACTCGTCGCTGCCGTCCCCGCCACCGATCCCGCCACTGATCCCACCGCCGGTGTTGACGAGGCCATAGCCATTCGTGTTGCTGGAGTCAATCTCCCAGGCGAAGAGCTGCTGGTAGAAGGTCTGAAGCGCGTTCCCGTCCTTCCCGGTGACCTCGAAATGCACTACTGGATTACCCATTCTCTCACTCCCCACGGTGGCCGCATAGCATCGCCCGGTCCAACTATCCCACTTCTCCAATTCGGAGCTTCAGGGCTGAATTACGAGCCGGATCCATCCTCGCGAGCGCCGAGATCCAGTGCTCCAGCGAGCGCCAGGCCAGCGAGTGTCTTGGCATCCCGAAGGAGGCCCTGGTAGGCGAGTTGGGCGACTTCGGCCGGAGTGAACGTCTGACGCTGCAGGATCTCGTCGGGGTCCGGAACTACGCCTTCGACCTGGGTCAGCCCGGTCGCGCGGAAGTACCAGAACAGTTCGGTGCTGTATCCGGGTGCGAGGAAGGTGGCGCCCACCCCGAGCCAGGACTCGGCGGCGTATCCGGTCTCCTCCGCCAGCTCCCGTCGGGCGGTCTCGAGTGGAGCTTCGCCCGGCTCTCTCCCCCCGGCGGGAATCTCCCAGAGCAGCTCCTGGGCAGCGTGGCGGTATTGCCGCACCAGCACCACTGAACCGTCTTCATCGACGGCCACGATGCCCACTCCTCCGGGGTGGTGCACCACCTCGCGTTCAGCTTCTCCGCCCCCTTGCAGGCGCACCCGGTCCACGGTGATGCGGATCCGGCGCCCAGAGAAGTGCTCCTGGCTGACGATCAGGACCTCCGGTTCGAGCTCCGAGTTGGCCATCGCTTCGAGCATAGGCCAAACCGACCGTCGTTATGATGGCGCCCATGTCGCTGGGCGCCGCCTACACGAACCCCTACGAAGTGACCGCGCTGCAGATCGCGGCTGCCCGCGCCCAGCTCACTTTTCGCTCCAGGCACCGGCGCACCCCTCAGCAACGGCTGGAGGCCTCCGACGTTCTGCTGGAGCACGTCGAGCGTTGCCGATTGCAGTTGCGCGAATCGGTCGCGGCCTCGGTGTTCGATCAGGTGGCGGCCCTAACCAAATCGGTTGACCCCGGGCTCCGCGGGGCCCTGGGGCTGAGCCGGGACCCCGATCACGTGGGCCAGATCCTCTTTCAGGTCCAGGCCCGGCTCATGCGGGCGGCTCAGGACGAGCGCTCACGAGGTCTCGCCCCTGTCATTCCCCTCTTCCCCGCCTCCTAGCGGGGCCCGCGGCGGCGGGTCGAGATGGGCGATCACCGCCTGCGGCACTTTGGGCTTCGACGACCTGACGACCCCTGCCGGCCGGAGACGAGAGATCCCCGGCGGCTCGGCCCTTTACTTCTCACTGGCGGCCGGTCGGCTTTGCGACGTGCGAGTTTCGGCAGCGATTGGTGCTGACGGCGCTCCTCTACTAAAGATTCTCGACGAGGCGCACATCGATCGATCGGCAGTCGATCTGCTCCCCGGTGCCACCTACCGTTGGCGCGCAGAGCACCATCTGAGGGATGCGCTTCCTGTCGCGGAGGAGCAACGGCTCGGGGTGTACCTCGACTGGCGCCCTGATCTCCCAAGCGCGGCTCGCAGCAGCGAGATCCTCTTCCTCGGCTCGATGCACCCTGCGCGCCAACTCGAGATCCTCGACCAGTGCCCTAGTGTCCAGCTGGTGGCGCTGGACACCATGCGGGATTTCATCACCAGCAATCGCGCGGAGCTGGACCAATTGCTGTTGCGCACGACCATGCTCTTCGCCAATGAGGCGGAGCTGCGGGCGCTGCTCCCGTCGCCCGGCTCCGCAGTGCTCAGTCTTGCCCGTGAGGCGGTGGTGCTCTGGAATCTGCGAACCATCATTCTCAAGCTGGGAGCGCACGGCGCGGTGGCCATATCGCCCGACGGCATCAGAGAATACCCGGCTGCGACTGGTCCCAAGGTGGTGGACCCCACCGGTGCGGGGGACGCGCTCGCGGGGGGCCTGCTCGGTCGGCTCGCACAGATCGGTCGCATGGACGACAGCGCGGTCGACTTGGCGATGACGGACGGGGCCGCGGCGGCGCGCGCCGCGATTTCGGCGTTCGGGGTGCAGCGCTTGCTCGGCCCGGCTCCTGGATCCGCCTAGGGTTCCAATCCGTGCCTCCAAAAACCGAACCGGCTCGATGGTGCGAATCGCAACCGTAATCGGATCGCATTGCGCGGGCCTGGGCCGTGCTCCGGGAGCACGCCGGCAGCGTCTCCTCTGGCCGGGGCTGCGGCTCTTCGCTGAGCCAATCGGAGCATCATCTTGTTGGCACATAGGGGCGGCCGTATGATGGTTCGGCACCAGAGTCGCGGTGCATCCAGTCCTCCATTCCGTCTGCGATCATCGAAGGTCCTGTCCTCCACACCGGTGGGGCCGCGCGCCCCGCAATTGGCACCGCCGGCCGACGCTGGCTCGGCGTCTGACCGTTACCCATGACCGAATTGGCACACGATGTGGTCGGTGTAATCGGACTCCGCAAAGTTGCAAGATTCAAGAAAGCGATTCGCCAGCTGCGAGGCATCACCGCGGACGAGCTGATCGAAGCACCCGCAGTCTTCAACGACGCAATGTCCAAATCAACATGTTTCACGGCAGCGAGCCGCGGGTCGGCCGCGTTCAGGGGCAGCGCGCTCGCGGCTAACCGTGGCTGCCGCGTGGGTCCGTATCGGAGGGCATCCGCACCGGCGAGCGACGACGGCGCTCCAGCTCGCCGAACAGGTACCTGAGGAGTGGCTCGACCTGGCTCGAGTCCCCCTCCTTGTGGCCCGCTCTGGAGATGCGGGAATCCTGACCGTGGCGACACGGGAATTACTCGAGAATGCGGACTCCGCCGTCGGGGTGGCGCCGGCCGCGGCGGACATGGTGCAGCTGAGGCGGTGGTCCGCCTCGTAGCGCCGCCTGGGCGGGCTGGTGCGCGAGCCGACTCGGATCAGCAGCACTCAACGTGTTGAACTTCAAAGAAAATCAGTGCGATTGCGGGGGATCACCCGACGAGGCGAATCAGCGGGTGAGGGCGAGCTGCCCGATCTTGACCGCCAGTAGCAGAACGGCGACCACCAAGTAACCGCGGAGAGCAAACATTCCGACGCGCTGGCCCCGCGACCAGACAGGAGGTCGAAGGCTCGCCAGCGGCGCCATGCGCCAGATCCGACGGTCGCCCCCAATTGCGAGTTGCCGCTCCGGATCCGCTCGCTGTCGACGCCGGGATTCCAAGCCCAGCCACGCCAAGCCCGCCCCACCCACAGCGACCGCGCCAGCCGTGAAAGGACCAAGTGGCAGGGAGGGAAAGACGGTGGTCACGGTGAGGATCAGCGACAGCAGCACGAGCACCGAGACGATCACGCTCGCGACTACATTCTGTCGTGGTGAATTGACCCAGGGGCCGAGCACCTCGGCGTCATTGCAGAGGAGCAGGAGGAACACGATGGCGGACGGCAACAGCACGCCCGCGAGAACTTGCACGCCTGTCGTCATAAGCCCAAGTGGAGCCCCTGGAATGAGCACGATTCCGGCGGCCACCGCAATCATGACTGCGAAGGTGAAGTAGAAGCCCTTGGCGTCTCGTACGCTGCGGTGGAGTGAGTGCCGCAGGCCGAAGATGTCCCCCAAGGCGTAGGAGGTGGCGAGAGTGACCGCCGAAGCGCCGATAACCGAGGCGTTGACCAAGATCACCGCAAAGATCGCCCCCGACGCAGAACCCACGCGGTGGCTCAGCCCGTCGGCGACCGTCAATCCGGAGCCAAACTGTCCGGCGAGATTGGTGTGGGAGAAAGCGAAGGCGGTCGCGATCATCAGCGCCGCCGCTCCCGCGGTGGTGAGCACGGCGCCAATCGAGGTATCAGCCAACTCGTACTTGAGCCACCTGGTGGTGATGCGCTTATCGATCACGTTCGACTGTTGGAAGAAGAGCTGCCAGGGCGCGATGGTGGTGCCAACCACCGCGATTACGAACAGCACTGAGGTCGAGTTGAATCCGCCCTTGACCCCAGGGTGGCTCAGCCCGGTCAGGATCGGCGCCACGGTGGGGTGGGACAGCAAGGCCAAAGGAAACATCAGCAGGCTGGTGATGATGAAGACGAACATGAATCGCTCCCAGCGCTGGAAGCTGCCGGTGGCGACCATCGCGAGCAGCCCCGCTGCCACGATTGGCACAGACGCCAGCGGCGTGATCCCGAAGTAGCGGAGGCCAAGGTTGACGCCGATAAACTCGGTGACCAAGGTGAGGAAGTTCAGCAGAAAGAGGTCGCCCACCGAGAAGGCCGCCCAGAATCGGCCAAAGCGCTCCTTGATCAGGCGCGCGTGACCGACGCCGGTCACGGCCCCAAGGCGCACCACCATCTCCTGGGCAACTATCAGTGTGGGAATGAGAAGTACCAGTACCCACAGCAGGCTGGCCCCGTAGTCCTGCCCTGCCTGAGCGTAGGTGGAAACACCTCCAGCGTCGTTGTCCCCGACCATCACGATCAGCCCAGGACCCATGATCGCGGCAAGCGTCAGCAGCCGACGAGACCAGGACCGTGGGCGATCGGGAGTCCAAGCCGGGACGGTTCCGAAGGCGCCACGAATCTCCTCCTCGTGAGCTGGGTCCGGACCACCGGGACCCGGAACTGCGGGCGGCAGCCGCTCCTTTGACAACTCTGACCTCCTTGCCTGCTGGCGAGAACTCGACGTGCTGAGCGCACGCTAGGGAGGCCGCCGTCGATTGGTCTAGGGGGTCACGGCGTGCGCGGGTAGGATGGGCCAGGCGGTCTACTTGAACCGTCCATGCGCACCTCCATACTCCGCTGGTCGACGCCGCCCCACTCCCCAACGGTTGGTCGGGATCGGCACCGGATACTGCGCCGCAGCGCCGCCTTATGCTACCAGGGTGAACTCGCGAACAGCACCCGCAGACTCTGCCCCGGTTACCTTGGACTCGGGATAGCGATGCCGTCTCCTCTGCGCTCGCCGACTGCCCGACCCCGCAGACGGAGGCGGCGCCTGCTTGCCACGCGTTTGGTACAGGCGTCGCTGGTCTCCGTGGCTCAGTTGCGATCCTTGTCCCCCACCGACGATGAGGGGCGAGGCGTCGGTCGACTTCAGGACGTGGTGGTCCGTTGGACCGGAACCGAACCGTATCCGTTGGTGACGGGGATCGTTCTGCAACTCGGGGACCGACAAGTGTTCCAACCGGTGGCCAACATCCTGCGGCTCGACGCGAAGGCAGTGATGGTCCGAAAGCTCCTGCCTGACGCGACAGGTTTCGCCCGTCGCGAAGGCGAGTTGTGTCTGGTGCAAGAGGTTCTCGGACGACAGTCAGTCGACGTCGATGGAATCAAGGTATTTCGTGCTGAAGACCTCTTCGTGGCGCCAGTGGTCGGCAGGCTGCGGCTGGTGGCGGTGGCAGGCGAGAGCCGTCCTTGGTGGGCGCGGTTGCTTCCACTTGCCCACGCGAAAACGCGACGTCTCGTCGATTGGTCCGCCGTTCATCCCTTCGGGGATCCCGGTTCAGAGCTCCGGCTGCGGGTGCCGAATGAGGGACTGCGCCGACTTCACGCGGGAGAACTTGCCGACCTGCTCGAGAAGCTTGATCAGCCGGCCCGAGACGAGCTGACGACGGCCCTCGATCCAGAGGCAATCGCCGACGCGCTGGAAGAGATGGAGCCTGACCAGATCGAGGACATTCTTCGCGAAGCCCCACCGGAGCGCGCCGGAGCTCTGATCTCGGCCATGGAACCGGACGAGGCTGTGGACGTCCTTCGTGACATGGGGCGCGCCGAGTCGGACGCGATCTTGGCGCACGTCGCCCCTGACGTGGCGCGCCAGCTCACCGTACTCCTGGGATATCCGGAAACCATGGCTGGGGGATTCATGACCACCGCTTTAGCCACAGCTTCCGTGAGCGCCACGGTGATGGACGCGCGCCGCGACTTGGCCGCCCAGAGCGCCCACAGTGCGGATATCGACTCGGTGGCGGTGATAGACGGCGGCGGTCGGCTGATCGCTGACCTGCCCCTCTTTGCTCTGTTGGTCGCGGATGACCGTACCCCGCTCGGCGAACTGGTTCCGGACACGCGGCCTGTGACGCTGCACCCCGAGGCCTTCCTCGATGAAGTGGTCGACCGACTGACCGAGGCTCGCTCATCCTCTGTCGTGGTGGTCGATTCCGATGGCCGGCCGATCGGACGGGTCCTCGCAGACGACGTGATCGACGCGCTCAAGGACGGCGGACTCCGACTCAAGCTGCCTTGGCTCTTCCACTGACAGACGGACCGAAGCGACGCGGAGCTGGCCGGGCAACTAGATATCCTGGAGCTACAGTGGTTCTGGAGCAACTCGCGAACCTCGAGCGCGTCCTGGTGGTGGTAGCGCACCCGGATGACGCCGAGTTCAGCTCCTCCGGGACGGTGGCGCTCTGGACCGACCAGGGCACCGAGGTTAGCTACGTCATCTGCACCGACGGGGCGGCGGGCGCGGCTGACCCAACCATCAAGCTGTCCGAGCTGGCCTCCATCAGAGAGGCGGAGCAGCGCGAGGCGGCCGCTGTCCTGGGAGTCAAGGAGGTCACCTTCCTGCGCCAGCCTGACGGCCAGCTCCGGGTTAGCCCCGAGCTGCGCGGCGAATTGGTCAAGCTGATTCGCCAGCACCGGCCCGATCTGATCATCTGCCAGAACGCAGTCCGCAACTACTCCAACCTCTACGGCAATCACCCCGACCACCTCGCCGCCGGGCAGCTGGCCATTGAGGCGGTGTACCCCTACGCCCGCAACCCCCATGCCTACCCCGAGCTCCTGGCGGCGGGGTTGGAGCCCCACTCGGTCCGCGAGGTGCTGGTCGTCGGCACGGAGAGTCCCGACCACTTTGTCGACGTCACCTCCACCATCGACCGCAAGATGGCGGCCCTGGGCAAACACCGGAGCCAGCACCCCCCTGGAGAGGATTTCTCGGCACGGGTCCTGGAGCGGATGGCCAAGATGGGAGAACCCCACGGGATCGCATACGCGGAGTCCTTCCGTCGGCTCTCCAGCGGGTAGCTGTTTGACCGGGCCTACGATCACCGTCCTGCATGGCGACGAGACCGGCGAGGAGCTGCTGGTGGAGGCGCTCCGGATTCTCACGGCGCCGCAACTGGCCTCCCGGGTGCTGCTGGAGCACGTCGACCTCAGCCTCGCAGCCCGCCGCGCCACCGAGAACGGCGTGGTCCACCAGGCGGCTCAGATGATGAAGGTCAGCCACTTTGGCCTAAAGGCGGCCACGGTGACTCCAGAAGGAATCGGAGAGATCGAGAGCCCCAACGCGATCCTGCGGGTGGAGGTGGGCGGCGACGTCATCGTCCGCACCGGCCGGCGGATTCCCGGGGTCGCGCCGCTGGGCGGTGTCCACTCCCCGATCACCATCGTCCGGATGGCGGTGGACGACGCTTATGGGGCCATCGAGTGGCGGGAGGGCGAGGGCGCCGACGAGCTCGCTTTCCGGACCACCAAGATCAGCCGGGAGCACTGCCGACGGGTCGCCGAGTACGCCTTCGTGGAGGCTGGCCGAACCGGCGCTACCGTCTTCGGAGGACCCAAGTTCACAGTCTCCCGGGTCTACGAGGGGATGCTCAAGGAGGAGATGGACGCGGCCGGCCAGCGGCACCCGGACGTCCGCTACGAGCCCCAGCTGATCGACGCCACCTTCGCCCTGCTGCTCACCCGCGATGACCGGCTGGTGATCCCCGCCCTCAATCGCGACGGCGACATACTCGCCGACCTGGTTCTCGCCCTCTACGGGAGCCTGGCCGGGAGCGAGTCTCTGCTGATCGGATTCGATGATTCCAGCCGTCCCAGCCTGCTCATGGCTGAGGCTCCCCACGGAACGGCCCCTGCCCTGGAGGGTCGGCACATCGCCAATCCGATGGCCATGATCCTGGCCGCCGCAGCACTGCTCGAGCACACTGGCGACACCTTCTTGGTGAAATTCGGTGGCCAGGTGCGAGACGCCACGATGGCGGCGGTTTTCGACGGCGTCCGCACGGCCGACTTGGGCGGGCACGCCCGAACCGAAGAGTTCACCGTGGCCGTATTGGAGCGCCTACCTAACTGAGGAGTCCCGTTCGTTCTTCTCTCAGGGTGATCTCAGACGGGCTGGGTATACTTGGGTGGAGGAAGAGATGGATATCTTGGCATTCCTGCGCGAGAGAGCTGGGGCCTTCCGCTGTCCCATGTGCCGGCGCTCTTTGGCTGACTGCAAGTTGAGGCAGCTCGACCACGAGGGCCAGAAGTACACCGTGGAGGTCACCTGCCGGAACTGTGAGC
The DNA here is from genome assembly GCA_035531555.1 of Candidatus Dormiibacterota bacterium. Classification (GTDB taxonomy): domain Bacteria; phylum Chloroflexota; class Dormibacteria; order Aeolococcales; family Bog-877; genus Bog-877. Next base: position 54,718 of record DATKSR010000046.1, read on the forward strand.
TCGCCTTCCTGGTGGCTCTGGAACTGGCGTCGGGCGACGACGCCGCGACCGGCGATGGCGAGCAGGAGCTGCAGCTGACGGCCAGCACGGATTCCGAAGCCGACCCCATCAGCAACGACGAACTCCTGGAGCTGCATCGGACGCTGAGCGGCCACGCGGGGCCCCTGACCGCGCTGCTCAAGGAGCGTGCCAACGACTGACGCCGGCGCCCGAGATGTGGCGCCCCTGAGCATCTATCTCGACCACGCCGCGACCACCCCGCTCCGGCGAGAGGTGCTGGATGCGATGGCGCCAGCGCTGACCGAAACCTTCGGTAACCCCTCCAGTGTTCATGGCGCCGGCCGGGCCGCCCGGGCCTTGATCGACTCCGCGCGGGACCAGCTGGCGGCGGTCCTAAATGCCCGCTCACGGGAGGTCGTCTTTACGGGAGGTGGCAGCGAGGCCGACAACCTCGCCCTCCGTGGAGTGGTTCATCGCCTGGGCAGGCAGGGGGGCCATCTGATCGTCTCCTCGATCGAGCACGAGGCGGTGCTGGAGACTGCCCGGGATCTCGGCCAGCTGGGGTTCGAGGTGACCGAACTTCCTGTCGACGCTGCCGGTCGCGTATCGCCGGCGACGCTCCAGGCGGCGCTCCGGCCCGACACCATCCTGGTCTCGGTGATGCTGGCCAACAACGAGGTGGGCACCATCCAGCCGGTAAGAGAGCTGGCGGAGGTGACTCACTCCGGTTCGCGCGCGGTCTTCCACACCGATGCCACCCAGGCTCTAGGCAAGATCAAGTTGGACGTACAGGAGCTGGGAGTCGACCTCCTTACGGTCTCCGCCCACAAGATCTACGGTCCCAAGGGAGTGGGCGCCCTGTTCGCTCGCCACGGAACCGGGTTGGATCCGATCATCACAGGTGGGGGACAGGAGCGGACCCGGCGTTCGGGGACGGAGAACGTGCCCGGGATCGTGGGCTTCGGAGTCGCGGCTGAGCTGGTGGAGGCCGAGCGGGAACAGGAGATGGAGCGCCAGTCCTGGCTAAGTGGTGATCTCAGCCGGCGGATCCAGTCGGGGGTGCCGGACGCCATCCCCACCGGCGCCCGGGCTGGCGAGCGGCTCGCCAATTTCTGCACCTTCGCTTTTCCGGGAGTCGAGGGAGAGCTGCTGCTCCTGCGGCTGGATCGAGCTGGGATCTGCGGGTCGGCAGGGTCGGCGTGCACCAGCGGCTCCCTGGCACCCTCCCACGTGCTGCTGGCGATGGGATTCTCACCGCAGCTGGCCTCAGCCCACCTGCGGCTTACCTTGGGCCGGTCGACCACTCCCCGTGACGCTGAGCGCGCGGCCGAGCTCATCTGCCAGGAGGTGGCCGCCCTGCGCGAGCGGGCCGTCGCGGTTTAGCGCTGGCGGTTTCGAAGAGACCCTAATTCTTCTTCCCTGACCGACTGAAAGGGCCGCGCCCGCCTTCTACGACCCGCCGCCGGCGCCTGGCGCCTAAAATAGCCATATGTCAGTCGGATTTACCGGCCCGACGCCGGTTGCCATGCGGATATCGTCTCGCGCCCACTACGGGCTCCGGATGATGACCGAGCTGGCCAAGGCCCACGGCGGACCGCTGCTCAGCCTGGCGGAGATCGCTCGCCGGGAGGGCATGCCTCTCGCTTACCTGGAGCAGCTGGTGGCGCCGCTCCGGCGGGCCGGCCTAGTTGAGGGGACAAGGGGCCTGCACGGCGGCTACCGGCTCGCGCGGCCACCTCAAGACGTGACGGTTCTTGAGATCGTCGAGCTCATGGAGGGTCCGGTTGCTCCAGTTGAGTGCCTGGCCGAGAATTACCAGCCAGGAGCCTGCTCGCGGGAGCCGGAATGTCTCAGCCGTCCGCTATGGGGCCGACTTCAGCAGGCGGTCCAGCAGGTGCTGGGGGGCACCACTCTCTCCGACATGATGCGAGAGCCGGGATTCTTCGAGCCGGAGTGCCCGGTTGCGAGCCTTCCGGCCCACTTGGTCGAAAGGCAGCCGGCAGGTGTCTGAGCTCAAGTTGACGCAAGCTCAGCTTGAAGTTCGCGACCTCAAGGTAGCGGTCGACGGCAAGCAGATCCTCTCCGGAGTGAGCCTGTCAGTTCCCCAAGGAGAGGTGCATGCCCTGATGGGCCCGAACGGGGCGGGCAAGACCAGTCTGGGGTACGCCGTCATGGGGCACCCCAAATATCAGGTCACGGGAGGCGAGATCCGCTGGAAGGATCAGAGCCTGCTGGGGATGCTCCCCGAGGATCGGGCCAGGATGGGCCTTTTCCTCAGCCTTCAGTACCCGACTGCGATCCCCGGGGTGACCACTGTCAACTTCCTGCGGGCGGCGCTCAAGGGGCAGGGCAAGGCGCTTCCCGCCCGCGACTTCTTGAAGCTGGTCCGGGAGCAGATGGCCGCGCTAAAGATGGACACGGCCTTCATGTCGCGCTATATCAACGACAACTTCTCCGGCGGCGAGAAAAAGCGCATGGAGATCGTCCAGCTGGCGGTGCTCCGCCCGGAGATGGCGATCCTCGACGAGACTGACAGTGGGCTCGATGTCGACGCCTTGCGCACCGTTGCCGAAGGGGTCAACCGGGTGCGCAGCGACGGCATGGGCGTCCTGATCATCACCCATTACCAAAGGATCCTGGACTACATCAAGCCCGACCGGGTCCATGTGATGGCGGCCGGTCGGGTGATCGCCTCGGGGGGCGGTGAGTTGGTGGACCAGATCGAAAAGGACGGCTATGACCCGATGCTCCGCGAGGCCGGGTTGGAGATCGACGCCACGGCGGCGGCCGTGGCGGGGTAAAATACCCAATATCAGGTCGGAATAACTCCTCCGGGTGGGGATAAAGCGAGGAAGGATCAAATGGCAGTCGCCGCGAAGGACCTGACCAAGGACTACAAGTACGGCTTCAACGACGGTGACGAGTTCGTCTTCCGAGCCGAGCGTGGGCTCTCGCCAGAAGTGGTGGCGGACATCTCGCGGCGCAAGTCGGAGCCGGCCTGGATGCTGGAGTTCCGGCTCAAGGCCCTGGAGCACTTCCGCCAGCGCCCCATGCCGAGCTGGGGCGCTGATCTGAGCGGAATCGACTTCGACGACATCTATTACTACGTGCGCCCGGCCGAGGAGCAGGGCCGCACCTGGGACGAGGTGCCCGAGGGCATCAAGCGGACCTTCGACCGCCTGGGCATTCCCGAGGCGGAGCGGAAGTTCCTGGCTGGGGTCTCAGCTCAGTACGAGAGCGAGGTCGTCTACCACTCAATTCGCGAGGACCTGGAGAAGCTGGGAGTCCTGTTCTGTGACTGCGACACCGGGTTGCGCGAGCACCCGGAGATCTTCCGCAAGTACTTCGGGACGGTCATCCCGCCCAACGACAACAAGTTCGCCGCCCTGAATTCGGCGGTCTGGTCGGGGGGTTCGTTCGTCTACGTTCCCAAAGGAGTTCGGGTCGAGATCCCGTTGCAGGCCTACTTCCGGATCAACACAGAGAGCATGGGCCAGTTCGAGCGGACCCTGATCATCGCCGAGGAAGACAGCTTCGTTCACTACATCGAGGGTTGCACCGCCCCTACCTACAGCAAGGACTCGCTCCACTCGGCGGTGGTGGAGATCATCGCCATGCCCAACTCGCATGTGCGCTACACGACCATCCAGAACTGGTCCAACAACGTCTACAACCTGGTCACCAAGCGGGCGATCGCCAAGGAGCACTCCGTAGTGGAGTGGATCGACGGCAACCTGGGCAGCAAGGTGACCATGAAGTACCCATCGATCTACCTCATGGGCGAAGGCGCGCACGGCGAGGTCCTCTCGGTGGCCTTCGCTGGTGACGGTCAGCACCAGGACGCCGGGGCCAAGGTAATCCACGTGGCTCCCAATACCACCAGCACCATCGTTAGCAAGTCGGTCAGCAAGGGCACGGGGCGCACCTCGTACCGCGGCCACTTGAAGGTTTATCCCAAGGCCCACAACGTGCGTTCCAGCGTCCGCTGCGACGCGCTCCTGCTCGATGAGCAGGCCCGCAGCGACACCTATCCCTACATGGACGTGGAAGCTGAGGACGTCCAGATCGGCCACGAGGCGACCGTGAGCAAGGTCGGCGACGAGCAACTCTTCTACCTGCAGTCGAGGGGAATCTCGGAGCAGGAGGCGACCGCGATGATCGTCAACGGCTTCATCGAGCCCTTCGTGAAGGAGCTGCCGATGGAGTACGCCCTGGAGCTCAACCGCCTGATCTCCCTGCAGATGGAGGGCAGCGTCGGGTGAGCCTACCCTCCCGGAGGGCGGTTCGCCCTCGGAGCAGCTGAGCTGGTCTTGACCGAGACCCCCGCCTCTTCCCGCATGACGCGTGAAGAGGCGGTCGCAGTCGCCCTGGCTGGCGGGGATCCCGCCTGGCTGGCGGGCCTCCGGCAGACGGCGCTCTCCGCCTACCGGGAGGTTCCCTGGCCGTCTTCCGCCAGGGACGAGGATTGGCGGCGAACCCCTCAGATCGACAAGCTCGACCCTGCCAAATTCGCCGAGCCGCAGGATCTAGGCGCAGGCGAGCTCCCCCCGTACCTGCAGGCAGCGCTGGACGGCCCGCTCTCGGCGGGGGACATATCTGCGTTCGTGATCTCCGACGAGCGGGGAAACCTCCATCCATCCCAGCCGGTGGCCTCGCGCGCCGCCTATCCGATCGCCCAGGAGCTGGCGGGGGGCCTCGCCGCCGAGGCCGAGGTATGGCAGTCCGTTGCGGGTAAGGTCGCCCCACCTGGACTCCGTAAGTGGATCTCCCTAAACACTGTCCGGACCCGTGGCGGCGCCTGCGTCCACGTAGCCCGTGGCCAGCAGCCCGAGGGGTACGTCCGGCTCCTGCATGGAGTGAGCCAGGGCAGTGCCAGCTTCCCTCGCACTCTGATCAAGCTGGAGGAGGGAGCGAGCCTCACCGTAGTCGAGGAGTGGGTGTCACCGGCAGACGATCCCTCGCTGCTGGCGCCGGTGGTCGAAGTGGAGCTGGCCCGTGGGGCCCATCTCACCCACGTGTTCCTCCAGCAGTGCGGCGATCAGACGGTTGTGCAATCGACGGTTCGCGCCCAGGTCGGTCAGGAGGCCCGCTACGACGTTCGCTGGAACATGGTCGGAGCTGCCTGGCAGAAGTCCTACTTCGAGGTCCTGATGTTGGGCGAAGGCTCCGACACGCGCCTGGTGGGACTCTGCGTCGGCCGCCAGCGCCAGCACTACGACGTCCAGACCCTGCAGGATCACGTGGCCCGGGGCGCGGTGAGCGACCTCCTCTATCGAGTCGCGGTAGCCGACCGATCACGCTCGGTGTACGCCGGATTGATCCGAGTTGAAGAGGGAGCCCAGAAGACCAACGCTTACGTGCAGAACCGCAACCTCCTGCTGAGCCCGCAGGCCAAGTCCGACAGCAATCCCACCCTCGAGATCCTGGCCAACGACGTCCGCTGCACCCATGGATCGACGGCCGGGCGGATCGACGACAACCAGCTCTTCTACTGCGAGAGCCGGGGGATCGAGCGGGAGCAGGCGCGGCGCCTGATCGTCGAAGGATTCTTCGCCGACGTCGTCGACTCGTTTCCCGAGGGCACCCTCCGCGAGTGCGGCCGCGGCGTGGTGCTGGAGGCGCTGGAGGAGCTCGCCAGGTCGGGAGCACTGGCCAGCACAAGTCGATCTGCCTGATGGCGGAGTGGATTCGGATCTGCGATGCGGAGGCCATCCCCCCGGACCACGCGGCCCGGGTGGAGATCGGCGACCTGCCGATCGCGGTCTTTAACGTAAACGGCAGCTTTCACTGCCTGGACGACACCTGCAGCCACGCCATGGCGTCTCTATCCGAGGGCGAGCTCCACCCCAAGACCTGCGCCATCGAATGTCCCTTGCACGGCAGCCAATTCCATCTAGAAACGGGCGAGCCGATCGGGCTGCCTGCGGTCGAGCCGGTGCGCGTACACCAGGTGGAACTGCGCGGTGGTGAGCTCTGGGTCGCGCTCAGCGAGGAAGAGCTGTGATGCCGGCGCCGACGCTCGAGGCCGCTCGGATTCGCGCCGACTTCCCCATCCTCCAGGAGCAGGTGAACGGACGCCAGCTCGTCTACCTCGACAGCGCAGCCACCTCCCAGAAGCCAGCGGCGGTGATCGACGCCGTCTCGGACTATTACCGCCACGCCAATGCCAACGTCCATCGTGGAATCCACGTCCTGGGGGAACGGGCGACCGAGATCTTCGAGGGGGCGCGCGAGTCGGTGGCGCGCCTGGTGGGAGCGGATCCCCGCGGCGTGGTGTTCGTGCGCAACACCACCGAGGGAGTCAACCTGGTGGCCCAAGCCTTCGCCCGCGAGCGGTTCGGGCCTCAGGACCGGATCCTCTGCACCGAGATGGAGCACCACTCCAACCTCGTCCCCTGGCAGCGGGTCCGCGACCAGACCGGTTGCCAGCTGGAGTTCATTCCGGTGAACTCGGATGGGCGCCTGGACGCGGAGGCGACCGCCCGCCTGCTGCGGGCTCCCACCCGGCTGCTGGCGCTCACCCACGTGAGCAACGTCCTCGGGACCATCAATCCTGTCGCCGAACTGATCACCCAGGCCCATGCCGAGGGGATCACGGTGCTGGTCGACGGGGCCCAGGCGGTGCCGCACATGCCTGTCGACATCGGCCTCCTGGACGCCGACTTCTACGCCTTCTCCGCGCACAAGATGTGCGGGCCGACCGGGATTGGCGTGCTGTACGGCCGCCCCGAACTGCTGGAGGCGATGCCACCATTCCTCACCGGTGGCTCAATGATCTCGGTGGTGACCCTGGAGAAGACCACCTGGGATGAGATCCCCCACAAGTTCGAGGCGGGCACCCCGGACATCGCGGGCGCCGCCGGGCTTCAGGCAGCGGTCGGCTATCTCGAGCAGGTGACCATGCCGGCCATCTTCCGCCACGGTGCCGAGCTAACCGAGTACGCGGACGAGATGCTCTCGGAGGTCCCGGGCCTGACTCGGTACGGCCCCCGGGGTGCGGACCAGTTGGGGATCGTGTCCTTCAACCTGGAGGGAGTCCATCCCCATGATGTGGGCACGATCGTGGACCGTTGCGGGGTGGCCATCCGAGCCGGGCACCACTGCTGTCAGCCGTTGATGCGCCGGCTCCAGGTGGCGGCCACCGCCAGGGCCAGTTTCTACCTCTACAACACTCGCGACGATGTCGACGCGCTGGTCTCCGCGCTGGGCGAGGCCAACCGCATCTTCGGCAGCTGAGCCGCTCTCAGCATCCGCCGCTCACGGACTGGAGGATGGTGATGCGGTCACCCTCTGCCACCGGGTTCGCGAGCTCGGCGGCGTCACGAACCAGCTCTTGATTGTGGAACACGTTCACATTCTTGCGCGGACGTCCGTGCTCATCTGATAGGTGTCCACGCAGCAACGGATGACGCGCCAGCGCGGCGTCCAAGGCTTGGCCAACACTGGCGGCGGTGACCGAGAACTCCACCTCTCCTTTGGTGAAATCCCGCAACAAGCCTGGGATCCAAACGGTGACGGTGGACATCACTCAGCGGCGATGGCCCGCACGCTGAGGATGCGCGGGAACACCCCTGGTAAACGACGCCAGCGGTCTCCCGTGTCCCAGGTGGCGTAGAGCTCGCCACTGGTTGTTCCGAAGTACACCGACTCCGTATCGCCGACCCCGGCAGTGAGCGCGTCACGCAGCACGGCCCCGTAGTTACTGGCTGGCATGCCCTTTCCGCACTCCCCCCAACTATCACCGTTATCTGAGGAGCGATACGCGCAGAGGCGCCCATCCATCGGGACCCGCACCTCATCACTGGTGAGCGGCACCACGAACAGCGTCGACGGGGAACGGTCGAGGACGGCCATCCCGAAGCCGAAACGTGAAGGCAGTCCGGTCTCGATTCGCTCCCACTGGTCACCGGCATCGAATGACCGGTAGACCCCGGTGTGGTTCTGCTGGTAGAGGTGGTCGGGATCGGAGGGGTCCTGCACCAGCCGGTGCACGCAGCGGTTCAGCTCGGAGTACTTAGGCTCCTCTGCCTCTACGGCAGCGGTCACCCCTTGATTCTTTACGTTCCAGGTGGACCCGTCATCGTCGCTGCGCAGCGTGCCGACCGAGGAGATCCCCACGGTGATCCGGCCCGGCCGGCGACCGTCCGTGAGCACGGTGTGGAGGCACAGCCCGCCAAAACCGGGCAGCCAACCGGCCCTGGTGGGGTGGTCGGTGATCGAGGTGTACTCGCGCCAGGTCAGGGCCCGGTCGTCCCAGCGGAAGAGCCCGGCCTGGGCGACGCCCGCCACCAGTTCGCCTGATTCGGCCAGTCGATGCAGGGTCCAGATCCGCTCCACGGTGGGCCTATGGTCGCCGGCGGTGAAGCCGGGACCGGAGCCGAGAGGCTCCCAGGACTCGCCACCGTCGAGGCTGCGGCGCACATGGGGGCCGTAGACGTAGCTGCCCAAGCCCGCCAGGAGCTCAAGCCGACCGTCCCGCTGCTCCAGGAGCACGGTGGTGGACTCCCAGCCGGCCAGGTAGGGGCCGCGGAGCCCCCAGTCGGCCGTCGCTGGGTCCGGCCCCTGCTGCTCCAGGATGAACAGACCCTTGATGGTGCCGACCGCGATAGTCCTCATCACGATCCCTCCGCGATTCTTGCGACCCCGGCAGCTTAGCGGTCGACGGCCGCTCCGTTGGCCGAGGTTGGACCTGCCTGGTTAGCGTTTGCAGCGGTCGGCTACACCCCGTCGAATCCGCGGTTCGCTCAAGCTCAGATTTGGGGAGTGGACCCGACCGGACAGTTGGGCCATTCTGCCGATCGCTGCCAAACTGATCTCGAATAGGACCGCCGCCCCCATCCTGCTGATCCGACGATCTCATCGAGTCGGCTCGCGGAGCCATCGCCAGGACCGCCAGTCGGTTTCAGCCTCGATGATTGAGATCGACGAGCTCAAGCGTCGGCCAGCGACGGCCCCACCCACCCAGGCGAACCGTCAGGCTGGGTGGCCATTCGCCCTCGCGCCCGCGGTGCAGTCCCGTCTAGACTAGAAGGTGACAGCGTCGTCCGGCCGTCCTGACAGGGCCGCAAGGAAGTCCCTGTCGTGGCGGTACCCCAAGAAAAAGGAGGGAATGCCCATGCACGAAGGTAGTACTAAACGGACTCTCACAATCTTGGGGACCGACTGAGGCCTGTGGCCGGGACCTGAACTCTCTCGACGCGCTGGTCACCCACGGATAGCTGGTCCGGGTCAGAAGCCCGGGACCGTGGCCGTCCCGCGTCAGCAGTACTCATTTGGTAAACCCAACGGCGGGGACTGGAGACCGACTCCGGTCCCCGCTCGTGTTTTGAGAGCGGCGTACGATAGCTAGGTGGCTCAAGTCAACCCGGTCGGCCTGGACGACGAACTCTTCCGCGAGATCATCCTGGATCACTATCGACATCCCCGCCATCGCGGGCTGGTGGAGCCGGCCGACGTCGCCACCCACGGGCACAATCCACTCTGCGGCGACGAGCTGGACCTCACCCTGCGGGTGCAGGAGGGGCAGGTAGAGGCCGTGGGATTCGAGGGACAGGGTTGCTCGATCTCAATGGCCGCCGCCTCGATGATGAGCGAGGAGATCCAGGGCAAGACGGTCACCGACACCAAGGATTTGATCACCCGCTTCCGCGCCATGTTGCTGGAGGGTCAGGACCCGACTTCCGTGGGGGACATTGGAGACCTGGAGGCACTGGCTGGCGTGCGTCGCTACGCGGCCCGGATCAAGTGCGCGATGTTGCCTTGGAGCGCATTGGAGGCGGGGTTGTCCCAGTTGGAGGGAGTTGATGGCCGAATCGATGACTGAGTCGGAAGAGGTGGCGCCGGCGACCGCTGAGGTGCAGCCTGCCGCAGGCCCGATGGCGACGGGCGATGACGTTCACGAGGCGCTGCGCGAGGTGATCGATCCCGAGCTGGGGCTGGATATCGTCAGCCTGGGACTGGTCTACCGGGTGACCGTCGACAAGGATGGCGACGCCGTGGTGGCGATGACCCTGACCACTCCCTACTGCCCGATGGGGCCGATGCTGGAGTCCCAGGTGCACGCCGCCACCCAGTTTCTGCCCGGGATCCGCGACGTCAAAGTCGACCTGATCTGGGACCCGCCCTGGGACCCCCACACCATGGCCTCGGACGAGGCCAAGCTGGAGCTCGGCCTCTACTAGGGGCGGGGCAGCTCCCCGCCGTTCGAGCGTCCGGTCAACTTCCAGGCCGCCGGGAGCAGGGCTGCAGCCAGTAACGCCTTCAGGGCGTCGCCCAACAGGAAGGGGGTTACCCCGAGCGAGAGCGCCTGGGACGCGCCCACGTGGAGCCGCCAGGCCAGCCAGGTGGCGCCGAATAGATAGATGACGGCGTTCCCCGCAACCAGCGCCACAATCACGGTCAAGGGGTGGCGGTCGAACCCCTGACGGGCGAGTTGACCCAGGACGCAGGCGGCGAAGACGAAGCCGATCACATAGCCGAAGCTGGGAGCCGAGAGCATCGACATCCCGTGGTCCCCGCCAGCGAACCAAGGCACTCCCACCAGGCCCAGGACCAGGTAGAGGAGCATTCCGGCGGCGCCCCGGCGAGTGCCGACCGCCAGGCCGCCCAGTAGGACGGCGAAGGTTTGACCGGTAATCGGCACGGGAGTGAAGGGAAGCCGAATCGAGAGCTGAGCCGAGAGTCCAACCAGGCCTGCGTAGCCCACGACCACCAGCACGTCCCGCACTCGCTCCCCAGGGATTAGGTCGGCCAGGACTGGCCGAGGGCGCACGGAGGCGGCGACATGCAGCACGGCGAGCGACGCTACCGGGATGCACAGCTGCCTGTCAACACGCGAGCGGTCGACCTGCGAGCGGTCGACCCGGTCCGCGGAGCAATTCGAATGCGCAGTGTTAGCCCAGCGGCGGACCGGATGCCCGATCATGGGGAGGTGGGCATTGGAGACCCCTCCGCTCAAGGGCTCGATTCGGCCGGGAGTGAGAGGCAGACTCCAGAGATCGAAGCCACTGTGGCCACCGCGATGAGTCCTCCACCAGAAGGGAGCGGCGCACCGACGGTGCTGGCCGCCCACGACCTGGGTAAGCGGTTTGGCTCCAAGGTCGCGGTGGAGAACCTAAACCTGGAGGTGCACGCGGGCGAGATCTTCGGATTCCTCGGCCCGAACGGGGCAGGCAAGACCACCACCATGCGGATGGCGCTGGGGCTGATCCGACCCACCTCCGGGTGGGTTGAGGTCTTTGGCCAGGATGTGGCCCGCAACGGGGCCGCCGTCCTTTCCAAGGTCGGGCCGCTGGTGGAGACGCCGGCGCTCTATCTTCATCTCAGCGGCCGGGACAACCTGCGGGTCTTCGCCGCACCGCTGGGAGGAGTTCCCGGCGGGCGGATCGACTCGCTCTTGGAGTTGGTGGACCTCCGTGACCGCCAGCGGGACAAGGTCAGGACCTACTCCCTTGGGATGAGGCAGCGACTGGGGCTCGCGATTGCGCTGCTTCATGATCCGGAACTGCTGGTCTTGGACGAGCCGGCCAATGGCCTCGACCCGGCCGGTATCAAGGCGATCCGCTCACTCCTCCGAGGGCTTCGAGATTCGGGCAAGACCGTCTTCATCTCCAGCCATGTCTTGGGCGAGGTGGAGAGGCTCTGCGACCGGGTGGCCATCCTTCGTCAAGGCAAGCTGGTCCAGGTAGGGCGGATCGCGGACTTTCGGGATTCCACTGGGCCCTTCCTGGTCGACGTCGAGGACGCCCAGGGGGCGCTGGACCTGCTCAACTGCCAGCCCTGGGGGAAGAACGCCCGATTGGACACCCAGGGCCGGATCGTCACCGAGGCGCCGGCGGGCCGGGGGCGAGATCTCAACTCCATGTTGAGCCAGGCTGGGTTCGTACCGGACGGAATCGCCCGGCAGCAACGGGACCTTGAGGAGATCTTCCTGGAGCTGACCGGGGACGGCCAGTGACTACCCCCGCGGTTCCCTTGCCAGGGCTGCCCAGCAGCCGACCGGCGCGCCCCACGTTCAACGGCGCTCTTCGGGGCGAGCTCTACAAGGTGCGACGCAACCGCCCCACCGTGGTGATGACGGCTCTGGCCCTCGTGTTCCTCACCCTGGTCATGCTTCTCTACGCGACCGAGCCGCAGTTTCAGGTGTCGCTAACCCAACACCCCCTGTCCGGCTTCTACAGCATCCTGCATCCCCTGGAACTCTTCTTCACGGCGGGCGGCGGGATCGTGATGCTGTTGACCGGATCGAGGCTGCTGGGGATGGAATACGACCTAGGCACGGTTCGGGTACTTTTCTCTCGCGGCACCGGCCGCCAGCAACTGCTTGCCGCCAAGATCGCGGCGCTGTCCCTCTATGCCATGCTGCTTTTGGTGGGTATCGCAGCGTTAGCGGCGCTTGGCACGGTGGTGGTGGTGGAGCATCAGACCGGATCACTGTCGGCGCTGCAGGGTCTACCGGTCGCCGCGTGGGAGAACGTGGGGTTGGCGATCCTCTCCTGCGCGATAAGTGAATTCTCCTGCATATTGCTCTCGGTAGCGATGGCGGCACTGCTGCGCTCGGTGACCGGCGGGATGCTGCTGGCCATGCTTTTCTTCCCGATTGACAACGGCTTGTCGATGGCGCTCAACCAGCTCACCGCCATCACCAAGTCGAATGTTTGGAAGGACGTGACCGCCTTTCTTTTCGGTCCGAACCTCAACCATCTACCCACCCTGTTACAGGTGCACCAGTCGGCGGCGGTCAGCACGCTCACCACCCCCGCGGTGCCGACCTCGCTGGTCGAGACGGTAGTCGTGATCGCGGCTTGGTGGCTGGCCTTGCTGATCGTCGCCATGACGTCACTGGCACGCAACGACGTGCTCAGCTGAGTCGCTTTCCGGCAGCAGTGACGGCTGCTGGGCGTGCGGTGGAGACAGCAACGACATGAGTATTCCGCGCTACCAGCCTGGCGAAAATGAGCGCCGGTCGCTGGAGAGTTACCTGGATTTGCTTTACAGCGAATCGAGCCGGGTAAACCTGACTCGGGTTCCGCGGGAGCAGGCGTGGACCCGCCACATCGAGGAATCGCTGGCCCTCGTCCCGCTCCGCCGGTGGTCTGCCGGCGAGCGCGTGCTCGACCTAGGTAGCGGCGCCGGTATCCCCGGCATCCCGCTCGCGATCACCCAGCCCGCGGTGTCGGTCGGGTTGATCGAGCGAGATCGCTCGAAGGCGGCGTTTCTGTCCCGTTGTGTCGAGACGCTCGGCCTGTCGGCGGTCGGGGTGCTGGGACAAGACGCCCTGGAACTTGCGCGAAGCAAGGGGTTCGCGGCCGCGGACGTGCTGGTATCCAGGGCGGCCGTGCCGCCCCAGGACCTCTTTCGTACTGCCGGCCGGTTGCTGCGGACCGGGGGCGAGGGTTTGGTGCACGTCGGCGGCGCGGTGAGCCTTGACGCGGACCTTGCCCTAGCCGCGCGTCGGGCTGGGGTGGGCGATCTCCGTCTGGAGACCTCGGGACGCAGCCGCATACTCCGGTTCCGGCGCCTGCCTGGTTAGCGGGAAGGGTCCGCCAAGCAGATTCTTCCGGCCCGCCAGACCTGTAGGGGCCGGAGGTCCGGGCTCCAGCCAAAGCCACCCTCGTGATCGGTGTCCCAGAGCACCAGGTCAGCCGACTTCCCGGCCACGATCTGACCGCGATCAGCCAGCCCCAGGGAGAGGGCGCCGCCGAGAGTGGCGGCGGTAAGCGCCTGCTCGACGCTGAGTCCCAACTCGGTGATGGCCAGCCAGACGACCATGCTCATGGAGGTGGCTCCCGAGGTCCCGGGATTGTGGTCGCTGCCCAGGGCCACGCGCGCCCCGGCAGCGACCAGTTCGCGGGCGGGCGGCGTCCGGCCCATCGCCAGGGCGGTCACGGGGCAGAGCGTGGCCACCGTCGCGGATCGGGCCAGAGCCGCGATCTGGACAGCGCCAATGCACAACAGATGGTCGGCCGAGACTGCCCCCAGCTCCACGGCCAGCTCCGTCCCCCCGGTTAGCGCCAGCTCGTCGGCGTGGATGCGCAACTCCAGCCCGGCGTCCTGGGCGGCGCGCAGGAACTGCGCGGACTCGACCACCGTGAAGGCTCCCTGGTCGCAAAAAACATCAGCAAAACGTGCCCCTTCCCGACGGGCCTCGCCACTCCAGCCGCTGACCTCGTCGACGAAGTCTTGGCGTCGGCCGTCGAACTCTTCGGGGAGCGCGTGCGCGCCCAGGAAACTCACCACCAGCTCGGGCAGGAGAAGATCAGCCGACAGCGCGTGCAGCAGTCGGACGGCGCGCAGTTCACCCTCTTGCTCCAGCCAGTACCCGGTCTTGGCCTCGACGGTGGTGGTCCCCGCCTGCAGCCAGTTTTGTAACCGCTCCCTCACCCCCAGCTCCAACTCGACCCACGAGGCGTCTCTGGTATCTCTGACCGTGGCCCGGATCCCGCCCCCGCGGGCCGCGATCTCCGCATAGCTGGCTCCGGTCGATCGCTCGGCGACCTCTGCGAGACGGGCCTTGGCGTAGAGCGGATGCGTGTGGGCATCGACGAGCCCTGCGGTGAGCAGCGCTCCGTGGCAGTCGAAGGTCTCGGCGTCGGCTGCTCCTGGCAAGGTGCCGCTCCGACCGATCGCGAGGATGGAGCCTTCGCCGAGCAGGACATCAACTTTCTCTCCGACCGGCTGACCTGCGGTGAATAGCCGACCCACGTGGGCAAGCAGGGTCTTCATGCCGACCCCTAGTCCAGCGCCTTGCGCCAGGCCGGTTCCAGCTCGGCGAGTACCTTCGCCAGCTTCTCCGCCACACTCCCCAGCCTCAGGTGCCGGCCGTCCCGGACCACCTGATCGCCCCCCACCACCACGGAGTGGACGTCGGCGGCGCTGGCTCCAAAAACCACCCGTGGGAGGAGGTCGGCTAGGCCCGCCCCGGCCAGTCGGGGAGTGGATAGCTCCAGGCTCGTGAAGTCGGCGAGGAGACCTGGCCGCAGCGCGCCGGCCTCCCATCCCAGCGCCGCCATCCCTTGGGCAGTGGTCGCCTGCAGCAGGTCCCCGGAACTGAGCCACCCCCGGCGGCCGGTCACCAGTCGCCGGTCAAGCTCGATCGCCCGGGCCTCCTCGAACAGATCCACGATGCCGTTGCTGTCGGAGCCCACACAGAGCGGGCTGCCCGCCGCCTGGAGCTCATCCGCCGGACAGACGCCATCGGCCAGGTCCCGCTCGGTGGTGGGGCAGACGCAGATTCTGGTCCCCGTCTCGCCCAGTCGGGCGATGTCGCTCTTCGTCAGGTGGATGGCGTGGACCGCGGTCGTACGGGCGCCCAGGACCTCGCAGGCGTCCACCAGCTCGGTGGGCGTCAGGCCGGTTGACTTCAGGCAGGCGGCGTTCTCCGCTGGCTGTTCCGAGAGATGGAGGTGCAGCGGCGCCTGCCTCTCGGCGGCCCACCCCGCCACCACCCTCATGGATGCCTGGTCCACGGCTCTCACGCTGTGGATCGCGGCACCGCGGCGAACCTGGGCGCCGTCGGCCAACCGATCTGACCGCCGAGCCCAGGCCTTGGCGTCCTCATCGGTGAACCGGAGCGCGGCACCCGCTAGAGGGTCTCCGTCGAAACCGGAGCGGAGGTAGCAGGTGTCGAGCAGGGTAAGGCGCAGCCCGGACTCGGTGGCGGCGGCGACCAGTGCATCCTCCATCTCGGGCCTCTGATACGGTCGGCCGCCGGGCTGGTGGTGGAGGTAGTGAAACTCCCCAACCGCCGTGATCCCCGCGAGCGTCATCTCCGCCATCGTCGCTCGGGAAAGCTCGAAGTACTGGTCGGGCTCCAGAAAGGAGGCCAGGGCATACATCTGGCGCCGCCACTCCCAGAAGTCGTTCCCTCCTTGGTCGGGCGCCTGGCAGCGGCCCCGTAAGGCCCGATGGAAGGCGTGAGAGTGGACGTTGGCCAGCCCCGGCAGGGTCAGGCCGGAGAGCACTCTGGCTCCCGGGGGGGCCTGGGCCTCTCCCAGCTCCTCTACTCGGCGCAGCAGTCCGGCCTCTTCCTCCAAGAGGAGCCTGGGCAGAAGCCGCTCCCCGGTCCAGGCCAGCTCCGCCAGCCAGAGGGACATCAACCCTCCCGCATGGGGATCCGGACGCCGCGGTCCGCAGCGGTGTCGATGGCGACCTGGTAGCCGGCGTCGGCGTGGCGCATCACGCCGGTGCCGGGATCGTTGAGTAGGCAGCGGGCCAACTTCTGGGCCGCCAGCGCCGAACCGTCGGCGAGCGCCACCAGCCCCGCGTGGATCGACCTTCCGATTCCCACCCCGCCGCCGTGGTGCACCGAGACCCAGGTCGCGCCGCTTGAGGTGTTGAGGAGGGCGTTGAGAATTGGCCAGTCGGCGATGGCGTCGCTGCCGTCCTGCATAGACTCCGTCTCCCGATAGGGCGAGGCCACCGAGCCCGAGTCGAGGTGGTCGCGGCCGATCACGATCGGCGCTTTGAGTTGGCCTTTGGCGACCATCTCGTTGAAGCGCAGGCCCAGCCGGTCCCGCTCGCCGTATCCGAGCCAGCAGATCCGGGCGGGCAGCCCCTGGAATTCGACCCGCTCCGACGCCATCCTCATCCAACGCGCCAGGCCCTCGTTCTCGGGGAACTCCTCCACGGCCGCTCGGTCGGTGGCGGCGATGTCGTCTGGGTCTCCGCTCAAGGCCGCCCAGCGAAAGGGGCCCTTGCCCTCGCTGAACAGGGGCCGGATATAGGCCGGGACAAATCCTGGATAGTCGAAGGCCCTGACGCAGCCGCCCAGCTCTGCCTCGGCGCGGAGGCTGTTGCCGTAGTCGAAGACCTCGACGCCCCGGTCGAGTAGCTCCACCAAGGCGGAGACGTGCTGCGCCATCGACTCGCGGCTGCGCAGGACGTAATCGTCGGGATCCTCCAGCCGCAGGTCGGCAGCCTCGGGCAGGGTAAGTCCCACCGGCAGGTACATGAGCGGGTCGTGAGCTGGGGTCTGGTCGGTCGCAATGTCGACCTGGAAGTTGCGCTTCACGATCTCGGGAATCAGCTCGGCCGCGTTGCCGAGCACGGCGATCGAAACCGCCTCATTGGAGGCTCTCGCCTCCGTCGCCTGCTTCAGAGCGGAGTCCAGGTCGGGTGCCCAGCGGTCCAGGTAGCGATGGTCGAGGCGGCGCTGGATACGGTCTGGGTCAATCTCGATGCAGATCGCCACCCCCCCGTTCATGGTCACCGCCAGCGGCTGGGCCCCTCCCATCCCGCCCAGGCCGGCAGTCAGGGAGATGGTGCCAGCCAGCGAACCACCGAACCGCTTGTTGGCGATGGCGGAGAAGGTCTCGAACGTGCCCTGGAGGATCCCCTGGGTGCCGATGTACATCCAGGAGCCCGCGGTCATCTGGCCGTACATCGTCAACCCCTCCAGCTCCAGCCGCCGGAACTCCTCCTGGGTCGCCCACTTAGGCACCAGCAGCGCATTGGCGATCAGGACTCGCGGGGCCCACTCGTGGGTGCGGAAGACTCCGACCGGCTTGCCCGACTGAACTAGTAGGGTCTCGTCGCCCTCGAGGTTCCTTAGGCTCCGGATGATCGCGTCGTAGGCGTCCCAGGATCGGGCCGCTCGCCCGGAGCCCCCGTAAACCACCAACTGATCCGGGTTCTCCGCCACCTCAGGATCGAGGTTGTTCATCAGCATCCGTAGGGCCGCTTCCTGGGGCCAGCCCTTGCAGCTGATCTCGGTGCCGCGGGGCGCCCTAACCGGCCGCGCGCCGCTCAAAGGAGTTCGCCAACGACCGATTCCGCCTGCCGCAGGATCTCGCCCGACCGCACCGCGGTGGCCACCGCCTCCAGCTCAGGTGAGAGGAAGCGGTCCGGGCCTACGCCACCGCCTACCTTGCGCACCAGCTCCGCCACTCGGGCATCAGCCGGGGACGGCTCGAGCGGTGCCCGCAGCTCGAGCGCCCTGGAGGCGGCCAGCAGCTCCACGGCCAGCACCCGGGACAGGTTGGTCACCACCCGGCGCAGCTTGCGGGCAGCCCCCCAACCCATCGAGACGTGGTCTTCCTGCATTCCTGAGGTGGGGATGGAGTCGACACTGGCGGGTGCGGCCAGCCGCCGGTTCTCCGCGACGATGGCGGCGGCTGTGTACTGGGCGATCATCAGCCCGGAGTTCACCCCGGCCTCGGGGGCCAGGAAAGCGGGCAGTCCGGCGGAGCGAGCCGGGTCCAGGAGTCGGTCGACCCGGCGCTCAGCGATCGAGGCGACTTCGGCGGCGGCGATGCTGAGGAAGTCGCAGGCGAAGGCCAGAGGTTCGCCGTGGAAGTTGCCCGTCGACTCGAGCCGTCCATCTGGCAGCACCACGGGGTTATCCACGGCGGATCTCAACTCGCGGTCCGCGACCTGTCGAGCAAAATCCCTCGTGTCGCGGGCCGCTCCCGTCACCTGGGGTGCACAGCGAATCGAGTAGGGATCCTGGACCAGATGGGGTGAGCTGCGATGAGAGGCCAGGATGGCGGACCCCTGCAGGAGCAGACGGAGATTGGCCGCACTTTGAATCTGCCCCGGATGGGGCCGGATGACGTGCAGGTCCGCGGCGAAGGGTCGGTCAGTGCCCATCAGCCCCTCGGTGGAGAGGGCGGCCGCGATATCCGCGACGGGCAATAGCACGGCTAGATCGGCGAGGGCCAGCACCAGCATCCCCAGCATGCCGTCGGTTCCGTTGATCAGGCTGAGTCCGTCCTTGACTTCTAGCCGGAGCGGAGTGAGCCCGCACTCTGTGAGTGCGAGGCCCCCGTCGACGGCGCGGCCGTCGGCGAGCTGGGCGCGACCCTCTCCGAGCAGCACCAGCGACATGTGGGCGAGGGGAGCCAGGTCGCCGCTGGCGCCGAGTGAGCCGTGCTCGGGGACCACGGGGGTGATCCCGGCGTTGAGCAGGTCCACCAGCCCCGCCGCCACCGCCGGCCGGCTGCCGGAGAAGCCCATGCAGAGGGTGCGGGCCCGGAGCAGCATCATCGCGCGCACCACCTCCACCTCGACGGGGTCGCCCATACCGGCGGCGTGGGACCGAATCAGAGCGTGCTGCAGGTCGGAGCGCCGTTCCGGAGGGATCCTGGTGGTGGCCAGCAGGCCGAAACCGGTGGAAACGCCGTACACCGGCTCGGGGCTGCTGCCGGCCCGGTCCACCAGGGCGCGGGCCCGCTCCATCGCCCGCAGCGCCGCCGGGGAGATCTCGACCTCGGCCTCCCGGCGTGCGATCTCCACGACCTCACTCGACGTCAGGCCGCTGGTCCCGATGCTGATAGATGGGCCAGGGGCTACCACTGAGATAGCTCCATTTGCCCGGAGCTGGGGAAGGCATGTGCGT
>DATKSR010000047.1:0-53789 GCA_035531555.1 Candidatus Dormiibacterota bacterium
GACCCTGGCCGCTGGGACCCCACTTGGCCCAGCCTACAATTCCCGGGGATCACGGAGAGGTGTCCGAGTGGTTTAAGGTGCCGCTCTCGAAAAGCGGTGTGGTGCAAGCCACCGCGGGTTCGAATCCCGCCCTCTCCGC
Source organism: Candidatus Dormiibacterota bacterium (assembly GCA_035531555.1). Taxonomy (GTDB): domain Bacteria; phylum Chloroflexota; class Dormibacteria; order Aeolococcales; family Bog-877; genus Bog-877. The sequence continues at coordinate 140 of DATKSR010000047.1, forward strand.
CAGGCCCCCGCTCTGACCGTCTCCCGGTGTAGCCAGTCCGCCTCGGTCGGCGCGGCGGACCCAGTTACACAATTGGCCTGCGGCAGTTTGACGGGTCCCGGAATGCCGGTTACACTGGCACCACTTTGCGGAGCGAATTCGGACCTCTACCGGCCGTCGCTGAGCTAAGGCTTAGCGCATCCCTACTTGCAGGAGGGCCGGTCAGCTAGCGCCACCGCATCGCTAGAGCAAAGACCGGTTCCCGAAATCTCGGGTCCCGGTCTTTTTTTTAGCCGCGAACCGCCAGCCGCAAGGTCATGAAACCCCAGCCCTTCCAGCGCACGCTCAGGTCGCCGCCGGCCAAAGAACCCACCGATGTCCCGAGCGCTTTCGGGAATCCTCTCGACGGTCTCTACGACCCTGAGCTTGAGCGTGACGGATGCGGTGTGGGCTTCATTGCCAGCAGGGGTCGCGAACCCTCCCGCCAGGTCGTCGACCTGGCCTTGGGAGCGCTGCGCCGGCTTCTTCACCGAGGGGCCTTCGGCGCCGACCCCCGTACGGGGGACGGCGCGGGGTTGCTGATCCAGATTCCCGACGCCTTCCTTCGCCGAGTCGGCGCCGAGCAGGGAATTGCTCTCCCACGGCGCGGGCGGTACGCCGTGGCCACCGTGTTCCTGCCCCGCCAGGGCCAGGACCGCGACGCCTGTCGGGTAGTCGTCGAAGCGGCGGTCGCGGAGGCGCGCTTACGGGTACTTGGCTGGCGCGAAGTGCCGGTTCGGCCCAGGGCCATCGGTCCGGTGGCCAGGAGTGGCCAGCCGGTCATCGAGCAGCTCTTCATCAGTGGGCGCCCCGGCCGACAGCTTCTGGAAGACGCTCTCTATCCGGTGCGCAAACGGATCGAGAGTCGGGTCCATGCCCTATCTCTGAGAGACCCAAGTTCAGCCGGCTTGTTTGCCGTCACCAGCTGCTCCAGCGCCACCCTCATTTACAAGGGTCAGCTGAGCGCGACTCAGCTAGAGCCCTTCTATCCGGACCTCTCGGCGCCCGACCTGGCGAGCCAGCTGGCCCTCTTTCACCAGCGCTTCAGCACCAACACCGACCCCAGCTGGAGACTGGCTCAACCCTTCCGGTTCATCGCCCACAACGGCGAGATCAACACCCTTCGAGGGAACGTCAACTGGATGCAAGCCCGGGAACGGGGCTGGCGGCACCCCATCTGTGGGGCCGGCCCAGAGGAGCTCCTTCCCATTGTCGAGCCCCAGGGCAGCGACTCCGGAGCCTTGGACAACACCATCGAACTGCTGATTCGGACCGGGAGGTCGCTCCCGGAGGCGCTCATGATGACCATCCCCGAGGCCTGGGAAGAAGGCGGCGAGCTGCCCGCCCAGCTACGCGCCTTCTACCGCTACCAGGCAAACCTGATCGAGCCCTGGGACGGACCGGCGGCCATCACCTGCAGCGACGGGCGTTGGGTCGGGGCGGCGCTCGACCGCAACGGTCTGCGCCCGGCCCGGTATTCGATCACCGACGAACTGGTCGTGCTCGCTTCGGAGATCGGGGTGGTTGACCTCGACCCGGCCCTGGTTCGGCGCTCCGGACGGCTGGAGCCGGGCCACATGATCATGGTGGACACGGCCAGCGGGAGAGTCCTCGACGACCACCAGATCAAGAGGACGGTGACCAGGCGCCATCCGTACCAACAGCTGTCCGCCGAGTCGCTGTACCAACTCCCCTCCCCATCGGAAGATGACCGGCTAGCGGCGACCGTTTCTGGCGGCGACCTGACTGCCTGGCACCACTGCTACGGGTACACGGACGAGGAGCTGAGTCAGGTACTCGGTCCGATGGCGGTAACCGGGCACGAGGCGATCGGGTCGATGGGGAACGATGCGGCCCTGGCCGTGCTCTCCGAGCGACCGCGGCTCCTGTACGACTACTTCAGCCAGAGTTTCGCCCAAGTCACCAACCCTCCTATCGACTCGATTCGCGAGCGCTGCGTGATGTCGCTGCGCACCACCTTGGGAGGGGGCGGCGAGCTGGTGGCGCCCGACCGACGACCGGTGACTCGACTTGAGCTCCAGAATCCGGTCTTGACCGACGGCCAGCTCCGACAGATCCAGAGCGAGCTGCCGCCCAATCTCCGAACTCGCACTCTCTCCGCGGTCTTCGAGGTAGCGGAAGAGGGGGATGAATTAGAACGCGCCCTCGACCGCCTCTGCGCCGAGGCGTTGCTGGCGGTCGAAGACGAAGTCCGGATCTTGATCATCACCGATCGTGAGGCAGGACCCGAGCTGGCGCCGATCCCCTGCCTGCTGGCCGTGGGGGCCATCCATCAGCACTTGGTGCGAGCTGGCGCGCGCTCGGCACTCAGCCTGGTGGCCGAGTCCGCCGACGCCAGAAGTGTGCATCACCTGGCCTGCCTCATCGGTCACGGAGCGGAGGCGGTCAACCCATACCTCGGACTGGACTCGGTCGCCGGCATGGCGAGCGCCGGACTTCTGACCGAGCCTCGAGATCGCTTCCAAGCCCAGGCGTCCTACATCCAATGCCTCCAGGAAGGACTGCTCAAGGTGATGTCGAAGATGGGCATTTCCACTCTATCCAGCTACTGCGGGGCTCAGGTCTTCGAGGCCGTCGGGATTGCCAGGCCAGTGATGGACCGCTGTTTCTCCGGTACTCCATCCCGGCTCAGCGGTGCCGGGTTCGCGGTGCTCGCCGAGGAGGTTCGACGGCGACACCGCCGCGCCTTCCACGACTTCTCCCCGACCGAGGACCCCGACCTGGGCGGCGATCACCGCTGGCGTCACCAGGGTGAGTCTCACGCCTGGAATCCGGAGAGTGTCGCGGCGCTCCAGCACGCGGTACGAGGTCCTGACCTGGATCGCTTCCGCAGGTTCACGGACCTGGCCGACGCTCGAAGCGCACCCCCGACGACCCTGCGGCATCTGCTCGATCTGACTTCCTCTCGCAGTGTCCCCATCGACGAGGTCGAGCAGGCGCCATTTATCGTGCGCCGCTTTGCTACCGGAGCCATGTCCCTTGGGTCAATCGGTCAGGAGGCCCACGAGACCATGGCCCTGGCGATGAATCAGATCGGCGGCAAAAGCAACACCGGGGAGGGTGGCGAGGACCCGGAGCGCTTCGCAGTAGCTGGCGACGGCAGCTCCCGACGGAGCGCCATCAAACAGGTAGCGTCAGCCAGGTTCGGGGTGACCGTCGACTACCTAGTCAATGCCGACGATATTCAGATCAAGATCGCCCAGGGGGCCAAGCCAGGTGAGGGCGGACAGCTGCCCGGCCACAAGGTGGACGCCAACATCGCCAGACTCCGACACGCCGTTCCCGGTCTGGAGCTGATCTCCCCACCGCCGCACCACGACATCTACTCCATTGAGGATCTGGCCCAGCTGATCTGGGACCTGAAGCAGGCCAACCCGACAGCCCGGGTGAGCGTGAAGCTGGTTTCCCAAGCCGGGGTGGGAACGGTGGCGGCTGGTGTGGTCAAGGCTCGCGCCGATCACATCACTATCTCGGGGCACGACGGAGGCACGGGCGCGGCCCCGCTCTCTTCGATCAAGCATGTCGGCATCCCGTGGGAGCTGGGTCTCGCCGAGACCCAGCAGGCGCTGGTCCGACAGGGACTCCGCTCCCGAGTCACCATCCAGGCCGACGGCGGCCTGCGCACCGGCCGCGACGTCGTCATCGCGGCCCTGCTCGGCGCAGAGGAGTTCGGGTTTGCCACGGCGGCGCTGGTGGCGACCGGGTGCATCCTGATGCGGGTCTGCCACCTCAACAGCTGTCCCGTAGGCATCGCCACCCAGGATCCCATTCTGCGGCGTCGCTTCTCCGGCGAGCCTGAACACGTCGTGAGGTTTTTCATGATGGTGGCCGAGGACGTTCGCCGCCATATGGCGGAGCTCGGCTTCCGGAAGGTCTCGGAGATGGTGGGCCGAGTGGACCGTCTGGGAGAGCGGACAGAACTTCGTCCCTGGAAGGCAGCTGGGCTGGACCTCGCCCCCCTGTTACATGCTCCGGTACCGGGTCCGGCCGCGCTGCGGCGCGGGCCTCGACGCGCCGACGTCGAGGCGCTGTCGCGGAGTAGGGCTCAGGAGCACTACCTGGACGCCGCCCTCGACCTCCGCCTCCTCGATCGGCTGCGCAGCTCGATCCTGAGCGGGACTCCGGGTGCCGTTTCGGCGCGGGTGCGCAATTCCGACCGCGCCGTCGGCGCCCGCCTAAGCGGCGAGGTGGCTCGCCGTTACGGGCAGATGGGACTGGCCGCCGACACCCTGCAGGTGACGCTGCACGGAGTCGCCGGCCAGAGTCTGGGCGCCTGGCTCGCCCCCGGGATCAGCCTGACCTGCACCGGCGCCGCCAACGACTACCCGGGGAAGGGGCTGAGCGGAGGTCGACTGGTGGTGCGCACTCCCGCTCGGAGTGGCTACGCCGCGGCCGCCAACGTGATCATCGGCAACGTCGCTCTTTATGGGGCAACTTCCGGAGAGGCCTACTTCGAGGGCCAGGCGGGTCACAGATTCGCGGTGCGTAACAGTGGTGCGACCGCGGTGGTCGAGGGCATCGGCGACCACGGCTGCGAGTACATGACCGGCGGCACCGTTCTCGTTCTGGGCTCCGTCGGACAGAACTTCGGGGCAGGCATGAGTGGAGGGGTTGCCTACGTCCTCGCCACGTCCGACGCCGTGCGGCGGCAGTGCAACCCGGTCTCGGTCGAGGTCACCCGTCTCGACCAGGACGACCTTACGATAGTTAAGGACCTCCTGCAGCGGCACGCTGGTTACACCCGCAGCCAGCAGGCGCGCCGGCTATTGGCGGACTGGACTGACACCTCCGGCCAGCTGGTACTGGTGCGGCCCCGACGGCGCGGAGCCGGGGTGTCAGGAGTTGTCCAGCGGGTGCAGGATGACGCAACCGAGACCGCCGCGGCGCTGGCCTGAGCTGATGGCCGATCCTCTGGCCTTTGTTCGACATGGCCGCCAGCTGGGACCCGATCGCCCGGTCGCGGAGCGTCTGGCCGACTACCAGGAGGTCCACCAGGGTCTGCCTCCGGCCGACCTCCAGCTGCAGGCGGGCCGATGCATGAACTGCAGCATTCCCTTCTGCCACCACGCCTGCCCGCTCCACAACCTCATTCCTGACTGGAACGCTCTGGTGGGCCGCGATAGCTGGGAGGCCGCGCTGGAGCGACTGCACCGCACCAACAACTTCCCCGAGTTCACCGGTCGGGTCTGTCCGGCCCCGTGCGAGGCGAGTTGTGTCTTGGCCATCAACGACGAGCCCGTGACCATCAAGGAGGTGGAGCGCAGCCTGATCGACAGGGGGTACCAGGAGGGTTGGGTGACCCCATGTCCACCCACCTCCAAGAGTGGCCGTTCAGTTGCGATTGTGGGATCAGGACCAGCTGGTCTGGCGGCAGCGCAGCAGTTGGCAAGGTCCGGTCATGAGGTCGTCGTCTTCGAGCAGGCAGATCGGCCCGGGGGACTGCTCCGCTACGGCATCCCCGACTACAAGCTGCCCAAGGGGCTGGTCGATCGACGGGTGGCCCAGATGGAAGCGGAAGGGGTAACGTTCCGCTGCTCGGTGAAAGTCGGCGAAAATGTCGCCGCCGCCGAGCTGAGGGACAGTTTTGACGCTGTCGGGCTGGCGCTGGGGGCACGCCGTCCCCGAGAGCTGCCCATCCCCGGCCGGGATCTCCCAGGGATCCATCTCGCCATGGAGTATCTGGAGCAGCAGAACCGCCGCCGCGCCGGACTCTGCCTGAGTCCGGGCACGACCCCGATCAGCGCCGCCGGCCGCCGAGTGGTGATCTTGGGGGGCGGCGACACCGGTGCCGACTGCCTGGGAAACGCGCACCGCGAAGGCTGCACCACAGTCGACCAGCTGGAGCTCCTGCCCCGTCCCCCGCTCCACCGGGCGCCGGACAACCCGTGGCCGGAGTGGCCGCTCGTCCTGCGGGTCTCGCCAGCCCACGAGGAAGGCGGTCGGCGGGGCTTCAGTGTGGAGACGGTCGCCTTTTCCAGCGACCAGGGTCGGGTCAGCGCCCTGCAGATACGCCAGGTGCGATCCGTCGTCGCTCCAGGCGGGAGCCGGAGCCTGGAGCCAGTCCCCGACACGGATTCCTCGATCGGGGCGGACCTGGTCCTCCTTGCTCTCGGCTTCACCGGAGCGGACGCCGACCCGATCGTCGCGGAGCTCCAGGTCGAAGAGCTGCCCGGAGGTCGGCTCGTGGTGGGAGCGGACAGCCAGACCAATGTCCCTGGCGTGTTCGCGTTCGGCGATGCCGTGCGCGGAGCCTCCCTGGTCGTCCAGGCGATCGCCGACGGGCGCTTGGCGGCGGCCGCCATCGAGGCCGCCTTGATCGCCCGGGCGGACTGACTCCCGATCCGCGACCCGGACTCTCCGGATTGAACGTCTAGTCATGGTGTGGTGACACCAGCAGATAGTCGCTAAATCGTGTGTATCGACCGGTGACGGTTCCTAGGGATTCTGGAAGACTCGGCTGCAACCACCCCCACCTCGACGGGGGCCCGGAACACCCAACTCGAGAGGAGGAACTTCCTGGTCATGTACATTCCGTCGCCTCCCTATTTGAACCCAGGCGATAACTCCTGGCAGCTCACAGCCGGCACCTTGGTCGGTCTCATGTCCTTGCCGGGCCTCGCTGTCCTCTACGGCGGAGTCGTCAAACGTAAGTGGGCAGTGAGCTCCGCCGTGATGTGCTTCTACGCGTTCGCGGCGGTCCTGGTGGTGTGGGTATTGGCCGGCTACAGCGTGGGATTCGGGCACCCCTGGCTGGGCTCGCTGGTGGGCCTTCCCAGGCCGGTTCTAAGCGTCCTCGGGGAGACGGCTCGGGCCAGCATCCCCCTGCTCAAGGGGCTGATGCCCAAGCTGGATTTCCCACAGGCCTCGTTGATCTACTTCCAATTCGTGTTTGCGGCGATCACGCCGATCATCCTGGCCGGGGCCTTGTTTGGACGGATCAACTTCAAGGCCTGGATGCTCTTCGTTCCACTGTGGTCGCTGTTCGTATATAGCGTCAACGCCTTTCTGCTCTGGGGGGGTGGCTGGCTGGCCCAGATGGGGGTCGTCGACTACAGCGGCGGCTACGTCATTCATGTGGCGGCCGGCATCTCGGGCTTCGTCGGAGCCGCGGTCATCGGGCCCCGGACGCTCAAGGATCAGCAGGACTTCAAGCCCAACAACATGCTCCTGGCGGCGGTGGGAGCGGGGATCCTGTGGCTGGGGTGGAACGGATTCAACGGGGGCGACCCCTACTTCGCCAATGCCGACGCAGCGGCGGCCGTGCTCAACACCAACCTGGCGACGGCCATCGCCATGCTCACCTGGTTCTTCTTGGACATCTCGCTCAACCGCAAGCTGTCCTTTCTGGGGGCCATCAACGGTCTCATCTGTGGGCTCGTGGCGATCACCCCCGCTGCCGGTTACGTCGACGGCTACGGCGCGATCATCGTTGGTCTTTTCGGTGCCGCCATCCCGTGGCTGACCATGAACAAGCTCTCTGGGCGCTGGCCCTTCCGGAAGGTGGACGACACCCTTGGCGTGATCCACACTCACTTCACCGCCGGCGCGGTGGGAGGCATCTTGGTCGGCCTCATCGCCAACCCGGCCATGATCGTGTATGTCGGGGTCAACGGTGCGAACGCCAGTGTTGGCGGGCTCTTCTCGGGCAACCCGCACCAGCTCTTGGTGCAAGTGATCGGGCTGGTGGTAATCACCGCCTACGACGGCGGCATGACGTTTCTGATCCTCAAGGCGATTGTGCTGGTGGTCCCGCTGCGAATGACCGAGCTGGAGCTGGAACACGGTGACCGGGTGCTCTTTGACGAGGAGGTATTCGAACTGCATCATCCGATACCTACACCCGAGCCGATACTGACGCCGGAGCTATTTCCGGCTCCGACGCGCTCCTGAGTCAGGGAGGGTGGCGGGTCTGCTCCGCCATCCTCCCCGGGGCTCAAGCTTGACGGCCCCACTAGAATCCCCTCGGGGAGCGGTCGCCTAGTTGGCCGAGGGCGCGGCACTGGAAATGCCGTAAGGGGGCAACCCCTTCGAGGGTTCGAATCCCTCCCGCTCCGCCGTCCCGGCAACCTCCGCAAATCGCCGACGCAACGCCCGCCTCGGCACACAGCCGCCGCGTCTTCTTCTGCTACCTCGACCGCGATCGGCGGCTGCAGGGTTGCATACGACGGGCTGGCCTCGACCCTCGGTTAGTGCCCGTGACACCAGTGCCAGGGGTCACCTCAACCAGGCATCGCACCACGCTACAGCTACCCGGAGCGACCGGCGCCGCTTCGAGGACTCTAGCTGGTCGTCTGTGCCGACGAGCGACGGAGGTACAGGCCCACTCCGAAGACGATCATCCCGACCAGCAACACGATCGCTGGAGCGACCAGCCCGGCTCCGGTGGTCGGAGTGGTGGGGTTGGACGTGCTTGCGGCCGAAACCCCTCCGTACCCACTGCTTCCCGTCTGGGCCAGTGAGATAGGGGCCTGCGTCACAGTCCAGAGGACCACACCGGCAACCGCCAGCATCGCCCCGGAACTTGTCACGACCGGCCACGACGTCAGCAACTGCCACACCCGCTTGGGTACAGGATTCAACGATTCTCTCCCTTGGTCGGATCACCCGCCCAGGTGCCCACGCTTCCTTCGGGGGGAATATACCATAGCCGGTCAGTGGAACGCAACGCTTGGCCGAGTTCGGCTCGACTTCAGCGGCAGCTCGCGCCGAACCCGGGAGGCACCCACCGCCGGCTCATGGGAAGTGCAGTTAGGCGGGACACGCTGGCCCAGGGGTGGCGAGGTGGATCGGAGGTGGTCCTGCTTGGGCAGCTTTGGCGTTCTGCCGAGCCAGGCCGCGTCTGGACGATGTCTAGATGAACCTCATCCCTCGATCGGGGTTGCTCGGGCAGGGACCCATCCCCCTCCACTGGCCACTGAAGTATGGCGGCGTACGCTCGCCCCTTCCCTCATCGCATTGACCATCACTAGCGCTGCTGCGGGCCACCAGCCGGCCTCATCGACGTCCTCCGGGAACTCCAGCACCGGGCCGTCCACCGCGGCGAGCTGGGCACGAGCAATCGCGCTACCGGCGGTCATCGTCCTGTTGTGCCTGCACAGCCTCAGCGCGCCGGGCTACGTGCTCCAGGTGGACTCCGCCTTTGGCCCCCGCTCCCCAGCTATCAACTGGGGCTTCTCGGCTCCGATTCAGCTCATCACCCACCTCCTCGGCGGTTCCCTAGCAGGCCGCTTCTGGTTAGCGGGGTCGCTCTTCCTCTGCGGGTTTGGACCGATGGTGTTCCTCCGGGACCGACCCTGGGCTGCGCAGCTCTTCGCAGGTGCCCTGGCCAGCCTCAACCCATGGGTCTTTGGCCGCCTAGTTGAGGGCCAGTGGGGGGTCGTCGCGGCTTTGGGAGCGGTCTTCCTTTGGCTCGGGGCCTGGGAAGCACTCCAGAGACAGCCCGGATGGCGCCTGGCGTTCGAGTGCGCCGTTCTCGGGTGGTTGGCGGCTACCTTGGATCAGCACGCTCTGGGCCTATTGGTAGTCCTCGCAGGAGCGAGCTTGCTTTGGCGCAAGTCCTGGAGAAGCGCTTCGTTCCTGCGCTGGGGCGCGACCAGCGTCGGCCTCTTGGGAGCGTTACTCGTATACGGCTGGGTGCCCTTCTTTGTCGGGCACAACCTGGCCAGCTACTCGTCCGTGAAGGGCTTCACGGAGGCCGACCTCACCCTCTTCCGGGCCAGTGCCAGCCCCAGTTACGGGCTCTGGGTTAATCTGATGGGACTCTTCGGCTTCTGGCCCGAGCGGTTAGGGCGAATCCCCCTGCTGAATCAGGGCGCTCCGTGGTGGCCGGTGACCACCGCCGTTCTCGCGGTGACGGCCCTGACCGGTGCCTGGCTTCGTCGCGACCGCGCGTGGCTACTACCGGCCGGCGTGCTGGGGTTGCTCCTGGCGGGAAGCACGGCGACCGGACCCGGCCTCGCCGCCATGGTCTGGCTCATGCGGCGGCTGCCGTTGCTGGGGGCCTTCCGAGAGCCTGAGAAGTGGAGCGCCCTATGGCTGATCGCGCTCGTCGTATTGGGCGCGGAGACCTTGACCTTCCTTGCGGCTAAGGCCTCAGTTGGGCGGGCGTCAAAGAGCGCGATATCCGGCGTAGTGATCGCAGGCATCGGCTTGGCCGTCCTGTTGCCAGGCGGCGTGGACGCCATCCGAGAACTGCCGGTGACCGTTGTCCCTGTCTCCTATCCGGCGACCTGGCTGCGGACGGCGGCTTATATGAAGGCACACGTTCCGTCCTCTTCCCCGGTAGTAGTTCTGCCGTGGGAGCTCTACGAGCCACTCGCGTTCATCGGCCATCACTTGGCCACTAACCCCGCCCCAGTCGTATTTCCGGGCAGGCTCCTCAGCTCGCAGGACGCGCAAATTGCTGGGGCTCAGAACGCGCTGGGGCCCGATGGGATAGCCAGGGCCTCGCTGCACGCCATGGCGGGCTCCTGCGCGCTCCAGTCGAGCCTAGCCCGCATCGGCGCCCAGTGGGTCCTCGTCGAGCCCGCACCGCACGGGAGCGAAGACGCTCGAGAGCTGCTGGCCTGCGGCTTCACGGTGCGGTCCGGCCGCCCACCCGGCCCGGTTCTGCTTCACCGCTGAGGCGGCCGTCCAAGAGACTCCCTCCCTCGACCAAGTGCGAAGTCTCCTGCCGCGCCACCACCGCGCTTGCCGTCCGAACCGCAGCCTGGGAGGAGGTGGTGCAGTTACTCTGATCTACCGCCTTCGCGCAGCAAAGCACACCGGTCCGCGACAAGAGGCCGAATTTGGGTGAGCGCCCACCGGCACCGTAAAGCAGGCCGCCGCGAACTGCGACGGATTCTCCCCCACGACCAACGGTCAGTGCAACGAACCCGTCCGTGGCCACAGCTACCCGAGGCGGCCCCATCAGGGACCGACCGCCTACAGGGAGGACGCGCCGCGGTTAGATAACCGTCCCGCGGACCTCTGCACTTATCGTGATCAGCTCATTGCACTATTCGTGATCGTCCTGGCCAGGACCAGCCGCATGCTCTAGTGGTGGGGAAGGACCCGTGGCAGAATGACGAGTACGCGCCGGACAACTTGGGGACAAAGAATTGCGGTGAGAGCGATCACCATGAGCGAACCAGTCAATGTCGCTGCGACCACAGGCGCAGCAGCTTCCCTTCGGTGGCCCGCCGTCGCGAGGCGGCGATGCCGGTGAGCATCGCCACTAGGGTTCGGCATGAGTTTGACCTAGCCCGCCAATGCAGGAAGGAGCTCCGCAACTGGCCGGCCGTTCTGATTCGTGTCGGCCTCAACCACCTTGGATGGAGCTACGGAGTCTTTACCGTCACCTCCCGAGGCGGCGTTACCCTACGGGCGCCTAACCACCGGACAAGTTGGTGGTCGCTGGTCGACGTCCTCGTGCTCGACGACTATCGGCTCCGCGACGTCTCGTGGGAAGACCCGTTCGCCGTCCGGACCGCCCTCGTGATCGGGGCGAACGTCGGTAGCTTCACTTGTGCTTTGGCCGCTCGTCTGCCCGAGGCCACGTTTACCTGTGTGGAACCCTCGCCGAGCACGCTGACCTGGCTTCGGTTGAACTTGGCTCGAAATGGCCTAACTGGCAGGGCCACGGTCGTGCCTGCGGCGCTCGCTGAGGCCGATGGTGAGACAGAGTTGTGGGCGTCCGAGAATGCGTTCTCCTCGGCATCGCTGTCGCCGCGAAAAGGTGGGATGGTGACGGTACAGGGTATGAGTTTTGGCTCCCTGGTGGCGACTGCCGGGGGGAAGGCAGAAATCGTTTCGCTGAGCTGCCTGGGAGGTGAGCTTGCTGCGATCGCCGAGGCCTACGCGGAGGTCTGGGCGACAGTAGAGCAGCTCTTCCTCGAGTACGGCCCCACCGCCAGCCAACACTTCGAGGAGATGCGTGCGCGCTTGGGACGGTTCGGCCTAGACCTCGTCTGGCACCATCGCATCGCCCGCTTTCCTGGATCAGGCAAGGCGTACTTCGCTCGCGCCCGTTAGAGCGACGCAACATCCCCCGGTCGTGGACCGGTGCTCTGGTTTCCTCGGTGTCCGGTCGGCTGAACTCGATCCCAACCGAACCGGGTAACGGTTGGCAAAGCTCGGGCGGAATCCCTACCGCGCATGGCCGCCAGCGACAACTCCCGGGTGGTTGCCGGTACTCGGCAATGGTCGCCTTCCACCGCGACTGCGGCGGCCAAGCCAAGGCCTGCGTCAAAGCCGCAGACCGACCATTCCCGCACGTCGGGCAGGCACAATGACGGCGCGCAAGTCGCTTCGGCGCGGAGAGGTCCCTTGGATGGACTGCTCTCCGAGCCTGCTAAGCCGCGTCCGGTTAGCTTGACGAGTGCCTCCTTTCTGGTCCACAACGCAAAGAACGCCTCGACGCGCTCCACCGACGAACTCCGCCCGAGCCTGCTTCGCTCGTCGTCCGTGAAGAACTTCCAAGCCACCTGGTCCACCGGAAAGTCTCTGCGTTCCCACTCGATATCGACACCGACCTCCCGCCCTGTGGCTACGGCAAAGGCAACAACACCGGCCGAGTGCGAGAGGCTAAACCGCAGCCATCCTACGTCAGGGACAACTAGGCGCGGCTTACCATACGGGCCACGAATGAACCCCAACTCAGAGGGATCCGTGCCTACATAGGCAGAGAGCAATTCCCGGAGCCACCACCGACGAACGACATAGCGTGTCCGGTCAATCTCGGCGCGAAAGCGCAGCGCGTGACCGTGCTCTTCTGCTGAGAGGGTCTCCAACACTGCCGTCGGGGCCATCGGCGCGAAGTCCAGGGCGACTTTCCAGAGGTGAACTTCATCTGAGTCGGGACGGGGGAGTCGAGCTTCGGTCATCCGGCGTCCACCGGCAACGCGGACCGAGCGCGCAGCAGACTCTCCCGCGCCAGTTGAGCTGCTACCCGCACGTAGGGCTCCGTCATCATCGCCATGTGGTCGCCCGCCAGCACATGCTGGGTTATCGGTCCTCTGTGGACCTGTTCCCATCCGAGCGTAGGGCTCCCGGTGGCGCGGATGCTGTCGGCACTGGCAAAGAGTTGCATCGGAGCCGCGTGGCCACGGGGCTTGTACCGCGCCGTCAGCACCGCAGCTCCGTGATAGTCGAAGGCGTCCGCCTCCACCGGGAGCCAGTGGATTCGGACCAACGTCGCTCTGACCCAGCGCCAGACTAACCGCTTCGCAGCACGTGCCGCCTGCACTGGACCAAACTGGAGTACGTGCATCACCAGCCCGCGCGGAGACCGGCTCCATAGCATTCCATCGGCAGCAATCGGACTGTTGGAAGCGTCGAAAACGCCGAGCCACGCTACTACCTCGCCCTCTTCCGAGAGCTGGCCAGCGATCTCATAGGCGACAAGCCCGCCCAGCGAGAAGCCGGCTACGAAGTAGGGCCCGTGGGGCTGCGCATCGCGGATGGTCCCGAGCAATGCACTGGCTAACTGCTCAACGCTGGAGGCTCTCTCAAACCGCCGGCCGACCCGCGGGGGGAGTAATCCCCGCACCGGTTGCTCCCGCCCCAGAAGGCTAACAAAGTGTCGGAGAGTCAGCATGGCAGATTCGCCGGGGTGTACAAAGAACAAGGTGGGAACACTGCCGTCGGAGAGCGATAGCGGGACTGCTCCGCCGACAGTGTGGTCGCCGTGCACCGACTCAATGGCAGAGGCGAGTGCAGCTACGGTAGCCCGGCGCATGAACACCTCGGCAAGAGACTCCCGGATCCCTAAATCGCTCTCAACCTCACCCAGAACGCGCGCCGCTAGGAGGGAGTGCCCGCCGAGCAGGAAGAAGTCCTCCTCCACACTTACTCGCTCAAGTCCTAATACCTGAGCAAACCGCGCGGCTAACTGCGCCTCCATGGGGCTACGCGGCGCCACGTACATACCTACCTCAAATACGGGGACAGGCAGTGCCTTCCGATCTACTTTCCCGTTAGACGCTAGCGGTATCGAATCAATTGTCACGAAGCCGGAGGGAATCATGTAGTCCGGCAGCACCTTCGCCAGATGGGCTCGAAGCTCCGCCCTCGCTGGAGGGCGCTGATCACGCTTGCCCACTACGTAGGCTACCAACTGGGGTACGCCAGCTCCGTCCGGTCGCGGCAGGACAAGTGCCCGTTCCACGGACTCATGCGTTTGGAGCGCGGCTTCTACTTCTCCGAGCTCCAAGTAGTTTCCCCGGATCTTTACCTGGTCGTCTAACCGCCCAAGATACTCGAGCGTGCCGTCTTGACGCCAGCGCGCGAAGTCACCGGTACGGTAGATTCGTTCGCCTGGTCTGAAGGGATTCGGGACAAAGCGCTCCTCTGTCAGGTCAGGCCGTTTGAAGTAGCCGCGGGCAAGCCCCACACCACCAATGAACAGTTCGGCAGCAACCCCCGCAGATGCGAGGTTCATGTTCGCATCGAGGAGGTACACCTGCGTGTTGGCGATCGGACGTCCAATTGGCACCACCGCGTCGCCTCGTCGACAACGCCACCACGTTGAAACAATTGTTGCCTCGGTCGGGCCATACAGGTTGACTACAGTCACACCATCTCCGAGCCGCTCGAAAACCTTCTCAACCAACGCTGGCAGCAGGGTCTCCCCCCCAACCGCTACTAAGCGCATCGCACTCCAGCCCTCGAGTTCTCCTTCGTCGACTAACCACTGCAGCATGGAAGGTGCAAAGCTCACGAGAGTTATTCTCTCGTCGCCGATCGCTGCCGACAGTCGGCGCGGATCTCGCTGGGCACCCGGCTCCAGCATCACCACGGTGGCCCCACAAATAAGCGGACAAAACAGCTCCCACACGGAAACGTCAAAACCCAGGGGGGCCTTCTGCAGGACCCGATCTCCCGGGCCCAGCCCGAACGCTCGAGCTCGCCAGATCAGCTGATTGACGATCGCTCGATGCTCGATCATCACCCCCTTGGGCTCGCCCGTTGAGCCGGAGGTGTAGACAAGGTACGCGAGATTACCCGATCCTGACACCGGGGTTCGGATCGCGGCTGAATCGATCCAGGTGGACCGGTCGCTGTCCACTAGCAGGAGTGGTACGTCCCGACTAGGGAGCCGAGCGCGCAGACGCGCGGTGGTGACAATAAGGACCGGGTGCGCATCGTCGATGACGCCAGCGATGCGCTCGGCTGGATGCTGGGGGTCGAGAGGTAGGTACGACCCCCCAGCTTTCAGAACCGCCAGCAGCGCCACTGCCATGTCCACCGACCGCTCCAGGCAGATTCCAACCTGCTGGTCCGGTCCGACTCCGCACTGGCGTAGATAGTGACCAAGACGACTGGCATAGTCGTCCAGTTCGGCGTACGAGAGGTGATCAGAGGACGAGACGACAGCTATCTCATGTGGCGTGCGCGCCGCTTGGGCCGCCACGAGCTCGTGAACTCCGACATCCATCGGAAACTCGGCTTCTGTAGCATTCCACTCGAACAATTGTTGGTGACGTTCTTCTGCCGTTATCGCTACCACAGAAAGCTGACCTACCAAGCGGTCACCCAAGTCACCAACCTCCGCACCAGAGCTGGTCGACGTCTCCATAACCGCGTGGCCCCTATCCGAGTCTTCCGGCCGAGCAACAAAGGCATGCGGGACTCAACCCGCCCGACTCCGATCCGCCATCTGAAGCCGATTGTGCCCCCGTCCCCGTAAGGATGCGCCCTGGCAGCGTCTCTGTTTCGCGGCTTCAACCAAGTTGTCACCCTTGCCCTTGCTCCACTGGCTATGATTTCGTCTTGGCTCTCGTCGCGGATCCAAGCTACTCAGTTCCGTTTCCTGAGGTGCTTGCCCTATGCACAGTAAGTCGCCCAACGATACTGATTCGCTGGAGGAGGGTCGGCCCAGGACACGCGTTCCGCGGGTATCACCAGATGCTGGCCCGCTCCGTCCGCCTCCACAGCTCACTTATCGGCCACCCCGTCGGATACCGGCGCGGCCACGGGAATGAGCGCGTCCGAGTCCCGGATCGCCGCCACTGCCTGAAGGACCCGCAGATACCCGGCAACCGCCGCACCCCAGGTGAATTCTCGTGCCCGGTCGATGGCCGCCACGCCTAGTTCGCGGCGGCGGGAGGGGTCGGCCAGCCGAATCAAAGCCGCCGCGTACTCCGCCGGATCGTCCGCGAAGACGACTTCCCCGGCTCCTCCGATCTGCCACTCCGCCGCCGCGGAGCCGATCACCGGAAGCCCAGCGGCAAGAGCTTCGAAGATCGCCATGCCGAAGGGCTCGTAACGAGTCGGACTCAGCATTAGATCGTGCGTGAGCATGAGCCGGTCGACCTCTTCCGGGGCGATGCGACCCGCCCAGGTGACCCACGCCGGAGACTCCTCGGCGTGGATGTCTGAGCTCGCTCTGGACACGCCAACGACGGTCAGGGTTAATTTCTGACCCGTGGCCCGTGCCTGCTCACAGGCAGCCATCGCGATGTCTAGACCCTTCTTGTAGGGCGTGGTGCCAATCCAAATCACTCGCAATCCGTGCCCGCGGTTGCGCCTCCGCCTCCGGACCGCGGCGACAGGCTCAACCACCCCGTTGGGAATGACCTCGATCCGGCCCGCATACCCGAACCGCTTCCTGATCTCCGCGGCCACGGTCGGACTCACGGCCACCGTGGCGGCGGCCCTCAAGGCGACCCGCTGCAGCTGGTCGCTGCTCCAACGGAAGATTCCCTGCGACAGCTTCTCGAAGGTGTTTTTCGGCGGAGGCAGGGATCGGCGGCCGCGTACGCCATGCCACACCACGACCGTGGGACGCCTCAAGAGCTTGGAAACGAGCAGCGGTCCCCACGCGTACTCAGCCCCGTGGACCATCACCACATCGGCTCCACGCGCCGTCCGTAAAGCCAGACGGCCGGCCGCCGCGATGTCGCCGACGAGAGCTATCCGCGCGAGGCCCACCCGTCCGCGATACGCGGAAACATTGACCAGCCGCCAGCCAGGCTGGCCCCCCGCAAGCCGCTCAGATATCGCCGCCACCACGCGCTCGACTCCGCCCGGCTGGTCAACTGGATATCGCGTGGTCATCACCAATACGCGCCCCGTGGCCCCTCTCCTGATCCCTTGGTCAACGCCAGTCTGGCTTCGGCCCGACGCGGCCAGAGCTAGGATCTGCGACAGCTTGCTCTGGCAGACGGCCAACAAGACGCTCGCGGCTTGCCGGCCAGTCCGCAGCCAGGCTGGGTATCGGCTACTTACTTCTCGCTCAGGCTGGGGTCTCAGACCCGGCGTCCGGTGCGGTATCTCCACCACAGGACGCCGGAGGTACAGCCCCAATGCCAAAGCCCCGGCCAGAAGAAGCACGAGGTCGACTTCTCCGAGCGTGAACAGAGCGAATCCAGGCACGGTACCATCGAGTCGCTTCGTAGTCGGCCAGACCAGCGCTCCAGTTACCACGGTACCTGACAGGCCACCTAGCGAAGCGTCGGTGACTGTAGTGCCTTGCTCCACCGGCAGCCCCGACACTAGTGCCGACTCGTGGGCGAATGTACCGATGGTTGGCATCGGCAGGGTCACTGCGGCGCGCCGCGATATTCCATCGATTGTCAAGGAAGCGTACCCCGAGCGCACATCTGCAACTATCCAGCGGTGCCTGGAGCTCCCGTTCCAGAGCAGTCTTTGCTTGGCTGCGCCAGTCGGCTTGACGGTAAGGCGAAGGTGACCTGTCGGTGACACCGCTGCGCTTGACAGCTTGTACGTAAGGAGGCCCCACCCGCGGGTCACCCAGGTGACTGCGGTTGGGCGAACGATTTTACTCCCATCATCGAGATCTGGAGGCGTCATTTGCATTTCAGCAAGCGATACCCATCGGGCCTCACTCAGGAGGACGCTCACCCAGAGCGATCGGACGTCTTTTCGCCGGGTCGACCATGTCGGAAGGGCCACGTCGTCCACCGCCACCGACGCCGGCAACGGAGCCCCAACATCGGTGGCCAACAGCAGCGGACGGGCTTCGATCATGAGGCTCATACTTGGAGCGACCCTGGAGTCCGCCATGGCCTCTGCTAGGACGGGTGGCACCGTGACCGCGGCACGGTGTGCGGTATCAGCGACCAGCACTGGGCGGGTGCCGGCGACGCCGCTGAAGTCGACCAAGGACTGCGGCCCCTTTGACCCCACCCCGCTCCAGAATGCCGGTTGCAGTGACCAGACCGCTAGGAAGCCCGAGCCCAATATGGCCACCGCCGCTGAGACGGCCACGACCGTGTTCTTGGGCCACCACCACCGGGACCTGGATCGAGCCGACGAGATGGACGGCCCTGCCGGAACGACGGCACGGATGATCAGCCAGAGCAGTCCAGCGACAATGATCAGAGCCCCCAAACGGTCACAGATGTTTGCATACAAGGTGCTTTGCGGGAGCGTCCAGCCAGAGTGGCCGGACTTGAACCACATGTCGTACCAGTAGGACTCAAAGCTGCCTCCGTAGACCTTGAAGAACGCTCCGGCAAGTTGGCACACGGGGCCGAGCACGATAACGGCGGCACTGAACTCCGTGGCCACTCCGATGAGGCAGAGTCCCCCTAAGACAAGGTCCGAGAACTGGGGCAGCACGCCTGGATCCAAAATGACTATGCAGACCAGTAAGCCTCCGGTCGCCAGCACTCCTAGCCGTTGGCGCGCAACCGTGTGCTGCTTCTTGCGCGATCTCACGGCCGCAAACCCAAACAGCAGAGCGATTGCAATCACTGCGGAGATCACCCAAAAGCGCCCAGGTTCTATTCCGAAGATGGCCCACAACGACGAACCGACCACTGGCTGCACCGGGTTGCCTGCACCCGAGCTCGCGGTCACCGCCACCGTGGACGAAAGGCCACTTAAGAGGCTGGCACGGCCCACCGTGCTAACAAGCGTGGGACCGAAGCATGCGCCCAGCGCTAACGCCAACCCTGCCAAAAAGCGCAGGGCCTCGCGGCGCCGCATCAAACCCGCGACGAGCCAGAACCCTGCGACCAGCACCAGTCCAGCGGGAAGGAACTCGATACCAACTCCGAGCCCAACCACCACCCCGGCCAGCATGAACCGCCTGCGGATCAGAAGATCCACGGACAGAGTAAACGCCAGGACGGTCAGCGGCTCCACCTGACCATGCCCTGCCGCTACCCACAAAGAGACTGGGGAGAGCAGCCACAAGGTGGGCACGAGGGCTGGATGGCGAACCTTCAGCCGCCTCCCCAGATCGAGCAGGGTCAGTCCGACCAGCAAGTCGGCTAACAACAAGGGCACCTTCCACGCGGTGGCGAGAGCGGCCGCCCCCGACATCCCAAAATGTTCCAGAACGAAGCGGAGCCCCTGCGCCCCGATCATCAACAAGGTGAGGTCGAAGCCGAACTTCCATTGATACAAGATGGGGAAGCCCCATCTGAGCCACGCCTCGCTGGCGCCGGTCAAGGCGGCGAGGTCGAAGGGCTGGCCACTCACTGGCATCAAAGCCAAGGCACCGACGACCTGAACAATCATCGCCGCGAGCACGATCTTGGGAAGCCGACGAGGCCGTGGGGCGTGCGGTGCCACCTTCGTGCTGAGCCTTCCCGTCCACCGGGCAACATCGCGGTGGACCTCGCCCACCCGGGGGACTTCGTCAGCCCCACCGCCGGCGGTCGTGGCGCGGCGAATGGCGGGACGGTTCTTTCCCGGCCAAAAGCTAGCTATTCCCAGCGGACCCTGCCAGTTCGAGCGGGGGCGCCTCGGGTGGAGCCAGGTCACAGGTCGACGTCGGCCGGACGCGGGCGCCCTGACCTCAGGACCCGATCGACAAGCAGCAGCGCCCGGCAAGCGAGCCACGCTGCCGCATCCGCCGGGGACCTCGTTACCCCTGTCAAGGCCGCCTGCAGCCATACCTTCGCTGGCAGCGGGTCACGGTCGAGCGGCAGATTAACCCGCACCACTCGAGTACGAAGGTAATCCTCTCGGAGCGCTCCGTAGGTCGTTATTGGCTCGTACAGCACCTCGGCTTCCGGCACATAGACCACTCCCCAGCCTGCTCTCGTCGCTAAGTGCGCGACCACCCGGTCGCACGGCGCCTGCGCTCCGTCGCTCACCAGCCACACCTCGCGGCGGATCGCCATCAGTCGGCCAATGGGCAGGAAATCGTGGTTCTTGAGTTGGATCTTGATTTGGTGCAGGATAAGCGCGCTGAACCGCGCCGACCGCTCTACTATGCCGGCATCGCCGTGGGTGCCGAATGGCTGTGCCCGCGCCGCTGCTACCCCTACCCCCGAGCGACCAAATGCCTTCAGCAGAGAGGCAAACGCGCCGACCATGACTTCGCAGTCAGCATCTACGAAGACGATCACCGGCGCGGTGGACGCTTCCACGCCCCGGAGCCACGCCCCTAGACGACCCTCATGCCGACTTAGGGCAATAACGGTGGCGCCGCTGCGTTGGGCGACCGCCACTGTGTCATCGGCACTCTGGTCATCCACGACCAAAATCTCCCAGGGACCCACCCCGGCGTGGTCGATGGCCCGTTGCACATTACCAATGCAGCGGCTTATCCGGTCCGCTTCGTTTCGAGCGGGGATCACCACGCAGTACCCTGAGTCCACCTGCGGCCGCTCAGCCAAACTCGCCTGAGAGAAGCGCGCAGCAGTCGGCAGCGGGCACCCGCGAACAGGAGAACTCCCCCCTTCTCCGACCCTGCCTCGCATGGCTCGCGCGACGAGTGTCGGTGGCCTCGCTCGAGCCGCGTCCCACTTTGGCGCGGTGCGTCGCCGTCATCCTCGCCTTCCCGACCAGCTGGTCATGCGGCGCTCCGGCTAGCCTCGGGGCACTTGGCGGTAAGGAAGCTCAGGAGCTGGTCGGCGGCTCTCGGCCAAGTGTAGAAGCTGGCTCGCTGGCGAGAGGCTTGGGAGTACTGGAGCCACCGGTTGGGGTCCTGGAGCAGCGCTACCGCGGCGTCTCCCATCGCCGCCGGGTCCGGCTGGGTCAGCACGCCGGTGCTGCCGTGCACGACAGCGTCCCTAAATCCCGGCACGTCGTAGGCGACCGCGGGCACGCCATGCAGGCCGGCTTCGATCGCCACAATGCCCCAGCCCTCACGCGTACCCGGTAGGAGCATCACCTCCGACCGGGCCAAGAACGCCGACTTGATCGATTCCGGAACGAAACCGTGGACGGTCACCCCGGGAGCACGGAGACCGCGCAGGTGGTCGCGGAGGTAGCCGTCCCCGACAACGTCCAGGGTTGCCCCTGGAAAGACAGCTCGGATTCGGGCGAAGGCCCGGACCGCGTCTAGGGGCCGCTTGGTCCGGACCAACCGTCCAATGAAGATCACCCGTGGGGAGCCAGCCAGGGTTCGTGGGCCAGCCTCGGAGACGGGATCTGCGCCGGGTGGCACGACACCCACCGACACCACTCCCCGGTGATGGAGGTCGCTGGCGGTGGACGGCGAGTTGGCCACCACCCGAGCGCCGCTGATACGCCGCAGCCAATGGGGTTCGACGACGCGCCTCCCGATCCAACTAACAGGGAACGGAAACTCCTGCTGCCAGACATCGTCGGCGATCTGGTGGTAGAGCACCAACGCCCGATCCCCGACCAGTTCGTGACTGAAGAACGGATGGGTGCTCACCGACTCCACCACCCAGTCGAACTCATCCCCGTGTCGAGCGAGATGGCGACGGGCGGTGCGGAAGATTGTGGCGCGCCTCCCTAGGGCGAGTACCCGGACTGGACCGGACGGCCCGGGCTCGCCGCGACGCGCCGCAGAGGGACGGGGCACCAGCAGGGTCACCTCGTGTCCACGCATGGCCCACTCCGCAGCCACCCGTTGGACATAGTGCTCAGCCCCGCCGGCAGCCCGATCCGCCACGTGCTTCCAGTTGAGGATCAAGATCCGCATGATTAGGCCCGCACCGACTTACCGGTCTGAAACTCGTCCGCTGGACGCACCGATCGCCAGTTCATCACAACCTTGGCACCCCCCGCGACCAGAGCGCCCAACGCCATGGCCAGCGACGGACTCGCGGCAAGCTGGACGGTCGAATGAGCCCAAGCCGCGCAGAGAACCACGGCCCCGGCCATCCCTCCCCCGAGTCCAAAGATCACGGGCCATACGATCCGGCGCTGGGCCACCGCCGACCAACATACGAAGGTCATAACTGCTGTCACCGCCGCCGAAGTACCCAGATCGAACAGGAGCAGTGCCGCGGGGTGGAACTCCGGCCCGTAAACGCGGGGGATGAGCGCCGGTCCTACCAACCCAAAGCCCAGCACGCCGACAGCCGCCACCGCCGCAGTTACCACAAGCCCGACGACCACTGCCTGTTGGTTGCGACCCCGGGCTAGGGTCGGATAGAAGGCGGTCACCAGGGGGGCGGTCCCCCAGATAATCCCCCCCGCCAGAAGTTGGGCAGCGGCGAACTCGCCGGACTGGTGGGAATCCAGCTTGTGTCGAGCGGCCAACACCGGCAGCGTCCAGATTCCCCATAGGCCACCCGCTATGAGCGCGCCTAGGGCCCCGCGCATCATGAGTCCGGGGGCTCCCTCTCCCGGCTGCGCCTCCAGAGGCGCGGCTGGGGGAGCTGCTTTCGCCGACGTTCTCTCGCTCCAAATCACCCACCCGATCCGGACTAGGAGAGCGAGGACGATCGAGGCCACCGTGGCCACCAGCGCTCCCACCACTGTCCCGGGTCCGTGCCCTAGCCAGGCCCCGAGCAGTATCCGCACGACCGTACTGCCGATCGCGATCACCGCCACAGCCCGAAAGCGACTCCTGCCCACCAGTAGCCCTGCCGGAGCGGCCGCGAGAACCGTGACGCCGAGCAGCAGCGCGGTGAGCAGTACCGGCACCACTGAGCCAAGGTGAAGGTATGAGGCCAGCGGCACCGCCCCTACCAGCACGACGAAGCTGAGTGCCATCCACGGCGCCACTCCCCAAAAGGCCCGCCCAAGCAGCCGCGCACCTGGTGCCCCGACTGCAGCGAGATGGGCCACGGCGTACTGCGCCCCGAGCGCGCAGAAGCCAGCGGCTACGGCCAGCATGAGGAGCGACCCCACGGCCCCGTAGGTCGCGGCTCCACCACCCCGGGCAACCATCAAATTGAACACCAGATTGCCCAGGCCTCCCACCAGGCCGGCGGACATCAGTAGACCGCTGGCTCGCACCGCGCGCTTGGTCTCTGAGCGCAGCGGCCACCGGACCGCTTGCATCAGGGCTCGCCGCGGACAGGATCCAGCAGCCCGACGTCCAGAGCACGGCGCCCAGCGGTGGCGTTTCGGTCGTACCAGTGGCGCAGCCGCAGCCGATAGAAAATCGCCGCAGTGTCCCAGAGGACCCTGGCCACCGCCGGCAGCCCGGTGGTGGTTTCGAAGGCGTAGTCGATGCGGACAGGCGCCTCGATGACCCGCTTGTAGCCGAAGTGGCGTGCCAGGGCCAACAGCTCCACGTCGAAGGCAAAGCGCTTGACCAAAGCCACGTCCACTACCCGGGTTGCTACCTCACGACGCATGACCTTCAAGCCGGTCTGCGTGTCACTCAGGTTGAACCGGAACAGAACCCGAAGCAGCAGCTGATAGGCCCGTGACTGCACGCGACGGAAGAAGGGATAGCGGACCTCGCTCAGCGGGTGGCGCTTGCTACCCACCACGATGTCGGCTTGGTAGAGGTGCAGGAGGCTCACCATTCGCCCGATCTCCTCGGGGGCGATCTCCATGTCGGCGTCGATGATGGTGACTACTTCGCCACGTGTTTGCGCCAGCCCATACCGGAGCGCGAATCCCTTGCCCCGGTTGCAGCCGTACCCGACCACCCGAAGCCGCGCTGACTGACACCCCATGGCCGCCCTGGAGGTGGCCTCATCCCCATCCACCACCACCACGACTTCCCAGGTGGTCCCAGTGGCGCCGAGCGCGGCCGTGAGCCGATCAAGGCTGACCCGAATTCCCTGGCCCTCTCGGTAGGCGGGAACCACGACGCTCAGCGCTGGGGTGGAGCTGGGCTGAAAGGCGCCTGAGGCCGCACGCCGCGGCGGCAGGTGGATGCCCATGGGTGGGGATGCCAGCAACCCGCTCTCCAATTGGCGCTGGCTCACGTCTGTCCCGCCCGACGGCACGGGGCGTGTTCCCTGTGCGAGCGCGTGCCCGGTCGAATCGCAGTGCACGCCGCCGTTCCCTGTGCCAAGCCGATCTCCCTTGGAGAGGTCAGCCAATGGCGACTGTAAGGTCACCCCCCACCCACCTAACCCACTTCCATCGACTGGTCTGCGCCTCTCCTCCTTCCCTGGCACATATTAGTCACACAAGTTACGGATGCGTAAAGGAATGACGATCTTGTTACCGGGGCTGTAGCCTGCGTTTCCCCTCGCGCTCCCAGGCCGGTTCCGCAAAGGCTCGGCCATCTCCGACGCCTCGGAGAACGAGACTGGTGGTAGCTGCCCGGCTGGCGTGAACAACTTGCCGGGCGGTCCGCCCATCTTGTGCGGACAAACCGCGGGCCAGAACGCCTCGATGAACGGCGGCAGTCGGAGGGCGGACAGCAGGGGGTCGAGGTCCCTCGATCGTCCCGCCTGAAGTGTCAAGGGGCAGGTGGGGGCGGGTCCTATGGTTCGTACGCGCGGCACGCGACCCGCTGCGAAGTCGGGAGCCGCAGACCCTCGATGTCCCCGGTCCGCTCCTCGCTCCAGTTACGGCGGACCTCGGGATCAGACCGTGGTCGTTCGAGCTCAAGGAGACAGGCTCTTGCGCGGGCCTCCATCTCGAGCCAGGCGTCGCAGGTCTGCCCATTCGGGTTGACTGAATCCGAGACGACGGTTCTGCCCAGCTCGAGCGTTGCCTGGGCGACCACATGGCCCAAGCTGCCCACCGCTTCGCCCAGACGTGGGGCGGACCGAAGCGCCTGCTCCATTGTGTCGATTCGCAGGTACACGGCTTCGATCCGGGCGCCCAAGGCTCGCCCGGTCGTGGACTTGCCCGTGCCTGCTAGGCCTCCATGGACGATCAGCACCGGACTTGGTCGCGCTTCGGGCACGCTGATCTGCTGGAGCCTCCCAGGTCGGCTCCGAGGAAGGTCCCCGGTGCCTCCGGCCACAAAATCAATCGTCCTGCGGGTGCGGCGGCAGCGCAGCCGGCTTGGCAAATCCAGCCTCTACGGTCCCATCATCTCTGGAGCCATCAAATACGCGAGGAGGTACATGGGCAGCCCCCGCTACTCCCCGATTCGGGACTACGCGATCATCGGCGACCTCCACAGCGCCGCCCTAATCGACCGATTAGGTTCGATCGACTGGTTCTGCGCCCCTCGGTTCGACAGCCCGGCCGTCTTCGCCCGGCTCTTGGATGCGGAAAAGGGTGGCTCCATGAGCGTCGTACCCGACGGCCGATACATCGCCGACAGCAGGCGCTACGTGCCCGGCACCAATATCCTGGAGACGGGCTTGAGCAGCCCTCAAGGCCGCCTGGTGATTACCGACTTCATGGTGGCGAAGGAGCAGATGCACCAGAAGGACGACGATCACATCCTGGTGCGCCGGCTGCAGGCGCCGGACGGAACGATCGCGGCCCAGGTGAGGGTCGACGCCCGCTTCGACTACGGGCGCCAGGAGCCCCAGGTGGAGATCGGAGGAGACGGCCACTGCCTGATCCTTAGCCATCAGGACCTGCACCTCCACTTCGACGGTCCAGGACTCTGGGTGCGGGATGGTCGGGTGATGGTGCAAATGGTCGAGCTGTCGCCCGAGGAGCCAGCCTCAATCCTGCTCCGGTACGACGGAGCCAAGTCTCACCACCGAGAATACGAT
The DNA here is from genome assembly GCA_035531555.1 of Candidatus Dormiibacterota bacterium. GTDB lineage: Bacteria > Chloroflexota > Dormibacteria > Aeolococcales > Bog-877 > Bog-877. The sequence goes on from DATKSR010000047.1 coordinate 25,927, forward strand.
CCCCAAAAGCTCCAGGCGCTGACCCAAATATTCTGGGAGGACTGGATCAAGCGCTGCGAGTACGACGGACCCTATCTGGACCTGGTGTTCAGAAGCGCCCTGGTGCTCAAGCTCCTGATCTACGCCCCCGAAGGCTCCATCGTGGCGGCGCCCACCACTTCGCTCCCGGAGTGGATCGGCGGCCAGCGCAACTGGGACTACCGGTACAGCTGGCTGCGCGACTCGGCCTTCCTGCTCTACGCGTTGCAGTTGCTGGGATACCACGAGGAGGCAGCCAACTTCATCGCCTGGTTGGAGCGGATTCACGAGGGGCACCCGGACCAATTCCAGATCATGTACGGCATCGACGGACGGACCGATATCGCGGAATCGGAGCTCCAGGAGCTTGACGGATATCAGGGTTCCCGTCCGGTCCGGATCGGCAACGCCGCTGCCGATCAGAAGCAGCTAGATATCTACGGCGAAGTGGTCGACTCCGCCTATCTCTACCTGCGCTTCGGCAAGGCAAAGGCGGCGCCCATGCGCGACACCCTGGTGGCCATGGTGGACCACGCGATGCAGGAATGGGATCAACCCGACAACGGCATCTGGGAGGTGCGGGACGGGCCACAGCAGTTCGTCTACAGCAAGCTGCTCTGCTGGGTGGCCCTGGATCGCGGCATCAGCCTCAGCCACGAGCTCAAGGTTGACAAAGTCCGCCGCGACCGCTGGATCTGGACCAGAGAGCAGATCCGCCACACGATCTTGACCAGAGGCTGGAGCGAAAAGCTCAACTCGTTTCGCCAGGTCCTCGACGAGGATCAGCTCGACGCCACCTCTTTGATGCTCCCACTGCTCCGGTTTCTGCCCCCACTCGACCCCCGGATGCGAATGACCGTAAAGACGATCCAGCGTGACCTCACCGACGAGAACGGCTTCGTGTACCGCTACCGCCGCGACGATGGTCTGGGGGTGAGCGAGGGGACTTTCCTGCTCTGCTCGTTCTGGTTGGTCGACAACCTCGCTCTGCAGGGTCAGCTTGCCCCGGCCCGCGACCTCTTCGAACGGCTGACCGCACATGGCAATGACCTGGGCCTCTTCTCCGAGGAGCTGGACCCAGATAGCGGCGAGATGCTGGGGAACTTCCCACAGGCCTTCACCCACCTGGCTATCGTCAATGCCGCGGCCCATCTGGAGCGCGCCGCCCAGAACCGGGGTCCGTTGGCCACTGGCCTGACATGAGCGAGCTCCGGCCCGATGGCGCCCAGAGTCGGCACAATTGTTAGGTGGCGATCCTCGAGTTCGACTTTGACCCGGTCGACGACATCACCGTCGGCGTCGAAGGTGAGCCCGGCTCCAGGGTCTTCTTCCTCGAAGGACGCCAGGGCTCGCGCCAGTGCACCCTGATGGTCGAGAAGATCCAGCTGCAAGAGCTGGGCGGGCAGTTGCTCCAGCTGCTCGAACCTCCTCCTCACCGGACCGGGACCGCCCCCGATCCGGTCACCCGACCGGGTGACCCCCCGGGCTGGCGGGTAGGCAACATCCAGCTCTCGCTGGACGAGGACGGCGGCCAGTGCACCCTGCTGCTGGAAGAGCGCCGGCAGTTGACCGTAGTCGAGGGTGAGGAGGGGGTGGAGCTGCAGGAGCTCGTCGATTTGGAAGAGGCAGACGAGGACGACGGTCCCGAGCTGCGCGCGGCTCGCCTGGTTGCAACCGTCGCTCAGGTGAGGGCGCTGGCCGAGCGCGCCTTGGAAGTGGTCGAGGGCGGAAGGGCAATCTGTCCGCTCTGCCACCTGCCCATCGACCCCAACGGCCACGTCTGTCCGGCCAGCAACGGGCACCATCGGGCCTGACCTCGCTCTCGTATAGGATGGCCGGCGGGTCGGGACGCTCGGCACCGGCGGATCAGTTCGTCACGGAGGGGCTTGGCTAGATGGGGCGGTGGCACGACCTCGAGATGGGTCTGGCGGGACTTGGCACAGCCTTGACCATAGCGCTGATCCTGACCGGCTGTGGGGCATCTCTGGATTCGGGGGTATCGCCCACCACTAGCCCCCAAACACCTGCGACCGCCTCCGCCAGCCCCACCGCTACCGCGAGCGCCTCCGCGTCGGCCTGTGTATCCCCCGGGGATACCGAGGCCACCTACCAGCTGGCGGGAGCGAAAATCTTGGCCGGCAACCTGCAGATCAAGGACAACACGGTGGGGACCGGAGCCACCGCCGCCGACGGGGACAAGATCAAGGTCACCTATGTCGGTTCGCTCCCCGACGGAACCGTCTTCGACCGCAGCACCAACGACGCCGGCGGCAAGCCTATCAGCTTCACTCTCGCGACCGGCAAGGTAATCGCCGGATGGGTAGAGGGGATCGCGGGAATGCGAGTGGGAGGAACCCGCGAGCTGGTCATCCCGGCGGCGCTCGCCTACGGCTGCACTGCGGACGGGAAGATCCCCGCCGACTCGACCCTGATCTTCACCGTGCAGCTAGTCGCGGTCAGCTGAGGAGCGATACCGCTCTGGGAGCAGCCGGGCGACGGCCGCCTGAAGCTCTCGGCTTACGGCGACCGGGTCCTCACCAACCGGCCGAAACGGCTGCCCCAGCCGCACCGCGATCCTTCCCCTGCGAGGCACGAGGCGATGCTTGGGCAACACCTCCTCCGTGCCCCAGATCGCGCAGGGCAGGACCGTGGCTCCCGATCGGACAGCCAAGTACCCGGCCCCCGGCTCAAACTCCAGCATGCCGCCGGCCGCTGCTCGATGGCCCTCCGGGAAGAGCAAGAGGGCCCCTCCCGAGCGCAGCACCGCCAGAGCCCCCCGCACTGCCAGCCGGTCGGGGGCACCCCTTCGGATCGCGATGCAGTTGCAGCGCAGCAGAAAGGCGCGCATCACCGGGTTGCCGAAGAGCTCGGCCTTGGTCAGCGCGTGGATCACCCGCGGGATGATGGCGGCATACACCAGGGGATCGAAATTGGAGACGTGGTTGGAGCAGATCAGCAGCGAACCCTCGCTCGGAACGTTGGCCAAGCCCTCCAGTTCAAGTCCCCCCTTAGCCGAGGCTCGAACAGTCAGCCTGAGGACCGCTCGGGTCAAGGTGAGCAGGGCCGACTGGCTCCCATCGAGGCGCGCGCCGGGCGTCGCCCGGGGGCCGGCAGCCTTCCGGCCGCCTACTCCCGGATCGAGATCATCGGTCGGGCCGGGGCTTGACGCCATGCCCATCTCTCCTCTTTTAGGCGGGAAACGACTGCCCCCTGGTGGGTTCGAACCACCGACCGTCGCCTTAGAAGGGCGCCGCTCTAATCCACTGAGCTAAGGGGGCGTCGCTCTGGGCCATTTTGACGGCTCGCAGATCCGATCTCGCCACGGCGGGCCAGCCGCCGACACGGAAGCCGCTCGGCCGTCTGACCCAAACTCCTTACGATGGGCCAAGTGACCGCCTCCCCTTCCGCCAACGCGATCACCCGCTGCTACCTGGCCCGCCACTGCGACGTCGCCAATCCGGACGGGATCTTGTACGGCCACCTGCCCAACTTCGGACTGAGCGCCAAGGGTCGGAAGCAGGGCGAGGTGCTGGGCCGGTATCTGGCCCAGGCCGGCGTCGGGGCGATCTACACCAGCCCACTTCAGCGAGCCCAGGAGACGGCCTCGCTGCTGGCCGGCGAGCTCTTCCCGCCACCGCCGGTGCTGCTGCGCCCTGCTCTCGTAGAGGCCGAGTTCGGCCGCTATCTGCAGGGAACCCGCTACCGGGACGTCATCTGGCGCAAGCCGCGCTGGTTGATCCACATGGTTTGGCCTGGTCTGGTTCCAGGCGATGAGTCCATGGGCAAGATGGCCCGCCGGGTGGATCAGGTCATCGCTGAGGGCGTCCGCGAGCACCAGGGCGGGGCGTTCGTGTGCGTCAGCCATGGCGATCCGATCCAGGCATTCTGGGCCACCAGTGACCACCGCCTTCCGTGGGCCCTGCACCGACTGCAATGCGCCAAGGGAGGCCTCCTAGAACTGCAGTACCGTGGTCAGGAGCTCACCTCCAAGACCTACCGGTCGCCCCAGGACCTCGCCAGCGCGGTGAGTGGACCGGGGGCGGCGGAACCGGCGACTGCAATACCCCACCCCAGCTGATCCCAAGCCGCGGAGCGGACCCTCATTCGGGCGGACTCGCCTCGGGTTCTGAGGTACCGCTCGGCGAGGTTGCGAGGCGGCCCCGGCGCAAGAGGGCGAGGGCTCCCCGGACCGGATCGAAGTGGCGGTCAGCCACTCTTTCCTTGAGCGGGATGATGGAGTTGTCGGTGATCTTGATGTGCTCCGGGCAGACCTCGGTGCAGCACTTGGTGATGTTGCAGAGGGCGATGCCCGCCTCGCCATGAAGCTGCGGAATGCGGTTGGCGACATCCTTCGGATGCATCTCCAACGAAGCCATCCGCACCATGAAGCGGGGCCCGAAGAAGCGCGGGGTACCGTCATGCTCCCGCAGCACGTGGCAGACGTCCTGGCAGAGAAAACACTCGATACAGCGACGCTGTTCGCTGACTCTCTCGATGTCCTGCTGATGGATCACGAAGGGGGCATGGTCTCCGGGGGCCGGGGTGAACGGTTGGATCCGACGGTTGACCTCGTAGTTCCAACTGACGTCGGTGACCAGATCCTCGATCGTGGGGAACACCTGCATGGGCCGGACCGAGATCTCGCTGGAGGTCTCCAGCACCTGCTCGACCCTGGTCTTGCACATCAGAGCCGGGCGGCCATTGATCTCGGCGCTGCAGGATCCACACTTGCCCGCCTTGCAGTTCCAGCGGCAGGCCAGATCCCCGGTTCCGTTGGCCTGGATCCAGTGGATCGCATCCAGCACCACCATGCCCTCGATCTGAGGTACTGAGAATTCATGGAGATCGCCGCCTGAAGCATTCCCACGCCACACCTTGAGCTTCACCTTACGGTCGGTGGAGCCGTCTTCGTAAGCGATCCGCAACTTGGTCGGACGCTCGTCCTCGGGAGATGTCTCGACGGTGGGCATCGGCTGGCCCTTGAGCTTGGACTGCAACCTCGCCTCGGCCGCGTCCGCGATCGCCGTCGCCGCTACCCTGGTCTCCCCCTCCGTCAGCGTGCGGAGATGCTCGGGCATGGGTGCGAGCGGGACCCTGACCACCTCCATCCTCCCGTCCGCGCCCAGACGGGTCACTAGGTTGACCTTCCCTAGCTCGGGGTCGCGCTCCAGATAGTCGAGCCGCCACTGGGCTCCACGGCTCTCGCGGCGCTCCAAGGCGGACCGCACGATAGCTTCACTGATGGTCAGCATGAACAGGTCGTCGCGGGCACCGCTGAAACCCGGGTTGTAGGCCGGGGTACCCGGCACCCTGATCCGCTTGGCCCTCTCCTGCAGCTCCAGGATCTCTTCCAGCGTGTCCCGCAGGGAGTCCTCCGTGCGCGCGATCGAGGCTCCGGATTGCATCGCATTCTGCAGAGCGCGATGGAGTTGGAAAGGGTCCTCACCTTGGCCTCCCGACATCGGCCGGAGCAGCAACTCCTTCTCTGCCTCGATTTCCGCGGCGCTCACCCTGGGGAGGAGGCTGCTGGAGCGCGCGTACTCCGCCGCTGCCACCCCCGCCCGGCGGCCGAATACCAGAATGTCGCCGAGGGAGTTGCCCCCCAGCCGGTTCGCCCCGTGCAACCCGGCGGCCACCTCACCGGCGGCGTAGAGCCCCGGGACTGTGGTCGCGGCGGTCTCCGCCTCGACGTTGACTCCGCCCATCGTGTAGTGGATGGTCGGCGCCACCTCCATCGCCTCCTTGGTGATGTCCACCCCAGCCAGGCTGTGAAATTGCTCGTACATGGAGGGCAAGCGGCGCTTGATCGTCTCGGCGCCGATGTGGGTCACATCGAGGAAGGCACCCCCATGGGGCGATCCCCGGCCCGCCTGGACCTCCTTGAATATTGAGCGAGCCACCACGTCCCGAGAAGACAGGTCCTTCTTGATCGGGTCGTAACGGGCCATGAACCTCTCGCCCAGCCGGTTGCGCAGGATGCCCCCCTCCCCGCGCACCCCTTCGGTGACCAGGATGCCCCGGGCCCCGGGTGGCCAGACCATTCCGGTCGGATGGAACTGGACGAACTCCATGTCCTTGAGCTCAGCGCCCGCCTGGTAGGCCATGGCGGCACCGTCCCCGGTACCCTCCCAGGAGTTGGACGTGATCAGGAACATCCGCCCCCAGCCGCCGGTGGCCAGCACCACCGACTTGGCTCGGATCACCACGAACTCACCGGTCGCTCGGTCGTAGCCAATTGCACCGGCAATGCGGTCGCCATCCTTGAGCAGACGGGTGAGGGTTGTCTCCATGTGGACCGTGACTCCGTCGGTGTGCACCAGACGGTCCTGACAGGTGCGGATCAACTCCAGCCCGGTGCGGTCACCGATGTGGGCCAACCGCCTCCACGAGTGGGCACCGAACGCCCGCTGGCTGATTCCCCCCGCCTTGGTGCGGTCAAAGACCCCACCCCACTCCTCCAGCTCGATGACCCGGTCGATGACCTCGTGGGCATACAGCTCGACCATCCGCCAGTTGTTGAGCATGGCGCCGCCCCGGAGGGTGTCGCCGAAGTGCACCTCCCAGGAGTCCGACTCATCCAGGTTTCCCAAGGCGGCGGCGATGCCACCCTCGGCCATCACCGTGTGGGCTTTGCCCAGCAGCGACTTGCACACCACCCCCACCCGGCAGCCCTGCTCGGCCGCCGCGATGGCGGCCCGCATCCCCGCCCCGCCCGCCCCCAGCACCAGGACGTCGTACTCGGCCTCGATGGTCAAGGGAGCGGCAACTCAGAAACCCAAGTGCGGGTCATGGATGACCCCGTACTGGAGCAGCCGGATGTAGACGTCGGTGATGATCAAGCTGAAGAGGCTGAGCCAGGCGAAGATGGAGTGGCGCGCGTTGAGCCAGCTAGTGCCTCTCCACAGCTGGCGGCGCTGGGCGCCAGCCAGGACGCAGGAGAAGCAGTCCACACTGCCCCCCACCAGATGGCGCAGGGAATGGCAGCCGAAGGTGTAGCCGGTCAGGAAGACGATGTTCACCAGCATCAGTGCCGTTCCCAGTCCGAAGCCCAGCTGACCGTGGTAGGAGAAGGCCCGGATGACGTCAATCCAGAGGACGACCACGAAGCCCACCGCCAGATACATGAAGAAGCGGTGGAGATTGTTGAGGATGAAAGGGAGCTTGGCCTCGCCCCGGTAGGCCGTCCCCCGGCCGGTCGGGGTGATCGCGGCTAGCTGTGACGGCTCGCCCTTGGCACAGGCGGGCGGGTCAGCGAAGAAGGAGCGGTAGTAGGCCTTGCGGTAGTAGTAGCAGGTGGCCCGAAACCCGAGAGGGATGTAGAAGATGAAGAGGGCCGGGGAGACCGAAGTGCGCCCGACCGCCACCTGGGGTGAGTAAAAGGGCGACAGGTACTGGTGAAACTGATCGCTGTGGAAGAAGACGATGGTCCACAGGCTGTAGATGCCGAAGATGCTGAGCCAGGTCACCACATTGGCCGGGTAGAGCCACCAGAGCTGCCTCAGCTGGGCCCAGCCCGTGCGACCCAGGCCCAGGCTGGCCGCCATCAGTCCAGGACCGCGATGGTCTCGCGAACGGCTGCCGCCGAGTGGACCAGCTCGGCTCGCTCATCAGGGGTCAGTTCGACCTCGATGACCTCCCCCACCCCGTCGCGGCCCAGCTTTACCGGCACGCCGACCACGACACCATCGAGGCCGTACTCGCCCTCCAGGCGGATGGCGCAGGGGAGAATCTGGCCGCGGTCCAGGAGGACCGCTCCGACCATCTGGGCCGCCGCCGCTGACGGTGCGTAGAAGGCGCTGCCGGTCTTAAGGTGGCGCACGATCTCCGCTCCCCCGTCTCTGGTCCGCTGCACGATCTCCTCCAACCGCTCCGCCGAGATCAGCTTGCCCGCCGGCACGCCGGCCACGGTGGTCACCCCGCGAAGGGGCACCATCGAGTCGCCGTGGCCCCCTAGAACGTAGGCCTCGACGCTCCGCACCGAGACTCTGAGCTCCGCCGCCAAAAAGGTGCGGAAGCGGGCCGTGTCCAGGACTCCGGCCATGCCGAGCACTCGGTTCCGGGGCAGGCCGCTGACCCGCAGGGCCAGTTCGGTCATCACGTCAAGCGGATTGGTGACGATGATCAGGATCGCGTCGGGAGAGTCCGCCATCACCGCCGTCGTCACTTCACGCAAGATCTTGGCGTTGGCGTTGACCAGGTCATCCCGGCTCATCCCCGGTTTCCGCGCCAGCCCGGAGGTGATCACCACCACCTGAGAGCCCTTAGTGATCGCGTAATCGGTGCTTCCGACTACTTGGCTGTCGTAGCCCACTACCGGCCCCGCCTCCAGGAGATCCAGCGCCTTTCCTTCGGCCAGCCCCTCCACGACGTCGACCAAGGCCACGTCGACAAGGTCCATCTCCGCCAGGCGCTGGGCCAGGGTAGCCCCCACGTTTCCAGCGCCGATGACCGAGACCTTGTCCCTCATGGAACCTCCCAAGGGCGGGCACGGCTCACCCAGCTCAAAACTGATCCCTTCCCATGATAGGGATCCCGGTCACTTCGCCTCAGCTCATGCACCCGGGGGCTCGAGAGCCCGTCGCCGGCAGCGTTCGATGGCTGCCATGGCCGCCGGGCGGCCCTCCCAGCCGCCCACGGAGACCTCCTTCTGGTCCTCCAATTGCTTGTAGGTCTCGAAGAAGATCTCGATCTCGCGCAGCCAGTGCGGAGCCAGGTCAGTCAGCTCCTTGATGGTGTCGAAACGGGGGTCGCCAGCGGCCACGCAGAGCAGCTTGATGTCGGTCCCATGCTCGTCCGCCATGTGCAGCAGGCCTATTGGGCGAGCGGGGACCGAGCAGCCGGGGAAGGTCCCCTCCTCCACGATCACCAGGGCGTCCAGGGGGTCACCGTCCTCGGCCAGGGTGTCCGGCACGAAGCCGTAGTCAGTCGGATAGTGCACCGAGGAATGCAGCACCCGGTCTAGGCGGACCCGGTGGGTGCGGTGGTCCATCTCGTACTTGTTGCGACTGCCCTTGGGGATCTCGATGACCACCTCAATGACCTGGCTCTCGTCCGGCATCCTGCACCGACCTCCTGAATTAGCCCCCTCGCCCAGATTAGGGCCACTGTGGCGGCTACCGCTCACCACCTCCCGGTTGAGGCGCGCAAAGTCCGTCAGAAGAGGCGGGGACGGCGGCCGAAGCACGGGGTCCGGAGGGGGCCGGGCTGGAGCCCTACCGTCCTAGTCAGGTGCAGTCGTCGGGCCAGGTCGCTGCGAATCCAAAGCCTACCCTGACCGTTCGCTTCCACCTCGGTGTAGCTCCGGCGCAGCAGCGGCAGGATGTATCCGGCGACCCGGTTCGAGCCGTGGAAGAACAGGACGATTCGCGGTCGCGACCGTTCGATCCGACTCATCATCTGAAGTGCGCCCAGCCAGGCGCGGTCGTTGTAGATCTCGGGTTCCGGAAGGACCGGGCGCAGGTCCCCCAGCACGTACGGCCAGACATTGCTGCCCCACACCACCGCGCTCGAGCCGCGGAGTCGATGTCGGCTGAGCCAGGCGAGAGCGTGCTGTTCTGATTCCTGATTCTGGCTGTAGGTCGCGGCATATGCCACAGCGCTGAGCCCACCGGTCGCGCGCGCCAGGAAGGAGGGGTAGTACTGCGCCGTGAACGAGAAAGTCAGGTTCTTGCCATGGGCGAGCTCGGATCCCACCAGACCGCCCCAGAGGAGCCCGCTCACCAGCACCGCCCCCAGCAGGGGCGCGAGAGCGAGCCGAGTTCTGCTGACCTCCCGCTGTGGTCGGCTAATACCGATCCGAGCCAGCAGCAGCGCCGCGGCCGGCACCTCTGGCAGCAGGAAGTGCAGGTACGCCCGATCGGGGAGCACATAGGCCAGGAGCAGAGCCCCCAGCCAGATCCAGGGCAAGCGGCGCTCCGGCTCCCAGGCACGCCCCCAGAACGCCCCTGCCAGCAGCAGCAACGCGGCCACTCCTCGGGGCGCCAGGGTCCAGAGCGACGGCTTGAGGGAGTTCCCGGTGTACTTCACGTAGGTCAGCACCGTGAAGCGGATCACCTCCCCAAGACCGGCCGCCGCCACGAACGGGGCCATCACCAGAACCACCACCAGCACGGCTGAGGCAGCGGTCGTGGCGGCTAGCTGGAGGCGCCCTCGCCGCCCCCATCCCACCACCAGCACGCCCGCCGCCAGGTCAGCCAGGGCGGTCTGCTGGATCAGAAACGCGATGCCGAATAGGACCCCTGCCAGTGCCGCCCAGGTCATCGCCCGGCGACCGGAGCTCGCCCTCATGCTGGCCAGCAACGCCACCATCGCCCAGACCGTGAAGGCGATGAGGAAGTTCTCCGGAAGGGCGAGATCTCCGTTGAAGATCGGTGTCCCCAGCAGCACCGACGCCACCAGCACCGCGATCCACACACGGGCAGGCGAGAGGTAGTCCCGGGCCAGCCGCCAGGTACCGATCACAGCACCGAGCTCCGTGGCCAACGAGAGCAGGTGGAGACCCCACTCACTGGGTCCGAAAACGCCCATCGCCAATTGGTAGATCCAGTAGAGGACCGGTGGCTTGTTGTCCCAGACGGTTAGGTAGAGGATCTTGCCGTGGCTCATCAGCCACGCCGTGGTGGCGTAATCCGACTCGTCCGAGTACCAGTGCGGCTCGAACAGGGAGGGCAGCCGCAGCAGCACCAAGAGGGCCAGTCCAACCAAGAGACTCCGATACGGAATCTGGACCGGCGACGGTCGCCGTAGGACTTGCCAGCCGCTTCGAAGGCGGCCCGGATTTCCGGCGGGGAGAGGTGCTGAGCTCACGTCAGTTGGGTAACGATTGGCCCGGACAGTAGGTCACCCCCAATGCACCCGTGAGTGCTGCCCTCCAAGGTAGCGGGCCGAACGCCCACCGATGGCAAGCGCTCCGCTAGCCGCCCGAGACCTTACCCCGCAGACGACTTCTTATGGTCGGCGTTGGCCTCCGCGGAGGAGAGCACTCGGGTCGCCACGTCAGAGCGTATCCAAAGCTCCCCGTCGGCGGACGCCTCCACCTCGGTGTATCCCTTCTGGAGTACCGGGAGGATCGGTCCGTACTGGGTGTAGGCGTCGCTGGTCAGGATGACCACCACCGGTCGATCGACCTCCACTCGCTTGAGCAGGGTCTGGTTGCCGAGGATGGCGCTGTTCTCGTAGATGGTGGGCTCGGGCAAGATCGGCCGAAGGCCCGCGAGGAGATAGGCCCACGAATCCGGGGACCAAACGACGGCCGTGGAACCGGTCAGGTGGTTCCTCTCGATCCAGACCACGGCGTCGTGCTCCGCGATCGCGCGCTGGTCGTAGATCGACACATACTGGCTGGCCGTCAGAGCGCCGGTCAGCTTGCCGACAAACGCCGGGTAGTACTCCCCAGTCAGCTTCAGGGTGAACAGGCTTCCCCCGGAGAGCCCCGACCCCACCAGGACCGCCCAGAGGAGGGTAGCCAGGGCCACGGAGCCCAGCAGCGGCACTCCGGCCAGTCCCTGCCAGGACAGCCATTGGGGCCACCGTGGTATTCCCACCCTGGCCAGCAGGAGGGCGGCGGCGGGCACCGCCGGCAGCAGAAAGTGCAGATAGTCGCGGTTCGGAAGCCCGTAGGCCAACAGCAGCATCGGCAGCCACACCCAAGGCAGCAGTCGCTCGGGGGGCCACCGCCGCGCGCTGTACGCGCCCACCAGAAGAAGGATTCCCACCAAGCCGCGCGGCAGCAAAGACCAGAAAGATGGGTGAAGGGCGCTCGTGGTGTAGCCGGTGTAGCTGGTCACCAAGAAGAAGATCACGTTGTGCAGCCCGGCGGCGGCCACAAAAGGTGCCAGCACCACCCCCGTCACCAGCACCGCGGCCACGCCGGTCGTCACCCCGAGCCATACCCCTCGGCGACTGGCGACAAGCATCACCAGTCCACCCGCGGCCAGGTCCGCCAGCGCGGTCTGCTGGATCAGGATGGCGGCGGCGAAGAGCACCCCGGCCAGCCCCGCCCAGATGAGCGCCCGGGATCTCGCATTCGAGCGCAGCGCCGCCAGGGCCGCCACCATGGCCCAGGGAGTGACCCCGATCAGGAGATCCTCAGGAAGCGCGAGGTCACCGTTGAAGACCGGCGTAGCCAGGAAGAATGCCGTCAGCAGCATGGCCACCCACACCCGTCGCGGGCTGAGGTACTGTCGGGCCAGGATCCAAGTTCCCCCAAGTGCCGCGGCCTCGCTGGCGGTGGAGAGCAAGTGGATGCCGAATTCGCTCGGGCCGGAGATGCCCAGCCCCACCTGGAAGAGCCAGAACAGAAGCGGCGGCTTGTTGTTCCAGGTGGTCAGAAACAGCACCTTGCCATGGGCCATCTGCCAGGCGACGTTGGCGTAGCCCGCCTCATCGGTGTACCAGTGAGGCTCGTACAGGGACGGCAGCCGCAGCACCAGCAGCAGCACCAGAGGCACGGTCAGGCTGCGGGCGCAAACCCAGCGCGATCGGGGTTGAGGAGCTGATTCCCCGGCCGCGACCAGCCCCGGCTCAGTCGCGCTGTCCAACCGACCTTCTTCCACGCCTGATCTTCTCCCTGCGCCGGTGACCCGCCCCTGCCACCGGCGAGGCGTGCGGCCATGCCCCGAGTCCGCGAGACAGCGGACTTTCCAGTCTGCCGGGAAGCGTGGACTCCCACCCTGGGACTTTTCTGAGACGGCGCCCGACCCCAATTGGACGATCGTGCCCGGCCCTTAGTATGGCTAACCGATGAAGCAGGGAGCTACCCCGGGCCGGGTGGCGGTTACCGGCGGCGCGGGCTTCATCGGGACCCACACGGTTCGCCGGTTGCTGGAGCTCCGGACGGACACCCTAGTGATCGACGACTTTCGGCACGCCTGCCCCGAGCCGGTGCCGGCAGCGGTGACCTTGGTTCGCGAGGAGATCTCCTCCCCCGCTGCCCGCCAGGCTCTGCTCGATTTTCAGCCGGAGGCGATCATTCACCTGGCCGCCCAAGGGGGCGTGAATCGCTCCCTGAAGGATCCAGCCGCGGACGCCATCGTCAACGTCGTCGGAACCGTCGCGCTGCTGCGCGCTGCGGTCGACGCCAAGTGCCCGCGGATCGTGTTCGCCTCCTCGGGGGGCGCCATCTACGGCAGCGCCCGGCGTCTGCCCAGCCGGGAAGGAGATCGAGCCAAACCGCTCTCCCCCTACGGTGCGGCGAAGCTCGCTTGCGAGGGTTACCTGGGGATGTTCTCCCGCACCTTCGGCCTTCATTTCGTGGCTCTCAGATACGGCAACGTCTACGGCCCCTTCCAAGACGGCACCGGGGAGGCCGGGGTGGTGGCGATCACCTCCAACCGCCTGCGCCGGGGCCTGCCCGCCCAGATCACGGGGGACGGCGGTCAGACCCGCGACTTCACCTATGTCGCGGACGTGGCGGCGGCCAACGTGGCCGCTCTCACCACCGGCTTCCAGGGCCCTCTGAACATCGGCACCGGCCACGCCACCTCCGTCGCCGAGGTAGTTACGACCCTCGCCCAGGCAGCCGGCTTCCCGGGCCCGGCCGAATACGTTGACGGCCGACCCGGCGAGGTCCGCTCCAACTACCTGAGTCCCGCTCGCGCAGCCCGCCACCTCCCCTGGGAAGCCCTAGTCGGCCTACGCGAGGGACTGACCACCACCTACCAGAGTTTCGCCGGCGTCAGCTAACCGCGCCATCGGTGCCCACGTTGGGCGGGTGCCAGGTGCGGGCCAGGGCCAGCCGCAGTCTCACTAGCTCCCGTACCGCTCTGAGGATCGGGATCAGGCGCCCTCCGGACCGCACTCCGGCAACTCTTGGGTGATGCTGAATTCCCACCTGCCGTATCACAAGTCCGCTGCGCTTGGCCTTGAAGTACAGCTCGGTGTTCAACAATGCCGAACGGGCCAGGATCGGGCTGGCCACCTGGAGCAACTCTCGCCGGATGAGCTTGAAGCCGCAGTCGACATCTCGATAGGAGATTCCGTAAAGCAGTCGCACCAGCAGGTTAAAGGTGCCACTGACCACCGACCGATGCCAGGGGTCGGCCCGGTGGATCCTCCAGCCAGCGATCAGGTCCGCGCCTTCCGAGAGCTCCGCCAGCCGGCGTAGGTCCCGGGGATCGAATTGGCCGTCCCCGTCCACGAAAGCCACCCAGTCGCCGGTCGCCGCCCGGAGACCGTCCGCCACTGTGATCCCGTACCCGGACTTCCGGGCATGTGTGACGACTCGCAGATGACCCACCCGGTCACCCATCTCCGCCTGGGCCGCCGCCACCGTGTCGTCAGTGCTCCCGTCATCGACAAGGACGATTTCGAAGGCCTCGGAAACTTTGGCGAGCGTGTCACAGGCGACGGGGATCACCCGGGCCATGTTGGCCGACTCGTTGTAGACCGGGATCACCAGGCTGACCTTGCCGGCCAGCTGGGCTGGCCCTAGCGCGCCAGGGTCAGCCACGGACCACACTGATGCCCTGAAGCAGGGTGTAGATCACCGCGGGGAAGATTCCCAGCACCAACGTTCCAGCGGCCGCTAGGGCAACGATTCCCACCCCGGCACGGGAGAGGGAGCCGATGCCAACCAGCTCGCCGACTCCGGACGGCTCCGGCTGCACCGAAACTCCGGCGGCGTCGGTCACAGACCCTGCAACTGGCGCCTTCGTGTACATCACCAGGATCACCCTCAGGTAGTAGAAAAGGGAGACGGCCGAGGTCAGAATGCCCCAGATCGCCAGCGGTAGCTGACCGTCATGGATGGCCGCCGTGAAGAGAAAGAACTTACCGAAGAATCCGGCAGTGAGCGGGAAGCCGGCCAGGGACAGCATGAAGACCGACATCAGGGCTGCCAGCAACGGCTGTCTGCGGGCCAATCCGCCCAGCTCCGAGTAGCGATCGCAGTCCTCGCCCCGATGACTCAAGAGGGTCACCACGGCAAAGGCGCCGGTGTTCATGAAGGCGTAAACCGCCAGGTAGTAGAGCGCCGCTTGGGTACCGTCGGGCCGCCCGACCGCCACCCCAATGAGGATGTAGCCAGCCTGGGCGATCCCCGAGTAGGCCAGAAGTCGCTTCACGGAGTTCTGGGCGACCGCCACCACGTTGCCATAGACCATGGAGACGATGGCCACCAGCGCCAGGGGGGTCTCCCACGCCGAGCGGTAGGGGGCGAAGGTCGCGGAGAACAGCCGCAAGAAGACGGTGAAGGCGGCGACCTTGGTGGCGACCGACATGAAGGTGGTCACCAGCACCGGTGATCCCTGATAGACATCCGGCGTCCACCAGTGGAAGGGCGCGGCTGACACCTTGAACAGAAGCCCCACTGCTAAGAGCGCCATGCCCGCCAGCAGCATCGGATCGATCGGTCCGTGCAGCGCCGAGTGGGTGACCGCAGTGTGGATTCCGGCCAGCATGGTGTTGCCGGTCTCTCCGTAGATCAGGGCCATTCCGTAAACGAGAAAGCCGGAGGCGAAGCCGCCTAAGAGCAGGTATTTGAGGGCCGCCTCCTGGGGCAGCCGCTCGCCTCTGGCGAAGCCCGCCAGCACATACAGTGGGATCGACAGCAGCTCGATCCCCAGGAAGATCACGATCAGATTGGTCGCTCCGTCGAGAATCAGCATCCCGGCCACCGAGGCCAGGAGCAGGATGTAGTACTCCCCCTCCTCCATGCCGCGGCGACGCAGATACCCGGGACTGAGGGCAACCACCGCCAGCGCAGTCGCCAGCACCACGAAGTCCGAGAAGAGCGCGAACCGGTCATCGGCGAAGGCCCCATCGAAGACCAGGGAGTGCACCGGGTTGACCACCCACTGCCCCATCACTGCCCCCAGGGCGGCGAGCAGCGCTACCGCGGTGAGCCCGGGTAGGAGCGGATGCCCCCGTCGAGGGACGGCGAGGTCGGCCAGCAGCACCACCACCGATCCAAATCCCACAACCAAGATTGGCAGGATGCCGATCAGGTCGGAGCCCGGAATGAAGTGGAGGGGGTACCAGGGCGGGGCAGCGGAAGCCAGCAATGGCATGACGGCGCTCATCGCCGCGCCGTGCCTGGGGTGAGCGCCGCCCGGGTGGCCGGGGCGGCGGTAGATGCCGGCGCCCGGTCAACCGCGGCTATGTACTGCCCAGCGCTGAAGCGGGTGTACCGAATCACCGGACCCGGGTACACCCCGATCACGATGATCAGCGCCACCAACGGGGCCAAGACAGCTACTTCGACCACTCCCGCATCCAGACGTCCCAGCCGGGAGACGGCCTCAGTGGCCTCACCCTCGACCTGGCCATGGGGCAATCGCAGCCGGCCCTGGGTGATCCCCTGGTACAGCCGCAGCATGTACCAGCAAGCCAGCACCATGCCCAGGCTGGCTAGCACCGCCCAGGCCGGGGCCACCTGGAAGGCGCCCAGGAGGGTCAGGAACTCTCCCACAAAGGAGTTCAAGAGTGGCATGCCCAATCCGGCTAGGGCGGCGATCAGGAAGAGACCCGCCATGATGGGCATCGGTTTGGCCAGGCCCCCCAGTTCCCGCAGATCCCGGGTCGCGAACCGAGCCTCGTAAACCCCGACGCAGATGAAGAGCGCGGCGATGATGATCCCGTGATTGATCATCTGGATGATCGCCCCATTGAGGCCGTCGATGTTGAGCGCGAATATCCCTAGGACAATGAATCCGAGGTGGCTGATGGAGGCATAGGCCACGATCCGCTTGATGTCTCGCTGGGCCAAGGCTGCGAGCGCGCCATACAGAATGCTCACCACTCCCAGCCCCATCATTAGCGGTTGGAAGGTGTGGCTGGCCTGGGGAAAGAGCGTCAGGTCGTAGCGGATGAATCCGAAGGCGCCCAGCTTGCTTACGATGCCGGCGAAGAAGATCAGGAATGAGGTGTCGCCGGAGCTGTAGGCATCAGGCAGCCACGAGTGGAACGGCACCAGCGGAATCTTGATGGCGAAGGCCAGAGCGAAGGCCAGGAACATCCAGTCCTGGGCGTTGAGCAAGGTGAAGCTGTGTCCGAACACGGTGAGCACCGAGCCCTGACTGGCGTTGACGAACGATTGGGCTGCGATGAGGGTCGGGACATCGAAGGTGTAGACCCCGGTCTGGGACCCGGAGATGAAGTACACGCCGATGATGGCCAGCAGCATGAAGAGGCTGCCCGCGACGGTGTAGATGATGAACTTGAGGGCAGCCCGCCCGCGATGTTCGTCACCCCAACCGATCATCAGAAAGTAGAGCGGAATGAGGGCGGCTTCCCAGAAGAAGTAGAAGAGGATCAGGTCCAAGGACATCAGGACGCCCAGCACGCCCAGCTCTGAGAGGAGCATCAAGCCGGCGAAGGCGCGCAGCCTCTCCTTTCTCCGGCTGAGGGTGATGGCGGCCAGGAAAAACAGGAGCGCCGCCAGCGCAATCAGCCACACCGAGAGCCCATCGACTCCCACGTGGTAGGAGAAGTTGATCGCGGGCGGCTCGGCCTGGTTGAAAGCGTTGTTGCCCTCATTGAAGGCGGGATGGGTGGCCGACAGCGAGTTTCCGGTGTGCAGCCAGGCCACCTGCTCTTGGTACTGGAAGCTGATCGGACCGGTGACGCTCTTCAGCGAGGTTCCCTCGGCGCTGCCACTGAGGTGGGAATCGGAAGGCGGGGGAATCGCCAGGAATGCCACCAACAGCACGCAGGCCAAACCAAGCGTCGCCGCGGTCGCGCCGAGCAGCACCAACCGCGCTACCCGAGGCCGGTTGCTGGGAACCGCGAAAACCCCGAGCGCCCCGACGACCGGGACCGCCAGGATCACCGAAAGAATGGGCCAGGTCATGCCAGACGCAATCCCAGGACGACCAGCCCGACAACCGCGCAGACGAAGAAGATCAAGGCGTAATCGCGAAAGAAGCCGGTCTGCATAGTGCGCAGGTCATCGGCGAGGGTTCCCACCCCCACCTTCACGCCATCCACCAGTCGATCGAATATCCGGGGCTCGAAAACCTGCCGCACCACTCCCGCGAATGCCAGGCTCGGGCGCACCAGTACCGCGTCGTAGATCTCGTCCCAGTAGAACTTCTGGAGCGACAGCTGATAGATCCAGGGCAGGTTCCGGCTGATCAGGTCGGGGGAGATCACCCTGCGCCCGTACACCGCCCAGGCCAGGGTGAGCCCTAGCACGCTGAGCAGGGTTCCGACCAGCAGGGCGAGGGCCTGGATTCCGTCGCTGGCGTGGGCTGCCGGAGTGCCCAGAACCGGCTGCAGAAAGGCGCTGAAGACGGTGACCGGATGGAAGCCGAAGAAGTCGATGTTGAGGAATCCCACTACCGCCGCCAGAAAGGCCAGCACCAACACCGGCACCAGCATCACCGGCCGGGCCTCGTTCGCCGCGGCGGCCCGGCTGCTCGCCGGCTGCCCCCGGAAGGCCATCCACACCACCCGGAAGATGTAGAAGCTGGTCAGGACGTTGACCGAGACTCCCAGGAGCCACAGCCAGGGCACCGCTGGACCCAGCGCCAGTCCCGAGCTGAGCAGCTCCTCCTTACTGAACCAACCGGCGAATAGCGGGATTCCGGCCAGGGCCAGCGAGCCGACCAAAAACGCCCCAAACGTGAGCCTCATGCGGGTCGAGAGCCCGCCCATCGAGCGGATGTCCTGCTCGTCATGCAGGGCGTGGATCACGTTGCCGGCGGCCAGGAAGAGCAGCGCCTTGAAGCAGGCGTGAGTGAAGAACTGGAACATCCCGGCGCTGTACGCCCCCACCCCCACGGCAAAAATCATCAGGCCGATCTGGCTCATGGTCGAATACGCGATGACCCGTTTGATGTCGTACTGGGTGCAGCCGATGATCGCGGCCATCAGCGCCGTCCCAATGCCCACCGCCGCGACGACCCCAGCGGCGATCGGAGCTTGCTGATAGATGGGATGGAACCGCGCGATCAGATACACCCCGGCGGTCACCATGGTCGCGGCATGGATCAGGGCCGAAACCGGGGTGGGGCCTTCCATCGCATCGGGGAGCCACGTATGCAGGGGCCACTGGGCCGACTTAGCCGCAGCGCCCACGAAAAGCAGGATCCCGATCACCGTCACCAGGCCACCGCCCATCAGTCCCAGGCCGTTGTGGAAGTGGGCCCCCGGACCGACGTTGACGAAGATCGTCCGCAGGTCGACGGTGTGCAGGAGCTGCCCGTTACTGCCGCGCAAATTGAGGAATATCAGGAACGCCCCGAGCACCAGACCGACGTCGCCGATCACCTGGGTGATAAAGGCCTTGCGACCGGCGGTAACGGCTGCAGGTCGCTGGTACCAGAAGGCGATCAAGGCATAGGAGGCAAAGGCCACCATGCTCCAGCCGATGATGAGAAAGATGAGATTCTCGCTCATCACCAGCAGCAGCATGCTGGTGATGAACAAGTTCATGTAGGCAAAGAATCGGTTGTACCCAGCGTCCTCCGCCATGTAGCCCACGCTGTACACATGGATCAGTCCCCCGATCCCGGTGATGACCAGCATCATCAGCACCGCCAGTGGGTCGATACGGACGCTGAAATTGGCGTTGAACCCCGACTGGGCCACCGCCCCTCCGGCGGACCCAACGCTCAGGTTCAGCCAGTGCCAGAACACCACGGTGATACCGCGGTGGGCAGGAGACTGGGAGAGCAGCTCGACCAGGAGGAGCAGGCTGGCGACGAAGGCCCCCAGGACTACCCCCGGTCCGAGGAAGCTCACCACTCGACGGGGCAGCTTTCCCGCAGTCAGGGCGTTGACCAGGAATCCGGCGGTGGGCAGGCCTAGCGCGATGGCGCCGAGAACCAGCGTGAAGGTGGGGTTCATCGGCGCATCACTCGCGCATCTCGCTCAGGTCGTCGATGTCCAGGCGGCGGCCGCTGCGATAGACGCCGGTGATCAGGGCAAGTCCAACCACCACTTCGCTGGCCGCCACCGCGATCACGATCAGCGCGAAGACCTGGCCGGCCATGGTGTGGGTGTAGCGAGCGTAGGTGATCAAGGCCAGATTGCCGGCGTTCAGCATGAGCTCGATGGACATGAAGACCACCAGCGGATTGCGTCGGAGCATGACCCCGAGCGCCCCCAGGGCGAACATCGCCGCCGAGAGCGTGAGAAACCCCGGGAACAGTCCGGTCATCTAAAGGTCCGCCGATGCCGAGAGAGATAGACGGCCCCAACCGCCGCCACCAGCAGCAGGAGCGACGTCACCTCGAATGGCAATAGGAACGTGGTGAACAACTGCTCACCGAGTGTCTGCACCTGACCGTGAGCGTTCACCGCCTGCGGGCTGAAGGGCCCCAGACCCCCATGAAATTGGCCGGCGGCATTGACGGTGATCCCGTTGAGCGCCAGCCTCCCGATCACCACGGTGAAGGCAATCGCGGCGATTCCCCCGACCAGAACCCGTAGCTCCAAGGGACGTAGACGCTCCTCCACCCCAGGGGCCAGGAGCGCAATGATGAAAACGAAGAGGACCATCACCGCCCCGGCGTACACGATGATCTGCACCGCTGCTAGAAACTGGGCGTCCAGCAGCAAGAAGAGCACCGCCAAGGCGACCATGTTGGCCACCAAACTGAGCGCCGAGTAGATGGTGCGACGACTCACCACCACCCCCACCGCCCCGAAGAAGGCCAGCACCGCCGCGATCCCGAAGATCACCGTCATACCGGTGGCGTGCCCCTCCCCTGCTCTGGCGGGAGCGGAATCGGCGGGTTCAAGCCGGGCGCGACTCCCGCCGGCCCCTGGTGGGTGGAACCTGCGCCGAGGGGCGTTGGCTGGGAGGCGGGGGCTCCGGTGCCCTCGCCGGCGCCCTCACGCAGCTGCTGCGCACCGGGCCAGGCCTCCAGGAGGTCGTCCTTGGTGGCCACCAGGCGCTCTCTCTTGTAGTCGGTTAGGTCGAGGCGAGGGCCTAAGGTGATCGCCTCAGTGGGGCACGCCTCGGCGCAGTAATTGCAGTAGATGCAGCGCATCAGGTTGATCTCGTAGCGCACCGCATATCGCTCCCCCGGGGAGACCGGGTGCTCGGGATCGTTTTCCGCAGCCTGCACGTAGATGCAACCCACCGGGCATGCCCCGGCACAGAGCTCGCAGCCGATGCACTTCTCCAAACCATTGTCGTAGCGATGCAGGATGTGGCGTCCCCGATGACGCGGGGGGACCGGGCGCTGCTCCTCCGGGTACTGGATCGTGATCGGCTTGCTGGTCATGGCCTTCATGGTGGTGCGCAGGCCACCGATCAATTCACGGAACATCTCAGTCCCCTCCCGGGTGCTGACCAGAACGATTCAGGGCCGCGCTCATCGCGCAGCCACGAAAACCGAGGTGATCAAAAGGTTGATCAAACCGAGCGGCAGCAGCACCTTCCAGCCGAACTGCATCAACCGGTCGTAGCGGAGTCTGGGGAAGGTCCAGCGCACCCACATCATCACGAAGATCAGCAATGAGACCTTGGCCCCGAACCAGAGCGGGCCGAGCCAGTTGGGCAGAAACCAGAGTGGGGCCATCCAGCCACCCAGGAACATCACGGTGGCGATCGAGCAGACCGTGATCATGTTGATGTATTCGGCCATGAAGAAGAGGCCGAAGCGCATTCCCGCGTACTCGGTGTGATACCCCGCCACCAGTTCCGCCTCGGCCTCGGGGAGGTCGAAGGGCAGGCGATTGGTTTCCGCCAGCGCTCCTGTGAAGTACAGCAGGAACCCGAGAGGTTGCAGGAAGACGAACCAGAGACCGTGCTGCTGGTTGACGACCGTCTCCAGGTTGAGCGAGCCGGCCAGGAGGACGGGGCCGATCAAGGCGAAGCTGACCGCCATCTCGTAACTGATGAGCTGGGCCGAGCTCCGCAAGGCACCTAGCAGGGAGTATTTGGAGTTGCTGGCCCACCCCCCCAGGAAGATCGCGTAGACCCCCAGCGAGGTGATGGCCAGGATGAAGAGCAGCCCGACGTTTAAGTGGGCCAGGTCCCAGTGCAAGGGATACCCTCCGGGACAGCTGGGCGAGAGCGGTCCCGCGCCATGGGTCCCAAAGAAGCAGATCGTCTGGTCAATGGGGATGGTCGAGAAAGCGAAGAGGGCCGCCGCCGCAGCCAGGGCGGGGGCCAGGGTGTAGAGGAAGTTGTCCCGACCTTCGGGAGCGGCCTTCTCCTTCAGGAAGAGCTTGATCCCGTCCGCCGCCGGTTGAAGCATCCCGAATGGTCCCACTCGGTTGGGGCCTAGGCGCAGCTGTATGCGCGCGGAGATCTTGCGCTCGGCGAGGGTCAGGTAGGCGAACCCAGTTGCGAGCACGACCACGATGAGCACTCCCTTCACCAGGGCCACAATCACCGCCAGCAGGATTGACGTGGAGGCTGGACTCAAGCCGAAAGAGTCCAATCCGCCCGCGCTCCGCCGACGGTGCCGCGGTAGCCGGGTACCGCCTGGGCGATCAGCTCAAACACGGGACCCGCTAGTGGCTGGACCCCTAGGTCCGCTCCCATCCCGCGGGCCAAGTCGCCCAGGATGCGCAGGTCGGAGGGAAACGCGTAGCGAGGCTGGACCCCGGGGCGAACTCGCTGCACCCGGCCCTCGGTATTGGTCACCGTGCCCGCCTTCTCGGCAATCGTCCGACCGGGCAGCAGCACCGATGCGTGCCGAGAGAGAGCACCCGCGAAGGAGCTGATGCCAACCAGCACCTCGACCCGAGCCACGGCCTCCTCATACCCCGGGTTCGACTCCCATCCCTGGCCCACCACCACCAGCGCCTTGATGGATCCCTTCGCCGCCGCCTTGAGGATGGCGCCGCCGTCATGTCCCGGGGTGACCGCCTGCTGGTACCCGGGCAGCAGTCCCGGGGTCAGGCCCAGGTCCTGACAGCCCCGCGCATTCATGCCGTCGACGATCGTCAGCACCTTGTTCGAGGTGCCACCGCGTGAAAGGCTAGCGGCCAGCGCCATCGCCGCCTGCCTCCGGTCCTGGTGGGCCACGATCCCCACCAGCTCCTTGCCTAGCAGCTGCTCCGCCAGCCGGTCGAGGTCGGTGTCCGCCGGCCGGCGGAGAATCTCTCGGTGGAGCTTCTGCTCGGCTTTGAAGAGCCGCAGAGTCAGCACCGGGTCGGCGAGCTCAGGTTCGTCTCCCAGCACCACCACAGCCGTGCACTCCTCGATCTCGGCGATGCCCAGTGTGAACTGGTCCGGGCCTATGCCCTCGAGGGCCGACAGGCGGTGGTCCAGGTGGGGCGTGCCGACCACGTCGCGAGCCAGCCACTGAATCAGGAAGGCCTCTTCATTGGTCACCTGGCTGGAGCCCAGGAAGGCGATCGCACCGGGACCGTGGTCGCTGCGCACCCGAAGCAGTGCCCCGGCGCCCCGAGCCACGGCTTCTTGGTATGAGACCGTCTGCCGTGCTCCGGCCAGCCGAGCCTCGGGGTTGAGCACCCGATCCGCTCGGTTGAGCTCCGGGAAGCTGTACCGACCCGTGTCGCACAGCCAGCTGTCGTCCACGTCGGGGTTGTCGTTGCTGGCGAAGCGGGCCACCTGGTCCTCGCGGGCGTCGATGAAAATGTTGCAGCCGTAGGAGCACTTGGGACAGACGCTCGCGGTGCGCCTGAGGTCCCACGGTCGGGCCTGGAAGCGGTACTTCTCGTGGGTAAGTGCCCCGACGGGGCAGATCTCCGGGAGGTTGCCCTGGAACTCGCTCTCCAGTTGCCGACCCTCGAAGGTGTCGACCAGGGTGTGGACCCCTCGTTGCTGGAGGACGATCTCCCGCTCTCCGGTGATCTCCTCGTAATAGCGGACGCAGCGCCAGCAGAGGATGCAGCGCTCCTGGTCCAGGACGATCTTGTCGGAGAGCTTGACCGCCTTGTCGAAGTGGACCTTCTCACCGATCTCGGTCCGGCTTCGCCCCGGCCCGTAGCGCAGGGTGAAGTCCTGCAGGTCACACTCCCCTCCCCGATCGCACACCGGGCAGTCGAGGGGATGGTTGACCAGGAGGAACTCCAGATTGCCCTCGCGGAATTTTCGCACTTGCTCGGTGGCGGTCCGGACCACCATCCCCTCGGCCACCCGAGTGGCGCACGCCGGCTGCATCTTGGGCGCGCCCTCCACCTCGACCAGGCACATCCGGCAGACTGCCACCGGCTCCATCTTCTTGTGGGCGCAGTACACCGGAACGTAGATCCCGGCCTTCTCGCAGGCGTCCCAGACCCAGGTGCCGGGGGCCACCTCCACAGTTCGACCGTCGACCGACACCGTGACCAGGTCGGCCGCCCTCTTGGTTTCGGCCATCTAGGCCGCGGCCACCAATTCCGCCCGCACCGGGCACTGGCCGGCCCCGCAGTGACGCTCGAACTCGTGGGGGAACATCTTGTAGGCGGACATCACGAACCAGGTGGCGGTATCGCCCAGCGGGCAGAAGCAGCGACCGTCCATGTTGGCGCAGATGTCAGACAAGGTGGCCAGCTCCTCCCGAGAGGCCAGGCCGGCCTCCAGTCGGTGCATCAACTCACTCTCGAAGTAGGTGCCCTCGCGGCAGGGCACGCACTTGCCGCAGGACTCATGTTCGTAGAAGTCCACCAGGCGCATGGAGACATCCACCAGACAGGTGGTCTCGTCCATGATCACCAACGCCCCCGCCCCCAGGGCCGAGCCGGCATCCGCCACCGCCTTGAAGTCCATCGCCAGGTCCAGGTGCTGCGGCCCGAGGATCTGCATCGATCCGCCACCTGGCTGCATCGCTTTGAGAGTCCGGCCTCGCCACACCCCGCCCGCCATCTCCAGCAGCTCCCGGAAGGTCGTTGAGCCCATCGCGATCTCGTAGTTGCCGGGACGCTCGACGTGACCGCTGACACAGAAGAGACGGCTGCCGGGGCTGCTCTCGGTGCCAATCTCGGCGTACTTGGCGCCGCCCTCACTGACAATGTAGGGCAAGTTCGACAGCGTCTCAACGTTGTTTACCACCGTCGGCTGGCCGTAAAGCCCCTTGATGGCCGGGAACGGCGGCTTCAGCCGTGGCTGTCCACGCAGTCCCTCCAGGGAGTCCAGGAGCGCTGTCTCCTCACCGCAGATGTAGGCACCGGCCCCGCCGTGGACGATCAACTCGCAGTTCCAGTCCTGGCCCAGGATGCCCTGGCCGGCATAGCCGGCGCGGTACGCCTCGTCGACCGTCTTCTCCAGCAGCTCCCGCTGAGCCCGGTACTCACCCCGAATGTAGATGAAGGCGTGGGAGACCTGGAGGGCGTAGGCCGAGATCATCACTCCTTCCAGCAGTTGATGGGGAAACTCCTCCATCAGGTAGCGGTCCTTGAAACAGCCGGGCTCGGACTCATCTGCGTTGACGCACAGGTAACGTGGGAAGACCCCCTTGGGCAGGAAGGACCACTTGGTCGCGGTGGGGAATCCCGCCCCACCCCGGCCTCTTAGCCCAGAAGCCCTGACCTCGGCGTGGATCGCCTCCGGACCCATCTTTAGCGCCTTGCGTAGCGCCTGATACCCGCCGACCTTTTCATAGCCGGCCAGGGTGGTGAGGCCCTTGGCGCCCAGGTACCGGGTGAGCACTCGCGCCTCAGGCATCCGCTGCCGCTCCAGGCGCGGGCTGGGCATTGCTCCGGATCCCAGCCAGTATCGACTCCGCCTTTTCGAAGTCGAGGTTCTCGTAGCTGTAGCGGTCGATCTGCATCATCGGGGCGCCTCCGCAGGCACCCAGGCATTCGACCGTCCCCTCCAAGGTGAAGGCGCCGTCGCCGGTGGTCTGCCCATCTTCGACACCCAGCGAGCTCTCCAGGTCCCGCAGGAGCTGGTCCGAGCCGCGCAGGCCACAGGACACGTTGCGGCACACCTGGATCAGGTGCCGCCCTGGCTGGTGCTGGAAGTACATCGAGTAGAAGGTCGAGACCGCCTCGACCTCCGACGGCTCCAGATCCAGCTCAACAGCCACCTCGGCCAGACCCTCTGGGGTCAGGTAACCGAACTGGTCCTGCACCGCCCAAAGCGCGGGAAGAACTGCGGAGCGGGCCGAGGGATAGAGTTCCTTGGAGCGCCGGATGCGCTCTTTGGTGGCGGCGTTCAAACCCAGAGCAGCCGCCTTTGCACCACCGCTTGCCTCAGTCATCTGCTGGTGACCCTGGACACCGACCGGGGAGATCGAATGATGGCCTCCCCAGGGAGCAGAGGGCGCGCTTCTGCATGCCGCAGCTCATTCGGCGCCCACTTTACCAACCAGGCGACCTCGGTCGGAGGCGGCTCCCGGCCAGCGGCCGGGTCGGTGCCTCAGGATTACGGCTGTGACGTCGCCGCCGCTTCCGCCCCAAGACGGTGCCGAAGGCGCCCTGACCGCGAGCAGCGACCCCCGCGTCGGTCGGGCGCGGCGCTTGGTGGCTAGTCCCATGGTCCGACAGAATGTTCTCTACCTGATCGGAATCGTGGTCTCGGGCTTCGGAGTGCTGATCGCCCAGTCCTACGCCGCCCATCACCTCACCGCGTCAGAGAACGGCCAGTCCACCTCGGTGGTGGCGGTGCTCAACCTGCTCTACACCAGCGCGTTCGTGGTGGCTGCCGGAGCGGCGCGGCAGGTGGCCTCCACTGTGGCGCGGGGAGTACCCGCGATCGAGCGCTGGGCCGACTTGCAGCGCAGCGCTTGGAGGATCGGCCTGGTTCTGGGGGGGGCTATGGTCCCGGTCGACTTCCTGCTCGCCTTCCTGCTCCATCTCCCCCATCCAGAAGTTCTCGCGGCGGCTGTTGTAGCCGGCCCTTTGACGGTCTACGCCGGCATCCAGCGCGGCTACCTCCAGGGGTCCCGGGACTTCCGCCGGCTGGCCCTCAATTTGGTTTTATACGGCGGGACCGTGGTGATCGTGGCGGTGGTGCTGCTCCACCTCCATCTGGGAGCCGCGGCAGTGCCGCTCGCCACGGTCGCAGGGGCTGCCGCCTCCGCCGGGTACCCACGGCACCCCGGGGCCCACCTCCGCCGGTCGTCCGCCAACTCCGGGCGTCTCATCGACTACACGGTGGTCGCGGGCGCCGCCACGGCGCCTGTTTTCAACAACATCGACGTGGTCGCCGCCCGCCACGTGCTGCCGCCCGGCGGAGCCGGGCTCTACTCGGGACTGTCGGTGATGGGCAAGATCATCTTCTACGGGACCAGCAGCCTGAGTGCGGTGATGTACCCCAGGATCGCTGCCGCCGCGACGATCTCCGCTCGCCGCAAGCTGCTGCTCCAGTCCTTGGGATTGCTCTGCGCGGCGGATGCGGTGGCGTTATTGGCTTACTGGCTACTTTCGCCTCACCTGCTTAGGATCATCCTGGGTCCTCAGTACACCAGGGACTCCCCGCTGCTACCAATATTTGCGATCGGCGTGGTGGCGCTGACCTTCGTCAACATGTTCGTCTACTACGGCATGGGCGCTCGGGTGCGGCACTTCGCGATCGTGCCGGCCATCGGGGTACCCGCACTGATCGCCTGGCTCTTCACCTCACCGCCGTCGGTCTCCGAGTTCGTGCCACGAATTGCCAGCGCCCTGGTGCTGTTGGCAGTCCTGGAAGCAGTGTTGGTCCTGCCCGGACTGTTCCACTCAACAGATCGGAAGCAGGTCACGAAGTAACGCCCACAAGGCGTGGCAGCTTACCGGTCCACGTCTCCCAGGGTGATGTCGATGCTGCCCACGACCGCCACCGCATCCGCCACCAGCTCATCCTTGACCATCTCGTGGAGGGCCGACAGATTGCTGAAGGATGGGGCCCGGACCTTGCACCGGTAGGGACGGTTACCGCCGTCCGAGACCATGAGAAAACCGAGCTCGCCTCGCGGGCTCTCGATCGCGTGATAGATGCTCCCCTGGGGCGGCCTGAACCCTTCGGTGGTCAGTTTGAAGTGGTGGATCAGCGACTCCATCGAGGTGTCGATCTCCGA
>DATKSR010000048.1:0-43599 GCA_035531555.1 Candidatus Dormiibacterota bacterium
GCCCCGCTCCAAGTGATGGCCTGACCCGCCTGCAGTTTTTGATCTCAAAAACGTGGTGCCAGCAGAGGGAGTCGAACCCTCACGAGCTTGCGCTCAACGGTTTTTGAGACCGCCGCGTCTGCCATTCCGCCATGCTGGCCTTCGAGGTTGGTCAGGCGTCGGGGGTGTCGAGGTCGGGAAGGTTCATGTCGTTGACCATCTGCTGGAAGACGGCCAGACGGCTGCCGTCCTCGGACTGGCTGTCGGGCAGCACTCCCGCCTGATCAAGAACGTCCTCGACGACGTAAATCGGCGACTCGACTCTAACCGCCACGGCGATGGCATCGCTGGGCCGGGCGTCGAAGACCACCTCTTGCCCGTCCCGCGTGCCGATGATCCGAGCGTGAAAGGTGTCATCGCGGAGCTCTGAGACCACCACTCGGTTCACCGTCACGTCCAGCAAGGTGAGCATGTTCACCATCAGGTCATGGGGCTGGGGGCGGTCGGGCTTGATCCCGGTGATCTTCAGCGCGATGGCGTTGGCCTCCGCCATGCCCACCCAGATCGGAAGGAAGCGCTCGGCATCCTTCTGCTTCAGCACCACCACGTGCTGACCACTGGGCATATGGACGCGAATGCTGTCGACCGACATCTCGATCACGTCCATGGCTCCTCACAGTTGGCTGTTCCCGATGCCCCGGGGAGCGGCCCCGGGGGATCCGGCCGCTGACCGAGTCACCGGGAGTTCGTGATGTCCGTCCCATGATAGCCCTCGCCACGGCTGATCTCGGAGCCCGGGCGCCGGCGTGCGCCGCGCGACAATTCGCTGCGATACAGATGGAGAGACGGTTGAGTACGGAACCCCGCGCGCAACGGATGGTGTTCGGGGAAGTGGCCGAGCTCTACGATCGGTGCCGGCCCGGCTACCCTGACGACGTCTTCGACCGGATCCTGGAGTTCGGCCGTCTAGGTGCTGGGGATGCAGTACTGGAACTGGGCTGTGGAACTGGCCGGGCCACGCTTCCGCTAGCCGCGAAAGGACTGTGGGTGACGGCGTTGGAACCGAGCGCCGAAATGGCCCAGGTGGCGACCCGGAGGACCGGGGGCCTGGCCGGCGTGAAGGTCGTCAAGGCTTCGTTCGAGGACTGGCCCCTGCCGGCCGAGCCATTTCGCTTGGTCACCTCGGCTCAGGCGTGGCACTGGCTGGAGCCAGCCGTCCGATTTGTCAAGGCCCATGACGCGCTTAGCGCTCACGGGACACTTGCTCTCATCTGGAACTCGGCCAGCCGAATCGACGCCGGCGCCGGCCTGGAGGAGGAGATCGAAGACGTGTACCGTCGAGAGGCTCCAGGCTTGGCGGCCAGGGTGCCCGGGGAGTCTGACGTGGATCGGCGCTTGGAGATTGAGGCGAGCGGGCTATTTTTTGACGTAGAGCGCGAGATCTACCCGTGGTCCATCACGTATTCGACGGATGAGTATCTGGGACTTCTCCAGACGCAATCCGACCATCGTCTGCTGGAACCAGATACGCGTGAACGACTGCTGACGGGGATCGCCGAGGCGCTGGCCGACCACGGCAATGTGGTGCCTCAGGCGTACTTCACCTTCTTGTACCTGGCCCGACGGCGCGATTAGTCCGCCCGGTGCCAGGCAAGCCCGGTGCCAGGCGCTTGACATGTGGGAGCTTGAGGGCTAACTTGTCTGATCATCAGACCATCAGTCCACGAGAGCACCTCAAAAACTGGCTCGGACCAAAACGCCGGAGCGGCGAGCGGGCTGGCGTTCGACCCGGTCGCCCGCCGCAACACCTACCAGTTGGTGGCAGAAGCTATCTCCAGAGCAATCACTGAAGGTCGCCTGGCGCCGGGGGAGCGCCTGCCGTCCGAGCGGGATCTTGGCGAGACCTATTCGGTCGGCAGGTCGTCCACTCGCGAGGCGATCCGGGTGCTTGAGTCCCAGGGGTTCGTGCGGACCGATGGCCGAGGTGGGTACCTGGTGATGGACGCGGGCAACCTGTTGCGCCAGGCGATGGGCTTACTCGTCGATCTCGAACGGGTTGAGATCTCCGAGCTGTTTGAGGTGCGCAAGACCCTGGAGATCGAGACCGCAGGCCTGGCGGCAGCACGCCGCTCGGCTCTCCACCTGGACGCCATCGCGGGTCGGATTCAGGAGATGGCGGCCGGGCTTGCCGATCCCCAGCGTTACGGCGAGGCCGACATCG
Organism: Candidatus Dormiibacterota bacterium; assembly: GCA_035531555.1. GTDB lineage: Bacteria > Chloroflexota > Dormibacteria > Aeolococcales > Bog-877 > Bog-877. The sequence goes on from DATKSR010000048.1 coordinate 2,201, forward strand.
GGTTTCACACCGACCTCGCCGCCGCGACTGGCAACCGCCTGACCGTGCGGCTGATGGACGCGATCCGGGATGCCATGACTCGGGCGTTCGCGGTGGCGTTCCAGCTGCCGGGGAACGCCAAACTCTCTCTGGAAGAGCATCGGGGGATCGCGGCCGCGGTGACCGCGTGTGACCCGGAGCTGGCTCGGGAGCGGATGCGTAGCCATCTCGAGCGCGTTCAGGCCGAGACCGCTGGAGTCGAACAGGGAGCGGCGAGATGAGCGAGAACCCAGCGACGGTGCCGGCGCCGCCTGCCCTGAGCGGGCCCGACTGGGTGCACGCCTACCGGCTGATGCTCACGATCCGGCTGTTTGAAGACCGGGTCAACGATCTCTACCAGCGCAAGATCATGCCGGGACTGGCCCATCTCTCCAGCGGGGAAGAGGGCGTCTCCGTTGGGGTCTGTACCGCCCTGCGGGACGACGACTACATCACCAGCACTCACCGTGGCCACGGCCACTGCCTGGCCAAGGGGGCCGCGGCTGATCTCATGTTCGCCGAGCTCCTCGGTAAGGCCGCCGGCTACTGCGGTGGGAAGGGCGGCTCCATGCACATCGCCGATCAGGCCCGGGGCAACCTCGGGGCGAACGCCATCGTGGGTGGATCCCTGGGCATTGCCACCGGCGCTGGACTGTCGATCAAACAGCGGCGCTCCGATCAGGTCGCGGTTAGTTTCATCGGCGACGGCGCGTTGGGCCAAGGGGTCCTCTACGAGGTCATGAACATGGCCTCCCTCTGGCAGCTGCCGGTCATCTACGTCTGCGAGAACAACCTGTACGGTGAGTACACGCTGGGCTCGGAAACGGTCGCCGGCAGGCCCCTGGATCGGGCCACCGCCTTCGGCATCCCCGGGGGCGAGGTGGACGGGCAGGACGTGCGGGCGGTGTACTCCGCCATGGCGGCTGCGGTTGAGCAGGCCCGGGCCGGTGGCGGACCGTCGTTTCTGCTGTGCTCCACGTACCGATATTTCGGACACCACGTGGGCGATGTGGACCGCGGGTACTACCGGAGCCGCGAAGAGGAGCAGTTCTGGCGGGAGCAAAGGGACCCCATCACACTGGCTCGCGAGTGGCTGGAAGCTGAGGGATTGGCTGACCGTCCGGCCCTGGAAGCAATCTCCCTGGAGTTGGCCCAGGAGCTCGATGCGGCGGTGGAGTTCGCCGTGGCCGCACCATTCCCCAACCCGGACCAGGTGGCTACCGATGTCTTCGCCTGACCCGAGGCTGGTGGGCGAGTCGCGGGAGCTGACCATGGCCCAGGCGATCAGGGAGGCGATCGCCGAGGAGATGCGCCGCGACGAGAGCGTTTTTGTCATGGGGGAGGACGTGGCCGAGGCCGGAACTCCGTTCAAGGTGCTGAGCGGATTGGTGGAAGAGTTCGGCACCGATCGGGTGATCGATACCCCCATCTCGGAGGCGGGATTCACCGGGATAGGAGTGGGTGCCGCGATGACCGGGCGGCGGCCCGTGGTGGACATCATGTTCGGGGACTTTCTGGGCTTGGTTATGGACCAGGTCGCCAATCAAGCGGCCAAGGTCCACTACATGTCCGGCGGCAAGCTCAGCGTGCCCCTGACGATTCGCACCACCATGGGCGCGACCAGGCGCTCGGCGGCGCAGCACAGTCAAAGTCTGCATGCCTGGGTCAGCCATATTCCCGGACTCAAAGTGGCGCTACCGAGCACCCCTTTCGACGCCAAGGGACTGATGAAAAGCGCGATCCGCGACAACAGTCCGGTGGTCATCTTCGAGGACAAGATGAACTACCAGCAGCGGGGCCAGGTGCCCCTGGTCGAGTACACGATTCCGCTCGGTGAGGCCGACATCAAGCGGCCCGGTAGGGATGTGACCTTGATCGCCACCAGCAGCATGGTTCTGGTGGCGCTGGAGGCGGCGGAGCTGCTCGCCCGGGAGGGGCTTGAGTGCGAGGTGGTCGATCCCCGCACCACCGTGCCTCTGGATCGCGAGACCCTGGTCGAATCGGTCCGCCGCACCACGAGGGCGGTGGTGATAGACGAGGGCCATCGCAGCTACGGTGTCGGCGCGGAGCTGGCGGCTGTGGTCGCCGAGGGCGCCTTTTATTACCTGGACGCCCCGGTGCGCCGGCTGGGGGCCATGGACGTGCCGATTCCCTTCTCTCCGGTGCTGGAAGACCTCACCGTGCCGACGGTTGCCGGTCTGGTCGAGACGGTGCGCGAACTGTGCGGGCGTGAATAGGTCCGGTAGGAGGGTGAGGTCATGAGCCAGCTGACGCGTACATACGGACTGGGGGCCGTCGACTGGGAGGCTCGAGTCGACTACGACCGGCTCCGCACGGCCCGGCTCAGCCGCATCAAAGAAGTGCTGCAGGAGTCCGAGCTGGGGGCCCTGCTGTGCTTCGACATGAACAACAGTCGTTACATCACGGCCACTCACATCGGAACCTGGGCCATCGACAAGCTGACTCGGTTCTCGCTGCTCCCGCGGAACGACGAGCCGATCATGTGGGACTTCGGCTCGGCGGCCCGCCATCATCAGATCTTCTGCCCCTGGCTGGGCGAGGAGCGCTCCCGAGCCGGTATCTCGACCATGCGCGGAGGCTTCGACCCCGCCGCCGGGAGAGCCGAGGCAGTGGCCCGAAAGATCCGGATCGAGCTGGACGAGCGAGGCCTGGCCGATGAGCCGTTGGGAGTGGACATCGTGGAGATGCCGATTCTGGCGGCGCTCCAGGCGGAGGGGCTCAAGGTGGTCGATGGGCAGCAGCTGATGCAGCGGGCCCGCATGATCAAGAGTCAGGACGAGATCACCCTGCTGAGCACGGCCTGCGCCATGGTGGACGCGGCCTACGATCAGCTGTACCAGGCGCTGCGGCCGGGAATCCGCGAGAACGAGTGCGTCGGTCTGGTGGCCAAGGTCCTGTACGACCTAGGCTCGGAGCATGTGGAGGGGGTCAACGCCATCTCCGGCGAGCGCGCCAATCCCCATCCCCACGTCTATTCGGATCGGATGCTGCGGCCGGGCGACCCCGCCTATTTCGACATCCTCCACGCCGTGAACGGCTACCGGACCTGCTACTACCGAACGTTCGCGGTCGGCTCCGCCAGCCCGGCTCTGGTCGACGCGTACCAGCACTGCCGCGAGTTGGTGGATCTGGCCATCGCCAAGGTCAAGCCCGGGGCTACGACCGCCGACGTGGTCTCCGTGTGGCCGCGAGCGGAGGAGTTCGGCTTCGCCAACGAGGAAGCGGCCTTCGGGCTGCAGTTCGGCCACGGAGTCGGTCTTTCGATCTGGGAGAAGCCGATCTTCAGTCACCTGGTCTCCGACGAGCACCCCGAGCCTTTGGTGGAGGGGATGGTCTTCGCGCTGGAGACGTACTGGCCCTCCAAGGACGGCTGGACGGCGGCCCGGATCGAGGAGGAGGTGGTGGTGACCAAAACCGGGTGCGAGGTGATCACCCGCTTCCCAGCGGAGCGGCTGATGGTTGCCGGTCAGCGCTACTACACGGTCGAGGGCCCCCTGCCCACGACCAGGGAGACCGAGTCTCACCGCAACAATCTGGATCAGCTGGCGAGCACCGCCCGGGGCGCCATGGAGGTTGGGTTCCAGCTCCCGTGATCAGAGATCGCTGTGCCTGTTGAGGTGATCATGCCGGCGCTCGGGCTGGCCCAGGAAACCGGTCGCCTGCTGCGCTGGATCAAGCAGGAAGGGGAGCAGGTCGCGGCCGGGGATCTGCTGATGGAGATCGAGACCGACAAGTCAGCGGTGGAGATCGAGGCCCCGGCCAGGGGATTCCTGCGAGGGATCCGGGTCCAGCCCGGCGAGGAGGTGGAGGTCGGCACCGTGATGGCCTGGATCCTGGCTCAGGACGAGGACATTCCGGTGGCGGCACCGACCCGACCGGCAGAACCGCCTCCTGCTCCGGCGGCACCCCCTGCCAGCTCGATCGATTCGGAGGACGTGCCACCTGCCCAAGGCGAGCTCGCGGCACCAGGAGCGGCTGACCGAGCGGCGGCCTCGCCACTGGCCCGCAGGCTGGCTGCGGACTTGAAGTTTGAGCTCAAGCCGGGGGGCGGCAGCGGCCCGGAAGGCGCCTATGTGGCGGCTGATCTGGCAGTTGGACCATCAGGCTCGAGCGGGATGTCCTCGGCGCGGCGCAGAACCGCTTTGCACACGACCCAGGTCTGGACGACCACCCCTCACTTCTACCTCGGCCGTGATGTCCGGGCGCGGCGGTTGCAAGGGTGGTTGGAAGCCCTGCGGCAGCGTTCCGGGGAGCCCGTCACGTACACCGACCTTCTGCTGCGCACGGTCGCGGTGGCGCTGGCCCGATCGCCGCAGATGAGCGACTACTGGATCGATGGCGATATTCGCCACCGTGAAGGAACGCACGTCGGCCTGGCGATCGCCAGCCCCCAGGGTCTGGTGCTGGGCACCGTCAGGGGTGCTGACCGGCTGAGGTTGAAGGAGCTGGTCGCGGCACGCCGCGGCCTGGTCGAGCGAGCGCACGCCGGCAGACTGTCGGGGGCGGACCTGGAGGGGGCGAGCATCACCATCAGCAATCTCGGGATGTTCGGGGTGGATCGGTTTCAGGCGGTGCTGGCCGAGGGCCAGAGCTCCCTGTTGGCGGTGGGCAGAATTCGCGACGAGGTGGTGTCGGTGGACGGGCAACCGGCGGTGGAGCCCGTGCTTTCGCTGACTCTGAGCTGCGACCATCGAGTCCTAGACGGAGCTGCCGCAGCCCCCTTTCTCACGACTCTGGTCGACTACCTGGAGGAGCCGGCGCTGCTGCTCGACGTCGACCAGCTCAACTAGTTACGGCTTGAGATGGGAGGCTAGATCTCTTTGGGATCCGGCTCCCGCTGCCGCGCTCCTCCCAGGTAGAGAGCCCCGATTTCGGGATGATTCAGAACCTCGTCGCCGGTGCCGCTGAGCCGCACGTGACCGGTCTCTAGCACGACCCCTTGGGTGCTCAGGCGCAGGCCGGCCCTGGCGTTCTGCTCGACCAGCAGGATGGTGCGACCCTGCTGGTGCATCAGACGGATGGAATCGAAGACAGTCCGCCTGGTCTTGGGGTCGAGCCCCATTGACGGCTCATCGAGGATCACCAGAGCGGGATCGAGCATCAGGCACCGGGCGAACTCCACCAGTCGCTGCTGGCCACCGGAGAGGCTGCCGGCCTTGGCGGTGGCTCGTTCTCGAACCAGCGGAAAGGTCTCCTGCAGCTGCGCCAAGCGCCGCTGGACCAGGCCCCGGTCATTGAGGATGAAACCGCCCATCTCGACGTTGGACTGGACGGACATCTCCGGGAAAAGGCTGTGATTCTGCGGTACTTGGACCACCCCTGCCTGAAGGATCTGCCGGGGTGATTTGCCCACGATGGACTGGCCCCTGAGGCGGATCTCGCCGGTCCTGATCGCCAGGATGCCGCTGATCGCCGCCAGCAACGTGGACTTGCCGGCACCGTTTGGACCGACCACACACGTGACGCCGCCTTGGGGCACTTGGAAGGAGACCCCCTGCAGCACATCCCCGCCACCGTAGCCGGCGTAGACGTCTTCGATCTTCAGAAGAGGCTGGCCGGGTTGGCCCGCCTCAGTCACCCTCTTCCTCGTCGGCACCGCCGAGGTAGGCGTCCAGCACCTGGGGATTGGCCTGCACCTCGGCCGGGGTGCCGGTCACAATCGCGGCGCCCTGGTTCATCACCGTCAGGGAGTCGCAGATCCCCATCACGAATTCCATGTTGTGCTCCACCACCAAGAACGTCTTGCCCTGGGCGTTGAGCTCCCGAATCTTCTCCGCCAGATGGTTGATCAGTGACGGATTAACTCCCCCAGCCGGCTCATCCAGCAAAAGGACATCGGGGTCGGCCACCAACACATAGGCGAGCTCGAGCAGCTTGCGCTGGCCGTAGGAGAGGATCCCGGCCGGCTGGTTGGCCAGTGCCGCGATGCCCACGAATTGAAGTAGCTCCATGGCCCGGTCCCGCTCCGGGCCTAGGCTGGCGGCGGTGCGGAATACGCTCCCCAGCCACCCTTCCCGGTGCTGGGTGGCAATCAACATGTTCTCCATGGCGGTGAGCCTGGGGAAGATCCGGGTCAGCTGAAAGGTGCGCCCGATCCCTAGCTTGAAGACCCGATCCGGGGTGGCGTTGGTGATCGAATCTCCCTTGAAGCGGACGGTTCCCTGCCGCACCCGCTCATATCCCGTCATCACGTTGAACAGCGTGGTCTTGCCTGATCCGTTGGGGCCGATCAGCCCGGCGACGGTGCCGGTCTCGACCGTCAGCGAGCAGAGGTTCAGCGCCTGCAGGCCGCCAAAGGCCTTGGACACCCCCTCCACCTCGATCAGCGCGGTCAAGGGGTGGTGCCTGACTGGGCAACCAGACCGGCCCGCGCGTCCCCATCACCTCCAATCGCGGCCATGCCCGGAGGCGAAGCCCGACCCCGGCCGCTGCGGCGACGGGTCAGCAGGTTCGAGACCGAGGGGACGATTCCCAGCGGGAGCAGCAGGATGACCACCAGGAAGATGACCCCATAGATGATCAGGTATAGGTCTCCGACCGAGTAGGAGAAGGTCAGGTACTGCTGCAGCGGCTCCAGCAGGATCCCGCCCAGGAGGGGTCCCCACACGGTCCCCAGACCGCCGAAGAAGGCCATCAGCGCGATGGACAGATCGAAAAGGGGATCGAAGACGAATTGGGGGAAGACCTGGCCCACGAAGTAGGCGTAGACCGCGCCCGCCATCCCGATCGGTATCGCGGAGATCACAAAAGCGGTGAGTTTGACCCGACCGACCCTCACCCCCAGGCCCCGAGCCCGGGCCTCGTCGTCCCGGATCGCCAGCAACTGGAGTCCGAACCGTGACCGCCGAATGGTCCAGGAGGCCGCCACCGCCAGGATCAGCAGACCCAGGGCTACGAAGTAGAAGGGGTCGTTGTAGGTGGCACCGGGCCAGGTGGGCGAGGCCACCTGGAGACCCGAGGAGCCGCCGGTGATGCCCAGGTTGGTGGCCACCAGCTGAAAGAGGAAGAAGATGGCGATGGTGATCACCACGAAGGTGTGCCGTCTGGTCCGGAGGGCCACCAGCCCGACTGGAATCGCGACCAGCCCCGCGACCAGTCCCGACAAAGGGATCAGCCCGAACATGCCATACCCCGCGCCTAGATGGTCGTGCTGGGCGATCACCGCGAAGGTGTAAGCCCCGGTCCCGAAGAACGCCGCGTGGCCCAACGGGATGTAGCCGGAATAACCGGCGAACCCGTTCCAGGCGGTGGTCGAGGTCATGTAGATGAGGGTGAACACCGCGATCGTGGTGTAGGTCGGGTTGGAGAAGACGAAGGGGAAGAGCACAAATGCGAGCAGGGCCAGGGCGATCAAGCCGGGCTTGATCAGGCCACGCCGGCTCACCGGCCTCCGCCATGAGGCCCCTGGGCCAGACCAACCCGAGCCCCGATGGAGTTGAGCGCGCCCCGAGTGGTCACTGGGCCCGCGAGAAGCTGCGTCCGAAGAGCCCCTGGGGGCGCAGGGTCAGCACCACCACCAAGGCGGCGAAGAAGACGACCTCGGACCAGAGCGGTGACCAGACCGAGGCCACCACGTCCTCCACCATCAGCATGGAGATGGCAGCCACCATGGCTCCCGCCATGCTGCCGAGACCGCCGAGGATGACGATCGACAGGAGCCGGGAGATCAGGTCATAGCCGCTGTTGGGGTTGAAGGCGGTGGTGGCTCCGAATACCATGCCGCCGGCCGCCGTCACGGCAACCCCGATTCCAAAGGTCAAGGTGGCCACTCGGTCGACATTGATGCCGACCAGACGGGCGGCCGGACGGTTTTGCAGTGACGCGCGGATGCTGCGGCCGAACCGGGTCTGATAGAGCATCAAGTAGATGGCGGCCATCAGCAACACGGCCATGCCACAGCCGAAGACGTAAATGTAGGGGAGGTAGAAGCCGAGGAGGTGAATCGACTTGGTGACATACCAACCGTGCAACTGCACGTAGTTGACTCCGAAGATCACCGTGAGTACCCCCTCAACCACGATCGCGACGGCGTAGGTGACCAAGATGGACATCGTGGTCCGGTCGGTCGCCGGAAGTCTCCTGATGAACGCCCAGTCCACCGCGATGCCCAGGAGGAACAGCGCAGGCATGGTGATGAGGATCCCAACGAAGAGATCAACGCCGAAGTGGGCGGCGAGTACGTAACTCAGATAGGCGGCCAGCACCACAAAGACCCCTTGGGCGATGTTGATGATGTCCATCACCCCGAAGATCAGGGTCAGACCGGCGGCCATCAGCGCGTAGACGGCCCCGGTCAAAACCCCGTCAATCAGGCCCTGGTAGAGGATGGTCAATCGATCAGCTTCCCCAGTCCGGCTTGGGGTAAACGATGCTGACAGAACTCGGATCGCTCTTGGGCAACACCTGCTTGTACACGGTTCCTGCCGTTCCCTGCCACTGGAAGATGAAGCCCACAGCCTTGCCGTTCTCACCCTTGGAGTCGAACTGAACCTGGCCCTGGACGCTGTTCAGTGTCACGCCACTGTGCAGGTAATTGATGATCTTGGCGTTGCTCAAACTCTTATTGTGCTCGACCGCCTGCTCCACCACTTGACCGACCGAGTAGGCCTCGGCGACGTCCGCGTTGACGCCCGCAGGGGTTCCGCCGTACTTGGCGATGTACATCTTGACCATCGCCTTGCTCTCCGCATTGTCGTAGGTCCCGGACCACCCGCCGGGGACCATCGATCCGTCAGTGTTGGCGGCTCCAACGGCGCTCACGAATGCCGAACCCTGGTCGGGTCCAGCCGCTGCGATGAACGCCTTGGGGTTGTAATGATCCTGCTCGAAGGCCTGCATGAAGGCCGACACCGTCGGCACGTCCACCGAACCCAGGACCACTATGTCGGCGTGGGTGGCGGCGACGTTCTGTGCGATCGGAGCGTAGTCGGTGTCCTCGGCCGGGAACACCTGGTCGTAGACGGTCTTTACTCCAGCCGCCTGCAAAAGTGACTTGGCCTTTTCGATCACCGGCTCCGTGAACGGATCGTTGCTGGTCGGATAGGCGGCCGTCTTGGGTCGCTCGCTGGCCGGCAGTGATTTGATCCAATTGACGAACGGGACCATGTAGTCAGCGACCGGGAGGCTGACGTCAAAGATGTTCTTGAGGCCGTTGGCGAAGGCGGAGGGCGCGCCGCCTGCCCCTTCAACGAAGGCGTAGCCGTAACGGTTGGCGACCTTGGATGCGGGCACGGTGAGCAGAGTCGAGAACGGCCCGAACACCAAGTTCACCTTGTCCAAGGTGATTAGCTTGGTGTAGTTGGTGTCGACCTGGGTCGGGCTGCTGGCGTCGGAGACGATGTCCAGCTTCACCTTGCGGCCCAGGATGCCGCCGTGGGCGTTCACGTAGCTAGCCCAGAGCTCGTAGCCACGCTGATATGCCTGGCCATCGGCGGAGAAGTCCCCTGACAGTGAGAGCGAGATTCCGATCGTGATCGGCTTGTTGGTGGTGGTGCTGCCGCAGGCGGCCAGCACCAGTCCCATCAAACCCGCCATCGCCCCGGCGGCGATTAGCCGCCGCAGATGACTCTTCATATCTTCCCTGTCCCTCCAAAAACGGTGCGGCCTTGAACGGCCATGCTTGTGGCGCGCACGAAATGCCGGGCCGTGCGCCCATCGTCAGAATCCAGATTCAGCTTCATCCGGGAGTGCCCAGGCCGTCCGGTACCTCGGCCTGCTCGCTGACGACCTTCAGACCGGAATTGCGGCCCTGCAGCTCGAGGAGGGCGGCGAAATCCTCCTCTCCGTACCCCAGGCTGATCAAGCTCATTACCAGTTGCTGAACGAGGCTGGCCACGGGCAGAGGGACACCCAGGTCGTGGGCAGCGGCCAGCCCCAGGTCGAAATCCTTGCGCAGGAGGTTGGTGGTGAATGTCGCACCGTAGTCGGTATTGACGAGCTGCGGAGTCTTGTAGCGGGTGAAGGTGGACCCCAGCACGCTGCCATTCAAGTAGCGAAGAAATGCCTCGCGGCTAACCCCGCCCTTCTCCGCCAGCACGGTGACCTCCACCAAGGACTGGGTCAGCACCCCCAAGAAAAGGTTGTGGCAGATTTTGACCAGGCGAGCCAGTTCACCCTCGCCGACGTAGGTGGCCGCCGAGCCGAGCTGGGCCAGCAGATCGGCAACCGACTCAAAGGCGGCCGCCGGACCGGAGACGGCCATGGTCAGCCGGCCGGCCCTGGCTACCTTGGGGTTCCCGCTGACCGGTGCCGCGAGTAGTTCGACTCCTTGTTTGGCGAGCTCCTGGCGGACCGCCGCGGACGCCTCGGCGCTGACCGTGGAAAAGTCGACCACGATCCGGGGTCTTGCCTCGCCGGAGAGTAGTCCTTCTGGGCCGAGCAGCACTTGCTGGAGGTCACCAGACGAGCTCACCGCGACGAAGACCACCTCGCACCCACCGAGTTCCGTCACGTGATCTGCGATGGTCGCTCCCAACTTGGCGAGGGGCTCGGCCTTAGCCCGGGTGCGGTTGTAGACGACCACGCCGGATCCGGCGCTCAGCAGCCGGGTGACCATCTCGGCGCCCATCCGGCCGGTCCCGATCCAGCCCAGCCGGGGCAGTTGGTCTGCGCCGTCAGTCACCGGAGTCCCTCCCGGGCGCGACTCGGTCGCAACAACCGATTGCAGCCATTCCCGCCCGACGATTATTGCCACCCTGAGCTTGGACGTCAAGGCCCTGAACTCAAGTCCAGATGGCACTGCACTGGGAGTTGCTCTGGCATGCAACCGTGTGCAAGACTCTGCCGGTGCCAGACGAGAGGGTCCGTAGCGCATTAGAGCATTGGGGGCCACGATTTACCGTGAACGGAGTGGACCCCTCCGACTTCAAGGCAGTGACCGGAGCCCTAGAGAACTGGAGCGAGTGGTGCCTGGCTTGGAGCCGGGCCGCCGAAGAGCACGTGGCCCTGGGGGTGGCCGCCGAGGCGGCGGGGCGCAACCGGTCGGCGGGCATCCACTTCAGCCAGGCGTCCGTCTACTACCACTTCGCGAAGTTCGTGTTCGTCGAGGATTTGGAGCAGATGCGGGTCGCCCATGAGCATGCGGTGGAGTGTCTCAATCGGGCGCTTCCGTACCTGGACCCCCCGGGGCGGCGTATCGAGATTCCCTTCGAGAGTGCCCAAATGGTGGGCGTGCTGCGTATTCCCGCCGGCGTAGGCCCGCACCCGGTGGTGGTCATGATCCCCGGCCTCGACTCCACCAAGGAGGAGTTCCGGACCACCGAGCAGCTCTTCCTCGAGCGGGAAGTGGCGACCTTCTCGGTGGACGGCCCAGGTCAGGGCGAGGCGGAGTACGACCTGCCGGCGCGCCCCGACTGGGAAGTTCCAGGCGCTGCAATCCTCGATGCCTTGGAGCAGCTTCCCGAGCTGGACGCAGCCAGGATGGGCGTTTGGGGCGTCAGCCTGGGCGGATACTACGGACCTCGAGTCGCGGCCGTCGACCCCCGGGTTCGCTGCTGCGTTGCCCAGGCAGGTCCGTACAACTGGGGCGATTGCTGGGACATCCTGCCGCAACTGAGCCGCGAGGCGTTTCGCGTCCGCACCAGGTCCAGCTCCGACGCGGAGGCGCACCAGCTGGCGCTCACGTTCTCGCTGGAGGGGTTCGCGGAGCGAATCAAAGTTCCACTCCAGATTGTCTTCGGCAAGCGCGACCGCCTGATCCCCTGGCAGCAGGCGGAGCGGTTAGCCAAGGAGACCGGGGGACCGGTCGAGATGCTGATGTTCGAGGACGGCAATCACGTCTGCACCAACATTCCCTACCGGCATCGGTATCGGACCGCAGACTGGGTGGCCGAGCAGCTCCGATAGTCAGGGAGGCGGGACAGCGCCTCAGTCCTGGCCGGGCTCCCGTGTCGCCGCGGTGGTCGATCCCCGCACCACCAGCTGGGGGGGCAGCAGCTTGGAATCCACCGGACCCCTGGGGTCGGCGATCCTCTCCAGCATCAGCAGCGCCGCCGCGGCACCGATCTGATAGTGGGGAATGCGCACGGAGGTCAGCGGTGGACGCAGCTGGTCGATGAAGGGCATGTCGTTGAAACCCACGACTGAAACGTCTTCGGGGCAGCGTAGTCCGGCGCGTTCCAGGGCCGCGTAGCAGCCCAGGGCCAGTAGGTCGTTGCCGGCCACGACTGCGGTGAAGTCGCCGCCGCCGGCGATCAATTCGGTGAGGCAGCGCTGTCCCTCGGCCCGGGTGAAACCTCGGGCGTAGGTCACCAGGCGGGAGTCCACCGGGATTCCCGCCGCCGTCATTCCAGCCTCAAACCCGTGGAGGCGTCCCCGCCCGGTCGAGACATCCTGCGGTCCCGCGATGTGGGCAATTCGGCGGTGTCCGAGCCCGATCAGATGGGCGACCGCCAGGTTGGCTCCCATCCGGTCATCGACCGAGGCTGAGGGGAGTGAGTTGTCGTCGAGGATCCGGTTCACCAGCACCACTGGCAGCTCCTCGGCGGCGGCTTGGTCGAGCAGGGGGTGGCGCTGCCGCGCCGTGGCAACGATGAAGCCATCGACGTGGCGCGAGCGCATCCCCTCGAAGACGCGCCGCTCCCGCTCCTCATCGTTGTCGGTGTTCCCCATCAGGGCCACAAAGCCCTTGGGAGTGAGGGTGTCCTCGATTCCCCGGACGATCGGAGGGAACAGGGGATTGTTCAGGTCGGGGATGAGCACTCCGACCGTGTAGGACCGCCTAGTCTTCAGACTCCGGGCGGCGGGATCAGGTCGAAACTGGAGCTCGCGGGCCGCCTGAAGTACCCGCTCGGCAGTCTCGGCCCTGACCAGATGGCGGCGCTCTACGTTGAGGGCCCGGGAGGCCGTTCCCGGGTGGACCCCGGCCCAGCGGGCCACATCGCGCAAGGTCACCCTGGGGTTGGGCACCAGTCCGGCCTCCACTGAGAATCCGCCCTGGCGGGCGCGCTCGCCGGGGTCGTCAGCAGAGCCAACCCTCTGCGTCGCCCGTGCAAGTCGTAGATACGTTCAAGTCTACGACCGCCAACCGGGCATGCTCAGTGCCCGTAGCCGGAAGCTGGGCCGCTGAGGACCGGATAATTGCGGGTATGTCGGCTGAGCCGGTGGTGCGGCCTCGCCTGTTGCTCGTTGACGCCCACGGGCTGGCCTTCCGCGCCTATCACGCGCTGCCCGAGATGACCAACCGGAGGGGCGAGGCTATCCGGGTCGCCTACGGCTACACCTCGATGCTGCTCCTGGCCATGGAACGGGGTTTCGACTGTGCGGTGGCAGCCTTCGATCCGCCGGGGCCGACCTTTCGCGATGCTAAATTGGCGACCTACAAGGCGACCCGCCAGCCCACGCCCGAGGAACTGATTGCGCAGGTCCCGGTCTGCCAGCAAATCACCGAGCGGCTCAACATTCCGGTGCTGATGGTGTCGGGCTTCGAGGCCGACGACGTGCTGGGCACCCTGTCTCGGCAGGCAAAAGCTGCGGGATGTGACACCGTGATCCTCTCTGGGGATATGGATCTGCTGCAGCTGGTAGATGACCACACGGTCGTGCAGAGCAGCCGCCGGGGCAGCAGCGAACCGATGATTTATGACGTCGCCGCGGTGCGCGAGCGGTTCGGATTCGATCCCGTGCGGATCATCGATTACAAGGCGCTCCGGGGAGACTCCAGCGACAACATCCCCGGCGTCGCGGGGATCGGAGAGAAGAGCGCGACCGCCTTGATCCAGGAGTACGGCTCGCTGGACGGAGTGCTGGAGGCCATCGACTCTATGGCCCCGGGACGGGTCCGCACCGCGCTCACCGGGAACGCCGACCTAGCTAGGTTTGGCAGGGAGCTGGTCACCATCGACCAGGAGGTACCGGGAGTGGAGCTGGACCTCTCCAACTGCCGGTTGCGGGAGTACGACCGCGAGGCGGCCTCGTCCCTGCTCGAGGAGTTGGGGATGCCGAGCCTGGTGCGACGGCTGCCGACCACCGTGAGGAGCGCGGTGAGTGCCGAACGCGTCCGGCCCTCAGTCGCGCCCACTGCTTTGGTCGGCGGCCCGACCGAGCTGGCCGCTATGGTCGCGACTCTCCGCGCCGCCGGCTCGTTCACAGTCGAGGCGGCCGTGGACGGACCGCCTCGCAAGGGAGTGCTGGTGGGCCTGGCGGTCGCGACAGGTGCCGAGCACAGCTGGTACTGCCCCGTGGCGATGGCGAGTCTAGAGGGGCTCACTTGGGAGGAGATGAAGCCGCTGCGGGAGCTTCTGGCGGCGCCGGAAGTGGGCAAGGCCAGCTACCAGCTGAAGGAAGTGCTGCTGGCGCTCCAAGGGGCTGGCGCGGACCTGGAAGGGGAGAGCTTCGACTGTGTTCTAGCCGCCTACCTGGCCGACTCCCGCAGTCGGACACCCACCTTGGCAGCGCTCTGCCGGGAGTGGGACGGACCCCCGGCGCCGGAGCGTGAGGTCTACCTGGGGAAGGGAGCGACGACCCGGCCGCCTTCGGCCCTCAGCGTGGCGGAGGCCGCCCAGCTGTTCGGTGGAGAGGCGGCCTGTGCGGCCGCCATCGGTCCTGGGCTGCGGTCCCGGCTCCACGAACTCGGCGCTGGAGACCTGCTGCGGGATTTGGAGCTGCCCGTTCTGCGCATCCTGGCGGAGCTAGAGGCGCTCGGCGTCCACCTGGACTCGGCGCAACTGCGGGCGATCTCCGCCGCGCTGACGGTTCAGATCGCCGACCTTGAAGCCGAGATGTTCCGATTGGCGGGACGGACGTTCAGCCCGGGATCGACTCCGCAGTTGGCGGCCCTGCTCTACGACGAACTGGGGCTGAAGAGCTCACGTCGGACCAAGACCGGGCGCTCCACCGACGCTCAGGCACTGGAGGCACTGCGCGAGGAACACCCGATCGTGGGCATGCTCTTGGAGTGGCGCCAGGTGACCAAGCTCAAGAGCACGTACGTGGATGCTCTTCCCGATCTGGTCGACCCTGATGACAACCGAGTTCACACCACGTTCAACCAGGCGGTGGCGGCCACGGGACGGCTCTCGTCCACCGATCCCAACCTGCAGAACATTCCGATCCGAACCGAGCTAGGACGGCGGATTCGGGCGGCATTCATTCCCGGTGCCGAGAGCTGGGTGCTGGTTTCTGCCGACTACTCCCAGATCGAACTTCGGGTGCTGGCCCATCTAAGCGGGGACGGGCGGCTGGCTGCGGCGTTTGCCCGAGGAGACGATGTCCACGCGGATACCGCCGCACAAGTCTTCGGAGTGTCGCAGGCGGAGGTGTCCCCGGATCAGCGGCGGATGGCCAAGGTGGTGAATTTCGGCATTCTCTACGGGCTGTCCAGCTATGGCCTCTCCCGAGATCTGGGGATCGCCACCGATGTTGCCGACGACTTCATCCGACGGTACTTCTCAACTTATGCTGGGGTGCAGGGCTATTTGGAGTCAGTGCGGGAGGAAGCCCGGCGGCAGGGCTACGTCAGCACCATCCTGGGGCGGCGCCGGTACCTCACCGACATCAACGCCACCAATCGCCAGGTCCGGGAGGCCAGTGAGCGGATGGCGATCAACATGCCCATCCAAGGTTCTGCCGCAGACATTATGAAGCTCGGGATGATCCGAACCGCCCAGGCGCTGCGCGCCTCGGGAAGCCCGGCCCGGATGCTGCTCCAGGTGCACGACGAGTTGGTCTTCGAGGCGCCCGCCGAAGCTGTCGGGGAGGTCGCGGAGCTGGCCGCCGAGGGGATGGCGGGGGCGATCGAGCTATCCGTGCCCCTGGTGGTGGACATCAAGAGTGGTCCCAATTGGAGGGATCTGACCCCGCTGCGTCGGGCAGCGGGCTGAGCGCCACTTGCCAGAGCTCCCAGAGGTCGAGACCATTGTTCGCGACCTCCGACCTCAGCTGGTGGGCCGGACCTTCACCCGGGCCGATCTGGTCCGGGAGTCGGTGTTGAGGTTTTCTGAGCCGGCGAGTTTCCGGGTTCGGACCGAAGGTCGGCGGATCGGTTCGGTTCATCGGCGAGGCAAGTTCATCCACCTGGGCTTGAACGGAGGCGATGATCTGGTGGTCCACCTGGGCATGACGGGCACGCTCACCTTGCAGAGCTTGGATGAGCCCAGAGCGGTCCACACCCATCTGGTGCTGGACTTGGATGACCAGCGCCAGCTGCGCTATCGGGACCCCCGCCGGTTCGGCCGCGTCCTGCTGGGCCGTCCAGGACAGCTGCAAGCCAGCGGCGCTCTGCCTAACCTCGGGCCGGAGCCCCTCTCGCCGCACTTCGCGATCAGCGGTTTCGCCGAGGCGCTGCGGGCGTCGGGTCGTCAGGTGAAGTCGGTGCTGCTCGACCAGGCGATGGTAGCCGGCTGCGGCAACATATACGCCGATGAGGCGTGCTTCCTGGCCAGGATTCGACCCGATCGCAGGGCTCACACCCTCACCCGATCCGAGGCCGGTCGGCTGGCGCTCGCGCTGCCCGTGGTGATGCGAGAGGCGGTGCGGCTCCGGGGGACCTCCTTCTCCGACTACCGGGACGGCTTCGGGGCCAAGGGCGAGGCCTTCGAGGCGCTGTTCGTCTACGGGCGGGGAGGATTACCGTGCGTTCGCTGTGGCGGTACCCTGCGACAAACGCGAGTTGGGGGAAGGACTACGGTCTATTGCCACCGTTGTCAACGCTGACCTCGAGGGTCGCAGTGCTCTCCTACGACGATATCCCGCCAATCGGAGGGCAGGGCCGGTACGCGGGCGCCCTAGAGCAGGAGATGCCGAAGGTCGGATTCGACATCGAGATGGTGAGCGCCCGGCGTACGCCGTGGGGTCCGGGTCTCCGGATCCCCAGGCGGACCAGACGGGCTCCCCTGGACTTCTCGCTCTGGCTGCGTCGTCGTCTGCCGGAGGTGGCGACCGCGCTCCGGCCTGACCTCTGGCACGCCTTGGGGGGGCCGGGGGGAGTTCTGCTATTCCGGCATCCGCCCACGGCGCCGTTGGTATACACCGCCAACCACACCTATCGGACCGCCCACGGCCGGCGGTTGGCAACCCGCCCCTTGGGCTCGATCGAGGCTAGGGCGTACCGCTTTTCGGAACACGTAATCGCGATCTCGCCTTCGACCGCGGCCTCTCTCGCCAAGGACTACGACGTACCTGCGGAGAAGATCTCGGTCATTCCGGTCGGGATCGACACCGAATGGCTGCAGCCTGCGGGCGGGTTTGAGGAGCGCGACACCGTCCTGTTCGTGGGACGGCTGGTACCGATCAAGGGGGTGCCCCAGTTCATCGCTGCCTTCAGGGAGTTGAGTCAGAAGTTCCCCCAGCTGAGGGCCGAGATCTGCGGCGAGGGACCGCTCCTCCAGGCGGCCCAGGCGGCGGCCGAGAGCTTCGGTGGCCGGATGCACGTGCGAGGTCGGGTCTCAGAGCAAGAGCTGGCCCGGTCCTACCAGCGCTCGTTGCTGATGGTGGTCCCGTCGCGGTACGAGGGGCTCGGGGTGGTCGCCCTGGAGGCGATGGCTACCGGTACGCCCGTCCTGGCAACCGATGTTCCCGGCCTGACCGACCTCAAGGGGGGAGGGGTGGTCCTGGTGCCGCTGGGCGACGAGCCCCAGTTGCTGACGGCTGCCCAGTCGATCCTGGGCGATCGGGCGAGGTGGGAGCAGCTGTCGGCTGAGGCCCGCCAGACGGTGCTGGATCGCTTCTCTTGGGACGCGGTCGGACCCCAGATCGCAGAGGTCTATCGCTCGGTGCTCGGCTCCCGGGCAAGCCAGGTGGCGTAGGCCCCCTCCAGCTCGGCTCGGACTTTCTCAAATTGGCTGAGCACCTCTCGGCCGCGATCTGGGGAGGTGAAGGTCTGGGGCTCGGCTAACTTCGCCTCCAGAGCGTTCCTCTCCTGCTCCAGCGTCTCGATCCGCAGCTCGACTTCTCGACGCGAGGACGGGGTGATCACGGAGGCGGGTCTCTTTGGTAATTGAGCCCGGGGGCGGCGCGGGCTTGGCGTGGCAGCTGCCTTGGGGGTAGCCGACCGGCGCTCGACCAGGCGCCCACCCTCGACTTCGAAGACCGTGGTGGCCACCGAATCGACGAAGTAACGGTCGTGGGAGACCAGGACCACGGCCCCGGGGAAGTGCGCCAGGGCCTCCTCAAGGACCTCCTGAGAGGGGATGTCCAGGTGGTTGGTTGGCTCGTCGAGCAGCAGACAGTTGGCGTCGTCCATGCCGAGCCGCGAGAGAGCCACTCGCGCCTTCTCCCCGCCGGAAAGCTCACGTACCCGGCTGAGGGCCCGCTCTCCGCTGAAGAGCATTGCCCCCAACACCGCCCGGGCTCGCTCTGGAAGGGATCCCGGATGGTCGTCTAGCAGGTTCTCCAGGACTGTGCGCTCGACGTCAAGGTCCGCGAAGTCCTGGTGGTACTCCCTGATGCGGGCCCGGGCTCCTGGGACCACTCGGCCCCGCACCGGAGGCAGCTGCCCGGCCAGGGTGTGAAGCAAGGTGGTCTTCCCGGAGCCGTTGGGTCCGAGGACCGCGATCCGGTCGCCGCGGGCAATCCCCTGATCCGGAACGGAGAACAGCTCGACCTGGTCCCGGCCGCACGCCAATCCCTCGGTACGGATCACGACCTGGGCGCTGGGTGCCGCGTGCAGGGTGAGCCGCATGCGCTGCAGCTCAGTCGGCTCGGGGACCCGTTCCAGCCGATCCAGCAGCGTCTGGCGACCCCTCGCCTGGCGGGCGCGCTGACCTGCTTTGTAGCGGCGGATGTAGTCCTCCTGGTGGTTGATGTGGGCCTGCTGAGCCTCCCAGGTGCGACGCCAGCGGAGCCGCCGTTCCTGGCGCTGGCGGAGATAGCTCGTGTATCCGCCCTCGTACACCTCCGCGCGCCCGGAGGCCAGCTCGACGATGCGGGTGCAGACCCGTTCCAGCAGGCGGCGGTCGTGGGCCACCAGACACAGCGTGGGAGCGCTCTGGAGCAGGTGAGCCTCGAGCCACTCGATGGCGGCCAGGTCGAGGTGGTTGGTGGGCTCATCGAGCAGCAGCAGGTCCACGTCCTGGAGCAGCAGCTTGCTCAGCTCCAGGCGCCGGATCTGGCCCACGCTGAGTTCGTGGGGAGAGCGGGCCTGCTCCGCGTCGCCCAGCCCTAATCCGGCCAGCACCGCCCGAGCCTTCGCCTCCAGCTCATATCCGCCCAGTCCCTCGTAGGCCGACTGCGCCTCTCCGTATCGAGCCAGCTCCGCCTCGCTCTCCGGGCCCGGGATCGTCAGCCGATGCTCGAGATGGCCGAGCTCATCCCGCAGCCGGGCGAGGTCGGTGCGGCTGGCCATCGCCTCGCCGAGCACCGTCTCAGCGATCGGTTCGGGGGACTCTTGGGGGAGGTGGGCGACCAGCAGCCGTGCCTGGCGGTCCACCCGTCCCAGGCTGGGCGGCTGGGCACCCGACAACAGGCTGAGCAGGCTCGACTTGCCCTCCCCGTTGCTCCCGACCACCCCTAGCCGATCTCCTGGCTCGAGTTTGAGGTCGAGGCCGGAGAAGACGGTCCGGTCGGCGTACTCGACGGCGACACCGGAGCAGTTCAGAAGAGCCACAGAACGCCCCGATGAGGTGGGCTGCCACCACGCCCTCGCTGCGATACTCGGGAGGTGGCCCAGTTCGACCTCGCGTCGCCCTTCGCCCCGACCGGAGACCAGCCCGCGGCCATCACCAAGCTGAGGTCGGGTCTGATCCAGGGCGACCTCCAGCAGGTCCTCTTGGGGGTCACGGGCAGCGGCAAGACTTTCACCATCTCCAATCTGATCGCAGAAGTTCAGCGGCCGGTGCTGGTGCTGAGTCCCAACAAGACCCTAGCGGCCCAGCTCTGGGCTGAGTTCAGAGCATTCTTTCCGAAGAACGCTGTCGAGTACTTCGTCTCGTACTACGACTACTACCAACCAGAAGCCTACATCGCTCGCACCGACACCTACATCGAGAAGGACTCCTCCCGCAATGAGGAGATCGACCGCCTGCGCAACGCGGCCACCCGGTCGCTGCTGACCCGCCGCGACGTCATCGTGGTGGCCTCGATCTCCTGCATCTACGGCATCGGCTCGCCCGAGAACTATCTGGGGGAGTCCTTGGAGGTCCGCCGGGGCGGGAGCTGGCGCCGGGACATCCTGCTTCGCAAGCTGGTCGACCTGCAGTACGCCCGCAACGACCTGGACTTCGGGCGGAGCCGGTTCCGGGTCAGGGGTGACGTCGTCGACGTCCAGCCCGCCTACGAGGAGATCGCCAGCCGGATCGACTTCTTCGGCGACGTGGTCGAGCGGATCGTCGACTTTGACCCGCTCACCGGCGAGATCCTGGGTGAGCGGGAGGAGCTGACGATCTTTCCCGCGTCCCACTACGTTACCCCTCGGGACAAGCTCGCCCAGGCCGTCACCCTGATCGAAAATGAGCTCGAGTGGCGAGGGGCCGAGCTTGATCGGCAGGGCAAGCTGCTCGAGGCCCAGCGGCTCCGCCAGCGCACGATGTTTGACCTCGAGATGCTGCGCGAGACCGGCACCTGCGCCGGGGTGGAGAACTACTCCCGGCATCTGAGCGGCCGGCGGGAGGGGGAGCGACCCTTCACTCTCATGGACTACCTGCCCCAGGACACCCTTATCGTGGTGGACGAGTCCCATGTGGCGGTGCCGCAGATCGGGGGGATGTACGGCGGCGACCGATCGCGCAAGATCCCGCTGGTCGAGTACGGCTTCCGTCTACCCTCGGCGCTGGACAATCGTCCCCTGACGTTCGCCGAGTGGGAGCAGTCGGTGGGGCAGGTCATCTACGTGTCGGCCACCCCTGGCCCCTACGAACTGGAACACTCGACGCGGGTCGCCGAGCAGCTGATCCGGCCCACGGGCCTCCTCGATCCCAATATCGAAGTCCGGCCATCGAAGGGGCAAGTGGACGACCTGCTGGTGGAGATCCGCCGCACCGTGGCGGCCTCGGAGCGATGTTTGGTCACGACCTTGACCAAGCGGATGGCCGAGGACCTTACCGACTACCTCCGGGAGGCAGGGGTGAAGGTTCAGTACTTGCACTCGGACGTGGAGACCCTGGAACGGGTGGAGATCATCCGGGACCTGCGGCTGGGGGTCTTTGACGTGATCGTCGGGATCAACCTGCTGCGTGAGGGGCTGGACCTGCCCGAGGTGAGCTTCATCGCCATCCTGGATGCCGACAAAGAGGGCTACCTGCGCAGCTTCCGCTCCTTGATCCAGACGGCGGGGCGGGCGGCGCGCAACGTCCACGGCCGGGTGGTCATGTACGCGGACCGGACCTCGGACGCGATGCAGGCGACCATGGCCGAGACCGCTCGCCGCCGGGAGGCGCAGGCGGCCCACAACCTGGCGAACGGCATAACCCCGGCCACGATCGTGAAGGCGGTGCGGGAGCAGGAGATGGTTCGGGCCGAACTGCAGGAGGCGGCCGCCGAGTTCCAGGACGCGGTGGGGCTGCCTCCGGACGAGCTCCTGCGGCTGACCAAGGATGTCGAGAAGGCGATGCGCAAGGCTGCCTCCAACCTGGAGTTCGAGCGGGCCGCGCAGATGCGGGACCGGCTGGTGTCGCTGCGGAGAATGGCGACCGATATGGGTCAGGCTCCGGAGGCCGGGGCCGTGGGAGCCCGGCGGACCCGGGGTGCGGGCACGAAGCCGAGGCGCCGGGGGTAGTGACTTCAGTTGAAAGGCTGGCCCAAAAGGGACCCCTCGGCTGAGCGAAGGTAGAAACTGAGAACCTGCGATTCAGCGAAACAACAGGAGGGCGATGCATGCCGGTCAGGAAGGCGCGCGCCAGCTGGGCGCCTAGCGAAAAAGGGGGCGGCGGAAGCATTCGCACCGAAAGCGGAGCTGTGGCCGCGGACTACACCCGCGGTTCCAGGTTTGACTCCGATCCCGGCACCAACCCCGAGGAGCTCCTGGGGGCCGCCCATGCTGCCTGTTTCAACATGGCGCTCGCCGGGGGCCTGACCGCCGCCGGCCATCCGCCAACCCGGCTGGAGACCGCGGCCGAGGTGGCCATCGAGAAGCTCAGTGAGGGGTTTCGAATCACCACCATCCACCTGGTGACGGCTGCCGAGGTTCCGGGGATCAGCGACGAGGTATTCCAGGAACAGGCCCATCTGACCAAGTTGTCCTGCCCAGTCTCCAAGGCCCTGGCGGGAACGGACATCTTCCTGGAGGCGAAGCTGGTTTAGTTCCTGATCGGGCGTCTAATACCCCGAGAGAGCTGCTTGGTCGGGGCCGCTCTGACCATCTCTCTCATGTGGCGTACAGGCGTTCGCTCGGGGTCGAAAAACGGTACGCTACACGGGGATGGGACAGGCCTTCATTTCAATCCGCGGTGCCCGTGAGCACAACCTCCGGGATGTCGACTTAGACATCCCCCGGGACCAGTTCACCGTGATCACCGGGCTGAGCGGGTCGGGGAAGTCGTCACTGGCTTTCGACACCATCTATGCGGAGGGACAGCGAAGGTACGTGGAGTCCCTATCTGCGTACGCCCGGCAGTTCCTGGGCCAGATGGAGAAGCCTGACGTCGACCACATCGACGGGCTCTCCCCGGCGATCTCGATCGACCAGAAGGGCGCCGGGCGGAACCCGCGCTCCACGGTGGGCACGGTGACCGAGGTTTACGACTACCTGCGTCTGCTTTATGCCCGGGTGGGCCATCCTCACTGTCCCAAGTGCGGTCGGGAGATCTCCCGCCAGACCGTGGAGCAGATCGCTGACCAGGTGGCGGCTTTGCCTCAAGGGGCCCGCGTCCTGATCCTGGCGCCGATGATCCAGGGCCGTAAAGGGGAGCACCAGGCCATCTTCGAGCTGGCCCGGCGCCAGGGTTATGTGCGAGTCCGGGTGGACGGCCAGGTGCACTCCCTGGAGGAGGTCCCGGCTCTGGACAAGAAGCTGAACCACGACGTCGAGGTGGTGGTGGACCGGGTGGCTGTGGAGCCGGAGTCGCTCTCGCGGCTCCGGGAGAGCTGCGAGCAGGCGTCCAAGCTATCCGGGGGCACGGTGCTGATCGCCCCTGCCGACCCGGAGGCCGGCATTCAGGACATGCTCTTCTCTGAGCAGTTTGCTTGCGTCTACGACAGCCTCTCGATGGAGGAACCTCAGCCGCGGAACTTCTCGTTCAACAATCCCCACGGTGCCTGCCCGGACTGCACGGGGCTCGGCGCCCGGATGGAAGTCGACCCCGACGCGGTGGTCACCGACCCCGAGAAGACGATCGCTGAGGGAGTGGTATCCGGCTGGAGCTGGGGCCCGGCCCAGCAGTGGATGACCGAGCTGATCGAGGCGGTCGCCCGGGAGAACCGCATCCCCCTGGACCGACCCTGGCGACGGCTCACCGTCGGCCAGCGCGACGTTCTTCTGTACGGACTGCCCAAGGGCGAGACCGTGCCGATGCGCTTTCGGAGCCGGGGCGGGCGGGTGCACAACTACGAGGCCAAGTTCGAGGGGGTGATCCCCAACTTGGAGCGACGGTATCGCGAGACGGAGTCCGCCGCGGTGAAGGAAGGGATCGAGCGGCTGATGATGCAGCGCCCTTGCCCCACCTGCAAAGGCAAACGGCTCCGCCCCGAATTTCTGGCGGTCACTGTGGACGGGCTTGGCATCATGGATCTTTGCGCCCAGCCGGTAGACGAAGTCCTGGCGACTCTGGCCGGCTGGCGCCTCTCCGACCGTGAGGAGGAGATAGCCCGCCGGATCATCAAGGAGATTCGCGAGCGGGTTGGCTTCCTCAATGACGTGGGGCTGCAGTACCTGACCCTGGACCGGGCGGCGGGCTCACTCTCGGGGGGTGAGGCGCAGCGCATCCGCCTGGCCACCCAGATCGGAAGCCGTCTTACTGGCGTTCTCTACATCCTCGACGAACCGAGCATTGGGCTTCATCAGCGGGACAATGGCAAGCTGCTGGCTACCCTCTTCCGACTTCGGGAGCTGGGCAACACGGTGCTGGTGGTGGAGCACGACGAGGAGACGATTCGTAGCGCTGACTTCGTCGTCGACATGGGCCCAGGTGCCGGTGAGCACGGCGGCTACGTGGTGGCGGCCGGCACACTTCCGGAGGTCCTGGAGAGCCCGGAGTCTTTGACCGCCCAGTTCCTACGGGGAGACGCGCGGATCGAGGTGCCCAAGGTGAGGCGCCAGGGCATCGGGGAGATCGTGGTACGGGGCGCCCGCGCCAACAACCTGCGCAACCTCGACGTGGGCTTCCCGTTGGGTTGTTTCGTGGGGGTGTCCGGGGTAAGTGGCTCAGGCAAGAGCACCTTGGTCAATGACATCCTGTATCGACGCTGCGCCCAGTACTTCTACGCGGCGAAGCAGCGACCCTCCGCGCACGATCGAATCGAAGGGCTCGATGAGATTGACAAGGTGGTCGACGTGGACCAGGCTCCGATCGGCCGCACCCCGCGCAGCAACCCCGCCACCTACACCGGGCTGTTCACTCCGATCCGGGAGCTGTTCGCGCAACTTCCTGAGGCCCGGTCGCGCGGCTACAAGCCAGGCCGCTTCTCGTTCAACGTGAGGGGGGGCCGCTGTGAGGCCTGCGAGGGCGACGGCCTGATCAAAATCGAGATGCACTTCCTCCCGGACATCTATGTCACCTGTGAGGTGTGTAAGGGCCAGCGCTACACCCAGGAGGTGTTGGAGGTCCGGTTCAAGGGCCATTCCATCGCCGATGTGCTGGGGCTCTCGGTCGCGGAGGCGGTGACGGTATTCCGGAATCAGCCAGGGATCGCTAGGAAACTGCAGACCCTAGTCGACGTCGGCCTTGGCTACGTTCACCTGGGGCAACCCGCCACCCAGTTGAGTGGGGGAGAGGCGCAGCGGGTCAAGCTGGCCTCCGAGCTCTCCCGGAGGAGCACGGGACGCACTCTCTACATCCTCGACGAGCCCACCACCGGCCTTCACTTCGCCGACGTGGGCCGGCTGCTCGGAGTCCTCCACCGGCTGGTCGAGCAGGGGAACACGGTGGTGGTCATCGAGCACAATCTCGACGTGCTCAAGTCCGCCGACTGGCTGATTGACCTGGGACCCGAGGGGGGGGCGGCGGGCGGCGCGATCGTTGCCGAGGGGACCCCGGAGCAGGTGGCGAAGACCCCTGGATCGTCGACCGGCAGCTACCTGGCCCCCCTGCTGCGTTCGGCGAAGCGCCGCAGTTCGCTCCTCCGGGACCAGGTGGCAGTGTGACGGGATCGGCTAGAGCCGAGCCCCCAGAACCCCGGTCTCCACGCAGCTTTCAAGGGTGGCAACGTGGAGTGTGCTTGATCGGGGTGGGTCTCTTGGTTCTCTTGGCGCTCCTGCTGGTGGTAACGGCCGGCCTGGGCGCGCTGGGGGTTCATTAGTGGTCCCGGTCAGTCAGCCCCATCGGCGGGACGCGCCGTCGACCCCGGCTGAGCCCGCCCAATCGGAGTCGAGCCCGCCCCAGGGAACGAGACTGCGGCTCAGTCCCGCGCTGCTCAGGGCCCGGCTGAAGGCGGCGCCGACCACTCCCGGGGTGTATCTGTTTCGGGGATCACAGGGTCAGGTGATCTACGTCGGCAAGTCGGCCAATCTGCGGGACCGGCTGCGGAGTTACTTCAGTGGCAGGGAGTCCCACCCGCCCCGGACCCGGCGCTTGGTCGATGCCGTGTTCGACTTCGAAGTGATCGCGGCGGGGAGCGAACAGCACGCGCTGATCCTGGAAAACACCCTGATCAAGCGCCACCATCCCCGGTTCAATCTACGGCTCCGCGACGACAAGAACTACCTGTACTTCCGGATTCCTCTTCCGGTGGCGAAGCAGCCCCGGGTGATTCCCGAGGATCCCAGAGAGAAGCTGGCCGCGTTTCCCAGGCCCAGTTTCAGCCGGCGGCCGGGTAGCGATCGGGAGCGCTCCTTCGGACCGTACACCGATGCCAAGTCGCTGCGCCGCTCAGTGCGCGAGATTCGCACCGTCTTTCCCTTCCGCGGCTGCGCCGATCCGATCTTCCGCAGAGGCAAGGTCTGCTTGGATTACCACCTGGGGATCTGCGCCGGACCCTGCGCTGGGCTGGTCACCCCGGAGCGGTACGCCTCGCTCTTGGATGACGCTGCTGCCTTCCTGGACGGCCGGGTCAGCGCGGTGACCGGTCGGCTCCGAGGGGAGATGGAGAGGGCCAGTGCGGAGCTGGACTTCGAGAGGGCGGCTGCCCTCCGAGACCGTCTCCAGACGGTGGAGAAGATGATTCACGAGCAGGGACAGGTGCACCATCTCGGCGCGGACGTCGACGTGGTGGGGGTGGCGGTGGACGGTGGCCGGGGGATGGCGGCCGTGCTGCAGGTCAGGGACGGGCGGCTGCAGGGGATGGAGCACCATCCGCTGGAAGGGGTCGGTGAGCTGAGCCTGGGGGAGGTGGTCACCAGCTTCGCGTCCCAGTACTACGCCAACTCGACCCACGTGCCCAGATCGCTGTACCTGCCTGAGCCACCGCTCTCGCCGGAGTTGTTGGAGGAGTTTCTGGAGACCCGGCGCCAGGCCAAGGTGGAGGTAGTCGTTCCCAGGCGAGGTCGATTCCGGGCGCTGTTGGCTCGGGCCCAGGAGACCGCGGCGGCCTCGCTCGGGCAGGCTCGAATTGCCGAGGACTTCGATGCCGGCCGGACGGAGGCAGTGTTGGAGGATCTCCGTCAACGCCTCGGGCTCGCCGACCTACCCAGGCGAATCGAGTGCTACGACATCAGCAACACGATGGGCGAACAGAGTGTGGGGTCGATGGTGGTCTTCGAGGATGCGCGGCCCAAGACCTCCGACTACCGGATCTTCTCCATTCGCACCGTTCAGGGACCTAACGACTTCGCCAGCATGGAAGAGGTGCTGTCGCGGCGCCTGGCCCATCTCGCTCAGACAGGCGAGTGGGACGAGAGCCTGGGCGTCCAGCCGGACCTGATCATCGTTGATGGTGGTGCGGGCCAGCTGGCCTCCGCCCACCGCGCCCTGACCTCCCTGGGGCTGGCTGCTCTACCGCACTTTGGGCTGGCCAAGCGTTTCGAGGAGCTCTACGTACCGGAGCAGCGCGATCCCATCCACCTGCCCGAAGGAAGTCCCAGTCTGTTCTTGGTGCAAAGAGTGCGGGACGAGGCTCACCGCTTCGCCATCACCCGGCACCGGGCCAAGCGAGCCAAGGCTGGTGTCCGCTCTCGGCTGGACGAGATCGGTGGCCTGGGGCCAAAGCGCAAGCGGGCGCTCCTGCTTAGATTTGGGACAGTGGAAGGCATTCGCAGCGCCTCGTGGGAGGAGCTGACTTCGGTCCCCGGGGTTACCCGCGGAGTCGCAGCCGCCATCAAGGAGATCCTGTGAGCGCCGATGCCACGCCAGCCCTGCCCGATGGGATACTGGTCTGCGGGCCTCCGGGGTCCGGGGTGCCGATCGTCGCGGCCACCCTGACCCGTGCCGGAGTGCCGGCCGCCGGCTGGGAGGGGGGGCCCGAGCTCCACCCGGCGGCCGATCCGGAGAATCTCGGACCGGACCGAGGCCCGGTGCTGGTCGCTCTGGAAGCTAGCGACGCCGCCTGCCTGGAACGGTCCCTCCCGCCCTGGTCCGAGCGGCAGCTGTCCAGTGACGTCGGGGGAGCTCTGCGCGAGCTGGCCGCCGCGCGGGACCGGCTGTTCCCCGCTCGACTGCGCGCGGACCTGCTGCTGGACAGCACTCATCTCGCAGCCCATGTACTCGGTGCGCGGGTGCGGCAGCTCGACGCCTTCCTGGGGAAGCAGCCCGCCACCTCGCCCGCGGTGGTGGTGGAGTCATTCGGCTACCCGAGAGGCGTCCCGCTTGACCTGGGCTGGTGCATCGACGCCAGAGCCCTGCGGAATCCCTACTGGGAACCGGCTCTACGGATGCTCTCAGGGCTGGATCCTGAGGTCCAGGCCTTTGTGCTGGGGCAGCCGCTCGCTACTCGGGTGCTGGACAGCACCGAGGCGCTGGTGCAGACCCTGATCCCTGAGCTTCAGACCCGCTCACGCCGGGTGCTCCGGCTGGCTGTGGGATGTACTGGAGGATTTCACCGCTCGGTGGCGATGACCGAGGAGCTGGGTCGAAGACTCAAGGCCGCCGGAGTGAACACCCTGATCTGGCACCGCGATCTGCCCGAGCGCCCCTGACTCACCTGCCGCGTTTCCTCCGGCAGCCCGCCTCTCGGTCACCTCTATACTCGCGGTCGGGGAGCGCTCGAGAACTCGCGGTTCCCGATTGACAGCAGTCCGTGTGCCCAGGAGGTAGACGGGGATTGGCGACCCGAGTAGGGATCAACGGCTTCGGCAGGATCGGCAGGAATGTATTCCGTGCCGCTCGTGAATATGCCACTTTCGAGATCGTGGCCGCCAACGATATCGGCGGCCCCGAGACCCTGGCCCACCTCCTACGCTACGACTCGATCCTGGGTCGGTACCCGGGAGCGGTGGGAGTGATCGATGGTGGGATTCTCGTCGATGGGCGGGAGCTGAAAATCTTCTCGGCGGCTAATCCCGGAGATATCGATTGGGCCGCTTTTGGGGTAGACGTGGTGATCGAGTCCTCAGGACTGTTCACTAATGCGGAACAGGCACGACCCCATATTGATCGCGGCGGGGCCAAGAAAGTGATCATCACCGCGCCGGCGACGGGGGAGGACATCACCATCTGCATGGGGGTGAATGACGGCGCCTACCAGCCCGCCCGGCACGACGTGATATCCAATGCCTCCTGCACCACCAACTGTCTGGCGCCGGTGGCCAAGGTGATTCACGAGAGCTTCGGGATCGAGAGTGGTCTCATGACGACGGTCCACGCCTATACCGGGGACCAGCGTCTCCTGGACGCACCGCACCGCGACCTCCGCCGGGCGCGAGCGGCGGCGATGTCACTGATTCCCACCAACAGCGGAGCCGCGGAGGCCGTGGCCAAGGTGCTGCCGGCCCTGGACGGGCGATTTCGAGGGATCGCGCTCAGGGTGCCGGTGCCGGACGTGTCGATCGTGGACTTCACGGTGCTGACCACCAAACCAACTACCGCGGAAGCCATCAACGCGGCCCTGCGCAGTGCCGCCGAAACCAGCCTCATGGGCATCCTCCGGGTCGAGGATGAACCGCTCGTGTCGATCGACTTCAGAGGCGACTCCTACTCGTCAGTGGTGGACTCCCAACTGACGGTGACGGCCGGCCAGCGCCACGCGAAGGTGCTCGCCTGGTACGACAACGAATGGGGCTACTCGTGTCGCGTCGCCCAGCTAACTCAGCTGGTTGCGACCACGCTGCCCCAGTCGACCGGCTGAGATGCCGTCTACCGGAGCGATCCCCAGGGCCGGGTTGGATGACATCGATCCGACAGGCAAACGCGTACTTCTCCGGGTCGACTTCAACGCGCCGCTCAAACCCGACGGAAGTCTGCGGGACGAGGGTCGGCTGGTGGCCACGCTGCCTACCATTCGGGAACTGCTGGGGCGCGGGGCGGCGGTGATCATCGCCACCCATCTGGGGCGGCCCGACGGTAAGGTCGACCCTGAGCTCAGCACCCGTCCCATCGCTGGCCACCTGGAGCGACTCCTGGGGATTCCCGTGGCTTGGATTGACGATTGCGTCGGACCGGCGGTGGAAGAGAGGGCCAAGTCGTTGCGCCCAGGCCAGGTCCTGCTCCTGGAGAACCTCCGCTTTCACAAAGGGGAGGTGGAGAATGACCCGAAGTTCGCCAGCCAGCTGGCAGCACTCGCGGACCTCTACGTTGACGACGCTTTCGGCGCGGCCCATCGCTCGCACGCATCGATCGAGGGGGTGCCGCATCTGCTCCCGGCGGTCGCCGGGCGGCTGATGGCGACCGAGATAGCTCAGCTCACGGCCATCCTGGAGGATCCCAAGCGACCCCTGGTGGCAGTGATTGGCGGTAGCAAGCTCAGCAGCAAGCTGGAGCTGGTAAGCCACCTGATCGAGCGGGTTGACGCGCTTTGCCTGGGCGGAGCCATGGCGGCCACCTTCCTCAAGGCCGCCGACCGTGAGGTGGGGAGATCATTGGTGGAGGACGACTTCCTGGACCAGGCCTTGGCCATCGTCGGTCAGGCCACGGCGCGGCACGTTGACCTGCAGCTACCGGTCGACGCGGTGGTGGCTCTATCTCCTGATGCCGACGCGGCAGAGGTCCGGGTCAAGTCGGTGGAGGAGATAGGGGCGGACGAGATGATTCTCGATGTGGGCCCCGCGACGATCGAGCGCTGGGAGGGACTGGTCAAACGGGCGGGGACCGTTGTGTGGAACGGCCCTCTCGGACTCTACGAGAAGCCGCTCTTCGCGGTCGGTACGGAGCGGCTCGCGAAGGCCGTCGCGGCCAGTGCTGCGGTGAGCGTCACCGGGGGCGGAGACCTCCAGGCGGCGATTTGCAGATTGCACCTGGAGCAACTGTTCACCCACGTGAGCACCGGTGGCGGCGCCGCCCTGGAATTTCTTGAGGGCCGGGACCTGCCCGGGGTCGCGGCTCTGGACAGCGTGCCGCGGGTCGCGAGAACCGGGGCCAGGTGATCAGCCCAGCCCGTCGCCCACTGGTGGCGGGCAACTGGAAGATGCATACCACGGTGCCAGAGGCGCTCAACCTCACCACCCTGATCCGCCAGCGACTCGATGCTCAGCCGCCGGCGGACGTGGTTCTTCTGCCTCCCTTCACCTCCGTCTGGCCGATGCAGCAACTGCTCGCCGGCGACCCTCGGATCGCGGTAGGTGCTCAGGACTGCTATTGGGACACCGCCGGAGCCTTCACCGGCCAGATCTCGGCGGACATGCTTCGGGAATCGTGCCAGCACGTGCTGGTAGGTCACAGCGAACGGCGCCACCTCTTTGGGGACACCAACGAGGTGGTCCGGCGTAAGCTCGACGCGGTCTTGGCCGCCCAACTCACCCCCCTGCTCGCGGTGGGGGAGACAGCCGAGGAGCGGAGCTCGGGGAGGACCGCAGCGGTGTTGCGGGAGCAGGTCATATCCGGGCTTGGCGGGCTCGCTCCTGCCGTGCTCCGAGGCGGCTCTCTCGCCTATGAACCGGTGTGGGCCATCGGAGCCGGGAAGACCGCTGACTTGGAGGACATCGCGACTGTCATCGCCCAGATTCGGGGAGTGCTCGACGAACTCGATTCGGGCGCGGGTATCGAAGTTAGGGTGCTCTATGGCGGCAGTGTCACACCCGAGTCTGCGCCCAGCATCCTGGGGCTAATGGAGGTGGACGGCGCCTTGGTCGGTGGTGCCAGCCTTGATCCTGAGGAGTTCTGCGCGATCGTGGCTGCAGCTGGCACCAACGCCAACTGACCTTCGGCTAAAGCGACCGGAGCAGCTGATGGTAGGCTCAGCTAGCCGTCCCCGATATTCTCGTGGCCATCACGGGCGGGCGGGCCACGCTGTGACATTGGGCCTCCTGCCACCAACTGGCGAAGCTCGGCCCGGAGAACTACCCAAGTGAGCCACCCGAAAGTTCATCCCGCCATCCTGTGCGTCTGTGATGGCTGGGGCTGTGGTGAGGAGAGCCCGGGTAATGCCATCGCGCTGGCTCGGACTCCCAATTTTGACCAGCTGATGGCGCGCTGGCCGCACACGACGTTGGCCGCGAGTGGCCTCGCGGTCGGGCTACCTGAGGGCCAGCAGGGTAACTCCGAGGTCGGTCACCTCACGATCGGCTCGGGCCGGGTGGTCTTGCAGGACCTGACCCGGATTGATCAGGCGATTACCGACGGCAGCTTCTTCTCCAACCATAATCTGACCGAGGCCGTCGGCCTGGCCAAGAGCCGGGGGACCTGGCTGCACCTGCTGGGACTGGTGTCCGATGGCGGAGTGCACAGCCATCAGCGCCATGTGGTGGCACTTTGCGAGCTCTCTCGCAGGATGGAACTCGACCGCGTCGCCATTCACGCCTTCACCGACGGGCGTGACACCTCTCCCCGGAGTGGACGAGCGGCGCTGGCCTTGTTACTGGAGGAGTTGGAAGGGGTTGGAGTGGGCAGGCTCACGTCCGTGAGTGGCCGTTATTTCGCCATGGATCGCGACCGCCACTGGGATCGCACGGCGCGCGCACTGCGGGCCATCCTGGGTCAGGGCCCTTCACAAGCCTCCAGCGCTCTGGAGTATCTGGCCGCGCAGTACTCGGACGGGGTTGGCGACGAATTCATCCCGCCCGCCTCACTGATTGGGACGGACGGTGACGTGCTCGGGATCGCCGAGGGAGATGTGGTGATCCACTTCAACTTCCGTGCCGACCGTGGGCGCCAACTCTGCCATGCCTTGGTGGACCGCGAGTTGACCGATTTTGACCGCGGATCAGTGCCCCAGATCGCTCGGCTCTGCACGTTCACGCAGGTCGACAAGACCCTCGAGGCCATAGTGGCCTTCCCCAGGCCGCTGGTGCCGAACACCCTGGCGGAGGTGGTGGAGCGGGCCGGGCTCACGCAGTTCCACGTGGCTGAGACCGAGAAGTACGCACACGTCACCTACTTCCTCAACGGAGGACGTGAGGAGCCGTTCTCGTCAGAGGAACGGAGCCTGGTGCCGTCCCAGCGAGTCGCGACCTACGACCAGGCGCCGGAGATGAGCGCCAACGGGATCACCGAGCTGGTGCTAGACCGGCTGCGACGCGCCAGGGACACCCTCATCGCGGTGAACTATGCGAATGCGGACATGGTCGGGCATACCGGTGAGCTGGCCGCCACGATTGCTGCCGTCGAGTATCTGGACCGGTGCCTCGGTCAAGTGGCGGACGCCGCCGCCGCCGCCGGGTACCTGCTGGTGGTAACTGCCGATCATGGCAACGCAGAGATGAAGGTCGACCTCCGCGACGGCTCCAAGCTGACCGCTCACACGACCAGCCGCGTGCCGATGATCCTGGCTGATGGAGACCGAGGTGGCGCACTAGCTGAAGATGGGGGGCTCCGTGATGTGGCCCCGACCCTACTTTCGGCGATGGGCCTCGACGTTCCGGCCGAGATGACAGGATCGGATCTAAGGCAGGCCGAGTCGGAGTGATGACGTCTCAAGCAGGTGGACCCGCCCCGCGTACCGCCCGTGCCGCCCGGCGGGCCAGAGAGGCCGAGGAGCAGACCCTCATCCCGCTGCCCTCCGGGATCGTGGCTCTAGTGGGTCGCCCCAACGTGGGCAAGTCAACCCTGTTCAATCGGCTGACGGGAGAACGTCGGGCCATCGTCTCCGACCAACCTGGGCTCACCCGGGACCGAATCTACGGGGATGTCGAGTGGAGGGGTCGGGCGTTCACCGTGGTCGACACGGCCGGCCTTGACAGGGTCATCAAGGGCGGCGCAGGGGGCGACCTTCCGGCCAACACCCAGGCCCAGGCTCGGGTGGCCCTCCGAGAGGCCGACGTGATCTGCTTCGTGTGTGACGCCAAGGCCGGCCTCACCGCGGCCGACCACGAGGTGGCGGAGGAGCTGCGTCGGGCCCGTCAGCCGGTGATCTTGGTGAGCAACAAGTACGAAGGCCGCGAGGACAAACTCTGGCACCACGAATTCCTCGAGTTAGGGCTGGGCGACCCGGTGCCGATATCGGCGCTCTCGGGCAGCGGTAGCGGGGATCTGCTGGACCGGATCGTGGACCGGCTACCGGCGCCCGAGGAGAGCGACACCCGCCCGGGCTCGGTGGTGCTGCGGTGCGCCATCGTCGGTCGACCCAACGTCGGCAAGTCTTCCTTGCTCAACGGAATCCTCGGCGAGGAGCGGGCGCTGGTGAGCACGATATCCGGGACGACCCGGGACCCGGTGGACACGCTGGTCAAGACCGACCAAGGAGAGGTGCTGCTGGTAGACACTGCGGGCATCCGACGACCGGGCGCCAGTCAAGACGCCGACTACTACAGCCTGCTGCGCGCCGTCAGAGTGGTGGAGCGCGCCGATGTGGCGGTGCTGGTTGTCGACGCCACCACACCGCTGCGGGCACAGGACCGGCACATCGCGGGCAGGGCCCGAGACGCCGGCGCCGCCACCTTGGTGACGCTCAATAAGTGGGACCTCCTGGATGAGGACGCCCGTCGGGATCGCGGGCTGGTCAGGGAGCTGAAGGCGGCCTACGAGTGGGCTCCCGGTACTCCTTTCCTTTTCACCAGTGCGCTCACCGGTCGGGGGATCCGCAAGGTGCTCCCAACCGCCTTCGAACTCGCCGCGGCCCGCGCGCTGCACATTCCCACTGCCGAGTTGAATCAGTTCGTACGAGCAGCCGTGGATCGTAGGCCCCCGCCGAGCGGCCGCGGTGGCCGGCGGCTCCACGTCTATTACGCGGTTCAGGCACGCAGCCGGGTGCCAACCTTTGCACTCTTCGTCAACGACCCCCACCTGATGCACTTCAGCTACGCCCGGTACCTGGAGAACCAGTTCCGGGAGAGCTACGGCTTCCAGGGGGTGCCGATTCGTCTGCGTATCCGCCGTTCCGAGCAGAAAAGTTGAAGCTGGCGATCCTCGGCGCAGGCTCCTGGGGCCTCGCTCTCGCCGAGCTCTTGCACGCTCCCGAGCGCGAGGTTTCGCTCTGGTTCCGGCGGCCAGAATTGGCCGAAGTCGTGGACCGAACCCGCGCTCACCCGCTTTATCTCCCGGCCCTGCGGCTCGACCGCGCAGTGCACGTGACCGCGCTCCTAGCTGAGGCCTGCGACGGAGCGGACACGGTTATTTTTGCGGCCCCCACTCACGGCGCGCGCACCGTGGCCGAGCGGGCTCGTGCCCTTGTGGGGGAGGCGTCGTTGCTGGTCAGCGCGAGCAAGGGCTTCGAGCCCGACTCGGCCATGACCATGACCGAGCTCCTAGCCGAGGTGCTGGGGGAGGGAGCCCAAGATAAGTTGGTGGCTCTCAGTGGCCCCAACCTCGCTCCAGAAGTGGCCGCCCACATGCCCACCGCGGCGGTGGTCGCGGCCATTAACCCTGAGGCACGAGCCCTTGCAGTCAGGCGCCTTGATGCCCCCAGTTGGCGTCTCTATGCCAACGATGATCCTCGGGGGGTCGAGTTTGCAGGGTCGATGAAGAATGTGATCGCCATCGCCGCGGGCGTCTGTGATGGGTTGGAAGTTGGCGACAACGCCAAGGCCGCCATCATCACCCGAGGCCTGAGCGAGATGACCCGTCTCGGAGTGCGCGCCGGGGCCAACCCGTTCACCTTCGCGGGATTGGCGGGAGTGGGCGACTGTCTGGCGACCTGTATCAGCCATCTGAGCCGCAACCGAACCCTAGGGGAGAGGATCGGCCGCGGCGAAACGCCGGAGGCGGCCCAGGCGGAGACCCCCATGGTTGCTGAGGGGGTCAATGCCTCCCGAGCAGCACTGGTCCTCGCCCGGCGATATCAGGTGGAAGTCCCCATCACCCAGGCGGTCCACGCCATCTTGTTTGAGGGGACGTCGGTGGCCGATGGGGTCCGGGGTTTGATGGCGCGGAACCTGCGGCCGGAGCTGGTCCCCGAGGACATCGGCCTCGGCTCCACGATTGTCCAGAGCTAGCTCTAGCCCCGCAGGCCACTTCGCAATGGATCAACGCGAAGCAGGTTGAAGCACCTCCGCCCGCTGGTCGGGGAAACCTCCCCTTAGTCGTCGGGGGTGGGGGCTCCGTCCACTTCCCGGAAGCTGTACCCCAGCGCTTCGGAGATCCAATGGCGGAACGGTTCCTCGATGCGAAACCTCTCGCCAGCGCCCTCTATCCCGTCCGAACTAACCAAACCCGCCTGGGCCAGTGCTGCCAGGTGGAAGCTGATCTCGGCGGGGTTGATCGAGACTTCGGTGGCCACGTCTTGGCCGGTCCGGGCGCCCGCCAGGAGGGCCTTGACCACGGCTAACCGCGGCACAGTCCCGAGCGCGTGCAGACGATTGGCCGCCGACTGCAAATCGGCCTCGACCAGCACCGGGGCAGCGCCTCCGGGTTCTGACTGGATGGGAACACGGCGGTGCAGGTAGACGGTGTGCAGCAGAGCTTCTCCCAGAGTGGCACCAGTGCTGCGTCGGGTCACGAACAGGTAGAGTGCGGCGAGCGCCGCCACCAGGATCACCCCGTCGGCCCAACTGGCGGTTACCCCGGCTCCGGTCAACCTGCGCACTAGGGCCAACAGACCGGTCAAGATGCTGGCGACCACTCCGAGGTCGATGAGAGCGGCCACGCTGGTCTTCAGCCAGCCAGGCACGTTGACAAGCGGCTCTCGGTTCGGAGCCGGCGCACGGCGGATGGCGAGGTACCCGCCAACGCCGATAACCAGGAGGATGGCCCCCTGGACTGCGAGTCGCGCGAACTTGGTCAGGAAGTGCTCGACAGGGATGCCGGCTACGACTCCCACCGCGATGTACACGCCGACCCAGATCGCGGTGCTGGGAAGCACCCCAGCGAGGAACGTGCGGCGCCGCACTCCGAAGGCTCCTGCCACCAGAGTCGTGTAGATGCGCAGGCCAGGGATCAGCCGGGAGGCGCCGATCCCCAGCGGGCGGGCTGCGCGCACCCGCGCGGCTACCCGTTCCAGTGCCCTGTCCTTGTGGAAGCGAACCGCGAGCCCGGTCATTCCCCGTTCGCCGACCACTCTGGCCCAGCTATAGCCGACGGTGGCGCCGGCCACGCAGGCGGCGTACGCCAAGGGGACGAACACCCACGGATCGAGTCCTCCGGCAGCGATCAGCAGCCCACCAGCGAGCAGGGTAAGTTCACCTGGCGCGAACGGTAGTGGTACCCCCGCTTCCTCGACGAAGAGCAGGCTGCAGAGCAGGACGATCGCGACCACACCGTGGAGGCCGGAGAGGAAACTCATGGTCGCGGATTATCGACTCCGATGCGGGCGCGCCCGGCCCGTGCCGAACAGGGTCCGAGAATACCGCACTCGACGAACGGGCGAGCCATGAGGACCTACGCGGGCAACCACCAAGTCAGGTCGTCCGCGGCCCACTGCACAGTCCGGAGAGGTTCGAGGCGCCCGTTGGCCCATCTCAGGACCACCCTAATCGAGAACTTATCCGGTGTGACGCCGGCGACCCCGTCCTGGTCGGGCGGGACCGTGGAAGCTACGCCGCGCTGAGGCAGCGGCTTCAGATCGTGCGGCGGGAGTGTGGCTCAGTTCTTGCTCTGGCTTGTGGGCGAGGAAGGTCATGGTGCCTGAATTGAGAAGGTGGTCCGTGTCCACGAACTGCAGCGCTGGTGCGCCCAGCCGGCGCAGCTTGCGCCACTTTTCGGCATCGTCCTCACTCAAAAAGGTGAGTGCCCGGCCGCTGGCGCCGTTGCGAGCAGTGCGGCCGACGCGGTGCGTCAACCAGTCGGCGGTGTCTGGGAGTTCGTAATTAATGACGAGGTCCACGTCGACCACGTCGATCCCGCGAGCCGCGACGTTGGTGGCGACCAACACTGACGTCTCTCGCCGCCGAAACGCCGCGATCGCCCGGTCTCTGGCGACCTGGGACAGATTCCCCTGGAGCTCCGAGGTCGCATGACCTAGAGCGATCAGGTCACGCGCCAGCTTCTTGGTGCCGTGCTTGGTACGGTGAAAAACGATGGTCGAATCCGAGCGCTTGAGCAGGTGACTGAGCACCGATACCTTCTGGGAGCGTTGGACCGAGAAAAGGCCATGTTCCAACTGTGACTCTGCGGCTGGCGCCACGGTTACCCGCGCCGGAGCAATCATGTGCTTGCTGGCCATCTGGGTGACCCAATCGGGCATGGTGGCCGAGGCGAGGACGGTCTGGCGCTGTCCCAGTGGGGTGCGCTGCTTAGTCCGAGAGACCAACTTCTCCACGTCTTTGGCGAAGCCGGCGTCGAGCATCTCGTCGGCCTCGTCCAGCACCAGGAACTCGACCGAGCCCAGTGCCGCCGCCCCTCGATCTGACATGTCGACCAAGCGTCCGGGGCAGCCAATGATCACATCGGCGGCGGACAGGCTGCTGATTTGGCCCCCGTATCCGACGCCCCCGAACACCAGCGCCCGGCGCAGCCCGGGATCGAGCTGGGCGAGCACTGCGCCGATCTGAGTGGCCAGCTCCCGGGTGGGGGTGACGATCAGGGCTCGGGGCGCACAGCGCTGGTGACCCCGCAGCTTCTCGACCATGGGAATGAGGAAGGCCAGGGTCTTGCCAGATCCTGTTGGTGACTGGATCAGGCAGTCGCGGCCTTCATGGAGAATTGGAATCGCCGCGATCTGCACTTCGGTCGGATCGCTGATTCGGAGTCGGAGGAGAGTCTCAAGGGTGCGCGGTCGCACACCAAGTTCGGCAAACGAATTCATTTAAATGTCCCTGGGCAAAATCGCCCGCGCGTTGCGTCGTCAATACAGATGGCAGCGCTTCTAAACGATGCCACTGTGTCGACAGGACCAGGGAGCCGCAGAAGGCCGCAGTCGGTCACGACCGACTATATGGTCGATAGTAACAGGTATCTGAGGCGGCGGTCCTCACCCGAGCTATGAAACTGAAGGATCAGTCCGCTGGGGGTGGGGGGGCCGAAGTGGTGGTGAAGTGAGGGTGGGGTGCCGTCGAGGCGGGAGCCCAGCCAGCAGCTCCCCGGTCGCCGAAGCCACCTTGCGAACAGCGTCATCAAAGGAAGGCTGGGTACGGCCAGAGGGCGTCTGCACCCCACTGACCTTCCTGACGTATTGGAGTGCCGCGGCCTCGATCTCCTGCGCTGTGGCCGCAGGCTCCAGGCCTCTTAGGGTTGTGATGTTTCGGCACATGGCAGTGATCCTACGGATCCTGACGCGAGGGGACCGGGCCGTTTCCACCCAGCTGCTGCACCCACGCACCGACTGTGAGCACCGCTGACTGCCGCGGCAACACCTTCTCGAGTAGGACGCGGTGGACCTCAGGATCGCTGTCGGCACATCCGTCACTGAGAACCGTCAGCGTGTAGTCAAGGTCGGCCGCCTGGCGGACCGTGGACAGTACGACCCCGCTGGTCGCGATGCCGGTCAGGACCAGCGAATCGACGCTGAGCGATCGCAGCAAGACTTCGAGATCACTACCCGTGAAGGCGCTGACCCGCTTCTTGGTGACCACCATGTCCTTTCGGTGGGGAGTCACCGCTGGGTGGATCTGCGTGGCAGGGTCAGCCTCGGCCATGCCGGCGGACGCAATGGTCGAGAACGTTCGGTTATTCCGGCTCATCTCCGGAGCGCCCTGTCGGAACGCCACCCGCACGTAGATGACGGTCACTCCGGCGGCGCGGGCGGCGGTCGTCGCCCTCTTGATCGAGGCCAGCAGCATCTCGGAATCCACGGGGTAGCGCGCGACCACCCCACGTTGAACATCCATGACTAGCAAGGCGGTGTGCGACATTCGGGGCATCGTAGTCCGGCTGGTCCTCCGCCGGCCTAAACCTTGCTGGCGCTACTTCTAGGGCTCACCCCTTCAGTCTCCGCCACAGCTGGCCGTAGTGGCGATGTTGCCGTGACGGTGAGTCCGAATGCAGAATCGCACTTCCGGCGTCCCGTGGAGTTTGATCCGGAATTGCTTGAGGGCCAGAGACAGGAGTCGCCTGACGCTAACGGTCCAAACGGTCTCCCGAAATCCTAAAGCTTTACCCTGCGGACCGATCGCCAACAGGTTGTTCAGTCGATCAGTTCGGCAGGATGGCGGCCAGGTCGTACAGGCGCGGTCGCCGCGGAAACAGCTGGATTAGGATGCCAGGCGTCGACGCGCGTGCGGTTGCAAAGCGTTCTCCCGCCTCGCTTCCGAGATAGCGAGTGGCGATCGACCGTCGGATCTCGGTCACGTCGCACTGCGTCGGGCTCGCCGCGCCCCGCAGCTCCACTCCGCGGACTGGGGCCGGCGTCTCGAAGATGACCGGGCAGCACTCAGGGTTGCCTTCGAGATGGCGCAGCTTGACAGCGTCGCGTGCGATCACGGGTTCGAATGCCAGGCTCGTCCAGCGAAGCCAAGCGGGGGAGGTCAGGGCACTCCCATCTTTGCGATAGGTCGTCAGCACCGCCGGGGACGGCGCCACCAGAAGCGTCCGAACGTCGTCTAGCGTCTGCGCGGTCATCTACAGAAGCATCCTAAGGACTCGTTTCGGGACCGCTTTGTGGGCCGACTCCGCAAGTGGCTGCTTTCCGGACACCTTGACGGAGACCGATCGAGAAATGCCTAGGTTGCTGCTCACGGCGTGGCCGCGGGGGGAAGGGAGGTAAAGCTCATATCGCAATTGGCCGCACCGTTCTGGAAC
Source organism: Candidatus Dormiibacterota bacterium (assembly GCA_035531555.1). GTDB lineage: Bacteria > Chloroflexota > Dormibacteria > Aeolococcales > Bog-877 > Bog-877. The sequence continues at coordinate 42,334 of DATKSR010000048.1, forward strand.
TGGCGCGTAGTGTGGGCTGTGACCGCATTCGCCGAGCTGCCGCACCCCTGTGGTCCGAACTCGGGATGACGACATGGCCGCCGGTGCGCTGAATGTTCGGATAGCCCATGCGGCGCAAGTCGCCCGGTACCGCGAGCGCCTAGCTTGAACAGTGCACGGGATGTGTAGACAGTTGGGGCTCATCGTGGGCGCATCTTTCTAGCACCATAGACCAGCTGGGCGGGGGTACGGCCGGCGGTGTGGCGGCCGGTGTGGGCTCGGTCGAAGTTGTAGAAGCGCAGGTACTGGACCAGGTCGCGGCGCAGGGCGGTGTACTTGGGGATCATGGAGCGGGCGAAACTGGGTCGCCAGCACTCCTCCAGCACCGTCCGCTGGACCCGTTCCACGCAGCCGTTGCTTTGGGGTCGGCCGGCGTGGATGAAGCGGAGCTGGGCGCCGGTCTTGGCCACTGCTTGGCGGAACTCCTGGGAGCGGAACTCGCTGCCGTTGTCGGTGGAGACCGCCTTCAGTCGCCAACCGGCCTGGGAGAGCTCTCTCGCCACCTGGTGCACCAACGCCGAGGTATAGCGGGCGCTGGGGTTCATGGGGGTCACCTGGACACTGGCCCAGGTGTAGCTGCTGTAGGCGTCAATCGCGGTGTACTGCCAGACCTTCCCTTTGGTCCCGGTCAGGCGGCCAATGTGGAAGCAGTCCAGTTGCACCAGATCACCCGGCTCATGCACGTCCAGGTGCTGCTCCGGCACCTGTGGTGGTGGCGCCGGCTCAGGTGGCGAGGCATATCCGGCCACCAGGCTCAGCCGCCTTTGCCTGGTCCCGATCCCGTGCCGCCGCAACACCTTGAACACACCGCTGGGCGAGATCACGTGGCCTCCCCACATCGGCCGCCGCAGTTGCGCTGCCAGCCGCCTCGGACCCAGACCCGGACTCCCCAGCGCCATCGCCAACACCTGCTGTTCCAGCCAGGGCGCCGGCTGGTTGGGCATCCTCGGCCGGCGCCTCTCCCGGGGCATCAGGATCTCCAGCCCGTGTCGCTCCACCAAGGGCTTCCAGCGGTAGTACCAGGACCGGTGGTAGCCCAGATCCCGGCAGGCCCCGGCAACCCCAATTTCGCCGGCTCTGGCGAACAACCGCACACGGTGGCGGAAGATCAGGTCATCATTGGTCACGGCGGCCCCCTCCCTTGAGCTTTGAACACCCAAAGGATGGGCCGCCTTCTCTTTCCCTGCACGCCCCCTCAGGGGCACAGGTGTCTACAGATCTTGTGAG
>DATKSR010000049.1:0-6805 GCA_035531555.1 Candidatus Dormiibacterota bacterium
TCATTGGTCTTGTCTGTGAGATCGTCTTGGAATAGCTCGGGCCAGACCAAGCCGGTGGTGCGTTTCTCCCACACATAGAAGAAGTCCGCCAGCTCGGCGTACATGACGTTATCGCTGTAGGGAGGGTCGATGCAGACCAACACCTGAGAGCCATCGGCAACGGCGGTCAGATCGCCGGCATTTCCGCAGGTGATGGTGACAGGGCCAGGGACCGGATGCATCAGCGGTGTGGCCTGCATGGCGGTGGCGTCGGATGGGGGGAGGAGCGCGGCTATGCCGACGTACGCGTTGACGAGCTGCTCCAAGCACCATGGGTAGAGTTCGCGAGCTCCCTCGAACTCGGAGTAGGACCACTTGAAGGCCAGATCATGGCGCTCGAATACGGAGCGCATAGTTCCGCGTGAGGCATGCCAACTGGCCAGAAGGGAGTCAAAGTTGATGGCCTTCCCGAGCATAAGGCCGACGAGTGCGAGGACGGCATCGGCGCGGGCACTGTCTTGGACCGCTGCCCGCACCTCGCCCACCAGATTCTGGAACTCCTCCACGAAAGTGCCGTGGACGAGTAGCTGCCTGGGCGAGAACAGGTCACGCCACCGGGGCATTCCGTAGTGGAGCGGGCGGAGGTCGTTACCGGGCGGGACCTTCTCAGTCGGCAAGATGTTTCCGGCTGCCCACTTCGGCTCGAGACGCGGGAGCTCCGCCTCGGCGGCTTCCAGCGCGTCTAGGTCAAGTTGGGTGGGAGCACGAAAGCCCAGCTTGCCGTTGATTCGGATAGCCACTGCATAGAGCTGCGAACCCATGCGGCCGGCTTGGGCCTCAGCCCTGATGTAGTTCCCGTCGATCACGATGTTGTCCCAGGGGGAGATCGCATCGCCTCCGGCCACGGTCCCTCGATCCGGATTAGCGGCCCGGGCAGCCTTGCCCGTGACGATCTCGAACTCCGCCTGATCGAGTGCCAGGCCATCGCGCTCCGTGATAAGCCGGACCGCAGCTTCCTTGCCTGACTGTTTGGATAGCCACCAGTTAGGGCCCATTGGAACAGTCTTGCCAGTGCGGGGGCAGACGATGGTTCTGGCGAAGAGGTAGGTCGCTACTGCCTCTCCTTCCAAACTTGGGAAGTAGCGGTGGAGGCGCTTCGAGATACGCCCGGCGAGCACCGTTCCCCATCGCTGGAGATCTCCCGCCAGTTCGTACCCGAAGTGGGCCGGCAGTTGCACGCCAGCACGAAGAATGGATGCGGCGACTGGGTTGAGGTCGTTAGCGGATGCTGGCAGTCCGTACCGTATGGCTTCGTATGGAATAGAGCCACCGCCAGCTGTGGGATCAAGGATGGCTGGAATCCCGCCCCAGGTCTTGGTTAGCAACCGGTGGAGCAAGGCAAGGTCCGCTGTGGTCGGCGAGTTCTTGAAAGCGGGTCTATAAGAGTATGGGTTCGGAATCCGCACACCAGTCTGCACAGCATGCTGTTGAGCCCGCTTGGCAGCGATAGGATCACCAAGTATGCCGCAGAGCTGCAGGAACCACTTTTGGTACTGCTCCTGGCTACCGAGGTCCGTGGCATCCGGGAACTGACCCGCTAGCTCTGGGGTCCAAGCCGGCATCACGGACCCAAGGACCGCGCCAGCGGAGGCCGCCAGGGGTCGGCGGGCCCACCAGACGTGGAGGGTCTTGAGCTTTGGGAACTGTCCTGGGATCGGGGCGGCTTCCCTGCGGCTCTCAATGCCTAACTGGGTAATCGGGAGCCAGTCCTCAATGAGAACTCGAGGGCGTTCAGCCATGATCTACTCCCCGGCGAGGAACAGACGGAGAGCCCGCCGCAAACGCTGGCTGTCTGGGCCGGTGACCTTCGCGTACCAGTAGTAGGCCTCCTCAGCGGTGAGAGTCGTCACCGCGTCTCCGAACTCCTGCAAGCGTCTGGTCTTGCGGACCGGTGCAGCTGCCAGGAGGAGGAGCCCGAGGCGGACGCCAGGCTCCTCCCGCAGGCGGATTGGGGCCCGGCGAGTCGATGACAGGACCGTCTTCGCCTGACCGCTAGTCTTCACGGCACCTACGACGGCGGGCAGCACGCGATGCACCTGGTCTGAGTCGGCCTCCACTACGACGTGCGACGCTGCCCCATCCGGGTCCGTTTCCTCAAGTCGAACCCCGTACGCATCAGGCCCAGCGGGCACGAGTCGAAGTTGAAAGCCTCGAGGTCGATGGCTAGCAGGCGACGGGGCTTTCACTATGCCAGTATCCCCGTCAGGCGTAACTCTCCGGGTGCCAGCTCAAGCAACACCTTGCGAAGCTGCGCGACCTCTGCACCATCCGGGGCGATCGGCTGAGAGAACCGAACGTCCAACCGAAGCGTTCCGGCAACAGCTGATGCCTTCTTGGCTAGGGAATAAATGGAATCCTCGGCCTTCTGGTATCGGGACCCTGGCCCCTCCAACTTCACTATCGCATCTCCCGTGAGCCCGTCAAAGTCCAACTCAAGGTCCAGAGCGACCCCGATATCGAACTTGGGTAGCTGTCCAATCGCCTTGGCCAGGAGGGTGACTTCCTGGAGCGTTGAAGTGGGCCCCAGGCCAGCCGTGATCGCGATTGTGGTAAAGCCCGTGATGCCGGCGGTGTCCTTGGCCTTGTCGACGAGCGACTGGAAAGCGACCCCAGCTCCCCCGCTCGCTTCCACGGGCCGGGGACCTGAAGGACGCATGACCGGTCCTATCGAGCGCTTGGACGCTTCCTCCGGTGCCAGGATCTGAAAGCTATCTAGGCTTGCCCGCTGGACCTCGGAGGGGGTCACGGCTTGTGCTCCCGGTTCTGGTGCCCCGGATAGCACTACTGCGCGAGCTTGGGGGCCACCCGCAGCCGCCCGAGCCAGAACCTCTAGGACCTCTCCCTTCCCTGGCATCCGCCCAACCACTTCCTCGAGTTGCAGCCGCAACTCTGTTCCCGAGATGGATGGTGAAGTTGTCAAGACTTGTGCCACGTCGTCTACCGTGACGGGGCGGCCACTCAGGCCCAGTTCCTGCGCCCTGGCAACTGTGTAGAGGAGGAAGTCCGACCCAAACTCAAGAGCCGGCGGAGGGTCGCGGTCTGTCCATGCCTTGCTCGCCGTAGAGTCGTAGTAGATCCACGCGCCGTTCCGGACGCCATCTCGGATGGCATCCCGGAGGAGTGTGATGTCCAGGATCATTTGTGCTGCTGGATCGGCCCAGAACGCTTCAGCCACCTGTTGGGTAGTCACCTCCTCGGCATTTCTGGGCCAAGCCTTCTGCCGCAGGAAGTCAGTCGAGAGTGCCGTCGTGCGGATCTTACCCACTTCCCGCAAATGATCGACCAGCACTCTGGTCTGAGCCTTCATCACCTCGCCCTGGGAGGCTGGTGGGAGTTCTTCGTGGTGAAGATATTGATTCGCCCTGTCTGCAGCTGGGTAGTAGAGGTGCCGATAGCACCTCGTCAGAGCGATACGAGCTTTCAGTTTCGCGCTGTCCGCGATCCCCTGTAGCTTTTTGCGGACCTCCGGATCGAACTCGCGCATGCGAACGCTATCGGCGACTACACCTTGGGCCGCGAGGTCCGTCCTGACTCGATCACGCATTCCCTCCACCGCGTCGGCGTCCGCCACCAAAAAGACGAGCGCGTTACGGAAGTGGCGGATGTCATCGGCGCCCCCGGAGCGATCCAAAATCTCAACGAGTTTGCTTGGAGGTGCCACGGCCGCTCGGGACGCCACGGACAGATCGTCATGGTGGAGGACCACCAGTTGCAACTTAGCCCGGTCCTTGACGCTTACGGATCCGGATGGGAAGTGGACGACATCCACAGAGCCATCGGAAGGAAAGGCAGCACGAACCCGGTCCTCCAGTTCGGCGTTGATCTTGGTGTTGGGGACATTCTGAGCCGCTTCAGCCACAATGTTGTTGGCATTGGGCTCGGTAGAGAAGCGCCAACGCTGGCCGGTGTAGTCAAGGAACCAGGCGACTTGCTCTACTGCTGCGAGGGCTTCAAGTACCAGCTCTGGGTCATCCCCAAGTCGAACGGTCCCGAGCACTGCGTCGGCTCGCCCGGTGCCTGCCGTCATGACCATTTCCAGGCTGTGCGTAAAGACGGTCCGGCAAGCTCGGGTTGCCAAGTGCACCGCGCCTGCAAATCGTCCCTCGTCCACTTGCCGCGCATGACTGGCCGGGCCGACAAAGTCCGCCAATGCCACGCGCTGGAAATCGGGGCGGCCTAACCCCACGGTGAGGTGGGCAAGGACTGCCTCGCGATCGTAGTCGATGTCGGCGACGTTTAAAATCTCGGCCTGACTGTCGCCGGCCCAGACCCCATAGACCACCTCGGCCAACAGCTTGAGGGCACCACGAGTCCGCTGGAAGCTGGGGATGGTACCCAAGCGCTTATCGAGCACACGTACCAACTCGGGGTGGAACGGATATGAGCGCCGCAGCAGATCCGAGTAGGATCCCGGCTGTTCCGCACCCCCGGTAATCTGCTCGCCCTTCTTCAGGAGATCCTCGTAATAGCTTCGGTAAGCCTCTGCGGCTTCGGTTGCGGCCGATTCGTCCACCCTCTCAAACAAGCGGCGCTTCAGGATCTCCGCGATCTCCTTGTCAGCTGCCGGTTGCACGATGCTGCTGCCGGTTGTAAAGCGGCTGAGCACGGACTCAGTCTCCCGGACCGTGTCTTGGAAGTCCTCTTGTTCCGCTTCGTTGAGGAGCGCGGTGAGTTCGTCGGTCTCCTTGCCGAACGCGTCCTGGCGAGTGGCGAGCGTCAGGATGACGACCAGATTAGGTCGTCCTGCGGCCAGCTCAAATAGGTTTTTCAGGAAGACGGGTACTGCAGATGCCATGCGGCGCACATCAGAATCTCCGCTGGAGACCAACTGCCTCAAGCACTGGGCAAGCTCGTCCACGATGACGACGGTGGGTCCCTCGCCTATGGCGGAGGCGAGGGTCTCCTTGCCAGGAGCCGTGCGGGTCTCGTCCGAGCGTTGGAGTTGCTGATAGGCGGCAGGCCCGAGTTGAGCCCCCAGTTCGCCCCAGATGGTGTGGGTCAGGATCCCGTTGGTCATCAAGCCGTTGGCCGGGTCCATGGTGTCCGCGACGATGGCCGCGACTTGGCACTCGGGCGGTAGGAGTGAGGGCTCGATGAACTCGCTGAGGTTACTTGGGCGGGCCCCCTTCGCCAGGTGGTAGACGGCGATCAGGCTGTGGGTCTTGCCACCCCCGAAGCTGGTCTCAGATCGGATAACCCCATGCTGGGCACCTTCCACTCTGGCTCCGGTGAGTCGGCCGAAGCAATGGGAGAGCAGATCACGCAGGCCTTGAGTGGGATAGGTAAGGGTGAAAAACTCGTCAGGGTTGCCATACACCGGGTACGCATCTGGATTCCTGACCACCTGGTCGAGCTGAGCGGCGAAGTGGTTGTCCGACAGTCCGCCCCGAAGTACGTCGGATCGGGGCTGGCAAGTCTCGGTGATGGGTCTCACTGCTGCCTCTCTGATCTACCTGACCGGTCCGCTCGGTGACACCCTGCCGATGGTAGGCGATCGGCTCTCGCTCGCGATGAGAGAGTAGCCACAGACTGGCCACGAAAAGTTCACTGGGAGGATCACCGAGTGCAGGACCCCGCCCCACAGCACCTGGCCTCAAATACCATCCGATCTTCCTCCTTCGGAGCCAACCACCCCCCAGGCTCTCCACGGAGTGACTGGGATATGCCTCCGCCAAATGCGGCAATGGATTTGAGTGGCTGGAGGCTTGGCCAACGCCCGCTGTTGGCGGGCAGGTTAATCACAGGCGACACGTGAAGCGCTCCCTTCTAGAGGTAATACTTCGCTACTTCCTCAAGGTATTTCTGGGCATCCTCAGTTAGCCGCACCATGTGATACTTGCGCAGAACACGGCGGTATAGCGCCTCGCCAAGTGCGGCGCCCTGATAGTCGCCACCCAGCGACCGCATCACCGAGGCTACCTCACTTGGCGGGATTTCTCTGATGCTCGCCTCAGGTGTCCTGTCACGTACCACCACCTCGGGGGTCGACGGGAGCCGCACCACTGCGCGCAATTTATCCGTCTCGCCGAGTTCGTCGCGCAAAATGACATGCCCTGCCGCAGCCGCTCTGGACAGCGCTCGGATGAGGTCGTCGCGAATCTGACTACCGACCTTGTGGCCACCACTGGCGCGGACGTAGTGCCGGAAGAGCACCTCAGTCACCACCGGTCCCTCATCCTTGATCATCTCGACCAGAGCGGACGCCACTCGATCTGGGGCGGCAGAGGGCGGCGGCACCCGGCGGCCTGCCATCGTCCCGGCTGTGCCTCTGTCTGGGTCGACCGAAAAACTCCACGGTGGGGCATCTACACTGGGACCTTCGACGCGGGGTGGATCATATGCATGGCCCGGCTCCGCGATCGCCACCTCGTGATCAGGCCGCGGGTTGGCGCAGATCACCCGATAGCCGACGTCGCTCTCGCACAGCTGCTCGATCCGTCGCGAGGAACGGACCCCCTGACAGCACGAGTACATCAGCAGCGTCAGCATCAATTCCGGGTCGTAGGCGGGCCGACCGACTATCCCGCTGGCGATGAACTCGGGGCGCTCCAGATAGTGCCGAGGCGGCCTTCGACAGTCTCAGCGTCTCTGCCCTCTAGCTGGAGGCGAGCAGGACGTCCATGACACCGGTCGCCTGCCGCGGGGCAGGGGCGGCCGGCGCATGAACAGCTTGGACAAGGTCCTCGCAACGCACGGGCAGGGCGTCGAGCACGGCTTCGTCTTCTAGGAGACGGTCGTTCCCGTGGCCCAGAGCGCTGTGCCCCAT
>DATKSR010000050.1:0-22118 GCA_035531555.1 Candidatus Dormiibacterota bacterium
TCCCCGCTACAACCGAAGATACGAGAGGACCAAGGAAGTCATGAGCACGGCCTGGCCGATAGCGCGGCCAGTCTGCGAACGCAGGGCAAAGCCGGATGCGAACAGCTCATAGCTTCTCCTGCGAAGTTGAGACTGGTGGGAACGGCGGATGGGTGTCGTCAACTACGCTTTCGCGTCCTCGCGAGGGGTCGGGTACCCCTATCCAACGGGCCCACCAGAGGACTGATCTGGAGCTCGACGAAGCCCTCGGCTGTTCCGGTGGGGGTTAGCCACGACTCGCTGCCGTCCCGGTGATACAGGACGGCATGGGCCAGCGCATTCATCTGCCTTGGAGCCGACTCCGGTTGGCCTTGAACAGGTGCCGGGATGAAACTGATGGCCAGGCTGCCGGTGAGCCTGCCGCCGATGAGCTCGAAGAGAGTCCGGGGCAGCTGCCACATTACGCCCTGCATCGGTCCGTGGACTTCGGACCCGAACGTCACCTTGCCCACGGACCAGTTGAACTTGCGGCCCTGGGGAACGCTCGAAATCTTGAGTTTGGCGACGGCTGCAAGCCACTTCGAGGCCGCCACTCCGCCCGGGACCAGCCCTGCCAAACTGGCGGCATCACCGACTGCCGGCTGTAGAGTCTGGATGTCCTGCCCGATCTGCTTGAGCCATGAGTTCTGCTCGCGCACGGGACTCAGGTACTTGATGCTGGCTACTTGCTCCTTGATCCGCCAGCCGCCTGAGATGGGGAAGTACAGATACACCCGCGCGGCAGTCGCCTTCAGGTCTTCCCAAGGTTCCGGATGCCTCGCTGACTGTGGTTGGCCAAACTGGCGACGCCACCACGGGTCCCGCATCGGAGCGCCTCCGTGGCCAATGGTCCACCAGTACTCGTACACGGGCGCTCCCTGGTCCGTTAGGGGCGCCCCCTTGAGAGCCGGTACCACCTCGGCGAAGCTTTCGTCTAGAAGTGGTTCAGTCTCGCCGAAGAACTCGAGGAAGAAGGGCGAGCGAGTCTCTGGCGATTCGCGGCTCCACGCGACAAGGTCTGGCGGCCAGCTGGCGACTTCGATCACGCAATACCCAGCATAGCCTTTGGGTCTCCGTGGCCGTAGGTGCCAGAAGTCATCGTGACTGTCCCGACCGCAGTAGCCTGGGCGGTTGGCGCGGGAGTTGGGTGATTTGGCCAGGGCCAACGGTAGCCGGCCTCCACGCAATTCCGCTCCTGGGCTACATCCGCTTCGATGTCCCGAGGGCTGCGCGCGACGGCCGACTCATGACGCCCGTCGCCGAGCACGCCACGAATCGCTTGCCTACCGCGGCTGTCATTGGGCGGCCGACGGTGGATTTGGAGGACTTCGGCGTCACGGCCGGGCGGGCGGGTCAACGGGTGGCGGCCACATCGGCTGGCTGGCGCCGGCGGGCATGTGGGGACCGCCAGATGAGCTTATGGTCCGGATCACTCAGCGCCACCGGGGCGGGCCGACCGAGCAGATAGCCCTGGACGTAGGGGACGCCGAGCTTCTGCAGCTCATTGAGTTCCGCAACGGACTCCACGCCCTCGGCGACCAGGTCGCACCCTGTTCGCTGGGCGAACGAGGAGAGACCCGCGATCATGGCCTGTCGCACCGGGTCCTGGTCGACATCGCGGACCAATGAGATGTCCAGCTTGACGAAGTCCGGCCTGAGCTCCAGGATGTGGCGGAGGCTGGCAAAGCCCGAGCCGGCGTCGTCGACCGCCAGCTTGACGGTTGGCCCCAGCCGCTTGAGCGCGTCTCGCACGGGCCCATAGCCGTCGATGACCACGTGCTCGGTGAGCTCCAGCACGATCGGCCGATCGGCCTTGTCCACAATCTCCGCTAGGGCGATGGTGGCCGACGTGAGCAGGGCCGGGGAGACGTTGAGGCTGAGCCAGGTGCCGCCGGAGTCCAGGCTTCGGGCCTCGGTCACGGAGGCACGGAGGCAAGCCAGTTCGAGCTCGAGGTCAAGGTCGACCGTGACTGCGGCAGTGAAGACAAGGTCGGGGGCGGTGCCGCTCTCGAACCGTGTGAGGGCCTCGTGCCCGATGAGCTGCTTGAGGTCCACGGTCATGATCGGCTGGTAGACGGGCCGGAAGCTGTGCCGGGCCAGAATCGTCTCGAACTCACGGCGAGTGCGAGCGCTGGCGCGGGCGTCCCGCACGGTCGGCGCCAGCAGTATCGCGGCGATGGCGGCCACGTCCGTCAGGATGGGCAGAATTCCTTTCAGGTCCTTCGCCGCCTGAGCGTCGGTTCCTACTGAACGGCAGACGCTGATCACCCCGGAGACCCGCTTGCCGACCACGATGGGCGCATGGGCCATCGCCCGGACGCCGGCATCTCGGAGGCCGGCCAGGTACCGCTGGACCTGAACGTCCCCCTCGTCGTCCGGGTCGAGGACCTCGACGAACGCCCCGGCCGCGGCACGCGCCTTCAGGTCTCTGGCCCTGAGGCGGGGCAATGGGGCTTCCGCCACCTCACGGCACGCCCTGTCGCTCTGTGAGCAGGCCATGGCGGGCGTGACCCTCCCGGGGTCATCCAAACGGACCAGCCCGGCGCAGTCGACCAAAGGAAGTTGGACCAGTTCAGCGCAGATCGCACTCGCGATCTGGCCCGGTGGTGCCCCGTGCTCCAAGCGGCCGAGCCTCTCCGCGATGCCTCGCCGCTGGAGGTCGCCTCGTAGCTGACGGTTCTGGGCATTCGTGATGAGTTCGAACGAGATCGCCAGGGCCAGCACCAGCTCGCTGATTGCCCACAGGACCCAGGCTCCCTCCCAGCCGAGACTGTCCCGGTGGCCCGCCATAATCGCCAGCCCCATCGTGGCTGCGGCCACCACGGCCGTCGCCATTGCCCACCGCTCGACGGAGGATGCCGTGCCCATGCGCCGGGCGGCCGGCACTGCCAGCAGGAGAGCGATCACGATGACCGCTCCTGGCACGATCTGCCCCAGGCCCGCGTAGCTCGAGCCGTGAAGTGACGATGGCCCCACTCGAGCCGCGATTTCAGCCCCCCGTACGCAAGCCGCGGCAAGTACTGTGGGAAGCGTCACCGCCCAGAAGGCGAACGAGATCCATGTCGGCGCGGCGGACCGCGAAGTCGCCAGTGACTCCCAGGCGGAGGCGGACATGCTGAGGGTGCCGAACAGTCCCAGGATCATCCCTCCGTGCCAGGCGGTCCAGATCCACACCGCAGTGTCAGCGGGTCCTCCCATGAGCCCTTGGGGCGTCAGGACGTGCGGGTACTGAGCGATGAACGCCACTTCCAGGAGTGCGGAGAAGACGAAGCAGCCCGCGATCCCCAAGAGCCGGGGGGAAGGGTGATCGCCTCTGTACAGCCTCATCAGGAGGGCGAAGGTGGCCGCATCGGCCACCAGGCCCACCGCCAGCATGGCCGGCAACAGGGCGGGGATACGGGCCTCTGATCGAGCGCCGACGGGGATCAGCGCGATGGCGAGGGCGACCAACGGCACGGCCACCAGCAGCTGTGGGTGCCTACGCCACAGGCGGCCTAACTCTGCCCCCCGCTCCCAGCGGACAGATCGGAGGCCCCTCAGCATGTGGCTCATGCGGAGGTCCTCGCCATCATGGGATCGGCCATCCCACGTGGCCAGTCGCTGAAGCCATCTCGCGGACAGGATGCCCCTGGGCATCGCTGCCCGCCAATGAAGATCGGGCAACGGTCTTCTGAAGGTGTGGGAACTACCCAGCCCCCGAGCTGCTCGCCTACTGGCGCCGCACAGCCGCCAAGGCGGGGCCCACATCGAGTGGGCCATGAAGCCGGGTGGCTGCTGAGACAGAAACTCTCAACCCTGGGTGATCGGCCCATAGGACCATTCGGGATCGCCCGCGCCGGCGACGCAGGGGCCGCGTGGCGTGAAACAATCGGGCGACTCTGGGCCATCTCCCTCTCCCTCGTTGCTATCCTTCCGACGTGTTCCTCGCCCGACCCGGAGCCTTCCCGGGAGCTTTGATCAGATGAGCGGCCCGACCAGCATGGACAAAGGGCGGATGCTGGAGGAACGGATAGCCGCCTACTTCACGAGCGCCGGCTATGGGGTGAAGCGCAACGAGGTCCTGACCGGGCGCTCTGGAGGCGGCCACAAGATCGACATCCTGGCCGAGAAGACCGATCCACTGATGACCGTCAAGGTGATGGTGGACTGCAATGCGTGGGATCGGCCGATCGAGAAGGATGTGATCTCCAAGGTCGACTACGTCATCAAGGATCTGGGCTTCAACAAGGGCATTATCGTCAGCCTCAACGGCTGGCGCTCGGGCGCCTTGCAGGCGGCCACTGAATTGGGTATCGACCTCTGGGGCCCAGCTGAGCTACGGCTGCAACTGGGTGCCCCCATGGTGGCTGAGCTGAACGTCGGTAGCCGCACCCCACAGCAAGCGGCCGGCTATCCGTTCCTCGCCAGTATCGAGGGCGCAGAGCAGCGTGTCGCCTCCAGCGGTAAGGCCCTATTCGGGCTGAGGACAGTGGAGACCGCCGCCTGGGTCAAGCCTGTCTGGGTCCCAGCCTACCGAGTGCACATAACGATGAGCCGGCTGGTCAAGCAGGCGCTCCGGCGCGAGAAGGTGGCCAACTCTTCACAGACCAATGCCTACGATGCCATCACGGGGGATCTGGTGCAGCTACCCTCGACCTCACCGGAGACGGTAGACATCTCGAATGGCGCGCTCGGGCCAAGGTTGAAGCCGACGCAGATAGCTTCTGCCATTGAGAGCCAGGTCAAGGCCTATCGCAAGCTCAAGCAGCCCGTCGCCGTCCAGCGAGCCGCATCCCAGCTTGGCCAAATGGGGATCGCCACCCCGTTCCATTCGCTGGAGGTCGAAGGAGTCGACTTGGTCTACCTCCCCTTCTATCTGGGACTCCTCGAGTCGGGTGGTAGGAAGCGGCTGGTTGCGATTTCTGGCCTAAGTGGTGAGATCAGGGAGGCCATTGGAACTCGGCTCACCAGCCACCTAAGCCATGTCCTCCACTCCCTTGCCGACCAGACACCCATCTGATACCGCCGCCCATGCGTGACATGCCTTCCGTACGAGTGGGACAGGTGGCTGGTTGGCATCGCAACCCAGGTCACCGTCGCCGATCCTTCCGTCCAAGTGTCGGAGGGGCTGATGGGACCGACTCTGGCGCCGTGGGTCGCTGGCCGCCGGGTGGCCCGGCAGTGGAGCGGCGGACATCGTGAGGCTCGCGGTGGTGCCCGGGACCGATGTCCGAGCGCTCATCGATGACGTGAACCAGCAAGCGAGGCTTGGAGGGAACATCCACGCCCAGTTCGCGGGATTTCCCTTGAGCCACGCCTAGAACCAGTATGTCCAGTGGGTGGCGCGAGTTGGTCAACTTCTGGAGAGTCGGCTCCTCGACTCCACTTTGAGCGATAGCCTTCGCGGCAGGGCCTACTGGGAGATCCGAAACTTGACCGAGCAGTCCCTCAGAGGCCCAGAACTGATTAGCGATGAGGTCCGGGTTCAGTGCCGAGCGCTAGAGAGGCTGGCGGAACGTCTGGAAACGAGATGCAAGCGCCTATCAGCCACTCCGGGGACCATGGCCGTCTTGGATACCCACGTGCTTCTGCACTTCCTGCCTGTTGAGCAGATTGACTGGCCCTCCTTCATCCCCGGGGAGACGGTTCGGTTGGTCCTGCCTCTACGTGTGATCGAGGAACTGGACGAGAAGAAGTACGGACGGCGTGATGACCTGGCGGCCAGGGCCGGAGGCGTCCTCACGGCCCTCCGGCGACAGCTCGCCAGCTCCAACGGCGTCCCCGTGGCAGTCACCAGCCGTGAAGGGGTCACGATAGAGGTGCCGATTGAGGATGAGCCTCGCCGGCGGCTCATGGACGCGGATCAGGAGATCCTGGACCAGTGCGTGGACATCAAGTCCTTTGGCCAGACAGTCTTCTTGGTCACGGACGACTGCGGCCTGGACCTCCGAGCTCATGCCCTTGGACTCGATGTAATCCCGATGCCGATCAAGTACGCTCGGGCCCAGGGCTAACGGCGGTCGGTCTACAGCCCCCCAGATGGACCGAAGGTGTGCGGAGATGAACCGGCACGTGGAGCGCCGGACTTGGCTCCCGGACCCGGCCTCCTCTGGTGAGGCTCGACAGCAGGACGCTTGGATTCGCGGTGAGGCCATAACCATCCGACCCAGTGCAGGGCGTCTACCTACATGGTCGGTACCATGCCCGGCCCCTGGATGCTCGACTTCGAGTCGAAGCGTCGACAAGCTGAACACCACGGTCACCCCTTGGGGGGGTTCATGGTGTCGGATGGGAGGAATGGCGCCTACGGTAGTTGCGAGTCCTGTGGCCTCTCGCTGCACCTTGGATACCAGTTGGGAGATGGCAGCGCCATGAAGTGGTTGGACCGCTTCGCAGCCCTAGGTAACGGCCGCTGACCCACGCGCGTCCGAGTTCCGTCGCGGCAGGCAATTCGCCACTTCCGCCCAGTCCCGATCCGGCCAGACCCTTTGAGCGGGCATCCTGCCAGGAAGGGCGGGGCGGTTCAGTCCGCGCTACTCGGGATCCGCGGTCAGTGTTGCCCACGGCGATAGCGACATGCTCCACCAGCAACCTTGCGCGATCGCCCAGCCTGAGACCAGGACTTGCCGAGGCCGGCACCGTAATCAACAGGACCTGGTGCCGACGCTACAGACGCGCATGGCCAACTCACCCTCGCTATAGTCGGACGCGTGGAGCACGCCAGCGAGCTGACCAACCTAGTGCCATTGCTGGTGGCCCTCGGTGCCCCTTACGTTGGTGGGTCTCTGCCGGCCGCTGAGCTAGGCTTATAGGCTGAGCCAAAGCGGCGCCAGCCCACCCCTGCAAACACTGACACGGGTCCCCGCGGCAATTGTGCCCACGGCGGATCCCCGATCTGGAGGCAGTCCTCGACGAGGAGAAAAAAATGGCGGACTCCGATGTAGGTCTTTCGTTCGCGGAGTTGCGTCGGGTCAACGCGCTCCGTGTTGAGCGGTGGCGTCAGAGATCGCCTCGGACGGCGAACTGGAGCGGTGCTGACTGGTCCAACGCGATGTGTGGAGAGGCGGGCGAGGCAGCGAATGTAGTGAAGAAGCTGCGGCGCTATGAGTGTGGCGTTCAGGGAACGGGCGATCTCACCCAGTCCGAGTTGATGCGCATGCTCGGCGAGGAGGTGGCTGACGTGGCCATCTACCTCGATCTGCTGGCTGCCTACTACGGGATCAGTTTGGGTCAGGCCGTGACGGCGAAGTTCAACAAGGTCTCTGAGCGCGAGAGATTCCCCGAGCGGCTGTGATCAGCGCTGGCGTCCTTCTGGCCGTTGCCACTGAGATGGTCACAGGTTGTTGAGGGGGTATACGTGAGCGGGGGACAGCAGTTGCGGAGGGAGGACCGGTAGCAGAAACGCCGAGGACGGAGCGTGCGGGCGATGTCGAACGGGCACGCTTCGCGGGCGGTTATTCGATGACCCGTGTCGTTGCTGGAGTGTCCGCCAGTGCGTTCGGTAGGCAGGCCCGGCGATTCTCGCCGGAACACTACGTCATGCCCCTCGCACTCCTGCCTTCCCATCGGAGACTGACAGCGAAGAACTGGATCACCGACAAATTGGCGAGGGCCGACTGTTACCGCCAACCTGGCTTGCAGCACCATGGCAGGCAGCATCCACGGCTTCACCGACCCGTGCCCTAGCACGAAAGCCAATGGGCACAGGCGGCGAGCTGCTGGAGCGAGTCGCGGCAGCGCCCCGGAGTTCCATAACGCCACCCAGTGCCACCGGGTGGGTAAGACGAAGGAAGTAGGGGTACACCAGTTGGGCACGGAGTGCGACAGTGTACTGTCGGCCGGGCAATGCCCTCCCTGGCTCACGCCGGACGACTGCGGTCACTTGCGAGGCACCAACTCGCCGGCCGCTCAGTAGGTTCCGGAGCGAATCGAACGCGAGCGGTGGTCCTTCGGGGGAGAGGGCCAGAGGCTCGCTGCTGAAGCACACCAGTGCATAGTGCGCCCGTCCGTCTGACGGCCCAGCGAGGCGACTGGTCACCAGTGAATGGTCGGGTACGGGATGGGAGTCTCCCCAGAGGGTTTCGCCCTGGGTCCAGGCCACTACGTAGGTTGGGGAGGCATCTGCTGGCCGGGGCGGTCCGGCGATAGGGCTGAATAGTGCCTCGGGGCGGGTGTACTGGCGGATCATCTCCCTGATTCCCGGCCCGACCGAGTTCCCGATTCCCCAATAGAACAGACCTTGATTGCGTTGTCGCTCGATCTCTTTCCTCTCCAGGATTCGATCGATTGGCTCCCCAGCTTCGACACCAAAGCGTGTCCAACAAAACCGCTCGGGGAGTTCTTCAGGCACGGACCGAGTCATATCCACTATTATGCAGTATTATCCACATGTGGTCAATGCGGCCGAGGAGGTGCGGCAGTTCCTCATACGAGAGAAGATAAGCGAAGCGACCCTCGCGGAACGCGCTGGGGTGAGTCAATCGACTGTGTCGCGGACTCTATCGAGGCCAGCACGCCGACACGGGGCGGCTAGAGGGAGGTTACTCGAATTTATGCAACAACGTGGCACGGCGGCCCCGTTCGCCTCGGGCGAGGAGCGGGTAGTGGTGGCGTTCCGACGTATATGGGATAGATCCGACGCCCACGCCGCAGCCGTGGCAAAGATAATTGCCGCCTCCGGGGATCTCGGACCGAGACGGATCGGACAGGAGCCGGTGCCTTGACTGCTTCAGCCGGCACCCACGAACTCAGGGCCCGTCTCAGGGGGCTGGGACTGAGCGACGCCGCCATCAAGGCGGCGTGGCCCAACTGGTGGACCGAGGAAGCCGAGGAGTCTCTGTCCGCACGCGTGGACCTACGCTTCGCCATCGCCAGGCACCTCGGGCTTGAGCCGCGGTCTCTTCTTGACGACCCGGAGGGTCCTCGCTTCCGCTGGCACGATCAAGCCCGCTTCAAGCACCTTTCTCACGAGGGTGGAATCGAGCGGGCGGCGATCACTTCGTTCGGCCGTGCAGTCGGGTCCGTGATATTGGAGGCCACGCCGCCCCCAAGAGTGGGGCACCGGTTCCCGGCACGCCAACTCCGCCAGAGCATCCTCGATGCTGGGTCGCCATTCGTCAGACTCATCGATCTCCTAGCGCTCAGCTGGTCCTTGGGGGTCCCTGTGATTCACCTTCGGGTCTTCCCTTGGCCCCAGAAGCGAATGGCGGCCATGGCGGTTCAAGTGGGCGAGCGCGCCGCGATACTACTGGCAAAGGACTCGCGCTATCCAGCACCCGTTGCTTTCTACTTGGCACATGAACTGGGCCACATTATGCTCGACCATCTCCTGGCCGAGTCGGCGATCATAGACCTCGATGCCACCGCGCTAGAGGATCAAGATGGTGACAAGGAAGAGGTCCTAGCTGACCGCTTCGCACTCGAACTCCTGACCGGCAATCCGCAACTTACGGTCCTTCCGGCGGGCCGGGTCGCAAATGCGCGCGAACTCGCCCGTGTAGCGGTAGCTGCTAGCGGCGAGGTGCGGATCGAGCCCGGCACCCTGGCCCTGTGCCTTGCATACTCCACTGGAAGATGGAGGACTGCCAACGGTGCCATGGCACACATCTATCCGTCTGCCAAGCCGGTCTGGCGCGAGATCAATGGGGCAGCCCGCGACCAACTTCTTCTCGCCGAGCTCCCCACCGATGCCCGCGACTACCTCGAGGCCGTGATGGGCGCACGCTCCAAATGATGGCAGCCGTTGACAACGATGTCATCCATAAGTTCGCATGCTATGGCCTCGGCGCCGAGCTTCTAGAATCAGTGGCTGGGCCTCCAACCGATCTCGGGGTGCTCAGCTCCGCTCGCTACGTCTTACCGAGGAAGTTACGCACCGCCCCTTTGCGGAGGTCGAACGCGGCAGCACTTCAACATTTGACGGCCCTATTGTCGGTCGCCACCGTACTTGAGCCCACAGCGACGGAGCAAGAGCTGGCTGCAGATTTCGAGTCAGTAGCCCAAGGACGCGGTCTCAGCCTGGATGTCGGGGAGAGTCAGCTCTGCGCAATCGTCATCGAGCGCGGGGTCCGCTTCCTAATTACTGGAGATAAGCGGGCTGTGGTAAGCATCGACAGGCTGCTCGATGACGAGTGGAGACTCGAGGCGCTCAAAGGTAGAATCCGATGTCTCGAACAGCTTGTGAAACACTTGCTATCAGACGGCCCCCGGTTTAGCGGCGTCCGCGAAGCTATATGCTCAGAGCCTGCCGTTGACACAGCGCTGACGATGTGCTTCGGGTGCTGGGGTGCCGGGTCGACGCTCGGCGCAGTGATTGAGGCGCTCGACAGCTACATCCGCGATCTCCGATCACGCGCCGCGCGAGTGCTGTGCCCTTGAGTGGGGTTAGTTCCGGACGAAGACCGCATAGGGCTCGACAATGCGGGCTACCAGGCCAATGTGCACTACGGAGCGGTCGTCGGGTTCGACGGCTTCTTCACCGAGAACCTCTAGGCAAGCCTTGTCCACCCGGCCGGCGACGTAGTCACTCCCGAGCCGACCTTGACATGTCCCGAGCGCTACACGCGTGCGCGCTAAGGGGAGGTCGAACTCCTCTGGCCGTAAGTCGGCCACCGTTAGCGCATACCGGGACCCCAGAACGTTGATACTCGGCGGGATCTCCTCCCAGTGGAGGCCGTCCCCGGAGAACTCCTTTGCCCGAACTGGCTCCGCGAAGTGCTTCGAGTCCATGGGTTGCATACAAAGGTAGATCACTTCGCCTCGTTGCGCGTAGGACTTGGCGAACGGCTGAACTACCTTCAGAGGATGGCAGGTGTTGCCGCCGTAGCCCCACAGCGCGTAACCTGCCTGGGTGATCTCTGCAGTCTTGCGCCGAATGATGTCAGTCAGCGACTCCTGCGCGTGGTTGCCCACTTTCATGTAGAGTAGCCCCGCACCCCGCTTAACGATCTGGGCCACCGCTCGTCTCCATGAACTCCAAGAAGTACTCGTCATCGTGAGCGGTCCCGTACTCCAGCCGGTGCCGCTCACGCACATACCGGACCCTGGGATCGTTACCCTGCCCGTAGAAGTTTGCGAGCCGAGCCGGCTCTCGTATGTCCTTGCTGGCTCCACGCTGCGCGCCGCCTGGAAGGGCTTTCAACACCAGATTGCAGGACCGTAGGTCCGGTGCGTCGTCGAGGTGGTACGTGTGCAGTTGCGGTACCATTTCCTGGACGAAGTAGCCCGAGTCGATCGCGAAGGCCTGGATCGAGGCCAGCACGCGCTTGGGCCATTCTAACTCGAGGTCATCGGCCACCACCACCATGCCCTCACCAGAGAAGCCCGCTGCCTCCATGCCTCGCTGGACGAACACCTTGGCGCTCTCTCCCCCATTGCTGGCTCCCCACGGCGGGTTTGTGTAGAAGCAGTCGAAGTTGGTAGCTCCGATGAAGGAGTCCAGGCAGTTGTACAGTTGCGCTGAAAGGTTCTCGATGCGCTCCTTGTCCGCAAATCGGGTGACTGCGTTGCAAATCCTCTCGTCGAAGTCGAAAACCATGATCTTAGAGGGGCCGTACGGCACGATGCCCCGCCGTTGGAGGTAAGCGACGCAAATGCTAATGGCGTCGCCATCGCCGATGAAGGCGAGGCGCTTGTCCTTCGCCCATCGGGCGACCACTTGGCTCTGGAGCACCATGTCGCCCGCCTTCATGTAGATCTGGTCGTAGATGCGAAGTGGCCGGGGCCGATTTTGCACGACGTCAGACACGGCATTGATGGCTGCCCTGAGGTCAATCTCGGATTCGGGCATGAGGATATGCTAGGAGTGGGAGATGGGGCTGATGCTATCGCGTCCAGACTGTTACATGCCGGATTGTAGTCCTTGGACGTACGAAGAGGTGCCAAATCGGTGTGTCATCGCGGCGGGCATGGCATGACTTGCTCGCACATCCAGCGGCCGGCGCGCTACAGAGCGCCCGTTGGGGCAAAGCCATCGTCACCGCGCCGAGTCTGAGCGACCGAAGCCCACTGGCCGGCGGCTCGATCCAGGCCGGTCCGCGAGCACCTCAATCACGAACGACTCTGAGATGCGCACCGGCCACGTCCCAGTGTCCCCACATCGTATGGCCCGGTAGAGGCAGCGCTGGAGACGGGCTTGGACAGACCTCAGCCCCTCGTCACGTGCCTCCTGTGGGCCGCTCACGAGAAGGTGAAGCGCCTCGTAGCTGAGCTGCACCTGATCGGCGGTGAGGGAGTGGCGCTCAAGGAGCCTCGGCCAGATGTGGGTCTCAACCACGGCCAGCCTCGCCTGGAGCGGCAGGACGGGGACCGCGATGATGTCGAGCCGGTCGAGCACCGGAGCCGAGACCGTCTCAGTCTCGTTGGCGGTGCAGACGACCACCATCCCAGAGGTGGGGTATGGGATGCCCAGGTAGCGGTCGGTCCAGGTGTCGGAGGCCAGCAGCTCCAGGAGCCAGCTGGTCGGGGAGGCATTCCAGTCAGGGCGACCGCCGATCTTGTCGAGCTCGTCGATCACCAGCAGAAGTCGAGATGTCTCAGCGGCCCGGAAGGCCCGCACCACCACCCCCGGGGCGGACTGCCGGTACTGGCGATCTGACCCCTGGAGGTAGGCCGGGTCCTCGGATGCGGCCGGCGCAGAGATCACGGCCACCGACATTCCAAGGGCTTCGCCGAACGCGGATGCCAGGGTGGTCTTCCCGGTGCCCGGTGGCCCGACCAGGAGAATGGGCGTGAGGCTGGTGGGCTTGCCGGCCGCGGCCAGGTGGGCGGCACACGCCACGCGGTCCAGAAGCGTTTCCTTCACCTCGGCATGCCCTCCGTGGGACCGGTCCAGGACGCCAGCCGCTTCGCCGAGGTCCGGCACGCTGCCGATCTCCGGGGCCCACGGCAGCGCCGCCACGCAGGCAAGCCACTCCCGCCCCTTGCTCTCCTCCGGATCATCCAAGCTCGGAATGATGGAGTCGATCGCCGTCTTGGCCGCCCGGCGGATCGCTGGAGTGGCCTGGGAGGTGGCCAGCCGGGCGTCACGCTCCAGCGGCGAGACCGCTGTGGAGCTCCATGGTTGGTCCCCTCCACTTGGATCGTCGTCATGCGCTTGGTCGGACCCAGCAGTCGCATCCGACGCCACTGGGTCCAGGGTCCGAATGGCTACCGGAGCGGTCCGATGTGAAGGTCGCGGCACCGTACGCTTCCGGGTGCATCCGGGACCCCCAGCAACATCGCCTGACTCGTGAGGTGGCGGAGTGCCCGTCCGTCGCGTCCGCTTCGGACGGGCACCGGGGTCCGCCGAATTTCCGCGCGACGTTTGCCCCCCTGATTGCGGCCTCACCCAGACCCAAGCAGGCTTCGGAGGTAGACGGTCATCTTGTTCATCTCGTCGGCGTCCTCCATCACCCTGTTGATGGCGTCCCTGAGTTTGTCCGGGCAGTCGACTGGCGCAGCCTCCCGGGACAGCCTGATGCAGGCGGCGTTGACGGCGTTCACCCGCTCGCTCATTAGGGCGATGGCCGAGTAGATCTGGGCGCCCCTGCGGCTGCGAGCGAGGTCCCGACGTTGCCCACTACTTGCGGTCATGATGGCCAGCGCCTTGTGGGCCGCCCGTCTCCGACGCGCCTGGGCCGCTCGCAGCTTCTGGGCGCAGCCATCGCATCGCAGGCGGCGGCGACCAAGTCTGGGCTGATTGATCGTCTTGCCACAGTCCAGACAACGGTCCCCCATGATCTGGACGATACCTTATCACACATAAAGCTACTTTAACGTCACGGTCCCCAGTTCGAATTGCCGTGTCAGATTTGTCGCTAATTCCCGTGGCTTTGTGGAGATCACACATGGTATCCGCTAGCCATAGCCGTTACACGATCTTCAATTACCGTAGGGGTCTGGTGATCAATTAATGCACCGTTTAGTGGTACGCCATGGGGAACGCCATGAGATACCTGATAGGGAACCTCTGTTTGGATGGAGCAAGCGATGAGCAGGCGGCATTACAGCGATCCGGTGCCCGGCACAACATGGCCCGTGCATGCCGCCAAGGCGGAAGACGGAGGGCAGCCCCAGTTGGCGCGCGAGACGAAGACAGGAGGCGAGATGCGAAGCATCGGAGGAGAACCCATGTCGCCAAGACGGTTGCCTCAAGAGGAAGAGTCGCCCGCGGGGGGCACGACCGTGAGTGGGCGCAGTCGACCCCCCAAGACTGATGGAGGTCCCAGTGACTACGCGTCGTCCGTGGGCCGACACGCTCACGAGGTTGTGGGTCTGCTGCTCGGCCCCGAGGCTCAGGAGCTTCCAGACGAGCCTTTAGGAAGAGCCATAGGGATCTTGGGGGTAACCCGCCTCGTGATCTCCCAGATCCCAGCCCGGGAGCGGCGCCGTGCGATCGGCGCCGAGGTGGCGGGAGCCGTCGCCGTGTACCTGCGACGGTTCCGGCTTCGCTCTCCTTGGGAGCTGATGGCCTCGGAGGTCCCTTTGGGGGACAAGCGGGTGGACCTCGTTTACCGCAATCACACCACCGGCCGGGTGGTCATCGATGAGCTCAAATTCGGTCTCACCCCTTCGTTGGAGGCCGTTGACGACCAGGCCGAGGAGTACCTCCGGCTTGGCCAGGCTCGCTGGGGCACCCAACTCCTTGGGGTTCGGGTATGCCTGGTGAGCGCGCCGATGCGGTCCACCTTCCACTCGGCCTCGGATGGCACGACCAGTTCTTTGGCGACGGTGGCTCTGCCGGGGCTGAGGGGCCGCGCCTGATGACCCGGTGCCCCCGCGACCTCAAGGCAGCGCTCACTCGGCGCCTCCTACTGGCTCGCACTCACACGTCCGACATCAGCCGGGCGGTCGAGGCAGCTGCTCGGCAGGCCGGGGTCAGCGAGCGCACGGTGTGGCGATGGTTGAGACGACCGCCTTGCGCAGAGCCGCCCGAGCGCATCGGTCTGACCCCGGATGCTCTGATCTCAATCGCCCGCCATCACGGCGACCGGAAGGCGGCCTGGCGGGAGCTGCAGGCTGCTGGCGAGGTCAGCCTGACCTACTCCCAGTTCATGCGTCGCCTGGGGACCATGCCGACGGATGTGGTCGCCGGAGTCGTGCAGGGGATGAACGCAGCCTTGAAGGCGAGCCTGTACAACCAGGCTGCCAACCCAGCAAAGCTCGAAATCGTCAGCTTCGACCATACCGAGATGCCGTTGTGGTGTGTGCGGCCGGAGACCGGAGAGCGCTTCCATCCCTGGCTCACCCTCATGCCGGACTGGGGGACCCGGTTGCTGTTGGCGGTTGTCCTCACCGAGGGAGAAGGGGTGGGAGGCGATCCCAACACCACGTCGATCATCGCCGGCCTCACCACCGCGCTCGTCGGCCACGACCTCGATGGCACCTGGATCGGAGGGCGGCCCTCCGTCATGGTGGCCGATAACGCCCAGACCCACTTGGCGGAAGCCGTCTTGAATGGCTACGCCGCGCTGGCCATCCAGCCCCACTTCATCCGCCCAGCTTCACCTTGGGAGAACGGAAGAGTCGAGCGCCTCATGCTCACGGTCGAGAAGGAGTTCATCGCCACTCTGCCGGGCTACACCCACCACGGGGATCGGCGGTACGGACGCGAGGCATGGCTACCGAGTGACTACCTGCCTCTCGATGCGGTGGCCGCCGGGCTGCAGGACTGGGTGGTGCACTACAACTCCGTCCGACCCCATGAGGGCCTGGGTGGTCGGACCCCCCTCCAAGCGTGGCGCGACGATCCGACCGTCGTCGAAGTCGTCGATGAGGCGCTGGTTCGGGGCGCCTTCCTCATCGAGACCCGTCCTCGGCGAGTTTCCAAGAATGGAGTCCACTTCAAAGGGATTGACTACCAGTCCCCGAAGCTGCACGGCCTCGTCGGTCGTGAGGTCACGATCCGGTACCTTCCCAACGACCGGAGTCGGGTGGACATTTGGTTCAGCGGCCAGTTCCGTTGCACCGCGCTGCCGGCGAAGGAGCTCCCGGTCGAGCAAAGGGCTGAGATCACCCGAGTCCGTTTGCAGACCGAGGGGTACATCGCCAGGATCCAGAAGCGGAGCACCGCCCGCACGCTGGAGGCGCTGCTGGGACCCGACCAAACCGCGCCCAACCGGCGTCCAAAGTCCAAGCCGCCGTCAGACGACGATAGTGAGCGGTACCTCCAACGAGCCGAGGCGGCGATGCGTAGGCGGCGGTCGACCGATGGGTCACGGGAGTCGGAAGAGGACCAAGCAGGAGGAGCAGTCGCGTGATCGAATCCAACTGTGCTCAACCACTACACCTGACGGGCACCCACGGCGCAAGGGTCGTCGAGACACTGCAGCTGAGGCAGATCCGGGTCGCCGTCGAGCAGGCGGCGGAGGTCCAGGGGATAGTGGTGGTCTACGGCGATGTCGGGCTTGGCAAGACGTTCTCCGTGGACCTGGCCTGCCGATCTCTCCCGCGCCCGGTCTACTGGGTCGACATGCCCAACCGGCCAAAGGGGAGGGAGGCTGTCGCCCGAGTCTTTGAGGCGGTTAGCGGGCGCCGGGTGAACCTGCGCCGCCGTGGCTACATGCTCCTCTATGACGTCCAGGACCTGCTCACCGACCGGGCCTGCATCCTGGTGGTGGACGAGGCGCAGAACATGAGCAAGGAGTCGTTGCGCCAGCTCCGCTACCTGCATGATCGGGCTGAAACCAAGTTTGTGCTGGCACTGCTGGGCTATGGGGTCGAGAAAGTCCTCAGAGCCGAGGTGCCCGAACTTGCGAGCAGGGTTTGCCGATGGGTCGGTTGCCGGCCCATCCCCCTGCAGGCTCTCGGTGATGTGATCAGCAGCTACCACCCGATCTTCGCCGCTACCGGTTCTGAGGTGAGGGCGCGCCTCTATCAGGCTGCGGGAGGCAACTTCCGCACCTGGGGGAGGATTCTCGAAGTCGCACTGAGCTTGGACCTGTCGGAAACATCGGGGATCGGTCCCGAGGATGTGGATGACGTGCTGGCGGCCCTCGGGCCCCGAGGGGGCGGCGCCTGATGGCCGGCATGACGCCCGGGTTGAGATTGGTGGTTGACGAAAGGTGTGATCCGGGTGAGCTGCTTTCGATGAATAGTCCCGACGCCGGCCTGATCGTCGCCTTGGCGACTCCGGGGCCGCGAGGTGACGCCACCTTCGTTCACGACCTCTTGCAGGCCTTCGGAAAGGATCTCGGGAGCGAGGAGATTGCCCGCATGGGCCCCCGGGCCGTGGCAGACCTCGTCGGGTGGTTGGTAGCCGCCGGCGTCCCCGACATCGTCGTGATCCACGCCGAGTGGCTGGAGCCCATGGAGGTCGCCTCACTCGGCGGGCTTATGGATCTCCTGGGAGGGGTGGCATGGCTGGTCGCAACCGCGTACCCGACCGGCAGCGTGGAGCAGGCGCTGACCGACTGGCACGCATCGCATGCCTCCCTGGCGGCCCTGCGACGGCGGGCGGGTGACTTGGAGCCCCAGCGGCCGCCACGGCCCCTCGCGCCAACCGGCGACCAGCGATTCCCAACTGTCCCGCGGAGGCCCTTTCCACTCTTCCTGTCTGAGGTTCGCCAGTCGCTGCCGGATGGGGATGCGGATCGTGTGGTCGAGTTGTACGGCCGCGCATTCCGCGAGGCCTTTGAACTCTTCTCGAAGGGGATGGTCACGCCTGATCGGGTCGCTCGTGCGATGTGGGAGGTGTGGGGGGCGCCTGGCGATGAGGATGGAGAGATGAGGCAGGTGGTGGCGTACGCATTTCAGTCTGGGGCGCTGCGGGCAGGAACGTTTCTCCGCTTGGACATGGCACATCTGGAGCCTCGCTGGCACCGATTGGAAGAGGCGCACAGGTACGAGGCGGTCCAGTGGGACAGCCTGGCCAAGTGCGCTTCCACCCGGGACGCCGTGATCGCCGGCCTCTCGGCCGCGGGACTCTCCCCGCAGCAGATGTCTGAACTCGAGCTGCAGGATGTCTTTCCCCACGGGCGGGCAATCTTTGAGGATGGGGTACGCCCCCTGCCGGAGGGGGTGTGGAGATACGTGATGGCGCACTACTGGTGCCGTCTCTCGGGAGAGACCGGCCCCCAGGCGCGGTACGTCTGCGGTGAGAGAGGTAGCGACAATCCCATGACGCCGATTCGGGTCGGCCAAGTGATCTCCCACCTGGAGCGGATGACTGGGGGGGATTGGCATACGCCAAGAGCTTTTTGGGCGCTGTCCGTGCAGAGGACCTTGGGGAAGGGGATCGAAGTGATCGTGCTCCGATGATCCTGCTGGATTACCAGATGCTTGCCGCTCGGAGGAGGGAGCTCAGGCTCACCCTTCGAGAGGTGGGGGCGGCCTCCCGGATGCCTTGGCAGAGGATAGTCAGGCTTGAGGATGGAGGCGACAGCGCCTCGTTGACGTTGGATGACCTTGGGCGTCTGGCAGATGCCCTTGGGCTCGATCCACTGGAGCTGCTCAAGCGAGAGGACGAGAAGCTGGACGGCTCCCCGCTCAGCGCGCGAATTGGCGCCATCGTGGCTTGGACCATCGCTCGGACGGCGCGGCGGGTGCCGGTCTGGTTGGTGGCGCAGCATCTGGGCGAGACCACACAGGC
The DNA here is from genome assembly GCA_035531555.1 of Candidatus Dormiibacterota bacterium. Lineage (GTDB taxonomy): Bacteria > Chloroflexota > Dormibacteria > Aeolococcales > Bog-877 > Bog-877. The sequence goes on from DATKSR010000050.1 coordinate 18,566, forward strand.
GATCCGCTCGGATCTCACAGCTGTCAATCCCGCGTTGGCGCCCGTTGGTCTACGGATCATGGAACGGGAGGACGGCCTTGCCTTGGAGCCTGTCGGCCGGGCGAGGGCGGTCTGCCTGTCGGAGCGCGACATGGACCGGGTCGCGGACGGTAACTACGCGATGACGACCACTGAGGCCGAGGTCCTGTGGGGGGTGATGAGGTGGAAGGTTGCCAGGTCGTCCGAGATGAGACGAGCCGAACGAGTAGCGCTCAACCACCTGACCGCAATTGGGGTCGTCCGGGAGCCAAGGGGCAACGAGTGGGCATATACCCTATCCGCTGAGGCGGAGGCGGGGCTTGTCGTGGAGTGCGCCACAAACACTGGGTAGTCCTCCCCCGCGACCGTGGCGATTGTGTGCTTGTCCCCAAGGTCGATGCTGGCGTACCGTCTAGGGCGATGGGACTCCAGGTGCCGGACCGACGCCACAGGGCCACGCTCTTGGAACTTGCCAGCGCTGGGCCTCGCTGGGCATCTTTCGGAGCCACCATGGCGTCCGTCGTGAGCGTCACTTTGGGTGCGCTCAGGGGGGCGACCCATATTCCCCTTGGACTTCCCGACTGGGCGTACTTCCTGATTGGGTATGTGGCCCTCGTAGCGGCTCTTTACGGCCCCTACCACCGCCTGCGCTTGCGCCGCAACGATCTGCAAATTGAGGACGATGTTCTCCGCACACCCGAGCGTTCGGCACACTTGAACGATCTACACGAGTTCGCCCGGGCGGCGTTATCTCTTGCCGAGAGGCCGCTGCCCTCATACATGAGCGAGCCCAGCCTGATCGCCAAGTCTGGACCGTCAGCTAATGACTTCCGGACTCATTACCCCGACGTTGTTCCAATCATGGATAAATGGAACCAAGCCGTCGTGCAATACAGTGAAGCTCGGCTTGCGTTGGCGGGCGTCTGCGAGGATGCGGTTCAGCATGTCGGCTTCAGCCCGATAGACGGTGGCGTCGGACTGGCCCAGGTCGTACAGAGAGTCCTGAAAGAGGAGACTGCCGGAGACGACATAACCTTCTCACGCGACAAAGATCGCGTTTCGGCGGTTGTTCGGTACCCTCCCATGACCATGCAGAGCTTTCAGATAGCGAGGCTGCCGCCTGGCCACGACGTCCACGATGATCAGATAGACGACTTGAAGGCTTGCCCATCTCAAATAGTCAGTTGTACGGAAGCTGTCGCCTGGCACCAGTGCGACACGGCTCTTGACACTCTCCGGCGCCCGCTGGCAGACGGCCTGGATGGGGTGCTACGGATGCACAGGCTTACTGGTCCTCGGTGTGATAGATGCCCGGGCGGGTATGTAGGCTAAGCCGCGAGCGATCAAGTGCCACCGAATGTAGCAGTACTGAGACTGGCCTGCGACTGTCCTGCCGTCCTCGACCGTTAGACGTACGGGTAACTTGCCAGGAATGAGCTTCGACACCATACCGAGGGAAGCGCCTCATGCGTACGTCCCGATCTTGAAAGGAATGCCAGGGGAGTTCAATGCATGGGAACACGCCAGTACGAGGGTTCGGGGTGGGTGCTACCCACTGTTCGAAGTGCTTCCCCGTACGGGCCTCGCCGTTGACCTCACACGATTTTTGACGCGCCTCTCAAAGGCCAGCCAGGGCAACGATGTCGTCATGGTCGACTCCGGCTACATCGATCAGGACACTCCAGTGGGACCGAGCCTCGAGCGCGCGATCACGCGGATCGCCAACCACTTGGACCTGCTCAACGTTCGCAGTGTGCCGGTCATCGGGCTTTCCACGAGTCCAACCGGTCTTCAAGATGCGGGGACAGTGGCACAGATGGGAAGTCGAGGCGCAGCCCTTCGCCTGGACGCCAACCGGTGGGCAACTGGCTCCCCGGGACAAGTCGACCACGTTCTTAAGGTCGTTGGCCTAACTGGGCTAGACATCGACTTAGTTCTGGACTTCGGTGCAGTGGCATCGCTGACCGAGGTCAGCCGGGCGCTCTCCGTAGCGGCGGTGTTGGAGCCCTGGGTCGACGGGGGACAATGGCGTAGCGTGACGGTTGCTTCCGGTGCCTTCCCGCGCTCAATTTCCAATCTCCCAAAGGGAGACCCCCCCACCGCTCTGGATCGATTTGATGCGATTTTGTTCGACCAGATCGCCACGGCCTGGTCGACTCCTGAACTCTGCTTCGGGGACTTTGGAGTCAACCATCCAGAAGTGGCTGACCCTCCGAGACAAGGTCCCCTCCCGAACCTGCGCTACACATTCGGCCGCCACTGGGAAGTCTACCGGGAGGAAAAGGCAAGGCCGGGCAATGAGTCGTTCTACACGCTGTGTCGAAGAGTCGTCGCATCGCCATTCTGGCCGATCACCGGTCCGGCTTACTCATGGGGTGATAGTGAGATCGAGTCCAAGTCACGAGTACTTGGCGGACCAGGTGGGGCTACTCAATGGCGTTCCTACGGAACCTCCCACCACATGGAACACGTCATGGAACGTCTGGCCACGGTTCACGCCCCCTGAGTTGTCGCCGGGCAATCGCTCGCAGTTCATCTATGTCAACTGCGGCGATCAGGGCCAGCCACACGTAGTGACGAGCGCTGCCGGAAAGGCCTTGCGCAACGCCACGCATCCGTAGCTCATGTAAGGCCTCCTCCCGCCACAGAAGCTGGGCGATCGAAAAGGCGTCGACACTTGGATTCAACTCAGCGTCGCGGACTGCTTGCAGTTCAGTTGAACTAGTCGTCACTAGGATCATTCCCCACCATTCTGGGATCATCTCGCGCGCTCTCTCCAAGTGCCGCTCGGTTGCAACGAGCGTCGCACGGTCCAGTACGCGGCTGTACGCTTCCACCTGTCGTGGCAGCCGAGTCAGGCTATCCTGATCGCTCTTGATCTCATACCCAGAGAGTTCGCCATTGATCACCGCGAGATCGACCCGAGCCGTACCTGCGCAGATTCCGAGTTCGTCACGGAGCACCGTCTCCGGTTCATCGCGGTGGCAGCCCTTCAGGTGCGCACTGAGGACTGGGCGGATGTCCTTATCGCGCATTACGCCACCCCTCCTGTGAGCGTACGCGTGTTTCTAGTCACAGAGCATCTTCTCCGAGACGTACGGTGTGGGCTGCGACTTCGGGGTGTGGCTCCAGATGGCCACTATCGCGGGTGTGAGGGAGGGCCGTCAAGGGGAGTGGGACGTTGGTCGCCTCCAGCGCCGAGGGCCACTGCGGAGCGACGACGCCAATTGGCCGAGATCGACTGAGGGGCTGCAGGAAGATGCCCGTGAGTGGCCGACGCTCCCGGCCCGAGAGCATCAGGCGCTGGCGAGGCCTACGCCGCCATCCAGGCGGCAGGGTGGTCTCTACTACTCCCCAGCTGAGCCTGGGAGCCAACTGACCCTTAGACGCGACTCTACTGACAATTCGATGCGATTCCACTGACAGTCGGACGCGATCGTACTGACATTCGTATGCGATCTCACTGACATCTGGGCGCGACTTCCACTGACATCTGGATGCGACTTGACAATCGGAGTGCGGCTTGACTCCGATG
>DATKSR010000051.1:0-41653 GCA_035531555.1 Candidatus Dormiibacterota bacterium
CGGACCCTGAGCCACTGCTCCAGCTCTTCCGGTGATCGAATCGCCTGGCCTGTCCGGGCCGCCAGATCGACCAGCACCTGCTGGGCGACCAGAGCCGCCAGCTGGCGATCGTGCACCATCTGAGTTGCGCTCGCCGTCAACCAGGGTCGGAGGCTCTCCAAGGCACTCGAGTTGCCCTCCTCACGCTCCGCAATGAGCGCCTGCCAGGCGACCTCCGGTGTCAGCTGGGCAGCATCGTCCAAGCCCCCGAATCCCCTATCCAGGGGGTCCCTTCCCATTGGGCCCACTATCCGCCGCGGTGGTACCCCAAAACGAAACCGGCCGTGACAATGTCGTCAGTTGGAGTTCACCCTGATAGCGCCTCGACCACCCAGTCGATGGACCGCGTCAGTTGGGCCACGTCATCCGGCTCAATCGCCGGAAAAAGCCCCACTCTCAGTTGGTTTCGCCCGAGCTTGCGGTAGGAGTCGGTGTCGACGATGCCGTTGGCGCGGAGAATTGCCGAGACCTCTTTGGCAGCCAAGGATTCAATCAGGTCGATAGTGGCCACCACCGAGCTTCGCTGTTCGGGTTTGGTGACGAAGGGAGAGGCCCAACTCCGCGCCTCCGCCCACTGGTAGATGGTGGCGGCCGAGTTCTGGCTGCGCTCGATGGCCCAGCTGAGGCCTCCCATCTCCAAGAACCACTCGATCTGGTGAGCCAGCAGGAAGAGGGTAGAGATAGCGGGGGTGTTGCAGGTCTGGTTCTGGCGGGAGCTCTCGATCGCGGTAAGCACGCTCAAGGAGGTGGGCACCCAGCGGTCTGAAGCCTCGATGCGCTGGACCCGCTCGATGGCGGCCGGTGACAGCACCGCCACCCAGAGCCCACCTTCGGAGGCGAAACACTTCTGGGGCGAGAAGTAGTACCCGTCGAGCTGGCCGATATCGACCGGAAGTCCGCCGGCCCCAGAGGTGGCGTCCACCAGCACCAGCTGGTCCTGGCTGCCCACGCGCTGAAGCGGCATAGCGACTCCGGTTGAGGTCTCGTTGTGGGTCAGACAGTACGCGTCGACGTCCGAGCTGGCCCGGGGTAGGGGATGGGTGCCGGTTTCGGACTGGATCAATTCAGGCTCTTCCAGGAAGGGGGCCTCGGTCACCGCCGTGGCGAACTTCGATGAGAACTCCCCGAACACCAGGTGCTGGCTCCGGCGCTCGATCAGGCTGAGCGAGGCGGCATCCCAAAAGGCGGTGGCCCCGCCATTGCCGAGCACCACCTCATATCCGGCGGGCAGACTGAAGAGAGAGGAGATCCCCTCACGGACCCGCTGCACCAGCTGTGTCACCGGAGGCTGGCGGTGGCTGGTGCCGAGAATCTCCCGACCGGGACCCGCGAGTGCATCCACCGCTGATCCCGGTACCTTGGAGGGACCACACCCAAAGCGCCCGTCGCCCGGGAGCAGATGCTGTGGTATGTCGTATCTTGATCCACTACCGGTAGCCATTAGGAGAATTGTATTGCCTTCGGCAACGGCACCCCACCTCAGCATCTCGAAGCGGGTCAGCGCCATCGCGGAGTCGGCGACCTTGGCCATGGATCGGCGGGCCCGCGAGCTGAGCGCGCTCGGCGAGGACATTATCTCTTTTGCAGCTGGGGAGCCCGATTTTCCAAGCCCACCCGAAGTGGTGGAGGCGGCGCTCGCGGCCTGCCGCGATCCGCGCATGCACCACTACACCCCGGCGCCCGGGCTGCCGGAGCTTCGAGAGGCCGTCGCCGCGGGCGAGCGGGATCTGTCCGCGCGCGAGATCTCGGCGGCCAACGTGTTGGTCACCAGTGGCACCAAGCAAGCTGTGGCCCACGCCTTTGCGACGCTGCTGGACCCCGGAGATGAGGTATTGATCACCAGTCCCTACTGGGTGACCTTCCCCGAGGCGATCTCGCTGGCCGGGGGCGTGCCGGTCGTGGTTCCCTCCGACGAGTCCCGCGGTTTTCGCGTCTCCGTAGACGACCTGGAGAAGCATCTGACGGCACGCACCAAGGCGTTGTTGTTCGTCTCACCGTCAAATCCCACCGGGGCTGTCTATCCGAAAGAGCAAGTGGCGGAGATCGGGAAGTGGTTGCTCAAACGCGGCCTCTGGGCGGTCAGCGACGAGATCTACCAGAAATTCACCTATGGCGATGCTAGGTTCCACTCGCTTTGCGAAGTGGATCCGGCGCTGGCTGAGCAAACTATCCGCTTCAACGGAGTCTCCAAGTCCTACGCCATGACCGGATGGCGTGTCGGGTGGCTCATCGCTCCCGAACCGGTGGTACAGGCCGCCGGCAATCTGCAATCGCACGTCTGCGGCAACATCAGCAACGTCTCGCAGTGGGCCGCGCTGGCGGCGCTGCGCTCCGGGACAGGATCGGTAGAGCGGATGCGCGAAGCCTTCTCCCGCCGACGGGAGGCGATCCTGTCAGCCTTGGCTCGGCTGCCGGGCTTGGAGTGTCCAGCGCCAGACGGCGCGTTCTATGTCTTCCCCTCCGTGAGCGGTCTTTTGGGACGGCAGATCGCCGGCCGCCGGGTCGATACGTCGGAGCAGTTGGCGGGGCTTTTGCTTGATGAGGCGAAGGTGGCGGTGGTCCCCGGAGAGGCGTTCGGGGCACCCGGCTATCTGCGCTTCTCTTACGCGTTGGCGGACGAGTTGCTGGATGAGGGGATGGCCCGGATCTCCCGGCTGCTCGGCGAGCGCTAGCTGCGCCGGGACCCGTACGAGGTTACGAGCGCAGTTCCGGCACGAGCGGAGTACCGATCAACTTAGCGATCTGGCTTGGCAGGCAGTTGCCCCCCGAAAGGACACACACGATCTCAGGATGCGTGGCCATCGATGCTGGGCCGCCCAGGTTGGCGGGCGAGCCGGCCCCCGATAAGGCGGCGGCCACACCGAGCGCTCCGGTCGGCTCGACCACTAGCTTGCACCGGCTCCAGAGCCACCAGCAGGCTTGCCCGATCTGCTCGTCGGAGACGGTGATGATCTCATCGACTTGGTTCTGGATGACCTCCCAGCAGAGAGCTCCCAGGCGGATGGTGGCGGCGCCGTCGGCCACCGTGATGGGCGTCGTGGGGAGTGTCACCCGGCTGCCCGAGGCGAGCGAGAGAGCCCCGTCGTTTCCCGCCTCCGGCTCGACCCCGACGACTCGAGCCTTGGGAAGCCATCTCCGGAGGGCGATCAGAACCCCGGCCAGCAGTCCGCCGCCGCCGAGCGGTACCAGCACCAGTGGAGCTTCGACGCCCCGGGACAGGAGCTGCCCTACCAGTTCGAATCCGACTGTGGCTTGGCCGGAGATGACATGCGGATCGTCATGCGGATGGATGAGCCGGAGGCCTCGGTCGGCGGCCACGTCGGAGGCGATCTGCTCCCGGTTAGTCATGGTCACGCCTTTGGTGATCACCTCCGCCCCGTACCCCCGGACAGCAGCGACCTTCACAGGTGACGATCCTTCGGCCATCACCACGACCGCGCTCAAGCTCAGCTCGGCGGCCGCAAGTGCGAGGGCCTGCCCATGGTTACCCGAAGATAGGGCGACGAGCCCCCGCTGGTCGTTGGCCTCAAGCCCGACCAAGGCTGCGTTGAAGGCGCCGCGAATCTTGAACGAACCCGCGCGCTGCACGTTCTCCGCCTTGAGCCAGACTCGAGCGCCGGCGGCTTCGTCCAGCAGGCGGGAGTGGAGCAGGGGAGTGGAGTGGATCCGGCCGCGCAGCCTCTCGATCGCCGCATCGACATCGATCTGAGCGTCAAGGGTCGAGGCGACGGGCACCCGACCAGGATAGAGAAGCCCGTCGAGACCTTGCACCCAACGCGTTGGACCGTCCGGCTCCGCTACATTCGAGAGGTGAGCCAGCGCATGCAGCCAACCCTGGCGGAAGCGGTTGAGCGGCTGCTACGGGCGACCATGCCTGGCGACCTCCTGACTTATGGCGAGCTCGCCACTTTGGCTGGCCACATGGGGGGAGCTCGGGCAGTGGGTCACGTCCTCGCGCAGTCGCAGGGACTCCCGTGGTGGCGCGTGGTGAACAGTCACGGCCGACTGGTTCCGGGCCACGAGCAGCGTCAAACTGAGCTCTTAGCAGAGGAGGGGGTCACCGTCCGCAATGGCCGCTGTCAGCTGGGCCGGACAGCGCGGGCACGATAGCCGTGCTGGTTTCGGGCCATTCCAGGCGGCGAGGAGCTGCCGAACGACCCCAACTAGAGATCGCCGCGGTCGTCAGGGTCCGCGTAGCCACAAACTGGTGTGACTTGGCTGGACCGTCTGGTCCACCGCAGCCAGGAGATCGGCCGTGATGGCATCCAGGGTCACCTGCTCACCTATCCGTGAAGCGAAGGAGTCGACGACCGCTTGGGCGTCATAGCGGGACCGGTTGAAGCGTTTGTCCACCGCCGAACGTGCTCTGGAGCGCACGGGTGCGAAGAGGGCGACCGCGATCAGCACCGCGATCACCACGCTGACGCTGCCTCGCAGCGGCAGGAAGGTGGTCATCAGGAGCACGCAGGCGACATACACCGAGAAGAGTAGGCCCACCACGATCAGGTACGAAACGGTACGCGAGACCAGTCGATCGATGTCGTACAAACGGTATCGCACGATGGCCAGTCCGATGCTTGCGGCCACGCCATTGGTGGCGACCGCCAGGGGGAGCGCGGACCACCACAAATTCCCTGTCGGGAGAACCAGGATGAATGCTGGAACGAAGAGAGCGCTGGCATAGGCAAGCCACTTGAGCTGCTGGCGCTGTACCCCGGTAGCGTGACGCAGCCTCCGGATCGCATCCCCGGCGGCAATCAGGAGAGTGACAATGCCCCCCAGCGTGAAGACCATTATCACGTCGTTGAACACACCCCCTAATTCCCGCACGGCCAGGGGGTTGGTGTAGTTGTGGGCGTCGCTTGACAGCTTCGGTACGAGGAGGGAAGGGATCAGGATCAGCGCGTAGGTCACGGCGAGGAACTTGATCAACTGGCGGCGCCAGCCCCGGGCTGCGTGGCCGCTCGGGAAGACCAGAATGAGCACCACGAAGAGAGTTATTGCGCCATAAATGAGGATGTTTCCCATGGAGACGACCAGCCCCTCAGGCACCGTCAGGTGCGGCCCTGGCGAGTAGGCGTAAGCGATCTGACTGCCGACTCCTACGACGCCGATGGCGAGCAGAATCCAGCCCACCGCGTTACGTGGTCGCAGGGCGGCGGTCACGGCCCCCACGACGGGAGGGCATAGCCAGAGGGCAACCCATGTCCCGTCCTGGGTCCCAAACTCTCTGCCGGTCACGATCACCATGGCCACGGCCACGCAGAAGGTCACGCCTCCAAGGACACCCGCGAGCATCGGCAGGCGACTTCGTCGGTGGACAGTCGTCGCAGTCGGTGGGCCCAGCAAGGGAGGACTCCCGTGGAACTGACTCTGGAAGTTCCGCCAGGATACGGCCTGGGCGTTCCGGGTACGTTACGAGCCACTGAAGTACTTATCCAGTCGCGCGCAGATCGAAAAATCGCTTCGCGTTGCCACTCGAGCGCTCCACTAAGCCTGGCTCCAGCACCTCCACGACCACAGTCACCCGGGCCGCCCGGATCGACCTGGCCATGAGACTGGCCCATGTGTCGATGTCGGCGGCGGTGTAGCCCACCACCGTGGGTCGTCCAGTGGTACGCCCGGATGCGCATCAGCTTGTGACGCGGGATCGCCACCATCCCGAGGGGTACTGGTCTTGTAGGTCACCCTGAGTCGAAAACGGCAGACGCTGGATGTCCGTCAGCTCGTGGATGTCGCCCGGGGAGATCCCGATCGCGTCCACCCGGGCGCCATAGAGGGGAACCCGGCCAGAGGCCAGGCGCACGGTGGCGCGGAGTCGAGGCAGCTGCAGGTTGACTAGCTCACCGCGCGACGCCGTATGAACCGGCTCGAGCTCCACTGGGCGGGTGTCAGGTCGCGCATCTGGGTCTCTTTGACCGGCTATCCAGGTGCTGATGGGTTCTGTGTCCGATGGGGTGCCACCGGACCCGCGATCCGCGACCTCCCCCGAAACTCGGCTACCACCCGACCCGTCGGGCTCTGCGACACCGTCACGTCGTAGATCCCGTTCCGACCGTCCAGGACGCGCTCAGCCGCGACCGCCACCAGCTCTTCGCCCAGCTTGGCGGGGCTGAGGAAGACGATATCCGCGCCGAACGCGAGCACCTTTTCCCCATAGGTGTTGCAGGCGAAGGCGAAGGCCGAATCGGCGAGGATGAAGAGGTAGCCGCCGTGGCAGATCCCGTGTCCGTTGATCATGGCGGCGGCCACCACCATCCGCAGCCGCGATCGGCCGGGCCCGACATCCTCGATCACCATGCCCAGGTCGCGGGTGGCACGATCGGCCCTGAACATCTCCTCGGCGCAGCGTTGCGCCAGGTCCCAACCTGCTTGGCGTTGGGGCGTGGGAGCGGTCTCGGGCCGGCGAGACTGCGGCGGAGGAGGGGAGGTCACAAGCCAATGTTAGGCAGCCCTGCCGCTCCGATTGCTCGGGCGCCCCTACAGCTGCGGCGGCCTTACCCGAACCTCGGCGTCGCCCGAACGGACGGCTTCCAGGATCACCTCAGCCACCAGCTCTGCCGGCGCCGCCGGCCGACCACCGGCTCCGCCCGGGCCGTGACCAGCCCGGAGCGAGTCATGGAACTCGGACTTGGTGATGCCGGGGTAGACGAGCGAGACCACCACCCCGGCTGCAGCGAACTCCTCGCGCGCCACCTTGGAGAGCATGTTCAGTGCCGACTTGGTTGCGGCGTAGGCGCCCAGGCCGGGAAGCACCATCAGGGAGGTCCCGGAGCTGACGTTCACGATCGAGCCCGCACTTTGGCGAGTCATGGACGGGAGTACCGCCTGCATCAACTGGAGTGGCGCCGCTACGTTCAGCCGCCAGACGGCTTCGAAGTCCTCCGGATCGACTTCAGTCAGGGGAACGTGGAGGCCCTGGCCGGCGTTGTTCACCAGAACGTCGATTGCGCCAAACTCCGCGAGCGCCCGGTCGCGCAGCCGAATGATCTGGGCCGCTTCGGCTACGTCCGTTGGCACGGCCAAAGAGCCCGGCAGCTGCGCCCCGAGCAGCGTCAATCGGTCCGCCCGCCGGGCCGCCAGCACGAGGCGAGCTCCCTGGCTGTGGGCCAGCCGCGCCGTGGCCGCCCCAATTCCAGACGAGGCGCCCGTAATGATCACCACCCGGCCGCTGAGCTCCATGTGGACAGAGCTTAGGGACAGCAGCTTGGCTTGGTCCGGCCTGGTCGGCGGCCGCGTCCCGCTGCTGGCCCCCGGAGGAGGGCCGACTGCGCTGGGCCTCCAGCCATGCGGCATCGCGCCGGACGAGCCAATTGGTCTTGGCGGGACAGGAGGAGGGGTCTAGGTACCTGAATCGATATATGTTGCTGATAAGGTCTCTTCTCGTGAGCTTATAGTGAACTGGAGTCACACCTCCCCCGGCTCCGGTTCGCGGGGAATTCCGGTACCAGGTTGGGCTGGCTCAGCTCCAGGTCATGCTGATCGCGCGCTCGAAGTTGATCCATCCCGCCCGGGCGAATGCTTGGGCCATGGGGATGTTATCCAGGTCGGTCGAGGCACGGATTCTAGGCACGTTCTGCGCGGCTAGGACCCGCGTCCCCTCAGCGAGGAGCTCATTAACGTATCCCAGTCCGCGATGGGCAGGCACGACGCCCAGGTAGGCGATGATGGCGTGGTAGTCGTTGCGGGCGGGGATGACGAAGCCAATCGCCTCACTGTCCGGGCGCGCGGCGATTCGCCACCACTCTCGGGGACTCTCGTAGCGGGCGAGTTCATCCTGGAAGTGACTGACCGCCCCTTCGCGGGCCGACAGGTGGGTCAGGTCGTCGCGGCTATGGGCGTCCAACGTCCCTCCCATGGCCAGCGTCATGAGCTCCACCAGCTGGGCGTCATCTTCGACTGGGTGAAATTCGAGCCGACCGGTGGGCACAGCTACCGGCGTGCCCGGTCTCCACTCGAGACGAAGCCGTTCGACCAGCAGCCGAGCACCCGTCCGAGCCGCAATCGCCATCCGGTCCTCGACGACCTGCCGGAAGCGGGGCACCTCGCGCCAGTCTGACGGGACAAAACGGATGTACTCCGGCGGGCTGGCTCCCACTGGAACCACTTCTAGAAGCGCCGCCGTGAGCAGTGCCGCGCCCACCTCGATCCGGTCCGGGTCGCCGGCGATGTCCAAGACGTCAAGGACCGCCGGGGCGTCCTCGCCGCTTTCTCCCCACCAGCCCGCCCGGGCCACCACCCGGCCGTGCCGAAGTGCGACCCACAGCCATTCCGGGCGCCGACGGCCGGCTGCCAGGTCCTCCCTCAGCTCGTTGTCGAGGGAGTAGGTCAGATTCAGGAACAGGTTGAGCTCGTCGGGCCCCGTGAGCGGTCGAATGGTCAGGGCGGATTCGGCTTGACTCAAGATTGCTACCAAGGTACCAAGAGGGCGCCGGACGGATCGCCACTCCCCCGCCCCCTTCCCCGGGTCACTTCCAGCTTAGGCCGGCTCCGCCTCGGCAGTTACCGTTCGCGCGCCTGGGATCAGCAGCACCAGCCCACAGCACGCCGCCAATAATCCGCTCAGGAGAAACGCACCCCGCGCTCCTAGCAGAGTGGCAGCGAACCCGCCCATGATCATGCCCAGCGGAGTCAAGGTCCAGACCATGACGAAGGACACCGAAGACACCCGACCCATGAGCTGCTTGGGCACCGAAGTCTGCAGCTTGGTGAAGTACAGGACGTCCCCGTAGACGAGCAGGCCCGCCGATCCTGCGACCAAGATCGCCGCGACCCACGGATTGGGCGCCACTGAGATGCCGGCCAGCAGCAGTCCGGAGCTGCAGTAGGCGCCCCACATGGTTTCCAGCAGATGCCGCGGCGACCCAAGGCGCGCTACCACCAATGAGGCCACGACGCCGGCGGCCCCCGCACTCGAATAAACGAGACCCAGGACCAGCGGGCTGGAGTGCAGTACATGTCGAACGAAGACCGGCAGCAGAACTATGTACGGTCCCAGCCCGACCAGGTTGGCCACCGCCGCACCCATTAGCAGGACGAAGAGCCAGCGCCGAGAAACGATGTAATGGATCCCCTCGACCGCCTCTGCCAGAAAGGACTTTCCGCTCGGGCTGGGCCGGGCCTGCTGGTGCAGAAATGCCAGGCACCCCGCGGCTACCACGAAGCTGGCCGCGTCGAAGCCGAAGGCGGCCGCGGTCCCGACGACAGCGACGGCCAGTCCCCCGACCGCCGGCCCGATGAGGTTGATCGCCAGCTCCGAGCTGGTGCTGTTGAGGGCGTTGGCCTGGGTGATCAGCTCGATCGGCAGGAGCTCCGGAATTAGCGCCATGAAGGCGGGACCAGCGAATGCGTCGGCGGTCCCGAACACCGCTGCCATGACGATCAGCTGCCACAGAGTGATGTCGTGTCCCAGAACTAACAACGCGATGAGCCCGACAGCGGCACCCCGCCCCAGGTCGGCTGCCAGTACCACGAATCGCCGGGGTAACCGGTCGACCACCACTCCGCCCAGGATCGAGAACGCCACTGACGGCACGGCGCGGCAGGCCAGCACATATGCCAGCCCGGTGGGCTGGTGGTCCACTCGCAGGGCCTCGAGGGCCAGCGCGACCGTGAAGATTCCGTCGCCCAGCTGGGAGACCAAGTTGCCGGACCACATCAGCCGGAAGTCGCGCGCTCGCAGGGGCGCCAGAACTTTCGACCACGCGCCAGAATTAGCCATTGGGCTCCATTAATGGGGTGCTGTCACCGCACTTGAGGCGCGACATCAACGCCGTAAACAGGGCACCGGGGGGGCATCGGTGACGCGGCAGATACTCTGGCCTCGCTGCCGCCGACAGTTTAGCGATCTGACTTCGGGAGTTCCGGCAAAAGGGTTGAGCTGAACCGCAAATCTGCCTTGGGAATGCTCCCCCCGCCAGGCAGCCGCTCGGAGCCGAACAGCTCCGGACGCGGTTCCCACCGCGGCCCCGGCCCCCTAGTTCGTCAGTCGACCTGCGACAGGGCGCTAGCAGCTGCCTTGGGGGGATCCGCCTGACCGGTGAAAAGCTTCCGCGAGAGAATGCGGGTGCCGGAGAGTCCCGCAGCGACCAGCATCAGCGCCACGGCCAGGTATAGCGCGGTGTGGATCCCGCCGACGAAGGCGACCCCACGCGCTCCCGAGAGATTGGCACCGCCGACGAAAATTGCGAACGCCAGTGCTCGGGGGATGCTGTGTGAGGCGGCCACAATCGCCGCCGCGAAGGAGAACACCATGCCGACGTTGGCACAACTCCTCAGCAGGCCGGAAGTGAGGCCAAAGTCGCGGGCGGAGGCCGCCCGCATCACCGCTGCCGTATTGGCGGGGAAGAACGCTCCTGAACCCACCCCGTTCACCACACTTCCGATCGAGACCAGCCACAGTGGGCTGGTGGTCGTGAGCTGGGTGTAGATCAGCAGTGCGCCGACACAGATGAGCAGCCCTACGGTGGCTGGCCAAGCCGGCCCCAGCCGGTCCGCCAGCCGCCCGCCGAACGGCGAGGCCACTCCGCCGATCAGATAGCCCGGCACCAGCCACAAGGATCCGTCCAAGGGGGTGAGATGGCGCACCCCCTGCAGGTACATGATCAGCAGAAATAGGACAGCGAAGTTGGCTAGGCCCTGGAAGAACGCGGCCAAAAGTGACGGCGACATGGTCGGTATTCGGAATAGCCGCAGCGCGATCATCGGCTCGCGGACCCGCTTTTCGACCAGCGCGAAGGCAACCAGGAAGACTACGCCCGCGACCAGTCCCCCAGCGATCGGGCCGTCGAAGGAACTGGAGGAGAGCTTGATCATCGCCCAGAGGATCCCGAACAAGCCCATGCCGAGCAGCCCCATTCCCCAGAGGTCCAGGGTTCTCGGCTGCCTCTCTCCCCTCTCCCGCAGCACTCTCAGCGCGACCGCCAGGGCGGCGAGTCCGATGGGGACGTTGATCCAGAAGACCCAACGCCAGGACAGATAGGTTGTGATGAGCCCGCCTAGGACGATCCCGATGATGGCGCCGATGTTCCAACCCACCGCGTTGAAGCCGTAGGCGCGCCCACGCCGCTCCGGAGGAAAGGTGTCGGCGATGACCGCTCCGCTGTTGGCGGCGATGAACGCCCCACCCACTCCCTGGAGGACTCGAAAGCCGATCATCGACGGTTCGTTCCAAGCTAGGGCGCAGCAGAGCGAGCCCAAGACGAACACCCCGAAGCCCGCCTCATACATGCGCACCCGGCCGAAGATGTCGCCGAGCCGTCCGACCTGGGTGGAGAGCAAGGTGATCACCAGCAGGTAGCTGACGATGATCCAGACCACGGAGCTGAGGCTGGCGTGGAGCGATCTCTGGATGTGGGGCAGAGCCAGCACCACGATCGTGGTGTCGACCGCCGTAATCAGGACGCCGGTGGCGATCACTGCGAGTGCCCATCCCGGGGATCCGGGGCGGGCGGCACTCTCGCTCTGGGGCACGAGACCAGCCTATCGAATCGGCGAGGGCGGGTGGCGCGAGCCCCCCGATCCGCCCGGGGGATCGTCTACTGGTCGGCCCGCGCCCGGGCGGCGGCCCGTTCCCAGCGGTGCTCGACCTTTCCGAAGCGCCAGATGGCAAGCGCAACCACCCAGGTCACGACGAAGAGCCCGACGATGAAGAACCCAGCCGCGTTGATGTTGAACTTCGCGGCGCTGTGCCAGAACCCACCCTTTAGATGCAGTTCGGTGGCGACCAAGCCCAGAATCTCGACGGTTCCGATCAGGAAAGCCACCCCCACCGAGAGGCTGGTGATGGTGATGTTGTAGTAGACCTTGCGGACCGGCTTGGCGAAGGCCCACCCGTAGGCAAAGTTCATGAAGGACCCGTCGATGGTGTCGAGGAGACTCATTCCGGCGGCGAACAGGATCGGTAGGCAGAGGATGGCGTACCACGGCAGCCCGGCCGTGGCCACCCCTGCCGCGACCACCAAGAGCGCTATCTCAGTCGCGGTGTCGAAGCCGAGACCAAATAGGACACCGACGGGGTACATCTGCCAGGGAGAGCGGATCGCCCGCATCAGCTTGCCGAAAAACCGGTACATCATTCCCCGGGAGTTGAGCTGCTGCTCCAGCTCCTCATTGGAGAAGCGCCCCTGGCGCATGTTGATGAAGACCTTGATGATGCCCACCAACACCACCAGGTTGAGGAACGCGATCAGATAAAGGAAAGTGCCGGAGACCAGAGTCCCGAAGAATCCCCCAAAGCCCTCCAGCGTGGAGTGGTGGTTGGTGGCGGCTCCGGCCACGGCCTTGACGGCGATGGTCAATCCCACCGCCAGGCCGAAGACGACGCTGGAATGCCCCAGTGAGAACCAGAAGCCCACGCTCAAGGGCCGCTTGCCCTCTGCCATGAACTTCCGGGTGGTGTTGTCGATGGCCGCAATGTGGTCGGCGTCGAAGGCGTGCCGCATCCCCAGCGTGTAGGCGGTGATCGCAATCCCGATCCCGAAGACTTTGAGGTGCATGGGCAGGATCACCGTGAACAGCAGCCCCCACCCGACGAGGTGCAGCCCCAGGATGAAGGCCGTCATTCCGCCCGCCCTCCCCCACTCTGCCGGGGTCAGGCTGTTGCGGATTCGAGCTAGCCGGCCGATCGGAGTCGCAGCCAAGGTGGCCATGCCCGGGATCCTCCCATGTCCGCTGCCTGGCATCGTACCCCTGTTGCGACTTCGATGCAACAGAGGGAAGAGTTCAAGTGCGGATGGGTCCCGGTTTGGGTTCCCAACGCATAGGAAGGCCGCCGGGTGGCAATCTAGCCCTGTGCCAGATGAAACCTCGACCACAACCGGGCTAGAACTCCCGGCCCGGATCGACCGGATCGTCATCAACCAGGTCACGCCTCACGTCGAAGGCGGCCGACTGGCCGCGAAAGCCGCCTTGGGCGAGGAGGTGCCGGTGCGGGCCTGCGTCTTCAGTGAGGGTCAGCCGACGCTGCTGGTAAAAGTGCGCTGGCGGATGGCCGGCGGGGCGCCGGCCAACGATTGGGCCTACCTCCGGCTCCAGGGGCGCCTGGATGACTTCTGGATCGGGAACATCACCTTCTCAGGGATCGGCCCTGCGGAGTTCCAGATCGAAGCCTGGCGGGATCGCTTCGGGAGCTGGCGCCAGGACTACCGGCGGTGGCTGCGGGCCAAGGCTGACCCCACTCCAGAACTTCCGACCGGGATTCAACTGGTGCTCACCGGGGCAGCCCTACTCGAACCGCGGGTAAGAGCCGGCATCGAGCGCCGGCTCGAGCAACTCTCCAGCGGGCCGACCTCGACCCTGCAGAACTACCTCCTCAGTGCCCAGCTAGCCCGACTGATGGCGGAAGCTCTGGCTCGGTCCTCCCCGGCGCGAAGTCCACGAGTACCGATCTGGGTCGAACGATCGAGAGCTCTATTCGGGTCCTGGTACGAGCTCTTCCCCCGCTCCGAAGGCTCAGATGGGCTCTCGTCAGGAACGCTGGTGTCCGCGCGATCCCGGCTGGCCGAAGTCGCTGCGATGAAGTTCGACGTGGTCTACCTCCCTCCGATCCATCCGATCGGAACTACCGCTCGCCGCGGCCGCAACAACGCTCCGGTGGCAGCTCCGGGGGAGCCTGGCAGCCCCTGGGCGATCGGGGCCTCGGCCGGCGGTCACACCGCGGTGCATCCGGACTTGGGGTCGCTGGAGGACTTCCGGGGATTCTTGAGGGCAGCCGAGGACCTGGGCATGGAGGTGGCCCTCGACTACACCCTTCAGTGCTCTCCGGATCACCCCTGGGTCCAGGAGCACCCCGACTGGTTCGAACACCGCCCGGACGGAACCATCCGCCCGGCAGAGAACCCCCCTAAGCGATACGACGACGTGTTCCCGCTCGACTTCACTTGCTCCGACTGGCGGGGGCTGTGGGAGGCCTGCTACCAGATTCTGGAGTTCTGGATCGCTCAGGGCGTCCAGATCTTCCGGGTCGACAATCCGCACACCAAGCCGGTGCCGTTCTGGGCGTGGGTCTTCACGCGACTGAGACAGTCCCATCCTGAGGTCATCCTGCTGGCGGAGGCCTTCACCCGCCCGGCCCTCATGGCTGAGCTCTCGAAGGTCGGCTTTAGCCAGACCTACACCTACTTCACCTGGCGCTCCACCAAGTTCGAACTGCGCACATACCTGACTCAGCTGACCAAGAAGACGGCCGATTACCTGCGCCCCAACTTCTTCACCAACACCCCGGATATCCTCACCGAGGAGCTGCAACAGGGCGGGCCACCCGCATTTCGATACCGGCTGGTGCTCGCCGCCACCCTCTCCCCTACCTATGGAATCTACAGCGGCTACGAACTCTGCGAGAACCGACCCCAGAAGCCAAAGTCCGAGGAGTACTGGGACTCGGAGAAGTACCAGTACCGGCCTAGAGACTGGTCCCAGCCCGGCTCGCTGGCGTCGCTGATCACCCAGCTGAATCAGATCAGACGCGATCATCCGGCGCTGCAGCAGCTGAGGCGGCTGTACTTTCATCGCACCGACGATCCCCAAGTTCTCGCCTATTCCAAGCACACCGCCGACCGTGCCGATGTCATCCTAGTGGTCGTCAATCTAGATCCGGACCGAGTTCACCGCGCGACCGTGCGACTCTCCCTGAAGCAGTTGACCGCTCACTCCCGCCCCACCCTTCGGGTTCATGATCTGCTCGGTGGGACAGTTGCGACTTGGACGGGCTCGACACAGGTCATCGAACTGGATCCCAGCCAGGCGCCGTCGCGGATCTTCTGGGTGGAAGCGTGAATCTGGCCCCTGATCCCCAGTGGTATCGCGACGCCGTTATTTACGAGGTCTTCGTAAGGGGCTTTTTCGACTCCAACGATGACGGCGTCGGTGACCTGCCCGGGCTGATTGCCCAGCTCGACTACCTCCACTGGCTCGGCGTCAACTGCCTGTGGCTACTGCCGATCTTCGCCTCGCCGCAGCGGGACGGCGGCTATGACATCTCCGACTTCTATGCGATCCAGCCCGAGTATGGGACGGTGGATGACATGCGCCGGCTGATCAGCGAAGCCCACTCGCGCGGCATCCGGGTGATCACCGACCTCGTCGTCAATCACACTTCGGACCAGCACCCCTGGTTCCAGGAAGCTCGCCGGAGTGCTGACTCGCCGAAGCGGGACTGGTACGTCTGGAGCGATACCACCAACCGGTACGAGGACGCGCGGGTGATCTTCGTGGACACGGAAGTCTCCAACTGGACCTTCGACCCCCAGGCCGGGGCGTACTTCTGGCACCGCTTCTTCAGCCACCAGCCGGACCTCAACTACGAGAACCCTGAAGTGCAGGAGGCCATGCTGGAGGTGATCAGCTTCTGGCTCGACTTGGGTCTGGACGGGCTCAGGTTGGACGCCGTCCCGTACCTGTTCGAGGCGGAGGGAACCAACTGCGAGAGCCTACCCGAGACCCACCAGTTCTTGAAGCGCGTGCGCCGAGCGGTGGATGCCCACTTTCCCGACCGGCTGCTGCTGGCTGAAGCTAACCAGTGGCCAAGCGATGTCCGAGCCTATTTCGGCGACGGGGACGAATGCCAAATGTGCTTCCACTTCCCTTTAATGCCGCGGATGTTCATGGCGCTCCGTCAGGAGCAGCGGTACCCGATCACCGAGATCCTGGCCCAGACCCCGCCCATTCCTCAGGACTGCCAGTGGGGCATCTTCTTGCGCAACCACGATGAGCTCACCCTCGAGATGGTCACCGACGCGGAGCGGGACTACATGTACGCGGAATACGCCCGCGACCCCCGGATGAAGCTCAACATCGGGATCCGGCGCCGGCTGGCGCCCCTCTTGGGCAATGGCCGCCGCCAGATGGAGCTGCTCTACGGGCTCCTGCTTTCCTTCCCAGGAACGCCGATCCTCTATTACGGCGACGAGATTGGCATGGGCGACAACGTCTATGTTGGCGACCGAGATGGAGTGAGGACTCCCATGCAGTGGAACGGCGACCGCAACGGTGGCTTCTCCCGGGCCGACTTCGCCCAGCTCTACCTGCCCCCGCTGATGGACCCCTTGTATGGCTACCAGGCGTGCAATGTCGAGCAGCAGCAGCGGAGTGAGAGCTCACTGCTCCAGTGGGTTAGGCGGTTCATTCGGGTCCGGCAGGCGCATCCGGTCTTCGGCCGGGGTCGCTTCGAGGTGGTCGAAGCCACCAATCCCTCGATCCTTGGCTTCCTGCGGTCGTCTGATGGGGAGACGATCCTCTGCGTGAACAACCTCTCCCGATTCGCGCAACCGGTCGAATTGGATCTCCGTCAGTTCGCTGGGGCGACCCCGGTTGAGCTCATCGGTCGGGTCCCCTTCCCCAAGATCGGATCTCAGCCGTACCCCTTCACCCTGGGTCCCCACGCCTTCTACTGGCTAAGCCTGGAGGCAGTGGCGTGACCAAGGTCCCGCAGTTGTCGGCAATGGATGGGATCGAGGCTGCTTTGGCTGGGAGCTTGGCCCAGGAGCGGTGGTTTGCCGACAAGCACCGGAAGCTCCGCCAGCTGCATCTCGACCAGACCTTCTGGCTCCGCCGCGATGCTCCGGGCTTGGTCATCGCACTCGTGGAGGCGGAATTCGAGGAGGGGATGTCGTCCACGTATCAGATGGTTCTGGGAATTCGACCCTGGGACCGCCATCTCTCTTCTGGGATCCGCTCCGTCTCGCGCCAGGTGGGCGGGGCCGAGGAGCCCCTGGAGAATGCCGCTCCGACGGCCTGGGCAGTCTACGACGCCTTCGCCGATCCCGCCCTGGCAGCCCAGTTCCTCACCTCACTCTCCGAGAGTCAGTCGATCCGGGGAGACCAATCGGGGCAGCTCAGCTTCCGGCTGCTGCACCCTCCGCTCCCCCCGCTTCCTTCCTTAGAGCCCAACCAAATGGCGCCCAAAGATCAAAGCCAGTCGACCGTGCTCTACGGCGATGACTTGCTGATCAAGGTGCTCCGCCGAGTCTGGCCCGGGGTAAGCCCCGAGGTCGAACTGCTGGAGGCACTGGACCGAGCCGGCTTCGCCGGGATCGCCCGCCCGCTGGGCGTCGTCGAGGCGAGTACTGGCGACGTCACCATCTCGCTCGCGGTGGCCCAGACCTACCTGCGCAACGGGACGGACGGCTTCTCCCTAGCCCTCACTTCCCTCCGCGACCTGTACGGCGACCTCCTGGTCGACGCCGACGGAGCCGTGCCACTTCCCGAGGACTGCGTCAAGGCCGTGGAGCGCCAGGGGTCGTCCTTCGCAGGCGCGGCGGCTCAGATCGGGAATCTTACGGCCGAGATGCACCTGGCCCTCGCGGGACTGGACGGCGACCCCGACCTAGTTTCCCGGGCACTCTCCGAGGATGACCTGCAAATCATCGCCGACGACCTCGACTCACTGGCAGAGAAGCTGCTGGGACTGGGCGACCCGCGACTCGAGCCGTTGGCGGTCCATGCCAGCGCACTGCAAGAACTGGCCCGCCGGGTGGTAGGCCTCAAGCCCTCGGGCAGCGCGATCAGGATCCACGGTGACTACCACCTGGGACAGCTCCTGCGAACCGACGCCGGCTGGCACGCCCTCGACTTCGAAGGTCGCCCCTCGCTCCCGATATCGGTCAGGCGTCGCCGGGCCACGCCGCTTCAGGATCTTGCCGGGATGCTCCGCTCCTTCGACTACGCGGCAACCGTCGCCCTGCGCCAGCAGGTGGACTCCGCGGACGTGAGTGCCGCCAGCCTGGAGCCCTATGGGCGGGCCTGGTCGGGTCTGGCCCGGGACGCCTTCCTCGGTCAGTACCTAGCCACGATGGGTGGCACCGGACTGCTGCCCTCTGATCGAAGCACACTCCGACTGCTGCTCACCTGCCTCCAGGCGAGTCAGGCGCTCTACGAGGTTGACTATGAGCTGCGCAGCCGTCCCGAGTGGGTGTCTATTCCGCTGGAAGGGATAGCCAGACTGCTCAGTTCACCCTCCGACTGAATGGCCTGCGACGGCTAGCTAGGGGCCATGGTCCGATCGCTGGCCGCCATCTTGTCAGCGCAGTTCGCCGAATGGTCGAGGAGCTCGAGTGAACGGATAGGTGGCCCAGTAGAGCTTCTCCACCCTGCCCGCCATTTCGCCTTCTCCGCGGATCACCAGCAACCGTTCCCCGCGTTCCGTCCCGGTGAGCGCAACGAACTCATCTGGTGCGGTCTCCGCAAACTCAGTGGCTGCTTCACCCGGGTCGGACTCGGACTGAATGGCCTGGAGCTTGCCGTCGCGCCACCGGAATATCCACTCATTCCATTCGGACCACCAGCGCCCCAAAAGTGGTTCGATTCGTTGTGGCGGTGCCTCGCCGGGACTCCACTCGCTATCAGATGGAGACCCCTCGCGGGCCAGGGAAAGTAGCTGCAAAGCCAGTGGACCCACCTGGAATCCGCCGGTCGTGTTGGCCAACACCACGACCGCCAGCTGGGTGGCTTGATGGCAGAGGACCGCCGCCAGGAAGCCCGGCATCGATCCGGTGTGACCCACGTAGACGGTGTCCCCGTCGCGCATCAGCATCAGGCCCAAGCCGAACCCTCTGGTCCAGTGCTCGAGATCCGCCATCGTGCGTGGTGCAGCCATTTCGGCCAGTGTTGTGGCGGCCACCACGTCGGGTCGGCCGCCAACCAGGGCGCCCGACCAGCGGCATAGATCCTCCGCCGTGCTCCAGAGCTGGGCCGCCGGAGCGAGCCCGCGGCAGTCCACTGAGGGCTCACTCACCACCTCGTCGGTGTATGGCTTTACGGAGTACCCCTGGGCCGAACTCCCGGTCGGAAGTGGTGTGGTGCGCCGCATCTCCAAAGGCTGCAGCACGTGCTCAGCTACCCACGTCTCCCAGGTAACTCCGTTCATCTGCGCGACCATCTCTCCCAGCAGTGCAAACCCGAGGTTCGAGTAGTGAAACCAGCTGTCCTGTGGGTAGAGGCGCTGGGCCATATCGGCCGCTGCCGCCAGCTGGTCTCGCTCGGGGAACTGGAGAGTCTCCCAGACGGATCCGGCAGGCTCCCGTTGGAGCCCAGCTCCATGGGTGAGGAGATCGGCTAGGGCGATGTCGTCGTGCGGGGCGCCTGGCCATCCCTGTCGGAGCGGCCCCCGCAGGTCCAGCTTGCCCTGGGACACGAGCTGCATCACGGCCACCGCGGTCACGGTCTTGGTGATCGACCCAATGCGGTACTGCACGTCCGGTCCAGCGGGTAGCTCCGATGCCCGGTCGGCTTCTCCGATCGAGACCTGATGGATCAGGCGCCCAGATTGGGCCACCGCCACTACCAGGCTCGGCAGTCGCCTCTCCTTCTGGACCGTGGCCGCGGCGGCACGAATGCGGTCGAGCGCTGTGTTGGAGATCACCACTAGAACCCAAGCCTATCGAGTCGCGGGACCCCTAGGCCCGGCTCGTGGATCTAGGGATCAGACCGGCGGCAGCAGCAGTCGCTCGCCCGGTGTAATGCCCGGGCTGTCGAGGTGGTTTGCGGACTCGATCGCCGCGATCGCCG
This sequence comes from Candidatus Dormiibacterota bacterium, assembly GCA_035531555.1. Taxonomy (GTDB): domain Bacteria; phylum Chloroflexota; class Dormibacteria; order Aeolococcales; family Bog-877; genus Bog-877. The sequence continues at coordinate 19,543 of DATKSR010000051.1, forward strand.
CCCTGGGGTCCGACTGCGGATAGTGGCTGCTGGCGATCCCCCACAGGGTCTGTCCAGGCCCAACCACCACGGAAGGTCCTCTAGAGCCGGCTGTCCCCAGGACCACCTGGGTCATGACGGCGCCGACCAGCACAGTCAGCACGGCCACCTTGACGAGCAGTCCCCAGGGGCGCCGAAGAGTTCTCCGGGCTGGCTGGCGCGGAGCGCTACGACCTATCGGGGCTTCACCGGACCTAGTTGGCACGAACATCGGTTCGTACTTTAGAGAACACCTGTTCGTTTGTCAAGGCCAAGCTGACTCAGCTCTGCCGGTCCCGGTTGTGATTTGAACCTGCCGAGAGCGGGTGTGCTCTTCGTTATCAGTTGTGGCGAAGCTGGTCGAATATGGTGGCAATGGTCCAGAGAGGCTGGGATCCGGGCCAGGCGAACAGCCGTTTGCGTACCCAGCCGATCGGTGCTACTATCGGGAGCGATCATTTGTTCTGGGGTGGCCCCGCCGGTCGGTAGGCACCTCGGATAGGAGCTGCTAGATGTCCGAAGGTCTCCATCCTCGGCAACAGGAAATTGTGGACTACCTCCGATCGCGGAGCCTCGATGGAGGCTATCCTCCATCGGTCCGCGAGATCGGGCGAGCCGTCGGCCTCAGCTCTAGCTCAACTGTGCAGAACCACCTGAATGTCTTGGAGCGCAAGGGACTGATCCATCGCGACCCCACCAAGTCGCGAACAGTCTTGCTCACTGACTCTTCGATACCTGCGAATCGTCCGACCGGGGCCTACTGGTTGCCTCTGGTGGGTCAGGTGGCCGCAGGCGCTCCACTACTGGCGGAGCAAAACATCGAGGAACATCTGGCCATTGGGCCAGAGATCGCCGGTGGCGACGACTCCTTCGTCCTCCGGGTCAGAGGAGAGAGCATGCACGGGGACGGGATTTTCGATGGAGACCTGGTGGTGGTTAAGCCGGGTACGAACGTCCCCAACGGGAGCGTAACCGTGGTCCGGTTGGAGAGCCCTGACACCGGCGAGAGTGAGGTTACCGTCAAACGTCTCTACCGTGAAAGTGGACACATCCGGCTGCAGCCGTCGAACGAAGCGTTTAGTCCATTGATCGTGAACGACGCCCATATCGAGGGGAAAGTGGTGGCCGTGATTCGAGTACTGCGCCAGTAGGTTCGCTGACTCAGTCGGCCGGCTCTTCCCCGCCTGCCCCGCTCTTCATACCCTCGACCAGCGCCTCGGGTAAGCGGCCCCGGACATGGACTCCATCGCTGGCGAACTCTTCGCCCTCGACTACCCCGTAGCGTCGCCACCGGGAGAGAGCTTTCCAGTTGTCGTAGGGAATCGTGGCCTCGACCGCAAGCATGTCGCGGGAGAGTGCCTGAGCAATTGCAGACCGGAGATCGTCCAGCCCCTCGCCCGTGGTACCGCTGACCATGACCACACCCAAGTACGGTTCGGGTTGAAAAGTGCGCAGACGCATCCGACTCTCCGGCGAGCAGTGGTCCACCTTGTTGATCGCGAGGAGCAGTGGTCGGTCTTCGAGATCCAACTCGCGCAGGGTGGCATGAACGGTCTCGAGGCGGGTTTCGGCGCCGGCATGGCTGGCGTCCAGCACATGAACCAGCAGGTCTGCCTCGCCAACCTCCTCTAACGTGCCATGAAAGGCAGCCACCAGTTCGTGAGGGAGCTTCTGAATGAAACCGACCGTGTCCACCAGCAGACACGGTTGGCCGAACGGTAGCCGCACCGCCCGCGTGGTCGGGTCGAGTGTCGCGAACAGTTGGTTCTCGGCCAACGCGCCACCGGCCGTCATGGCGTTGAGCAGCGTCGACTTTCCGGCGTTCGTGTAGCCGACTAGGGCGGCCGTCCGAAATGGTTGGCGACGACGACCCTCCCGATGTAGTGCTCGCTCCTCGTGCAGTTCCGTGAGGTCCCTCTGCAACACCCGCAGGCGGTTGCGGATCCGCCGCCGGTCCGTCTCCAACTTCTGCTCACCCGGACCGCGGGTTCCAATCCCACCACCGAGCCGGGAGAGTCCGCTGGTTCCGGTGAGCCGGGGTAGGAGGTGTTGGAGCTGGGCCACTTCGACCTGGATTCGACCCTCGCGCGATCGCGCGTGTTGCGCGAAGATATCGAGGATCAGGCTGGTGCGGTCGACCACGGAGATCTCGAGCTGCTCCTCCAAGTTGCGCTGCTGTCGCGCTGAGAGCTCGTCGTTGGTGATCAGCAGACCAAAATCGAGGCTCTCCCGGAGTTCCCGAATCTCCGCTACCTTCCCCCGCCCGAAAAACAGTGTGGGGTCCACCTTCGGACGCTTCTGCACGTCCGACCCAACGACCTCCGCTCCCGCGGTGCGGGCCAAGTCACCAAGCTCGTCCATCTCCAGCTCGACGTGGCCTAGGTCGCGCTCGGACGACGTCCACCCCAGTAGAAATGCGCGCTCCCGTTCGCGCTGCATGGACTCGTCGAAAACTCTCATCGAAACCTCGCCCCGGGGCCGGTCAGAAGGACTGCCAATCCCTGGCTAACCATCTCGTCCAGGCTGGCATTAGCGTCGACCCAAACGAGGTCGGGCTCGCTGCGTAGCCAAGTCATCTGGGCCTTCGCGTATCGCCACGTTCGCGCCACCACGCGCTCCAGTGCTTCTTGGCGCGGGCAGTGCCCGAGAGCCCAGTCGACAACTTCAGAATACCCGATCGCCGAACGTGCCAGCAGCTCCGCCGAGAAGCCCTTGGAGACGAGCGACTCCACCTCTTCTCGGAGTGGCTGGCCCAAGAGCCGGTCCGATCGAACTTGGATCCGCTCACGCAGCTCCTTCGCGCTGACGTGACAGCCCAACTTGCGTATCGACCAGCTAGGTGGTGACTGGTAGGCCCGCGTGCCCGCTCGCGCCAGTTCCGCGGCGCGAATGACCCGCCGGGGATTCCCCAGGTCCACCTGTTGGGCCCGCTCGGGGTCCAGGCGCGCCAGATCTTGAGTCGCGACGGCGACGAGCTGGGGCTGGTTGTCGGCGGGGATGGGTCTCCGCATCCGCGCCTCCTCCGGGGTGGTGCGCCCAAAGTCGTAGCCGCCGAGGAGCGCTCGAACATAGAGACCGGTACCGCCGACGACGATGGCAGGGTGGCCCCGAGCCGAAATCTCCTTGATGGCCCCAGTCGCCAGAGATAGGTACTGGGCGGCTGAAAATTGGTGGCCCAGGTGGCTCCAATCCAGCCCATGGCAGACCACTCCCTGGAGCTCGGCGGGAGTGGGCTTGCAGACCCCGATGCTCAGTTCGGCGATAGCCTGGCGGGAATCGGCATTCACCAACTCCCCTTCCAGTTCGTGGGCGAGCGCCACCGCCAGACGGGTCTTTCCCGAGGTGGTCGGTCCCTGGATGGCCACGACCCGGGGAATGACTCGGGCAGGCCCAGCCGAAGCCCGAGACACCCTCAGTGCCTCCTGAAGGCAGACATGAGCTGTCCTTCGGACAGCAGGAGAACCGCGGGCCGGCCGTGGGGACAGGTGATCCCGCCAGGAGTGCCAGCCAGGTCTCTCAACAGCGCCGACACTTCCTGGGGAGTGACGGGATCACCAAACCTGACCGCGCTGTGGCACGCCACGGATGCTGCCAGCCGGTGGCGGCGCGATGGCAGGTCTCCCTCTCCGGCCGTCGCGCTGCCGATCACTTCCACTAGCAATTGCCGCAGTTCGGACAGTCGGGTGCCCATGGGCACCGCGGAGCACCTCACGGTTCCTACTCCGAACGACTCCAGATCGAAGCCGGCCCGCCGGAACAGGTCGGCCGCGTCGGCCAGGCCAGCGACGACGGCCGGCCCCACCTCGACGAGCATGGGGCTGAGCAGCCCTTGGCCCGCTTGCCCGCCGCCGTCGCCCTCGGTGGCCAGCACCTCCAGCACCCTGGTGTAGAGCACCTTTTCGTGGGCCGCATGCTGATCCACCAGGCCCAGTCCCCGCTCCGTCTCGACGACCAGGTAGCGGTTATGGGCCTGGCCGAGGTAGCGCCACCGATCGGCGCCGGCGAGGGAGTTGTCCTGGTCCCCAGGCGGTGGCTGGTCAGCGAGCAGCTCCATGCCCGCATCGGAATTGGACGGGGGTGCTTCCCGCAGCGCGGACCACCCGACAGCAACCTGAGCATCTCCGCCCCGGGACTCTGGCGATAGGAGGAGGTTGGCGGGACGGAGGTCGCGCAGAGCACCCCAACACGCCCTCTGGACCGCCTCGAAGATCCGGCCCTCGTCTCTGAAGCGCACCTCCCTCTTGGTGGGATGGACGTTCACGTCCACCTCACGTGGGTCACAGCGGATGTCGAGCACCGACAGGGGGTGACGCCCCACCTCAAGCAGTCCCCGGTAGGCACCCTCAACGGCCGCGGCCAAAGTGCGCTGGTGGACCCGCCGGCCATTGACCATCACGACCAGCGCGTTGCGGTTGGGATGGGCCACGCCCGGCGGGCCCAGAACACCGACCACGGCCACCCCGTGGCCCTGCCAGTAGACCGGGATCAGCTGGTCAGCCACACCACGACCAAGCACCGATCGGGCGGTTTCTACGAGATCACCATCGCCCGGGGTACCGAGAGTTCTCCTCCCCTCCGCCCGGGCCTCGAACCGGACGTCAGGCCGCCCCAACGCCGCCTCCGAAACGACCCTGAGGCACGCGGTGGCCTCCGATCGAGTGGAGCGTAGGAAGGCCCGCCGGGCTGGAGTGTTGTGGAAGAGGCGCCGCACCTCGACGGATGTTCCCGGTGGCGCAGCCACCGCAGTCGCCGGACCCGGCCCCTGGGCGGCAACCTCAACTCTGGCGCCGGCCACCGAGTCCCGCTCCCGCGAAACCAAAACCACCCCGGCGACGGCAGCCATGCTCGCCAGCGCCTCGCCCCGGAACCCGAAAGTGGTGATTTGAGTGAGATCGTCGATCGCGGTGAGTTTGCTCGTGGCATGGCGCTGCAGCGCCAGCGCCAATTCCCCCGAAGGCATACCTCGACCGTCATCCACGACCCGGATCATCTCCATGCCCCCGCCCTCGATTTCGACGGTGATCCGCGCGGCGCCGGCGTCGAGCCCGTTCTCCACCAGCTCTTTGACGACTGACGCTGGTCGCTCAACGACCTCTCCCGCCGCGATCAAGTCGGCAACTTCCGGCGCCAGCTGTCTGATGGACGACCGGGTGCCACCCGGACCCGGGGCTCCGGGAGGATTCCCGTTCAGGTCGACTCTCCTGCCCGGCGTTGCCATTCGGCGATCTGTTGGAGTGCCTCCAACGGCGTCATGCCCTCAATTTTCAGATGCTCCAGCTCAACAATCACCGGATGCGCTGGGTTCAGCGGCAGCGCTAACTGTTGCTCCGCCCCACTCAACGACGCCAGGGGGCGCTCAGACTCCCGCCCGGCGAGCACCTGGGCGGCCCGGCCCAGCACCCACGTGGGCAGCCCTGCCAGTTGGGCCACATTGATGCCGTAAGAGCGATCGGCTCCGCCCGCCACGATCCGGTGGAGGAAGGCGATGCGCAGCTCGCCGTCCTCTTCAGTCTCGATCACCTCGACCCGGAAGTTCCGCAGCGCGGGCAGGGCGCGCTCGAGGGTGGTGAGCTCGTGGTAATGGGTGGCGAAGAGAACCCGTCGGGCCATCCCGAGTTGGTCGTGGAGGTATTCGAGGATGGCCTGGGCGATGCTCATGCCGTCGTAGGTGCTGGTGCCGCGGCCGATCTCATCCAGGATCAGCAGGCTGCGCGGAGTCGCTTGGGCCAAGATCAGCGCCATCTCCTCCATCTCCACCATGAAGGTGCTGCGTCCGGAAGCAATGTCGTCCTGGGCTCCAATCCGGGTGAAGATCCGGTCCACCAGCCCCCAGCGGGCCTTGGTGCACGGCACCATCGAGCCAATCTGCCCCAGCAGGCAGATCAGGGCCACCTGGCGCAGGAAGGTCGACTTCCCCGCCATGTTTGGCCCAGTCAAGAGCCAGAGCCGCTCGGTCTCGCCATCCATGGCGACGTCGTTGGGCACGAACCGGCCCGCTCCCAGGCTGGACTCGACAAGCAGATGCCTTCCCTCGATCAGCTCCAGAGTCAGCCCCTCGTCGATCTGCGGCATCACCCAGCCCTGCTCAACCCCCAGCTCGGCCAACGCCTGCAGCGCGTCCAGGTCCCCGAGCGCCGTCGCCGCCCGACCGAGTTCTCCCGCCTGGTCGGCGACCGCCTGCAGCAGAGCCGAGAGGCATGCCAACTCGCGGGACAGGCTCTGCTCGCGGGCCGTGAGAACCACGTTTTCGTGTTCGCGCAGATCCGGAGTCACATAGCGCTCGGCGCCGACCAGGGTCTGGCGCCTGACGTATTCGGGAGGAATCGCGTCCCGAGCCGCGTGGCGGACTTCGATGTAGTAACCGAAGACCCGGTTATAGCCAACTTTGAGCGCCCGGATCCCGGTGCGTTCGCGTTCGGACTCCTCCAAATTCGAGAGGTAGTCCCGAGCGCCCGCGCTGGCCTGGCGAATCTGGTCAAGTTGCTCGTCGAAGCCCGATCGGATGAAACCCCCATCCCGCACCTGAGACGGGGGATCCTCTTCCAGGGCACGCCGGAGCAGGGCCGTCAGCGCCCCGGTCGGACCGTCCAGAGCCGCGGCCAGTGACCGAAGCGGGGGGGACTGCGCTCGATCCAGACAGGCAGATAGCTGCGGAAGTCGCTCCAACGTGTCTGCCAGACTTCCCAGGTCGCGCGGACTGGCCGCGCCGTGCACCGACCTTCCGACGAGCCGCTCCAGGTCCCGGCATCCGCTGAGGGAAGAGCGCACCTGCGCCCGAAGTGATCCAGACCGCGCGAGTTCGCCGACCCCTGCCTGTCGCTCGAGAAGCGCGGGCAGCAGGCTGAGCGGCTCTTGGAGCCAGGCGCGCAGCCGGCGAGCTCCGAGGGGAGTTAGGGTGCGGTCGATCAGGCGGAAGACCGAGGTGCCTCCTCCAGACGGCTCGAGCAACTCCAGGTTGCGGCGAGTGGATGCGTCGAGGTTCATCGAGCCCCCGGGCACCCGCCAGCTCACCCTGAGAAAGGACGGATCGAGCGCCAATTCCCCTTCTTGGCAGTAATCGGCGACCGCCGCCAGGGCAGCCAGGGCTGGTCCCGCCGACCCACCGCTCTCCGCCTCGGGAATGTCCGCCCCGGCGGACTCCACCAGGACGCGTCCGAGATCGCTGCTGAAGGACGAACTCGGCCGGTAGGAAACGGAAACGTCGGAGGAAAGCCCTACCACTGCCGGGCAACCCTCGGGGAGCAGAAGTTCCGCCGTGTCCAGCGCGGTCAGCTGGTAGCCAATCCGAGGCGAGCTGATGCCGCCCGAGATCACGCCCAGCTGGCAGGTGCCCGTGCTGACGTCAACCGCCGCGATCCCGATCCGGTCGCCATCTGCCCAGAGCCCCACGCATCTCGCCATGGCCCCCGGGGTTAGGAAGCTATCTTCGATCAAGGTTCCGGCGGTCAGAATCCGCACCACCCGCCGGGCAACCAGCTTGCCCGGTCGAGGTGACTCGATCTGGTCACAGACAGCCACCTTGATCCCGGCGTCCAGCAGCTTGCGCGCGTAGGGCGCGAGGCTGTGGTGAGGCACTCCGCACATGGCGATCCGTCCCGCCTTACCAAAGGCGCGAGCAGTCAGGGCCACGCCCAAGATCGGGGCTGCGCGCTCGGCATCCTCACCGAAGATTTCGAAGAAGTCGCCCATTCGGAAGAGGACCAAGCAGTCGGGATGACTTCGCTTGGCAGACCAGTACTGACGAACCGCTGGCGTATCTGTAGTTTCCGCCTGCTTCTCAGCCACGGGGCTAGCGGCGCCCACCGGCGTCAAGCGGCCACGAGCTGCCAGGCGCTGGCTGCGCTGACCCGGGCGGTGACCGTCTCACCGGGGACAGCCGGCCGCTCCAACCACGCCACCCGGTTCTGGCGGGTGCGGCCGTAGGCTCGACCGTCCTCACCCAATCCTTCGACCAAAACCTGCACCTCGGCCCCGATGAGTGCTCGGTTCCGCTCCTCACTGATCCTTCGCTGGAGCTCCAACACGGTCTGCAGCCGCTCCTTCTTCTTAGCCAGGGGGACATCGTCCTCCCGACGATAGGCGGCTGTCCCCGGGCGAGGCGAATAGGCCTGGACGTGAACTGTGTCAAACCGCACCTCGGCCAACATCCGAAGAGTCCCCGCGAACTCTTCGTCCGTCTCTCCGCAGAACCCCACGATCACATCGGTGCTGAGCGAGATGCCCTCGACGCGAGTTCGGGAGCGCTCCAGCACCGTGAGGTAGTCGGCCACCGAGTACTCGCGCTTCATCCGGCCCAGACAGGTGTCACTGCCGGACTGGACCGGTAGGTGGAGCTGTTCACAGGCGGTTGGCAGATCCGCGATGGCCTCCAGCAGGCGCTCAGAGGCGTTTCTGGGATGTGAGGTGAGAAAGCGCATCCGCTGCAGTCCAGAGACCTTGTCGACCCGGGCCATCAGTTCGGGAAGACCCGAGCCGTCCTCTGGGCTGGCATAGGAGTTCACGTTCTGGCCGAGCAGCGTGATCTCGACCACCCCCCGATCGACCAACCGTCTGGCCTCCAGCTCAATCTGCGCTGCCGCGCGACTCGACTCTCGTCCACGAACGAACGGGACAATGCAGTAGGTACACATCTCGTTGCAACCTAGGATCACCGGTAGGTACGCAAAGAGCCGGTCAGAGGCCGGAAGCGGTACTGGGCCCTCCAGCGCCCCCTGGTACAGGTCCCGAAGTCGGGCGAAGAACCCGTCGGGCTCACGCATGTCGAAGACGTAGTCGAGGTGGCGGAATCGGCGGAGCAACTCGCCTCCGTGCTCGCCCACCATGCATCCGGTAAGCGCGATCCCACGTCCCGGGCGCGCCGCCTTCCAGGCCGCGAGCTCCCCCAGCCGGCTGCTGGCCCGGTCCTCGGCGTGCTGACGCACGGCGCATGTGACCAAGACCGCAAGGTCCGCGTTTTCCAGTTCCACTCCCGGCACCATGCCCAACTCGGAGAACTGCTCGGCGAGGCTCTCGGCGTCGGCGGTGTTCATTTGGCATCCAACCTGCCAAATGTTCACCCGTGGTGCCCGGTCCCCGCTGACCGCTATCGGCGTCCGATGGGGGCGAGCCTCCAGGAGTGGAAGCGGACTGAACACCGACCTGGGCCCGACTGACCCCGTCAGCGGACCTCCACCACCAGGCGCATCCCGGTCCGCTCCTCGCCATCGATGGCGATGTCTATGAAGGACGGGATGCAGACCAAGTCCAGACCTCCTGGCGCCACGTAACCCCGCGAGATGGCGATCGCCTTGACCGCCTGATTGATCGCTCCGGCCCCAATCGCCTGGATCTCAACGCGGTGCTTGGTTCTGACCACGCCAGCAATCGCTCCGGCAACCCGCACAGGTTGCGAGGTGGCAGAGACCTTGAGTACTTCCACTGGGGTGGCGGCGCTCCCGCCGGTGGGCGAAGTCGGAATTGACAAGATGTCCAAGGTCCTGAAGTGTGATGCGGATTCTACGGCTAAAAGGGCAGCGGCGGACCGCCTGGCGGCCAGGTGGCCGGATTGCGACGCAGGTTGAACTGCCCGAGCAGGCTCACGCTCAGACAAATCAGGACCGCGGCTGCGGCTACCAGAAGCATGAAGTCGTCCTCGTGCAGGTGAGCAGTACCCCATGTCGCTGCGAGAGCACCCAGAGCCCTCCCGAGGGTCATGAACCACAGAGCGGCCCCCATCGCCTGCCCGACGCCTTCGCTCGGCGTCTTGGTCTGGATCCGGTTGAAGCCCCAGACCTCCTGGAGCGCGCCGCTCCCAAAGAAGACCACCACGGCCGCCAGTACCAGCCAGCCGCCAAGCATGATTCCGACGGCGGCAGCTACAACGAGATGGATGTACCCGATGGTGACCACACTCTTCCGTCGAACCAGTGGGAGCCGGAGGGCGACCGCGCTGGCAACGAGTGACGAGATGCCTACCACCACGTACATCAGCCCCACCTGGTTGGTGTGCACATGGAAGATGTAGCGAGCCAGCGGCACGAACTACACCTGGATCACGCTGGCGAGCGCGGCCCCGACCGCCGCCTGGAAGGCGAAGAGTCGCGTGGTGGGGTCAAAGAGCAGGAGTGCGAAGCCGCGGCGGAGAACAGGCAACACGCGCTGCCTTGTGTACGACCGGAGGACCCAGGGAGCTGGTTGGCCGCCCACCCTCGTCATAAGAGCGGCGGAGACCAAGAACGTTGCTCCATCGACGGCGATGAGCCATGTGGGCGCCAGTACGAGCAAGAGCAGTGCGCCGAGCGCGGGCGCCACCACCACCGCCGATTCGGAGGCTACCGAAAGCAGGCTGCTGCCGGCAGGAACGAGAGCTTGCGGCAACAGTACCGCCACGAGCCTCCGCCGCCCGGGCTCATACAGTGCCGAAGCAGCTCTTGCGCCTCCTGCGGCGAGGAGCACCGCCACCAAAACGTGGCCCTCCGCTCCGACGATGGTGAGGCACGCCAGAGAGGCCCGAACCAGATCAAGGGCCGCTGACCTTCTCCGCCGATCTCCTCGATCCCCTAAGTGGCCCCCGATGGGGAGAAGGGCTAGCAGGGGCGCTGATTCGACCACAAAGAGCAGCCCAACAGCCACTTCCCCGCCCAGCCGGTAGCAGATGATCACGAGGGCTGGAAGAGTTAGGAAGTCCCCGTACCAGGAGAGAACACCGGCTACCCAGAATGCCCGGAATCTGGATGCCCTCAGCGGACCGCGCCACCCGACTCCGGTTTCAGGCAATCGAAACCTCCAGCCAACGAGAGTTCCGGCGCGAGCGCTTGCGAGAGTGTAGGGAGTGTCCCAACGTGAACACGCACCCCGCGGGGCCTAGTCGCGCTCCCAAGAGGATGGGTTTGCCGTCCCAGTCGGACCGGTATGTTACTGGTTCGTCACTTCGAAGTCAGCCGCCTGCGACATGCTCTCCTCGTGGGATAAGGTCGCTCCGAAGGGTTTCTGCGGCAGCTGCGTCTGGGCAGAGAACGAAATTTACGTTGCAGGAGAGCAAGTACATGAGCACGTGGGACACCTGGGATTGGTCAGGACGCTGATCTGATTGGGTCGGAGGGCCTTACGCCCTCCAGACGCGAATCAAAGGGAGAGCAGTTCCTCGGTGGGCTGCTCTCTCTGTTTTGATACGGCCTCCAGTTCTTTGTCGGAGATGCTCTCGAAGGCCGCGACAGCTTGCGGGTCGAACTGGGTCCCCGAGCATCGACGGACCTCTGCCCGTGCTTCAGCGACGGACATTGCCTTCCGGTACGGACGGTCGGAGATCATTGCGTCGAACGCATCAGCGATGGTGAAGACGCGCGCGGCGAGCGGCACCGAATCACCGACCAGGCCGTTCGGGTAGCCTTTTCCATCGAAGCGCTCGTGGTGAGTCAGGATCACTTCTCGGGCGTACTCCAGCTGCCGTACGTCCGCCACCATAAGAGCCCCAAGCTGCGGGTGCGTGCGCATGACTTTCCACTCTTCGTCGGTGAGGGGGCCTGGCTTGTGGAGAATCGCATCTGGGACACCGATCTTGCCGATATCGTGAAGAAGCGCCCCATGGCAAAGACGCAGAAGTTCTTCTTCAGGGAATTTTAGAAATCGGCCCATCATGAGCGAATATTCCACGACCCGGCGACAGTGGCCCTCTGTGTCGTGGTCCCGCAGATCGATCGCTTTGGAGAGACTGACCAGCGTTGAGTTGAAGCCGCTCTGGGCCTCTACCGCGCGGGCCTGTTGCTCCCGCATCCAGCGATTCGTGGCTGTTTGGACAATCGCGACCGGCGCAGCCAGCGTAACCAGGGCGACCGTGTCAGTCAGGTAGTAGCTGGCCGCGACGACCCCGAGCCCGGTGAGTCCGTACCCCACGTAGTAAGGCATCACGGTCATCACACTTCGAAGGAATATGTCGTACCGGAAATCCCGGGCGCCCTGGTCGGCGACCAGAACAAGTCCGAGAAGAAACTGATTGGCTAGCCAGCAGGCGACACCTCCCATGGCGCCTGCGAAGATCAACCATCCCACCTGTCCGCTCGCGGCATGCCTCAATTCGCTGAACACCAAGTAGGCCGCAGCGAAGATCAAGAAGCCCATCGCACTGTTGAATAGCACCTTGACGGTGAACCTGCGACGAACGACCACGCCGACGACAAGAACGGCAATTGCCGAAGCGGCGGCTCCGGGAAGCCCGAGTAGGTATACGGCGCCGATGCTCGCGTAGGACTTCGCACTGAAGTGGATGGTTACTCGTCCTACCGGTGCCGGAACGCCGCCGCGGGTCTCCAACAGGGCTACCACCAAGAACACTACCAACAGCGCCGGCCACTCGAGTGGGGGTCGGATGTAGATCACACCAAGCGCCGTGGCCGCGCCGGTGGTCGCCGCGACGACCACCATCACTTGCCAGCGATAACCGTTGGGGGCTGGTGTCTCGGTGATCAACGCCGTCACCACCGGGGGCTTGACGGCCGTCGCATGACCCAATGTCAACTCTGCCCCGCCGGCCACAGCTCGTCGGCGAACTGCAGTGGGACTGCTCATTGATACCCGCCCGGGTAGCCTGCGACCAGATCCCGTCCAATCGAGCTGAGACCGGCCCAACCTGCCGACCGGGGCAGGAGCCAGATCACTATCCGCACCACGGGTCGCAAGATCCTAAGTCTCCCTCACAAGATGGTCGTCCCTTCCAACGGACCAGCGCAGTCTAGCTGCAGGATTCCGACTTCAGGGGCAGATCAGGAGCATTGCGGCACGGTTGTGACAGGGTTGGGACAGATGTGCCGAGATCGGGAGGTGGGCTACTTGGCGTAGTCGACCGAGCGCGTCTCCCGCACTACCGTGACCTTGATGGTTCCGGGATAGCTCATCTCACCCTCGATTCGGCGAGCTATTTCCCGCGCCAAGACCACCGCGGCATCGTCGTTCACCCGATCCGGCTTGACCATGATCCGCACCTCGCGGCCGGCCTGGATGGCGAAGGACCGCTCCACTCCCTCGAAGGCGTTGGCGATCTCCTCCAGCTTCTCGAGACGCTTGATGTAGCTGGCCAGCGTCTCCCGGCGAGCGCCCGGACGCGAGGCTGAGATCGCGTCAGCACTGAGCACCACGAAGGCCATGATGGTGGTCGGCTCGATGTCGTAGTGGTGGCACTGCACGGCGTTCACCACTTCAGGGTGCCGCCCAAGTCGCCGCAGGATCTCCCCCCCGATCAGAGCGTGGGAGCCCTCCACTTCGTGGTCCACGGCCTTGCCGATGTCGTGGAACATCCCGGCCTCCTTGGCGAGATGCTCGTCGGCGCCGATCTCAGCGGCGATCATGCCGGCGAGGTAGGCGACCTCCTTGACATGAGCCAGCACGTTCTGGCCATAGCTGTAGCGGAAGCGGAGCGTGCCCACTAGCTTGACCAGCTCGGGATGAACGTTCTGCAGCCCTAGCTCGAAGAGAGCCTGCTGCCCCTCCTCCACGATCCGCGAGGTGACCTCCTCCCGCGACTTCACCACCACCTCCTCGATCCTGGTCGGGTGAATCCGGCCGTCGCTGAGCAGCTTGTTGAGGGTGACCCGGGCCACCTCCCGGCGCACGGGGTCGAATCCGCTCAGGACCACCGTCTCGGGGGTGTCATCAATGATCAGATCAACCCCCAGAGCCGCCTCCAGGGCCCGAATGTTGCGCCCCTCCCGACCGATGATCCGACCCTTTACTTCATCGTTGGGCAGGGGGACTACCGATACCGAGGTCTCGCCGGTCTGGTCAGCGGCGTGGCGCTGGATGGTGGTGACCAGCACCTCCCGTGAGCGCTCGTCAGCCTCGGCCCGAGCTGACGCGACCGAGTGGCGGATCAGGTCCGCCTTCTCTGAGATCAGCTCCCTGTCGAGGGTCTGGAGGACCTCCTGGCGGGCATCCTCCCGGGTGAGCCCCGCCACCCGCTCCAGCTCCCGTTCCCCAGCTTCCCGAAGGCCACTCAGCTCGGTGCGCGACCCCTCCAACTGGGTGCGTTCCGCGGCCAAGGTGTCCCCGCGCTGGAGGAGGTCCTGCTGCTGGCGGTCCAGTTGCTCCTCGCGCTGAACAATTCTCTGCTCCAGTCGGGAGACCTCGGAGCGGCGCTCTCTTAGCTCGTCCTCGAGCTCGGTCCGAACCCGGAGTGCCTCGGCCTTGGCCTCGAGACCGGCTGCCTTGCGATCGGCCTCGATCGCCGTCCGAGCAGCGACCAGGTCATCCTGGCCACGACGTCCCTGACGGGACGCCATCAGGCCGAAGGCCACGCCGCCAGCGGCGAGCACAGCTAGTACGACCAGCAACACATCCAGTGCTGCACTCATAGCCCAGACCTCGCAGTGTCAAGCAAGGGACTATGGAAGGCCCCTCCCCGACTTCAACCCCTCACGAAGCCGGAGGAGCAGGAAATTAATTGAAAGCGGCACCGATTTTAGCGCTAACTCCAGTGTGCCTGGAGGTCAGGGCCGAGGTGCCGCCCGCGAAGCTGGGACAGTACCTCAGCCCAAGGCTGCCGCCGGCTCCGACTCCACCGCCATGTCGCTCTCCTGGCCCGCCGGAAGCACCGGCTCTCCGATCACCGCCTGGCGAACCTTGTTGGCGATCTCCTGAGTCAGTTCGGCGTTACCCCGGAGCAGATCGCGGACGTTGTCCCGGCCCTGGCCCAAGCGCATCTCGCCGTAGCTGAACCAGGCGCCGCTCTTCTCGACGATGCCGGCCTCGATGGCACCATCCAGGACGCTGCCCTCGTAGGAGATGCCCTCGCTGTAGAGAAGATCAAGCTCAGCGGCCCGGAAGGGCGCAGCCACCTTGTTCTTGACGACCCGCACTCGGACTCGACCTCCAATGACATCGAGACCTTGCTTGAGGGAATCGATCTTGCGGATGTCCAGCCGGATCGAGGCGTAGAACTTGAGCGCCCGACCACCGGAGGTGACCTCGGGATTGCCGAACATCACCCCAACTTTCTCGCGCAGCTGGTTGATGAAGATCACCACGCAGTTGGAACGACTGATCGCAGCCGTCAACTTACGCATGGCCTGGGACATCAGGCGGGCCTGAAGACCTACATGGGTGTCGCCCATCTCACCGTCGATCTCCGCCTTGGGGACGAGGGCCGCCACCGAGTCGACCACCACCACGTCGACCGCCTGGCTGCGCACCAACACCTCCACGATCTCGAGCGCCTGCTCACCGGTATCAGGCTGGGAGATCAGAAGCTCATCAGTGTTCACCCCGATCCGGGCCGCGTAAGCCGGATCCAAGGCATGCTCGGCGTCGATGAATGCCGCGACTCCGCCGGACTTCTGGGCCTCCGCGACGATGTGCAGGCTGAGGGTGGTCTTGCCGGATGACTCCGGTCCGAAGATCTCCACGATCCGACCCCGCGGGATTCCGCCGACGCCTAGAGCCAGGTCAAGGGTGAGGGCCCCGGTAGAGATCACCTCAATCCCCCGCACCCCGGTGCCGTCGCCGAGCCGCATGATCGCGCCCTTGCCATAGCTCCGCTCGATTTGGGTCAGCGCGGCGCCTAGCGCCCGGTCCTTCTCTGTGGCCACTCGCGCAAGCTCCTTGGCATCGCGGTCTACCGGGCCGCTCACGCGTCCCGCGACTTCGAGTGTAGCGCTCATTTCAGTGACCTCCGGGTGTGTCGCTGCGGGGTGACCGCGAGCAATGACGGGTTTCAAGACGACTCAGCATTGGCGGGGAACGCTTGTTCGCTATTGTACCGCGTCTCGACCCGTATGGGAAGGTCCTTTAGGCGGTTCAGCGGGGGGTCTATGGCACTCAATTGAGGGCCGCCTGCAAGAGCTCCAGGGCCACCGTGACCGCACGGACTCGGTTCTTGTGCCGGCCCTCATCGCGGACCATTTGACGCACCACCGTGCCGTCGGCTCCAGCCACCGCCACGAAGATCAGTCCCGCCGGTTTGGACTCGGACGAAGCGGGTCCGGCGACGCCTGTTGTCGAGATGCCGAAGGAGCTGTGAAAGCGATCCCTAACCCCCACCGCCATGGACTCCGCCACCTCGCGGCTGACCGCGCCATACGACTCGAGAAGCTCGGTCGGAACGCCCAGCGTCCCGAGCTTTAGAGAGTTGGCGTAAGCGACCACCCCTCCCAGGAACGAGGCCGAGCTGCCCGGTACCGCGGTGAGGGCGGCCGCCAGCAGTCCTCCGGTGCATGACTCAGCGGTAGCCAGGGTTCGTGCCGGAGCCTGTCCAGCCTTCTCGAGCACGGCTCGCGCTCCGGGAAAGACCAGTGCAAGGTCCTCTAGACGAGGCTCGGTCATCGCCACCCGAGCAGGTTCCGAAACCGCCAGAGATAGACTCCCCCACTCCAGAGGGTGAAGACCACGGCCACCCCCACCAGCCAGCCGGCGAAGGGACTGAGCACGGGGTACGGGCGCTGGAGAATCAAGGCGACGACCATGGCATCCTGGCTGAGTGTCTTGAGCTTGGCGACTCGATTGGCGCTGATCGAGACTCCCGAACGCGTGCCCCTCGTCCGCAGGATCACCACCGCCACCTCGCGAGCAACGATCACGAACCCGGCCCAGGCCGGCAGCGCCCCTTCGCTTACCAGGGGAAATAGCGCGGCAATCACCAGCAGTTTGTCGGCCAGGGGGTCGAGGAAGATCCCGAGAGTGCTCACCTCCTGGCGACGACGGGCCACCATCCCATCCAGGCTGTCGGTGGCCGCCCCCAGGACGAACAGCCCCGCCGCAATCTGGTGGCTCCCCGCGAAGCCTGACTCCAGGCAGAAGAGGATCACCGGGATCAGGCCGAGACGGCTGATGGTGATCAGATTGGCGAACCCGCGCCAAGTCGCACCCAGCGGCTCTGCGACCTCCCCAGAGGTCTCAGGGGGAGCGGTGGTCCCCCTGATGGTCATCGGTAGTTGGTGTACTGCAGCGGCACCGGCAGATCCAGCTCGCGCAGCTCGTGGATGACCGCCTGCAGAGCGTCCTTGTCCTTGGCGGTCACCCGGAGCTCGTCGCCTTGAATGCGCACCTGGACTTTGGAGTGGTTTGCCTTGATGCGCTTGGTCAGGTCGCGGGCCGTCTCCTCGGCGATCCCCTTGCGCAGCTGAATCACTTGGCGGACATTGCCTTTGGCAGCCGGCTCGGGCTTGCCCGGGTCAAGGATCTTCAGCGAGAGCTGCCGACGGACTAGCTTGCTCTTCAGGACATCGAGCATGGCGTCAGCCCGGCTGTCCGAAGCGGCCAGCACCACGATCTCCTTCTCGTGCAGATCTAGCTCCGCAGTGATGTCCTTGAAGTCGTACCGGGTGGCAATCTCCCGCTTGGCCTGCTCGACCGCGTTCACCAATTCCTGGCGGTCGAAGTCCGAGACCACGTCAAAAGAATGTTCACTGCTGGCCACGCGCCAAGCGTAGCGGCTAGTCCCCGTCCTCGTTGGAGTCGAGCATCTGCTCCAGCTCGGCCAGGTTCATCAGGACCTCCCGGGACTTGCTGCCCTCGTAGGGACCCACCACCCGCGCGTCCGAGAGCTGATCGATCAAGCGGGCCGCCCTGGTGTAGCCCACGTTGAGCTTGCGCTGCAGGAGCGAGGCGGCGCCGCGCTGCTCCCCGATCACGATCCGGCCCGCCCGTTCGAAGAGCGGGTCACGCTTCAGCGCGGGATCGCCCCGAACGGGCGCCAGCGCCGCTGCCTGGAGGATCTCCTCCTGGTAGTGAGGGCGGCCCTGGGCCTTCCACCAGCCGATCAGCTGGTCCAGTTCCCGGTCGGAGACGTAGGCGCCCTGGAGTCGGACTGCCTTGCCGGCGTCGATCGGCAGGTAGAGCATGTCGCCCCGGCCCAGCAGCTTCTCGGCGCCCATCTCATCCAGGATCACCCGGGAATCGACGCCGCTGCTCACTGCGAAGGCGATCCGGGAGGGGATGTTGGCCTTGATCAACCCGGTGATGATGTCAGCGGAGGGGCGCTGGGTGGCCACGATCAGGTGGATCCCCACCGCCCGGGCCAACTGAGCGATCCGGCAGATCAGATCCTCGATCTCGTTGGCCGCCACCATCATCAGGTCGGCCAATTCGTCGATCACGATCACGATCTTGGGCAGGGTGCGCAGCCCCAGCTGCGGGGCCCGCTCGTTGAAGTTGGTGATGTTGCGAGCGCCGTGGCCGGCGAAGAGCTTGTACCGCTGCTCCATCTCCATCACCGCCCAGCGAAGCGTTGCGACGGCGGGGTCGGCGTCAACCACCACCGGAACCAGCAGATGGGGCAGTCCGGAGAAGTTGCTGAGCTCCACCCGCTTCGGATCGACCAGGATGAGACGCAGGTCCCGGGGAGTGGACTGCAGCAGGAGCCCGGCCAGAACCGCATTGATGCAGACGCTCTTGCCCGACCCGGTGGTGCCGGCAATCAGCAGGTGAGGCATCCCCGCCAGATCGCCTAGGACCGGGTGACCGCTGACATCGGCACCCAGGGCCATGGCCAGCTTGCTCTTCACGCCGTTGAAGGTCGGCGCCTGGACAACCTCCTTCAGGGTGACCAGCTGGGCCGCCTTGTTGGGCACCTCGATTCCGATGGCTGACTTCCCCGGGATGGGCGCCTGGATCCGAATGGGTGCAGCCAGGGCCATTGAGAGGTCCGGCTGATAGGCGAGAACCTTGCGCACCGGCACCCCGGGAGCCGGCTGCAGCTCGTACTGGGTCACCGTGGGGCCCGCGTTTACCCCCATCACCTTGCACTTAACGCCGAAATTGCCGAGCGTGGATTCGATGGTGCGGATCCGGCTCCGGATCTCGTCCCGGAGCCGCTCGCGCTTGCCGCTCGAGGAGTCGAGCAGATCAACGCTGGGGAGGACCCAGCTCGGCTCGGGCTCGTCATCGAGCTCGTCGGACGTGTCGGCCACAACCGCTACCCCGGCGGCAGCGACGGGAGTGCCGCCGACCTCGACCGCATCCGCGGCGACCTCCAGGGCGATGGGGTCCGGTTCATCGTGGTCGAGACCTTCGAAGATCCGCTGGAACGCCTCGGGAGCCGATTCATCCTCGCCCAGGCTCTGGTCTGCGGGCACCGGCAGCACCGGGAGGAGACCACCCAACTGGGCATGAGGCGCGGTCGACAGGGCGGGCGATGGCCGGGAGCTGGACCGCGACGAGCCGGTCGCGGAAAACGCCCTCGCGGCGGCGTCCCCCATCCGGGTCAGTGCCCGCGCTGACAGTCGGGACGGGTAGACCTCCAGCCCGACGATCAGGCCAGCCAGTGCCAACCCGGACAGGGCCACCAGGGTTGCGGGGGCGCCGACCCAGGAGGCCAGGCGGGGACCGATGGCTTCCCCGATGGCACCACCACCGCCCGGGTGCACGGTCGCAGCCATGGAGATCGCCGCGACCGCTGAGACGATCAGGGCGACCATGACCTGACCGCCACTTCGCTCCGTAGTCCTAGATGCCAGCATCCCCACCCCGCCGGCGACCAGGGCCACCCCGATGATCCAGCCACCTACCCCGACAGCCGACTGGATTCCTCGTCCGAAGTCAAAGGCGACCTTGGCCTGCGGAAAGGCCAGCAGGATCATCCAGATGAGGCCCACCGCGATGGCGGCGATTCCTGCCAGCTCTCGCTGCTGGGTTGACTTTAGGCGCAACGCAGGACCGGCTTGACGACTACCCCTGCTGCTCGACGGTCGCCGTCGGGGGCTAGCCGCCCGCGGTCTCGGCGCACGGCGCCGCTTCGTTTTCGCCATCGATGAGGGCGTTGGCATGGGTGGGATTGGATGGGTCGGAAGCGGTATTGCCACCCGCTGGCCGCAGTCTAGCAGTGAGACCGCACATCTGCTCGCTTAAAGGGACCGGGTGAGGCGCCACCACCAATCGGGAGCGGCCAATTTTCGGTTCACCACCACGGTTTCGTGGAAGTGGAATCCACCCGGCGTGGTGACCGTCAGGGAGCCGACGTCTTCTCCCCGGCGTAGCGGCGCCCGGGGCCGCTGCCATAGCAAATCGAGGTGCAGCCGAGCCCCCGCCACCCCGATAAGCCAGACACTGTGGCTGACTCGGGCGGCCAGTGGGGCCGTCCATTTGGAGTTCACCTCTCCAACCACGGAACCACCTGCCGGCAGTCTGGTCTGGTGCAGCTCCGCTTCGCCGGCGGCGAGGAGCAAGGAAGCCTCCCGACCGGCCGCCGCCAGTCCCGTCTCCGGGCCGCCCGGCTGGCCGAGCACCGCGCCGATCAACTGCACCGGGCGCCCTCCGACGGTCTGCCTGGCGGCGAAGACTAAGCAGCCCAGCGCGCTCTCGGTCCACCCGGTCTTGATGCCGATAACCCCACCCTGACCCAGGATCGGGTTGTAGTTGCGGACCGTGCCGGCGACCGGAAGGCTGACCGTGGGCATAGCCACGATCGACGCGAAGACCGGGTTGCGCATGGCCACGGTAGCCAGGACCACCAGGTCGCGGGCACTGCTGACGCTCCCGGGATCCAGTCCGCTGCTGTCGGTGAAATGGGTCTGCTCGAGGTGCAGCGTCCCGGCCAGCTGGTCCATCTCCGCCACGAAGGCAGCCTCGGAGCCGGCTTGCCAATCGGCGAGCAGCGCCGCGAGGTTGTCTCCGGAGGGCAGCAGCAACCCCTCCAGCGCCTGGAGCTCGGTGAGGGTCTCGCCGGACTCCACCCGCACCACCGAGTCTCCCTGGGTCAACTCGCCCTGGTAGAGAGCGAGGTCGGCCGAGGTCACGGTGATCGTCGGACCCGACCCCCCCGCCTGCAGGGGATCGGATCGGAGGATCACCAGGGCGGTCATTATCTTGGTGACGCTGGCGATCGGCACCGACCCCTCGAGTCCGGTGGAGCCCAGCCAGCCGAACCCGGACAGATAGAGCGCTGCCTCTCCCTGGTCCGGCCACGGCAGAGCTACCGCTCCTCCCGAGACCAGGTAAGAGGGAGCGAGCTGACTCTGGCCCGCGAGAGCCGGTACGGGGCGTCCCAGTTGGACTGCGGCGCCGACGGCGAGGGCGAGCAGCAGCAGGCTCGCCGCGCCCAGCACCAGCCGACTCACCGGTACGCCCACTCGGACCTCAGGCCAGACTCACTACGGCAACAACCCGTGGTCGCCACGGGCCAGCTTCCGCTAGGTGCCCCTCCATCGTCGTGCCCACCATCCGGCGCACTTCACCAGGATCGCGGAACTCCCGGCGATGGGCGACCACCTGCCGCACCTTTGCCCTTCCCCCGTCGACGAGCCGGCGCTCGTCTGCCGTCGCATCGCCCACCACCACCGTCTCCGGTCCGGCCAGTAACTTCCTCAGCACCCGATCCATGGTGACCGACACCACCACCAACTGCTGGTTCGGAATCTTGGGAGATTCCCCGGCAGTCGAACTCTTGCCCTCCGCATCGACCGGGATCGCTCCCACGCTTACGCTGCCGCTCACCCGCAACTCCTGATCCGTGACCTCGGCGACCGTCCCGTTCTCGATGATGGCGATCGCCTCCGGGGCCAGACCCACCTCCAGGGCCAGCTGGGCGTGAGCCGCCAGATGGCGGGGCTCGCCGTGGACGGGTATGAAGTACTGCGGCCTGACCACCTCCAGAAGAAAGCGCAGCTCCTCCCCCGCTGCGTGACCGCTGGCGTGCACTCCGGAAGCGCTGCCGGCCAAAACCCGCACCCCGCGCTCCACCAGTTGGTTGACGATCCGGCCCACCGTCGACTCATTGCCGGGAATGGGGTTGGCTGCCAGTACCACAGTGTCGTCGCTCCGGAGTCGGATGAAGGGATGGGTGCCGGCGGCGATCCGGCTGAGCGCCGCTAGCGGCTCCCCCTGAGACCCGGTGGCCAGAAGGCAGAGCTGCTTGGGGGGAATGCTGGCCAGTTCGCGGGGCGACGCCAGTTGCCCGGGTCGGATCTGCAAGTAGCCCAGTTTGCGAGCGGTGTCGACGTTGCGGAGCATGCTGCGACCGACCAGGCAGCAGCGGCGTCCGGCCTCCTCCGCCAGCTCGAGGGTCTGTCGCATTCGCGCCAGATTGCTGGCAAAAGTCACCACCAGGACCCGGCCCGGGGAGTCCACCAGCGCCGCTCGCAGGGCCGGGCGCACCGTGAGCTCCGAGGCCGTCAGCCCCGAAACCGTGGCATTG
>DATKSR010000052.1:0-2120 GCA_035531555.1 Candidatus Dormiibacterota bacterium
TCCAGGTGCTGGGCGGCTATGGTTATATCAACGAGTTCCCGGTGGAGCGGATGATGCGGGACGCGAAGATCACCCAGATCTACGAGGGAACCAACCAGATCCAGCGGCTGGTGATCGCCAAGCGATTGATGGCTTGATCTAGCTGGCTCGTGGGCGGCTACATCCCCGGGAGATGCAATCTGGTACGATATAGTGGGCCATGGATTTGGGAGAGTTGGGTCCGCCTCCAGTTCGGAGAGGTGCGTCGTGAAGCAACCTGGTCGCCCCAGTTGGCGAGACCCCGGCCTGCTCGTCCTCTCCAGTCTCGTCGAGGGACCGCGCCACGGCTATTCGATCGTTCAGGAGGTGCGCAAGCAGGCCGGGATCACGCTCGGTCCGGGAACCCTCTACGGCGCGCTCTCGCGACTCGAGGCCTACGGGCTGGTGGCTGCCTTGCCGGCGGAGGGCCGACGCCGTCCCTACCGGCTCACCGACAAGGGCCAGCAGACGCTGGAGGCTCAGTTAGATGCGATGGCTAGGTACCTGAGGATCAACGGGCACTTAGAGGAGCGAGGCCTCTTCCACAACGTGCCGCGGGCTGCCGGAGGCGCGTAGGCGCGAGACTGGCGCTGCCCCGATTAGACGGACGCTTCTACTAAGCGGATTGTGCCACAGGGAGGCGGCGATTCTCGGAGGCTGCTCGGCTGAAAATCCCAGGGTGGAGTGATTTCGGCCGGGATTGTACAAAGCATCGATGTACGCGAAGATCGTGCTCCTGTCGGCGGTTTGGGTGGGCTAGGAGCGGCGATACACCAGGTCGGACATCAGCGTGGCGAAGAAGTTTTCGGCGACTGCGTGGGCCCAGTAGTTGTGAGATCGACTGAGGCTGGATAGGATGCGATGGGCATCCAGGACTTTGGTATCGTGCTCAGCGGTGTACTGACAACCGCGGTTGGTGTGGTCGATCAGGTCGGGTGCTGGACCGCGTTGGACCACGGCCATGCGCAGAGCTGCCAGCGGCAGCTCTGCGCGCAGGTGGTGAGCCATGGACCAGCCCACCACCCCTCGAGAGGAGCCGTTCAGGAGGACGGCCAGGTAGAGCCACCCCTTCCAGGTGCGGATGTGGGTGACGTCGCCCACCCAGAGCTGGTTGGGATCGTCGGGTGTGAAGTCGCGCTGGACCAGATCGGGGAAGGTGGTCAACGGAACAGCGACCGTGGTGCGGCGGAAGCGCCGCGGTTAGCGTCCAGCGAGTCCCGCCTGGCGCATCAACCTGGCCACCCCCGTGCGGGAGTGGAATTCGCCCATAATCCGGAGTTCGGCCTGGACGCGGGGAGCGCCATAGGTCTGCTGCCTCTGGGCGTGGATGGTGGCGATCTGCGTAGCGAGCCCAACATCGGCCCGGGACCACTCAGATTGCGGCTGGCGATGCCCCTGGTAGTAGGCGGCGCGGGAGACCAATAACACGCGGCAGAAGGTTGTGACCGCGTGATTGACCCTCTCCACCTCGATGAACCGATAGCGGCATACCGGTCTCCTTGGCGAAGAAAACGGCTGCCTCCTTGAGGATTGTCCGCTCCTCTTCCCGTACCCGCACCCGGCGCCGCAGCGGGCCCAGCTCCTCACTCTCAGCCGGGCTGAGGCTGCTCTGCCGACCTCCCGGCGGCTCTGTCCTCTGCACTCAGCGCCTCGCCGGGCCCTCGGTCGGGCCGTGGTCCGGCTGAGCTCCGGGATGCTCTTGCCGCTTGACCGCGCCAGGCCTACAATGTCGGTCTTCACCTCGTCTGTGAACCGGCGTCGCTCTCGTCGACCCATGGTGGACCCACCTCGTGGGGTTTGACCCACATCAGCGCGGTCCGTTCTACTGCGGCAAGCCCACTAAGGGACATGACCCTTCCCCGGGGCACTTCCACTCTGATATGTTGCCCCGTTAGGGCCTATGCCGGAGCAAAATGGGAAAATGCAGACCGTCCTGGTTTTAGGGGGAGGCTTCCTCGGATCCCAAATTGCTCACCGCGTCCATTGCGGGGGGCGCGAAGTGACTGTGCTGACTCGGACGGAGCCGCAGCGGTATCGCGCGAGCTTGCTGAGTGGTTGTCGGGTGATTGTCGGAGACATTGGAGACGGCGCGTTACTTCGTA
>DATKSR010000053.1:0-75695 GCA_035531555.1 Candidatus Dormiibacterota bacterium
ACCTGGACAACCTGGTGATCAGCGAGCGGGCCCACATGATCATGCCGTATCACCCGGTGCTCGACCGGATGGAGGAGGGCGCCCGCGGCGACGACCGGCTGGGCACCACCTACCGCGGGGTAGGCCCGGCCTACAACGACAAGGTGCGCCGGATCGGCTTTCGGGTGGGCGACCTCCAGAAGCTCCGCTTCTTGGAGAAGAAGCTGAACTTCGTCCTCCCGCTCAAGAACGAGGCCCTGGTCCGGCTCTACTCGGCCCCCCCCTTCACCGTCGAGGCCATCCTGGCGGAGTACACCGACTACGCCCAGCGGCTCGATCGATTCATCCGAGATCCCTATCCGCTGATCCAGGGAGCGGTGGCTTCAGGTGAGCGGGTGATCCTGGAGGGAGCCCAGGGGACGATGCTGGACCTGGACCTGGGCACCTATCCCTACGTCACCAGCTCGTATCCGTCGGCGGGCGGCGCTTTGGCCGGAGCGGGAATCGGGCCCCGGCATGTGGGGCGGACCATCGGCGTGTTCAAGGCCTACACCACCCGGGTGGGCTACGGACCCTTCCCCACCGAGCTGGACGACGAGCTGGGTGAGTATCTGAGGGAGATCGGTGCCGAGTACGGCACCACGACCGGACGGGCCCGCCGGGTAGGCTGGTTCGACGCCTGCGTCGCGCGCTACGCAGTCGGGGTCAACGGCATCGATTCCATCGCCCTCACCAAGCTCGATGTCCTCGATCAGCTCGAGGTCATTCGCATCTGCACCAGTTATCGCAGCAAAGGGGAGCCCCAAGACCATCCCATGGCCAACATCTCCCACCTCAAGCATCTGGAGCCGGAGTACGAGGAGCTACCCGGGTGGCAGCGCAGCACCAAAGACGCCCGGAAGCTGAGCGACCTCCCGGAGCCGGCGCGGCGCTACGTTGATCGAATCGCTGAGCTGGCGGGAGCCAGGGTGGACTGGGTGTCGGTCGGACCCGGGCGCGACCAGACCATCGAGCCGCCGGATTGGTAGCTAAGCGTCAGCCCTCGCTCTGGCGCTGGGGAGCGGCTCTCGGATCGATCGCCCTGGCCGTGCTGCTGGGCTCGGCCGCGCTCCTGATCGGGGCGGCGGCCACGGCCGGTCCCTGGACGGCGCTCCAGCCGATCCCCATCTCGACCAGCCAGCACGTCACCGTCTGGAAGGTGATCGGCGACCCGAACACCCCCCAGGACCTGGCGGCCGCCACCAGCCGGGGCGTCTGGATCAGCTCTGACGACGGCCAGAGCTGGACGGCCACCTCGATAAGCCAGTTCACCTGGACGGTGGCCTACGGCAACTCGGGCTCAGTGCTCTACGCCGGAACCGCAAGTGCCGGTGTCTTCCGCAGCACCAACAGCGGCCAGAGTTGGAGGCAGGTGAACACAGGACTGCATACCCTCGACGTCCGGGCCATCGCCACCGGTCCCACCGCCATCGTCCTCGGCACCCAGGAGGGGGTGTACGTCAGCGGCGACGGCACGAGCTGGGAGCGGGCCGGGATGAGTTCGCTCAGCATCTCCGCCGTGGCGATCATCGCCAGCAATCCCCTCGGGGTGCTCGCCGGAGCGGATCAGGTCGCACAGCAGGACAACCTCTTTCTCTCGCTCTCCGTAGGGACCGACTCCGGCTGGCAGTCGGTGCCGGGCGGTGACCCCGGCGGCGCTCCCGTCTTCTCGGTCGCTGCCGGGCCGCTGGCGAAGGGCGCTACCTCCCCGCCCCTCTTGGTCGGCAGCCTCAAGGGTCTCTACGCGAGCTCCGACGGCGGCACCACCTGGCAGGCTCAGACCCTGGCCGGGGGCGCCCTTTGGTCGGTCGACTCCATCGCCTTCGACCCTGACAACCCGGCCGTCATCTACGTCGGCGGGGACAACGGCGGCAGCACCGGTGGCGGGCTCCAACGCACCGTCAACGGCGGGACCGCCTGGGCGGCCTTCTCGCACGGGCTCCCCAGCCTGGAGGTGACTGGACTATCGACCCTCTCCACCACCCCGCTCACCGTCCTGGCCTCGACCTGGAACCCCGTCAGCCTGAGAGGCAGGACCGCTCGAGCCCTGGACTCGACCGCCCCGGGGCCGGTAGCCTTGAGCTCCAGCTCGGGTACGCCGATTTCGGTGGCGGTTTCGCCCACCCCGACCCCCAGCGCCACTCCCCGACACCACCACACGAAGCCGACCAAGGGCTCCTCAATCCCGATCGCGGCGTTGGTGGCGGTGCTGGTCGTCTTGATCTTGGTGGCCATTGCGCTGGGGATCTACCTGCGCCGGCGCCGCCAGCGCCTGGAGGCAGAGGCGCCACCGTGATCGACCACGTTCCGGGCGCCTCTCCCGACGAACGGCTGGCGCAGCTGGGACTGGAGCTGCCCCCACCGCCGGTCCCCATCGCCAGCTACGTGCCGTTCACCTTTGCCGGCGAACTGATCGTGACCTCGGGCGTCCTGCCCATGCGGGAGGGCAAGGTCATTCAGGGCCGGCTGGGGGCGGATCTGAGCGTCGAGGCGGGGGTCGAGGCGGCCCGCACCGCCACCCTCTCCTTGCTGGCGCTGCTGGCGGCCGCGGCGGGAAAACTCGAGCGGATCACCGGGCTTGTGCTGCTGACTGGATATGTCCGCTCGGCGCCAGACTTCGCTCGCCACTCCGAGGTGGTGGACGGCGCCTCCCACCTGCTCCTCCAGGTGCTGGGCGAGCATGGCCATCACGCCCGGGTGGCGGTCGGGGTGGCCGAATTGCCCAGAGAGGCCTGCCTGGAGCTGCAGCTCATCGCCAAGCGCTGACCCAAGGGTCCCAAGCAAAGGCCGGACCGCGGTCGACACCCGGTAAACTTGGCCGCCCGTGTCCACAGCCGCACTCGCCAGCGGCGAGCCCGCCATCGAAGTGGTCGATCTGCGGCGGACTTACCGCACCACCACCGGTACCGTCCGCCGCCGTCGCCTAGAGATCGAGGCTGTGCGGGGAATCTCCCTGCGCGTGGAGCCCGGGGAGCTGTTCGGACTGCTGGGACCCAACGGGGCCGGCAAGACCACCACGATCCGGGTCCTCTGCACCCTCCTCCTGCCGACCTCGGGCAAAGTGAACGTGCTGGGGCTGGACGTGGTCGCCCATCCCCGGGAGGTGCGTCGCCAGATCGGCTACGTCTTCGGGGGTGACCGGGGGCTTTACGACCGGCTGAGCGCCCTCGATAACCTGCGCTACTTCGCCGACCTGTATGCCCTCGAGCCCCGCCTGCAGCGTCGGCGGATCGAGGAGGTCATGGAGCTGGTGGGGCTGCAGGGGAGGGGCAAGGAGCGGGTGGAGGGGTTCTCCCGAGGAATGCGGCAACGGCTGCACCTGGCCAGGGGGCTGCTCCACGACCCGCCGGTGCTGTTCTTCGACGAGCCCACCATCGGCGTGGATCCGGTGGGGGCCCGCGAGGTCCGCCAGCTGGTCAAAGAGCTGGCCCGATCGGGCAAGACGATCCTGCTGACGACCCACTACATGTTCGAGGCGGACAGCCTCTGCGACCGAATCGCGGTGATTTCCAAGGGCGAGATCGTCGCCGAGGGAACTCCCGACCAGCTCAAGGCGGGGGCCACCGCCCGCACCGTCGTGGAGATCGAAGCCTACGGAGTGCCTGAGCAGACGGTGCAACGGATCCGCGACCTCCAGGACGTGGAGGCCGTGACCACCGAAGTGAGGGACCAGGCGCAGCTGCTAACGGTCCAGGCTCGCGAGGGCAGCCAGTTGACCGGCCGCCTGCTCCAGCTCCTGGAGGGGGTGCGGGTGGAGCGGATCGCGGCTCGGGAGCCCACCTTGGAAGATGCCTATGTGGCGCTGGTGACCGCCCCTTGAGCGCCGCCCAGTTGAACCGCCACCTCTACCGCTCCGGCCCGGCCGCGCTCAACTGGCCCCGGCAGGTCGGCATGGGCTGGTGGTATCAGCTGAAGATGCAGGCCCAGTCCGGGTTCGTGGTCATGGTCTCCTTGGTCCAGCCGCTGATCTTCGCCAGCATCGCCATGGCCGATCAGCAGGCCGGCAACCGGACCCTGCCGCTTCTCTACTACGCGCTGGGAGCGGGGATCATGGGGATCTGGTCGACGGTGGTCTTCGGTTGCGGGGGCGCCCTCTCCTGGCAACGGCACCAAGGCATGCTCGAGCCCTTGGTGATGGCCCCCGCACCGCTGGTCCTGGTGCTGATGGGGATCACCTTGGGCACGGCCTCTGTGGGCCTGTACTCGATGGGCGCAACCCTGCTCTGGGGCTGGCTGATCTTCGGGGCCCACATCCACCTGGTGGATCCTGTCGTCTTCGTGATCGCCGCCGTGGTGATGGTGGTGGCGCTGGGCCTGCTGGGCTTGGTGATGGGGTCGAGCTTTGTCCTATACCGCAACGCCAACGCGTTGTCGAATGCCCTGGAGTACCCGGTCTGGCTGATCTGCGGTCTGGTGGTCC
This sequence comes from Candidatus Dormiibacterota bacterium, assembly GCA_035531555.1. GTDB lineage: Bacteria > Chloroflexota > Dormibacteria > Aeolococcales > Bog-877 > Bog-877. The sequence continues at coordinate 4,439 of DATKSR010000053.1, forward strand.
CCCTCTCCCTGCTTCCCGGCTGGACCCATTACCTCGCTTACATCCTGGCCCCCACCTGGGGCATCGAGGCGATGCGGAGCGCGGCCCTGGGGGGCAATCCCTGGCTGCCCTTGCTGTGGTGTGTCGTGGCGTCACTCGTTTACCTGGGCCTGGGGGTGGTGCTGGTGAGCAATGTCGAGCGGCTGGCCCGCGCCCATGCCACCTTGACGTTCCAATGAGCGCGACCTCGCTGCAGCGCACCCGCGGTACCGGCAACTTCTGGCGGGTTTTCTTCATCGGAGGGCTGATCTCGTATCGAGCCCTCTTCTACTGGATCACCCCCTGGCAGTACATCCCCACCATGCTGGCGGCACCCCTCTTCCAGATCCTCTTCTTCGTCTACCTGGGACGGGCCACCGGGGTCGGTTCGACGACCTTCTTTGTGGTCGGCAACTCGATCCAGATCTGCAGCATGTCGGGGATTTACGGCATGACCATGGCGTTGGCCAACGAGCGGCAGTTCCAGACCCTGAGCCCGATTCTGGCCACCCCCGCCAACCGAATCGCTCTCTTCCTCGGCCGAGGACTCCCAGTCCTAGTCTCCGGACTGCAGACCACCGCTTTCGGGTTTCTCGTCTCCGCCTTGATCCTGAACTTCCGCCCGGCACCGCGGGCGCTCCCTGAGCTGGCCCTGACCGTGCTGGTAACCACCGCTTCCTGCACCGGATTCGGGATGGCGCTGGGCTCGATTGGACTGCGGGCCAGGGACATCTGGCTCACCGCCAACATCGCCTACTTCGCCATGCTTCTGCTCTGCGGGGTGGAGGTGCCGCTGCACCAGTTGCCCGGGGCCCTGCAGGTGGTCGCCCACCTGCTGCCCCTGACCCATGGGATCGCCGCCGGCCGACTGCTGGCCACCGGCCATCACCTGGGCGCGGCCTGGCCCTACATTTGGCAAGAGCTGGTAGTTGGGGCGGCCTGGGCGACGATCGCCTTCCTGCTCTTCCGCTACTTCGAGCGTCAAGGCCGTCGAACCGGGAGCTTCGACCGGTTGTGATCGAGCACCGTGCGAGAGCGGAACCGGCGCGCTTGGATCTTCGCGGCGTCGCCTGTCCATTGACGTTCGTGCGCACCAGGCTGGCGCTCAATCGGCTCTCTCCCGGCCAACCGCTGGAGGTCTTGCTGGACGAGGGGGAACCAGCCGACTCGGTGCCGCGCAGCTGCACGGAGGATGGGGAGGTCGTGCTCGCGCTGGGCCCATGGTCCGAGCCGGGTGTGGTGCGACTGCTGGTGGAAAGAGGTGACGGCTCCGGCTGAACTCCGGTGGACGGTGTGCACCTCGCACCTCTCATGAACGTCGCCGCAGCTGACGCGCCGTCAATCCCAAACTGTCTGGTCAGGACGGACTCTCTTACCCCGGGGCGGCTAGTGGTACCGGATGAATTGGTCCAATTGGACCACGGACCCGGGGCAACAAGGAGGCTCTGCGGTGCTCAAGTGGCCTATCGGTACCGTTGACATCTCGGCTATTCGAGCAGCGCCTTGGGGAGCGTGCCCGCGCCGCACCAGCGACCGCCCCTCTGCGCACATGGCTGGCACCAGAACGGCCCGGCTAAGGATGAGCTCCAGCGGGGAGCTTAGTTGGGAAACTGGTCGACACATCAGGGGTGTGAGTACGCAGCACCCGCCCCGGTTGTGGGGTTTGTGCGGTTACGGTCGAGGGCCACTCGTCCCTGGCCAGGTCCAAAAGTGTGCGCAACTCCAAGTGTAGTCGGTGGGCCAGCTAGCGAGCCTGATTTAAAGTAAATGACCGAAGTTCCGGTGACTCGCCAGACCGGACTTTTCTCAGCGCCTCCAGATTGCTTCGATGAGTTGAGCCGAGCGACTTCACCTCCACTCGTGTTTTCCAGATGAACTCCCAAGATGCATAGTGGAAAGATGGACTGCTGGCGATCTTCACTGGAGTTGCCACAATGAGGATTGACCCTGCGCCGTGGCCCAGGGAACAGTGGAAGTGTCCCTGAACCTCTCCTGCGTAGCATTCCCCGTTGCACGGAACCCCAAATGGCGACGGCAGACCCTCCAGCTGTAGCCAGGCGGCCACGCGCGACGGCGGAGTCCGCACCCACGTCATGGGCGCAGCCGCATACGCGTTTCCTCAATCGAACGCCGTGTCCAGCGCTTCAGTACCAAGCAACTTCGGGTCGCCCGTGTCGAGACTGCGACTCCGCACCCTGCCGGCGCGCTCGAGGCCAAACACGATGCAAGCGCGACGAGCACAATCAGCCGGTTCCTTCGCTGCCCAACCAGTTTTGCGCTTCCGCCTCCTGCTCCGGCAGGGGAGTCGTCTGGCTGGTGCTAATCGGCGGCTGCCGGCTCTGCGCGCGCCGAAGCGTATAGCGGGCAGATTAGTGCGCGGTGACGTCACCCGAGCGTAGGGTCGGCTGGCGGGCAACCCCGACTGAGTCGGTAGGCGGCCCGTCATTTGTTTGTGTTGCAATTGGGGGAAACCATCCATAACGAAGGGGAAATTGGTGAGCACGCGGATCGCACTGCTCCGAGCCGTAAACGTCGGCGGAAAGAGCAAGTTGGTGATGTCGGATCTGCGCCAGCTGGTCAGTGATCTGGGGCTGGTAGATCCGCGCACTCTGCTCCAGACGGGCAACCTTGTGTTCAGAAGCCCCAACGCTGTGGACTCTGAGCTAGAGGCACTGCTGGAAGCCGAGACCGAGAAACGGCTTGGTCTGCGGACCGACTTTCTGGTGCGGGGAGTCGACGAGTGGACCACCGCGGTCGCCAGGATTCCGTTTCCGCAGCAAGCGCAGGAGGACCCGAGTCACCTCGTCCTGGTCTTCTTGAAATCTGCCCCATTCTCCGAGTCGGTACGAGCCCTGGACTCTCTCTCCGGGCCGGAGCGGGTGAGCGCCTGGGGCCGCCAGCTGTTCGCCACCTATCCCGACGGAATCGGCCGCTCTCGGTTGACCATGTCGGTGATCGAGCGCCAATTGGGACTCCGAGGCACAGCTCGCAACTGGAACACCGTGCTCAAGCTGGCGGCCCTGGCCCAGGATTGAGGTCGGGTCGGTCGCCCGAGGAAGCCGGGGGGGCCGCCTTCCAGCCGGATGCTGTGGTCGGACGCAGCAGGACGGTGAATTGGGCCCCTTGGCCCAGCTCGGACTCCACCACCACCTGGCCGCCCTGAGCCTCAGTGAGGGACTCAACGATCGCCAGCCCCAGTCCGCTGCCACCGTCGTGGCGGGACCGGGAGCCACTCGCACGGAAGAACCGCTCGAACACATGAGGGAGGTCCTGGGGGTCGATGCCGGGGCCGTGGTCGGTGCACCGGAGACCCACCAGACCGCTTTTCTGGACGGTGGACCAGATGATCTCGCTGCCCAAGCCGTGTCGCTCGGCGTTGCCCTGCAAATTGCTGGCAATCGTCGCCAGGGCGTCAGGATCGGCCAGCGCCACCAGCCCCGGCTGGAGCTCCAGCTTGACCTCCGATTCCGAGGTGCGGTTCTCCAAAAAGCGCTCCAGGAATGAAGCCAGTTCGACCGGCCGCAATTCCACCGAGCGCTCGGCGTCAGCCCGGGCGAGGGTGAGCAGGTCCATCACCAAAGCTCGCATCCGCTCCGCTTCCTGGGACATCACCGGCAGGGCGGCCTGCACCACTTCCGGACTGGCCCCAGCTCCCCGCTGGAGCACGTCCAGATAGCCCTTGATGGCGGTCAGCGGGGTCCGCAATTCGTGGGATGCGTCGCCGATGAACTGGCGCATTCGACGCTCGGCATCCTCCCGCCCTTGCACCGTGCGCTCCACGTTGTCGGCCATGTCATCAAAGACTCGCGCCAGCTGTCCCACCTCGTCGGGTCGCGGCGGCAGCCCGCTGCGCCGTGTGAGGTCGCCCCGCCCCAGCGCCTGCGCAGCCTCCGTCAGGCGGCCGAGCGGTCCCAGCCCGCGGGTGGTCAACCAAAGTCCGATGAGCAGAGCGACCAGCAGCACAGCGGCGCTGCCTGCCGCCAGCACCGCCTCCGCGGAATTGAGCTCGCCCTGGATCGGACCGGCGGGCTCCACCAGCTCGATCGCCCCTAGATGATTCCCCACCCGGCCGGTGAGCGGCAGGAGCATCACCAGCCGGCTGCTCCCACCAGTCCCGGCCAGGGTCGGCCCGATCACGGTGTTGAACTGGGCGGCAGCCAGGAGGTCGCTCCGGGATTGGATCGGGACGCGGACCCCGGGCTGCACTCCGGCGGCAGTCCCCGGGCCGGCCGAGGCGATGGCGGCCAGATTCGGGGAGTAGATGGCCGACGTGACCCCCGCCGCCGCCAGCACCTTGACCAGGTTCAGCGCCAGCGTCCTGTCGCGTATGGCCGGGCGCCCGGCCCGCAGCCGGGCCCGCTCGGCGGACACCAGGACGGCCCGCCCGTCGTCGAAGGTGCCCTGGAGGCTCTCGCCCCGACTGCTCAGGATGGCTCCCCGGAGCAGGCTGTACTCAATCCCACCTGCCACCACCAGCAACACCGCCAGCAACCCGACGAAGGAGAGGGTCAGCCGCCATCGGAGGCTGCGGTACCAGGGGAGAGCCGGGTCAGTCGGCGGCCAGGCGATAGCCCACCCCCCGGACGGTCTGGATCAGCTGGCGATCGGTGTCGCTCAGCTTGAGCCGCAGGTACCGGACGTACACCTCGAGATTGTTCTCGTCCCCGTAAAAGGAGACCCCCCAGACGGCGTTGAGCAGCCGATCCCGGCTGAGCGCCTCGCCCCGGTGCTCCATCAGGTAGGCGAGGAGGTCGAACTCCCTGGCGGATAGATCAACCTCATCGCCGTCTCGGCAGACCTTTCGCGTGCTCCGGTCCAGCTCCAGGGGCCCCACCCGGAGCACCGCCGCCTGGTCTGGCTGACGCCGCCGCAGCACCGATCGCACCCGGGCCAGCAGCTCGCCGAATTCGAAGGGCTTGCCCAGGTAGTCGTCGGCGCCCAGGTCGAGCCCGAGAATGCGGTCCTGGGTGTCATCGCGGGCGCTCAAGATCACCAATCCGCGGCGGGGGTCGCCGGCGAGTTCCCGGGTGAGGGCGATCCCGTCCATTCGGGGCATCATGACGTCCAGAACCACCACGTCCGGCGCGAATCGATCGACCGCGGCGAGAGCGGACCGACCGTCGGGGGCGGTCTCGACCTCGAAGCCCTCCCGGCTCAGGCCGATCCTGATGAACTCGGTGATGGCGGGCTCGTCGTCGACCACCAGGATCCGGGGCGGACCGGCCCGCCGACCCGTCACCTCTTCGGCCATGGCAGCGGAAGTATAGGTCGGTCCATCTCGTGATCAGAACAGACCGAGGCGAGGGTTGCCCTTAGCCATGGCTTAGACGGATGAATCGATACCGAATCGGGGGTACGGGCAGTGGGCCTGCTGACTCTCTAAGGGAGCGATGGGCGCCCGGCTGCTCCACTGGTGCAGCCCATTCCGATCCCCGTTTCAACGCGATGATCGGACACCAGCCTGAGCTAGCTCCCCACCGACGGCAGGGGGTGACGCCATGCCAAGCCGGGGAATCGGCTGAAGTCGCAGTCGGTGGTGACCCACTCCGATCCAGACTCGATCGCGAGAGCCGCGAGATAGGCGTCAGGAAGCAGATTACCCCGGGCCTGCGCTACCCGGGCCAGCTCTAGGTAGAGATGCCAGTGGCGGCTCCCCGGGCGAAGTACGACGGCCAGAGGATGATCGTGGAGCTGACTCGCAAACTTCAGAGCCTGGTCAAGTGGCGTTGGCGGCGAGAAGACCCGCGGGTGCGTGACGATGCGCAGGAAACCCGAGAGCACCATCTCCGCCACCCCGAACGGGGCAGGTCCGGCCAACAGCTGCTCTAGCCAGCTTCGGTGGGCCAGATGGTCGGGGGCGTCCTCACGGTGAGCGTAGACGAGCACGTTGACGTCAGGAGTGAGCATCGTCCGCCATCAGCTCGAGCAGAGCGGCCGCGTCGTCGAGATCGACCCCCCTTTGTAATCCACGACCCTTGAAGGTCGCCAGCGGCTCCCGGTCAGCAGGGGAAATCGACTCGCGCCTGTCCACGGCCAGGCGCAGGCCTTCGTCAACTACCGCGGCTAATGTGGTGCCTTCTCGAGCCGCCACCGCCTTGGCGCGACCGAGTAGCTCATCAGCAATCCGGACGGTGGTGCGCACGCGCGCATCTTAGCATCAGGATGTTGCATCTAGGCATCTCTAGTTCGGTCGGGGATCGACCGTCACCGGGCAGCTGGCCCACCAGCTGGCGGCGGACGGGATCCTCGGCGCGCCAATGCTCAATTCCACGCAACCTACTGACTAGCCAGACTGAGCCACGGCTTAGACTCGGACTCCGATGCCGACTCCTTCGCCCGGCTCGGCGGCACCGACCCGGCAGAACATCGCGCTGGGCGCGGAACAGGTCTCGTTCTTGGAGCGGGCCGGGAGTGACCCTCCGGTTCTCCTGCTGCATGGCTGGGGCGCCAACGCAGCCAGCTTCACGGGGCTGCTCCGGCTGGCCAGGACCCCCCGACGACTGGTCGCGCTCGATCTACCTGGATTCGGCGAATCTCCGCTCGGGGTCACCGCCTGGACCACGGCCGGGTACGCGGAGCTGGTGCGGGGCTTGATCAGCGCCCGGGGCTGGGACAAAGTCGCCGTTCTGGGCCACTCGTACGGAGGCGGCGTGGCCCTCCGGCTCGCCGCCGAGCCCATGGTCTCACTGGACCGTCTGCTACTCTGCGCGGCCTCCGGCGTGCGGCTGCCCAATTCCAGCGGCCCGGGAGGTCGGGTCAGAACGTTCCGGGCTCTTCGCCGGACCGCCGAGACGGTCCTGCCGGCCAAGCTGGCGGAGCCAGCCGTGGAATGGCTGCGCCAGCGTATGGGTTCCTCCGACTACCGCTCGGCCGGCCCCCTCCGCCCGATCCTGGTCCGGGCAGTCCAGGAGGATCTCGCCTCCCTGGCGGAGCAGGTCCAGCTGCCGACCCTGATCATCTGGGGCGGCCGGGACACCGAGCTGCCGCTGGACACCTACGGGCGAAGGCTGCGGCAGCTGATCCCTTCTTCTGAGCTGGTCGAGTTCCAAGAAAGCGGCCACTTCCCATTCGTCGATGAGCCGGCGCGGTTTGCCGCCGTCTTCGACTCCTTCGTGGACGCCAGACTCTGATCCCGTGACCATTCCCATCTGGCAGGCGATGCTGCTCACCATCTTGGCGGCCGGCACGGGTAGGCGCCGTTTCGAGGGCTGGCTCTACCTCCTCCAGCTGGATGAGTACCAGCCGGCCCGGCTGGCCCGCACAGCGCTGCGCCGGCTGCGCAGCAACTGGCGCTGGCAGCTCGGCCTGGCGGTGCCGGCCCTGGTCCTGGCGGCGGCCGCCGCCTGGCCGGGTGACACCGCCAGGGTGTTCTACCTCCTCTTGGCCGTGCTCATGCCGTTCGGGACTGACCGTCCCTTCGGAAAGCGGGGGGAGCTCAGGTGGACCGCACGGGCCCGACGACTGGCAGTAGCAACTGGGGCGCTCACCTTGGTGGTCCTCTTTCTCGCCTTGTGGAGTGGCTGGCCGGGAGCGGTGGTGATCGCGGTGAGCGACCTGGTACTAGTGGTCGCACTCTCGGTCGCGGTTGCACTCTTGGCGCCGGACGACCGTCGCCGACGACTCCGGTACATGCGCCAGGCGGAGCTGCGGCTGGCGGCGGTCGGCGCCTTGGTCGTCGGGGTGACCGGAAGCTATGGCAAGACCACCACCAAACTCTTTCTGAAGCAGCTGCTGGACTCGCCAGAGACCCCCTGCTTCGCCACTCCGGGGAGCTTCAACACCACGCTCGGGGTCTGTCGCGCCATCAATGACGACCTTCGTCAGGAGCACCGATTCGCGATCGTGGAGATGGGCGCCTACCGTAAGGGCGAGATCGCTGAGATCTGCTCCTTCACCCATCCCCAGATGGCTATCGTGACCGCGGTCGGGGTGATGCACATGGAGCGATTCGGCTCCCGCGAGAAGATCGCCGAGGCCAAGTCGGAGCTGCTGGCAGCGCTGCCGGAGACCGGAGTGGCGGTGGTCCCGGGTGACGTCGGTGAGCGCGAGCTGCTGACCGCTCCCCTGCGGGCGCGAGCGGTCTGGGTCGGCCGGCCCGGGGACCGTTGGTGGGCGGAGGAGATCGCAGCCGACCCCGAGGGAACCCAGCTTCGACTCCGCGGATCCGCCGGTGAGGATCTGCATCTCAAGGTGCCACTCCACGGCGAGCCGATCGTGGCTGACCTCCTCTGCGCCTGGGCCACTGCCGTCGAACTCGGGGTGACCACGAAGTCGCTGGTCGAGCGCGCCTCCGGGGTGCGAGGGGCGCCGCACCGGCTGCAGGTTAGTCGGGTCAACGGGATCACCATCATCGACGACGCCTACAATTCGAACCCCGATGGGGCTGCCGCTGCGCTGCGCCTCCTGGCCAGCCTGCCCGGTCAGCGCCGGGTGCTGGTGACGCCCGGCTTCATCGAGTTGGGGCCATTGCAGGAGCAGAGCATGCGCGAGCTGGGACGGCGGGCGGCCGCGGTCTGCAGCCACGTCATCCTGGTCGGCCGGATTCAGTCGGCGGACATCGCGGCGGGGCTGACTGAGGCCGGCTACCCCGTGTCGCAGCTGACCGTGGCCGCCGACCTGGAGGAGGCCCAGCAGCGGCTGCCCGATGTGGCCGGACCTGGCAGCGTGGTCCTGTTCGAGAACGACCTCCCGGATTCCTTCCTGGAGCCGGCATGAGCCTGCAAGGAGTGACGATCGGAGTGGTCTTCGGCTCCCGCTCGGTGGAGCATGAGATCAGCATCATCACGGCCTGCCAGGCGATGCCGGTCCTGCGGGAGCTAGGCGCCGAGGTGGTACCGCTGTACATCACCAAGGGGGGCCGTTGGATCACCAAGCGTGACTTCTCCGACCTCAGTACCTTCCGCCAGCGGTTGCCCGACACGGGCGATCCGGTGCTCTTCGACCTTGCCAGCGGCCGGCTCCGGGTGGGCGGCTCCTCGCTGCTCTCCCGGCCGCGCGAACTGGCGGTCGATGTGCTCTTCCCCGTCCTTCACGGCACCTTTGGGGAGGACGGCAGCATGGCCGGACTGGCCGCCATGGGCCGGATCCCCCAGGTCGGCAGTGACACCCTCTCCTCGGCCTTGGCTATGGACAAGCTCCGATCCAAGCAGATCTTCCAGGTTCGGGGTCTGCCGGTGGTACCAGGACTGGGCGCCAGCAGCCTCTCGGAAGCGCAGGTGGTGGCTGCTGAACTCGGGCTTCCCCTGGTGGTCAAGCCCAACCGGTGTGGCTCCAGCATTGGGGTGGGGCTGGCAACGGATTCCAGCGAGCTGATTCAGGCGGTGGCAGAGGCGCTCCAGTTCGACAGTCAGCTGGTCCTGGAGCCGGCGGTGCCGGGCGCCTCCGATCTGAACTGCGCCGTCAAGCTGGCCCCCCCACGCTTCTCGGCGGTGGAGCGGCCGATCCGGAGCAGCGCGTTCCTCAGCTATGCCGACAAGTACGCCAGCCAGGGGAAGACGGCAGGGGGCGAGCCGGGGCGCCAGGGCAACGCTCCCAAGGCGGGATATGGCGATTCTCGCCGGGAGCTGCCGGCTGACATCCCGGAGTCCACCAGAGCCGAGGTTCAACGGCTGGCCGTCGAGGCCTTCGACGCCCTGGGCTGCGCCGGCTCGGCCCGGGTCGACTTTCTGATCTCCAACCAGGGGCAGCTCTACCTGAACGAGGTCAACACCATCCCGGGTTCGCTTGCCTTCTACCTCTGGGAGGCGAGCGGTATTGGCTTCCCGAGCCTGCTGGAGGAGCTGGTCCGCGAAGCACTGGCCCGACCGGAGGGCCGGACTCTGACCCTGGCCGATAACCTGCTCGCGCCCCATCAGCTGCTGGGCAAGGGCGGCCTCAGTCCCGAGCTCTGAGGTGATGGCGGAGCTCCGGGTGGGCGGAGTCGGGCTGAACCTCGAGTCGCGGGTGATCCTGGTGGGCTTCAGCCTGACGGTGAAGTCGGGGGAGATGGTGGCGGTGACCGGGCCTTCCGGCTCAGGCAAGATCAGCCTGCTCATGCTGGTGGCCGGACTGCAGTCTCCTGACTCGGGTGACGTCACCTGGGACGGCCACCCCTGGCTCAGGTGCCGGACCTCCGTCAGCGGACCGGAGTAATTCTCCAGAACCACGGTCTGGTCTCCATCCTGACGGCGGCGGAGAACGTCTCGCTTCCTCTGCAGGTGCGGCAGGTGCCCCCCACCGAGATGCAGCACCGCACCGACGACGCCCTCGCCGCGGTCGGGCTCGGCGAGGTCTCGGACCACCTGGTTCAGGATCTCTCGAGTGGTCAGCAGCGGCGGGTGGGAGTGGCCAGGGCACTGGCCGGTGACCCGGATCTGTTGATCGCGGACGAGCCGACCTCGGAGCTGGCGGCCAAGGATCGCTCGACGGTGCTCAGCTTGATTCGGAGGCACGCGCACAAGGGGCGGATCGTGGTCCTCGCCTCCCACGACCCGGCGAGGAGCTGAGGGCGAGGCGGGCTTTGCCTGGCCTAGTGGCCCAACTGGGCAGTTCTCCCCCCTCAGGGAGAGGGTTGGCGCCTAGACCCTAGACCAGATCCGTTTCATAAGCAGGCGGGCCAGCTTATCGGGATCATGGTGGGTGGTGATGGTCGGCGAGGCCAGGTCGCCGAGCACGTACTTGGTCGTGTGACCGTTGGTCGAACCCCGGCTGCGGTCGAAGGTCACCCGGTGCACCCCGGCCTCCTGGGCGGCGGGGGAGAGGGGCAGGGTGAGGTTGCTGTTGGCCACCACGTAGTCGAAGAGGCCGATGCCCACGTACCGCTCCAGGGTCTCCACGTGGTCATGGACGGCGTAGCCGCTGGTCTCACCAGGCTGGGTCGCGACGTTGCACACGTAGACCTTGATCGCGGGGGTCGAACGCAACGCCTCGATCATTCCGTCCACCAGGAGATTGGGCAGGAGGCTGGTATAGAGGCTGCCGGGGCCGATCAGCACCATCTCCGCGTTCATGATCGCCAGCTGGGCCTCGGGATTGAGTCGAGGGTGCTCGGGGACCAGGAAGACGCGCTGGATCGGTTCCTTGCCAGTCGGGACCTTGGACTCGCCCACCAAGACCTCCTCGCCGGCGATGGCGCAGAGGGTGACCGTCTCCAAGGTGGTCGGCACGATCTGGCCTCGAACCGCCAGCACCCGTCCGGACTCCCGAAGGGCATGCTCGAAGTCGCCGGTGATGTCGCTCATGGCCATGATGAAGAGGTTCCCGAAGGAATGGCCGCTGAGCGAGCCCTCCTTGAAGCGGTACTGGAAGAGCTCGGTCATCAGCGGCTCGACGTCGGCCAGCGCGGTCAGACACTGGCGGAAGTCCCCGGGAGGCAGCACCTTGTATTCAGCCCGTAGTCGGCCCGAGCTGCCGCCATCGTCGGCGACCGTGACCAGTGCGGTCACGTTGCCGCTGTGGCGCTTGATGCCGCGCAGCAGGGTGGAGAGGCCCGTGCCGCCGCCGACGGCCACGATCCGGGGGCCCTTCTGCAGGCGACGGAAGTCGTAGAGGCGCTCCACCAGAGCCTTGTCGCCACCGGGCACGAAGGGGCTGAGCAAAGAGCGGGTGAGCTTGTACATCCCCAGGCCGAGGAGAAAAAGGCCAATCCCGAGAAAGATCGCCGCCCGGACCCCGCGAGGCCAGAACTGGAGCGTCAGGTTGTAGGTGAAGGCGGGGAGGTGGGCGCTCTGATAGAAATCGCGCAGGGCATAACTGATCCCGAGGCCGATCCCCACGATCGCAGCGATGGTGACCCCCACCCAGCGTTTGACGTGGAGACCGGGAACCAGCCAGCGCGTCACGCCAGAACCGAGCCGTGGCGTTCGCATGACTTGCAGGGATGGTATCACCGCCTTGACGGGCAACTCTTGCAGCCGGTCGATGCTCCAGCGGGGGCAGTCGGAAATGCCGCCGTATACTTGCCGCCGGCCCTAGCTGAGCCGCTCCACCAGAGCTGAAGGAGGGCATCCATGACAGCCGACCAAGCGCGCAGCGGTTCAGCTCAGTTAGTGCTCGACCCCCATTCCAAGAAGGGGAAGGTGGCGGCCGCTCAGGGTTTCAACCAGGACGAAGCCTGGGTCTTCTTCCAAGGAGAGCAGCGGCGCTATCGCGACTCCCGCCTCGGCATGATGACCCACGCCCTCCACTACGGCACCGCCTGCTTCGAAGGCATCCGCGCCTACTGGAATGAGAGCCGAGAGCAGCTGTACGTCTTCCGCCTCCTGGAGCACTTCCAGCGACTGCACGAGTCGGCCTCCATCCTCCGGATGAAGCTCCCCTACACCGCACAGGAGCTGACCGAGATCACCCTCCAGCTGCTCCGGCGCAACCAGTTCCGGAGCGATACCTACATTCGGCCCCTGGCCTACAAGGCCTCCCAGGAGATCGGGGTACGGCTGCACGACCTCGACGATGGCTTCCTCATCTATGCGCAGCCCTTCGGTGAGTACCTGGACCGAACCAAGGGCCTGCGCTGCATGGTCTCCAGTTGGCGCCGGATCGATGACAACGTGGCCCCGGCTCGGGCCAAGATCAGCGGCACCTACGTGAACTCGGCGCTGGCCAAGAGCGAGGCTGCTGAGAACGGCTTCGACGAGGCCATCGTCCTAGGCCAGGATGGGCACGTCTGCGAGGGCTCGGCGGAGAACATCTTCATCATCCGCAAGGGCACCCTGATCACCCCGGCGGTCTCCGACAACATCCTAGAGGGGATCACTAGGGCCACCTTGATGCAGTTTTGGAGCGAGGATCTGGGACTCCCGGTGGTGGAGCGACCGATCGACCGCACCGAGCTCTACGTCGCCGACGAGGTGATCCTGTGCGGGACGGGGGCCCAGATCTCCGCGGTGGTCGAGATCGACCACCGCCCGGTGGGGGACGGTAAGCCGGGCCCGTTCACCAACCAGCTGGACGAGATGTACCGCTCGTTGGTCATAGGCGAAATCGAGAAATACCGGGAGTGGTGCACTCCCGTCTACTGACCGGACGGTCGCCTGCGGCCGTCAGCTAGCTGACGGAGCTTCCCACTGCTGGCAGGCCCGCGCTGCCGCTGCCTGCAGCTCGGCGAACGCGACCTCTGGAGTGAGAGCGCCGCCTCGACCAATCCCAGGGGAGGACAAAACCACCCTCCCTCCCAGCTTTCGGGCCGACTCCTCCGCTGCGGGGACGGTACTTCCCGTCAGCACCAGGCAGGGCAGTCGGCGGGCGGCGCACCGCCGCAGCACCTCGCCGGTGACCTTGCCCAAAAGGCTGGCTTGGTCGAAGCGCCCTTCGCCTGTGATGACCACTTCTGCGTCATCGAGCGCGCCGCTGAGATTGACGCAGGAGGCGACTAGTGACACCCCGGACTCCAGGCGGGCGCCAACGAAAGCCGCGAGCCCGAAGGCTGCCCCGCCGGCAGCTCCCATGCTCGGGGTCGACTCGATGGCCCCGAGGTGAAGGTCGCGCTCCACGATCCGGCACAGTCGCTCGAGTCCCCGCTCCAGCATCCCAACCGTTTGGCGATCGGCTCCTTTCTGAGGGCCGAAGGTGGCGGCCGCTCCCAGCGGCCCTAGGAGCGGGCTGTCGACGTCGCAGGCGGCCACAAACTCCACGTCTTGGCGGAGGTGGGAGGCGCCACTCACATCAATTCGGTCGAGCTCGATCAGGCCCCGCCCGCCGGGTCCGATCGGCTCGCCCGCCCGGTTCAGCAGGTGAAAGCCCAGCGCCTGAGCCAGCCCCGCCCCTCCGTCGGTAGAGGCACTCCCACCCAATCCGATCAGCACCCGCCTGGCCTGATGCTCCAAAGCGGCCAGGATCAGCTCCCCCAGGCCTCTGGTGCTGGCCCTTCCGGCGGTATCGGCACTGGGGTGGTCCAGCAGATTCATACCACAGGAGCCGGCCAGTTCGACCACGGCGGTGCGGCCCATTTCTCCTCCAAGCCAGCCCACCCTGGTCAGAACGGGCTCCAACAGGGGCCCCGCCACCTGGAGGTCGAACTGCTCGCTGCCCGGTCGCCCGAGCAGGGTGTCGAGAAAACCGTCTCCGCCGTCGGCCAGGGGAACCGCGCGGCAGGTGGCCCGGGGCCAGGCTTGGCGGACTCCCTCGCCGATTGCCCGGGCCGCGTCGGCCGCGGTCAGGGTCCCCTTGAACGCGTTTGGGGCGATCACCACTCGCCTCGGGAGCGCTCCTCTGATGGCCTCCGGCACCTTCTAGGTGTAACCGATGCCGATCAACCCGCGTACTCTCATGGCAGGCGCTTTAGCCTCCATATAGGAGCGAGTACCATGGGCGCCTCGATCCACTCTCGGAGTCCCGAGTAGGCGATGTCACGACCAAGAGTCCATCCGAGCCGGATGCTGGCAGGCCGGGTCCGACGTATCTTCGCTCGGATTGGGCGCTGGCACCGCCTCAGCATCCGGCGTCGAATCCTGGTGGCGATGCTGGCCGTCTCGGTAATCCCTTTGGCGATCTTCAGCCTCGCCGGGATGGCGGCCCTCTCCGGGCTCAACAGCGGAGCTCTGAAGTCTGCCAACACCCAGTTGGAAGCTAGCGAGGACGTCCACCTCCAGGACCTGGTTCAGAGCAAGGCGCAAGTCATCAACAACGAGCTGGAGTCGGTCCAGGACGAGGTGGAACTGGTCAGCCAATCAACCGGTGAGCGTCTGGCGCAGATCCCCACTCAGACCAGCGACACTTCCGCGGCCGCCCAGGCCAGTGCCGAGAAGTCGGCGCTTTCGTCGCTGAACAGCCAGTTGGCGCTGGTCTACCACCTGCACCCGGAAGTGGCCGAAGTCTGGGTGCAACTCCCTGAGAGCGGTCTGATCGCGGTGTCCCCGGCCTCGACGGTCCCCGGTGCCCAGGCGGCGACCCTGAGCGCTCTCTCCCCGCCCTCCGTCGTGTACCAGGCGGGACTGACGCGCCTGGCCTCCGACCTCAATAGTCCCCACTGGCGTTCCCTCGTGCCGGACTCTGCCCAGTCGGTGGCGTGGACCCCCGTCTACAACAATCCGGCGGCCGGGGGACCCACGGTAACGGTGGCGACCGAGACCTCCTCAACCAACGGAATCGATTTCCGGGTCGGGGCGAATATCACGGTCCGTAATCTGGTGTCAACCTTCCTCACCGGTTCACCTGGCCACTCCGAAGGGGGCTACGGCTTCCTGGTGAGCAGCGATGGGGTACTGCTCAGCTACTCGCCAGGTGGTGCCGCTGACCTGGGGCTACGGCCCAAGCAGAAGCAGGCGGCCACGGTCAACCTGGTCTCCCAGAAGAGCCCCTGGTTTGCGGTGGGCAGCAGCATGAGGATCGGTCTCTCCGGGCACCAGACGATCAACCTGGACGGAGAGCCAGTGGCTGTCTTCTACAGCCCTCTGCCCGCCAATCAGTGGAGCCTCGGGGTGGGGATCCCGGTCTCGGGGATCGACGGCAGCGTCGTGGGCTTCTCGCAGACGATCACCCACGGGCTGGTGGGGGTCACCGCCCTGCTTCTCCCGTTCCTCCTGGTCCTGGCGGCGCTGGTCGCGATCATGACTGACGTCCTGAGCCGGCGACTGCTCCACCCACTCTCCAACTTGACCGCGGCGTCGCGTCGGATCGCGGGCGGTGACCTGAACTCGCCTGTCGTTGGGAGTGCGGGTCCGGCGGATGAGATCGGGACGCTGGAAATGGCCCTGGAGGGAATGCGCCGTCGCCTCTCCGGCCAGCATCAGTTGATCGAGGCCTCCCAGCGAAACCTGGAGCAGCGGGTGGAGGAGCGCACCACTGAGCTGCGCGAGCGCAACGACGAGTTAGCCACCTTGAACTCGGTCAGCGCTGACTTGAGCCGCTCCTTGGTCCTCTCGGACGTCGCCACCGGAGCGGCCGACCAGCTCCGCCGACTCTGGCAGCTCAGCGACGTGTCCGTGTACCTGCTCGACGCGACTGCTCCCGACGGGATTCGGTTGGTGGGTCGCTCCGGCGATGGCACTTCCGGGGAGGCGACGCGCTCGGAGCTGAGGGCGGCCCTGGCGCAGTGTGATCAGTCACCAACCGTCCCGGTTCAGGTCGACGAGCTGGTGGTAGTGCCCCTGCAGGTGAGCTTGGCGGGGGTTGGCTACCTGGTCATACGCCAGGAGCAGCTGGCCGGTCGACGCCAGATCGAAATGCTTGAGGTGGTGGGTGGCCAGCTGGCGCTGGCACTCAGAAATGCCCAGCTCTTCGCCGACACCCGCGAGATGGCAACTCTCAATGAGCGCAACCGGATCGCCCGGGAGATCCACGACACCCTGGCCCAGGGACTGACCGGAATCCTGGTGCAGTTGCAGGCGGCGGACGGTTGGCTGGACCGGGAGCCGAGCCGGGCGCGACGAGCAGTCGATCACGCCATCGACCTGGCTCGCTCCAGCCTCCAGGAAGCCCGCCGCTCGGTATGGGATCTGCGCCCCAAGGCGTTGCAGCAGACGGACCTGGCCGCCGCGATCCGTGAGGAATTGGCCCGGGTCCAGGAACACAGCCGGGTGAGGACCTCGATCGACGTCCATGGGCTCATCGACGCCCGACTCACCGCGGAGGTCGAGGTCGCAGCCTTCCGGATCGCCCAGGAAGCGATCGCCAACGCCGTCCACCACGGCCGGCCCTCGGAGATCGAGGTCGAGATGAGTCGGGACCGCGACACCTTGTGCCTGCAGGTGTCCGACAACGGCGGCGGCTTCGATCCGGCGGCCCCGCGGCGAGAGGGTGCCTTCGGGATCACCTCGATGCGGGAGCGCGCGGCGGCCTGTGGCGGGGAGTTGCAGGTGATCAGCCGGGCCGGTGCGAGCACCCGGGTCATCCTGCGCGTCCCCTGTCAGGTGCCAGCCGCGATCGGGGTGCCCCGCTGATCCGCGTGCTGGTCGCCGATGACCACCCGGTGGTCCGAGAGGGCATCGTCGCGATGCTGGAGGTCGAGCCGGACCTCGCCGTGGTTGCTGAAGCCGCCAACGGCCTGGAAGCGGTGGAACTGGCCCTAGCCACCTCGCCGGATGTCGTGCTGCTGGATGTGCAGATGCCCGGGCTGGATGGGATTGAAGCCCTGCGGCGGCTGCGTGAGACCCTGCCCTCGGCCAAGGTGCTGATGCTCACCACCTTTGGCCACGAGAACTACCTGATTCTCAGTTCAAGGGCTGGGGCCAGCGGATTCCTACTGAAGGACGTCAGCCGGAGTGAGCTTGCAGGCGCCATCCGGCGGGTGGCCGCCGGGGAGTCACTGATCGAGGTGGAGCCGGAGGCGGAGTCGGAGTCCAATCGGATCAGCATCCGGGAACTCGAAGTGCTGGAGTGCATGGCCGAGGGGCTCTCCAACCGGGAGATCTCCGCCGCCCTCAGCATCAGTGAAAACACGGTCAAGACCCACGTCGGCCATCTCCTGGGCAAGCTGGAGGCCCCCGACCGGGCCGGGGCTGTGTTGCGGGGCTGGCGCAAGGGTCTGATCTCGGGAGTGGTCGCGGATTCCGCCAGCAATCACCCCAGCGGGTGATGACAGGTCCCCAGCCAAGCGCCTAAGATGCGACCAACCGTGCGGGCAACTGGCTACTGTGGCCTTCGTGCTCGATCTCGGATCATGGCAATGGAGGGACAAGAGACACGTGATAAAGCATTCCAAGCTCCCGCTCTGGCGAGCGGCGGGCCTCGCCGCTCTGGTTGCTCTGGCAGCTGGGACCCTGGGGTCAGGCGCACTTAGCGCCAGCGCAGCCAGTTCGTCATCCAACAAGGTCATTACCTGGGCTGAAGGGGTCAGCGCCATCCCGGACTACATCTCTCCGATGGCCAGCCTTGACTACTTCAGCACCGTCAACCTCGACTACTTCTCGTTCCTGGTGTATCGGCCGCTCTACTGGTTCGGCACCAGCGGGTCGCCGACCCTCAACACCAAGCTGAGCATGGCGGATGCGCCGATCTACTCCAACAACAACCACACAGTGGTCCTGAACATGAAGCACTGGAAGTGGTCTGACGGGACGCCAGTCACCGCGCGCGACGTCATCTTCTGGATGAACCTCCTGGAGGCGTCGGTAAGCCCGGCGGCGGCAAACATCAACCCAGGCAGCACGACCGCTCCTGGTCCTGGTTGGGGCAGCGCCGCGCCCGGCCTGTTCCCGCTCAACATCAGTAGCTACACGGCCACCGGGACCTATCAGGTGACCATGCAGATCACCGGGACCTACGACCCGACGTGGTTCACCTACAACGAACTGGCTCAGATCACGCCGATCCCTCAGCACGTCTGGGACAAGACCTCTGCCAGCAGCCCGGAAGGCAACTACGACGAGACCGTTCCTGGGACCGCCACAACTGGCGCCCTCGCGGTCGCCCAGTACGTCAACAGCGAGTCGCAGGACACCGCGACCTACGACGCCAACCCCATGTGGCAGGTGGTGGACGGGCCCTTCAAGCTGGCCCAGTACGACAGCACTGGCTACGTGAAGTTCGTGCCCAACACGGGGTACTCCGGTCCGGACAAGGCCAAGGAAAAGGCCTTCGAAGAGATACCGTTCCTGAGTCCAGAGGCGGAATTCAACGAACTCAAGTCCGGGGGTCTGACGATTGGGTATCTGCCCACCGAGGACTATTCCCAACTGAAGACGCTTGAGCACAATGGGTTCAAGGCCAACTACTGGAACATCTATGGCATCAACTACATGTGGTACAACTACACCGGCCCGGCTGGGAAGATGTTCAGTCAGCTGTACATCAGACAGGCGATTCAATCGCTGATCAATCAGCCGCAGATCATCAAGGATTACTTTGTCGGTGGGAGCGGCCTGCTTGAAAACGGACCTGTGCCCCCGTATCCGACGAGCACCAAGGCGAACCCCTTCCTGAGTAAGGAAGAGGCCGGCCCCTTGATGTACCCCTTCGATCCGTCGCATGCCGTCTCCCTGCTCAAATCTCACGGCTGGGCCGTGCATCCGAAGGGAACGACTGTCTGCGAGAAGGCCGGCTCCGCCGCTAACGAGTGCGGGGCTGGAATCAAGAAGGGGACGCCAATGACGTTCTCCTTCCTCTACGCGATCGCCGGCCCAGTCTGGACTGACGAGATGACCTCAGTCACCTCGAACTGGAAGAGGTACGCCGGAATGACCGCAACCATCCGGACCCCCAAGTCATTCAATAACGTGATCGCCGACATGGGTACCAAGACTTGGGACTTGGACTACTACGACAATGGCTGGGTCTATTCGCCTGACTACCTGCCCACCGGTGAAGACCTGTGGCTGCCAGGGGCGGGCTCCAACTCCGGTCATTACAACAATGCGGAAGCCACCAAACTGATCAAGCTGACCGACGAGGCGCCGACCACGAAAAGCGAGATCAAGGCTATCCAAACCTACGAGAACTACTTCACCAAGGAGCTGCCTGTGCTCTGGATGCCAGAGCAACCCCAGGCACTGACCGTTTACAACAGCAAGCTGACGGGTGTCGTGCCTCAGGGCATCTTTGACGAGATCTACCCGCAGGACTACTCGATCTCGTAGGCGGCTTTCGACCTAGATCGACGCGGGGCCCGGCGTGAGCCGGGCCCCGCTTATAAATTTCGCCAAGATGCCATGGGATTAGGGTGGTGAAGTGAGTTGATCGGCTATCTGATCCGGAGGATCCTTCAGTCGCTCATAGTGTTGATCGGGGTCACGATCATCACCTTCATCCTGCTTCATCTCCTTCCGGGCAATCCGGTGGCGGCCATCTTGGGGCCGAGAGCCACGGCCGCCGACGTGGCGTCGCTGACCAGGCAACTGGGGCTCAACAAGCCTCTTCCCGAGCAGTACCTCCTCTGGCTCTGGAATCTGGCGCACTTCAACCTGGGGTACTCGTACAAGTTCACTGCTTCCGTGGATTCCCTATTGGCCCAGCGCCTCCCCAATACGCTCTTGTTGGTAGGCACGTCGACTGTTTTGGCGGTCGTGGTAGCTGTCCCACTCGGCGTGTTGCAGTCGGTGCGGCGCAACAAGCCGGACGACTACGCGATGACCGGGCTGAGTTTTGTGTTCTACTCCATGCCGACCTTCTGGCTGGGGATTCTCTTGATCATCGCCTTCAGCGCGACGATCCACTGGTTTCCCGCGGAGGCTCCCCAGGCGCAGAACAGCCTGTTCTCCCAGCTCAGCGGTCTGGTCCTTCCGATTGTGACCCTCGCCTTGGTGACGATGGCGCTCTTCAGCCGGTACATGCGCAGCTCCATGCTGGAGAACTTGGTGCAGGACTATGTTCGCACCGCCCGAGCGAAGGGAGTGTCCAATCGCGCCGTTCTCTTCCGCCATGTGCTGCGCAATGCGCTTTTGCCATTGCTCACTTTGATCGGGCTCAGTATTCCGGGCATTGTCAGTGGCGCCGTCGTCGTGGAGACCGTGTTCAACTATCCGGGCATGGGCTACCTCTTCTACCTAGCCGCGCAAGATGACGACTTTCCGGTCCTGCTGGGCGTGACGGTGGTGATTGCTTTGGCCACCGTGCTCGGCTCGCTGGTGGCCGACATTCTCTACGCGGTGGCTGATCCGCGTATTCGGTATGTCTAGGTGATGTCGGCCAACGCCGCGGCGGAGGTAGCGTGAGTTGAGCGTCGGGTTCGGCGCTGGCATCGAGACCGTTGCTCCGGGAGTCGAGGTCGCCACTCCTGAGGGTGGTGAGGGCTATCGGAGCGGGAGCATCTGGCGGATGATCCTGGCGGTTTTCCTGGAGAACAAGCTAGCGGTCATCGGAATCTTCTTGATCATCTTCTTCATCCTGTTCTCCTTCCTGGGCCCGATTCTCTATCACACGCAGCAGGTCTTCGCCAACCCCAACATCAAGGACCAGGGTCCGAGCATCCAGCACCTTCTCGGCACTGACGACGACGGGTTCGACAACCTCGGCCGGCTGATGCTCGGCGGTCAGACTTCGCTGGAAGTCGGGTTGGCGGCCGCGATCATCGCCGTGACCGTCGGAGTGATCTGGGGGGCGGCGGCGGGCCTAGCGGGCGGCATTGTGGACGCGGTAATGATGAGGATCGTGGACTCGCTGCTGGCGATCCCCTTCCTCCTCCTGCTGATCCTGCTGGGAACCATCTTCACGGTGTCCGTTCCCGAACTGGTGATCGCTATAGCCTTTGTGGCCTGGCTGGGGCCCGCCCGACTGGTACGCGGTGAGACCCTGTCCTTGAGGGTTCGAGAGTATGTCCAGGCGGTGAAGGTGATGGGGGGGAGTCAGCGCCGCGTGCTCCTGCGCCACATCATTCCCAATACGGTCGGGACAGTGGTGGTCAACGCTACCTTCCAGGTGGCGGACGCCATCATCGCGGTGGCGACCTTGAGCTACCTGGGTTTCGGGATCGCGCCGCCGGCCACTAACTGGGGCCTTCAGCTGGCCAACGGGACGGACTACATCTACGCTGGGTACTGGTGGTTGATCTATCCGGCCGGCGTCTGCATCGTGCTAACGGTGATGGCGTTCAACTTCGTCGGTGACGCCCTGCGCGATGCCCTTGAGGTGCGCCTCCAGAAGCGATAGCGGGCGGGACTCCCGGGCTATGCCGCCGCAGCAAGGTACCGAGCATCCCGGGCGCTGTCCCAGGGATGTGTATGTCTCAGGCGGCGCTCTGAGGGGTCTGAAGCGGGAAGTGGCACGCCGCGAGGTGCTGGGGGCCGAAGGGGCGCATCGGTGGCTCCTGCTCGCTGCAGAGCGCCTGGGCTCGCGGGCACCGCGTGCTGAAGCGACAGCCGGGGGGTGGATTGAGCGCGGACGGCAACTCCCCACGAATTGGGATGACATCCTTGGTCCGCTCACGGTTGGGGTCGGGTTCGGGGATGGCGCTGATGAGTCCCTGGGTGTAGGGGTGGGCGGGCCGCTCGTAGATCTCGTGGCTCGGTCCGACCTCGACGAGCTTCCCCAGGTACATGACCCCGATCCGGTCCGAGAGGTACTTGACGACCGAGAGATCATGCGAAATCACCAGGTAGGTGAGCCCGTGGGTCTTCTGGAGGCTGTTCATGAGATTGAGGATCTGAGAGCGAATCGAGACGTCCAAGGCTGATACCGGCTCGTCCGCCACGATCAACTTGGGGTTGAGGCTGAGGGCCCGGGCCAGGCCGATGCGCTGACGCTGGCCGCCGGAGAACTCGTGAGGATAAAAATCGACGGCCTTGGGGCTGAGACCGACCTCCGAGAGCAGCTGACGCACTCGGGCGGAGCGCTCCTCCCTGGTGCCGATCTTCTGGACGTTGAGCGGCTCTCTGACGATCGTTCCCACCCGCATTCGGGGATCGAGGGATGCGTAGGGGTCTTGGAAGACCAGTTGCAGGTCTCGCCTCTGCCTCCGTCTCTCGGAGCCACTGAGCCGGGCGATGTCACGACCTTCAAAAAGGATCTCGCCGGACGTGGGCTTCTCCAATCCGACCAGCAAGCGGCCGATGGTGGTCTTGCCGCAACCGGACTCCCCCACCAAGCCGAAGGTCTCGCCCTTGGCGATGGCGAAGGAGACATCGGTCACCGCCTTGATGCTGCCGATCTTTCGCTGCAATACCGCTCCCGCGGTGACCGGGAACTCCTTGACCAGGTGCCGTATCTCGATCAGGGGTGCCGTAGGATCCGCGGCGGCAGGCTGCGTGAGCGCAGTGGGGCTGGCGCTCACGCCGGACCCGGCCGTGGGGCGATCGCCGCCGTCGTCATCGTCAGCGTACGGTCAGTCACGCCGCGCCTCGGTGGAGAGTGTGTCCGGACACCGGGTTGAAGCAGGCGAACTCGTGACCGGGGGTGTCGGCTCGAAGCAATGGCTCTTCCTCATGGCACTGGGCGGTGGCGTACCGACAGCGCGGTTGGAAGCGACACCACTCCGGCGGATGGGAGAGGTCGGGAGGTAGTCCCGGAATGCTGTACAGGGGCGTGGCCTCATCCTGGTCCATGCGGGGAATTGACGACAGCAGGGCCTCGGTATAGGGGTGGCGCGTACCACTGAAAAGCTCGGTAGTTGCTGCGGATTCGACGATTTTGCCGGCATACATCACGATCACCCGGTCGGCTCTGCCGGCGATCACTCCCATGTCGTGGGTGATCAGCAGGACCGCCATATGCAGTCGCTGCTTCAGCTCGTACAAGAGCTCGAGAATCTGCAGTTGGATGGTGACGTCGAGAGCAGTGGTTGGTTCGTCGGCGATCAGCAGTTTGGGTTCACAGGACAGCGCCATGGCGATCATGACCCTCTGCCGCAGCCCACCGGAAAGCTGGTGAGGGTAGTCTTTCAGCCGTTCTCTGGGCCGGGGCATGCCCACCAATCCCAGGACCTCCTCGGCTCGTTTCATCGCCTGAGCTTTGTTGGCGCCACGGTGGATCCTCACCGACTCGGCGATCTGGATCCCCACCTGCATCGTGGGGTTCAAGGAGGTCATGGGGTCCTGAAAGATCACCGCCACGTCGTTGCCCCGAATCTGACGCAACTCTCGATCTGAGAGACCGACCAGTTCCTTATCGCCCAGGCGAATGCTGCCACTGGCGATGTAGCCGCCGGAGGGAAGAAGCTGGACGATGGACATCCCAGTCATGGTTTTGCCGCATCCCGATTCGCCCACCAGGCCGAGGGTCTCACCCGCGTCGATCGACAGGGAGACTCCATCGACTGCCCGGACTTCGGTATTTCGGAGCCGGATGTAGGTCTTGAGGTTGCTGATCTCTAGAAGTGAGGCCATCGACTCAAGTATTCTTTATTAGAAGCACGAGGCTGTTCCCGGCCAAAGTGACCGGAGTATACCGGCCCGGTCAACCAGCCGCGCCGGCAGTCCGACCGAAAGAGCGTTCGGGTGTCGGCGGACCGGTACTGTCAGCTTGAGAAGATGAAAGCCCCAGCCAACCCCCGCCGTTCGCCCAGCTGGCGTCGGCTCGTTCCGGCGGTCATTTCCCTGGCGATCCTGGGGTTGATCGTCGAGTACGTCCGTCCGGACGAGTTGGGCGGCGCCCTGAGCCGCTTCCACCTCGCCTACCTACCGCTGGTCCTGTTCCTTTCGCTCGCCTACTATCTGCTCAAGGGCTACCAATGGCACCTTTTCCTCAAGCCCCTCGAGCTGGACCACGGGGCGGTGGAGACGATGCTCATCTATTTTGCTGGCCAGCCGACCGCCATCCTGCCCCTGGGTGAGCTGAGCCGGGCCTTCATCCTGCGCCAGCACGCCAAGGTCAATCTGGGGGAAGTCTCGGCCACGGTGGTGGTCCAAGAGCTGCTCTACCCGATCGGGCTGATTGCCGCGGCCGTCCCAGGCGCCGGACGGTTCCCCGGGGCCCAGGCAGCGGTGGTGGTGGCGTTGCTGGGGATCCTCGGCATCGCGACGATCCTGCTCTGGCCGCGGGCCTTCACCTTCGTTATGCGGTTTGCGGTGAAGATCCCCATCGTCAGGCACTACTCCCGAGACCTGATGTCCCTCCATAAGGACGTGATCTTCATCGCCCGCCGACCGGTCACCCTGGGGCCCGCCCTGCTAGGCCCGGTGGCGGCGGTGATCGCCATCGCCATGTTCTATTTCACGATCCGGAGCGTGGGAGTCGATCTGGGCATCTACCAGGTGGCGTTCGTCTACGCCGTCGCCCACCTGGCCGGCGGGATCAGCCTGCTGCCAGGCGGGATCGGCGCCTACGAGGGTTCGATGACCGTCCTGCTGGTGGCGTTCGGGGTGACCGTCCCGGTGGCGGCCGCGATCGCCATCTTGAACCGGGCCTTCGACCGGCTCCTGGTCACCGTGGTCGGGACAGCGGTGTATTTCGTCATCCGACGGCCGCTCAACCTGCGGGGGATCACTCTGCTCCCCGACCAATAGCGATAGGCTTGCCGTGATCTGCAGCCGCAGCTAGGAGGCAGCCCATGAAGGCCATCGTCACGACCCCCGGGAAGAAGGGCAGCGTCCGGCTGGGGGCGATCTCTGATCCCTCGGGTACTGGCATGGTCGAGGCGGCGGCCGGCAAGCCCGGTGCAGCGGTGGAGATCGCGGTGGTCGAGGTCGGAGTCTGTGGCACCGACCTGGAGATCGCCAACGACGGCTACGGAGCGCCTCCCGCGGGCCGAGACAGCCTGGTGCTTGGCCATGAGAACCTGGGCCGGGTGGTGTCCGCTCCCGAGGGGGTTGACCTTCAGAAGGGACAGCTGGTGGTGGCCACCGTGCGGCGCCCCTGTCCGGAGCGTTGCCCCCCATGCGCCGCCGGCCAAAGCGACGACTGCCTGACCGGCAACTACACCGAGCGGGGGATCAAAGGCCGGGACGGCTACATGGCCGAGCGCTATGTGGAGTCGGCCGACTATCTGATCCCGCTCCCCGCGACGCTCACCAAGGTTGGAGTCCTGATGGAGCCCAGCAGCATCGTCGAAAAGGGTCTGATCCAGGCCTTCAGCATTCAAAGGGGCCGGATGCCGTGGGACCCCAAGCAGGCTCTCGTCTGCGGCGCCGGGGCGGTCGGGTTGCTGGCCGCCATCTTCCTGCGGCTGCGTGACCTGGAGGTCAGCCTGGTCGCCAAGACGGACCCCAACTCGCCGGCCTACAAGGTCGCCAAAGCGGTGGGGGCCAATCTGCTGGATGCCGATCAGCACCCGGTCTCTGGGCTGGCTCAGGAGCTGGGCCACATCGACCTCATCTTCGAGGCGACCGGGGCCTCGTCGGTGGCCATGGACGCCATCGCGGCCACCGGCCACAACGGGGTCTGTTGCCTCAGCTCGGTGACTGCCGGGGCGCGCACCGTCACTGTCGACTCCGACTCGCTCAACCTGGACATGGTGCTCGGCAACAAGCTGGTCTTCGGGACAGTGAACGCCAACCGCCGCCACTTCGAGGCCGCGGCCCGGATGCTGGGAGCCGGGGTGCGGAAGTGGCCCGGGGTGCTGGAGCAGATCGTCACCCGGCGGGTGCCGGCGGACCAGTTCGCCGATGCCTTCAGCCGCCAGCCCGATGACATCAAGACGGTGATCAGCTTTTCCGGAGGTTGATTTCGATGTTCCCTCAATCACGAGGGCGGTTCAGCCGCCAGGCCCACTGTGACCTCCCCGAAGGCACCTACGAAGAGGAGTTTGGTCGGCAGGGGTTCTTCGGCCCCGCCTCCCATCTCTACCACGCGCACGCTCCCACGGAGTGGCTGCGGATCGAGGGCCCACTTCGCCCGCGCGCCTACGACCTCCGTCGGGTCGAAGCCGCCGATGCCCAGGATCCCAGAGCCGCACTGACGCCGATCTTGGGCAACGAGGACCTGCGGATCAAGCTCTCACGGCGCATCGAAGCCATGCCCTTCGCCTACCGCAACGCTGACGCCGACCTCATCTACTTTGTCCATCGCGGCAGCGGGGAGATGACGACCGACTTCGGCAAGCTCCCCTACGAGCCGGGCGACTACCTGGTCCTGCCCCGGGGGACCACCCACCGCATCTTCCCCAAGGGTGAGGAGAGCTTCCTCTTGGTGATCGCCTCGAGCGAGATGCCGGAGCTGCCGTCAGCCGACCGGATGGGGCAGCACTCCCCCTATGACCGGGCGGTGCTGCGGCTGCCCGACCTGCCCCTGCACGGAGGGCCCCCGAACGCCGCCGGTGAGTGGGAGCTGGTGATCGAACGCGAGGGGCAGTGGACTCGGGTGTTCTACCCGTTCGATCCCATCGACACAGTCGGTTGGAAGGGTGACCTCAGCGCCTTCGCGCTCAACGTCAGGGACATCCGGCCAGTCACCTCGGGACGGTTCCACCTACCGCCGTCCGTGCACACGACTCTCAAGACCTCGGGATTCGTCCTTTGCACCTTCACCCCGCGCCGAATCGAGGGAATCGACGACGAGGGAGCGGTGCGGCTCCCCTTCTACCATCGCAACATCGACTACGACGAGGTGCTCTTCTACCACGCTGGCCAGTTCATGAGCCGGGCCGGAATCGACGCCGGAATGATGACCTGGCACCCCCAGGGCATCCACCACGGCCCCCAGCCTAAGGCGATCGAGCGGGATCGTCAGCAGACCAAGACCCACCACGACGAGGTGGCGGTCATGATCGACGCGGTGCATCCCCTGCACCCCTTGGCCGGTGCCGAGCAGGCGGAGATCCTGGAGTACGCCGAATCCTGGATGCCCCAGATCGACGACGACTGAGGGGCTGAGATGCGCCTCGCGACGGTCGGGATTGGGAGTCCTCTCGGGCTAACCTCGCGGGTGGTGGCGGAGGTCAAGGACCCCCAGTCAGGCGCCCCACGTCTGGTCGACGTCACCGCCGCCGGGGAGCTCTGGTGGGCGGGCCAGGGCTCGGGCGACCCGGTCCGCTGGGCCGAGGCGACCTTTCCCCCGGACCTGACCGCTCTGCTGCGGGGCGGCCGCCGGGCGCTAGAAATGGCCGGG
This sequence comes from Candidatus Dormiibacterota bacterium, assembly GCA_035531555.1. Classification (GTDB taxonomy): domain Bacteria; phylum Chloroflexota; class Dormibacteria; order Aeolococcales; family Bog-877; genus Bog-877. The sequence continues at coordinate 31,784 of DATKSR010000053.1, forward strand.
GAGGCGGTAGAGCGAGCCTCCAGGCTGCCCTCGGGGCAGGTGGCCCTCTCCGGCAGTCGCGTGCGCTACCGACCTGACGAGGTGGAGCGGCTGCCGCTGCTCCGCCCCCCTTTGCTCCGGGACTTCTACGCCTTCGAGGAGCATGTGGCGGCCGGGGCGCGGCGCCGGGACGAGCCGATCCCGGAACCGTGGTACCGGCGGCCGGTCTACTACAAGGGCAATCCCGCCACCCTGCTGGCCCCGGGAGCGGTGGTGCCCTGGCCCGCGTACACCGACGCTCTCGACTACGAGCTGGAGGTGGCTTGCGTGCTCCTCTCCGGCGGCCGGGACCTGAGCCTGGAGCAGGCCGCCCAAGCCATCGCGGGGTACGCGGTCTTCTGTGACTTCTCGGCTCGCGACATCCAGGCGGACGAGATGAAGGTTAGGCTCGGTCCGGCCAAGTCCAAGGACTTCGCCTCGGGGTTGGGACCCTGGCTGGTCACCGCCGACGAGGTGGGGGACCCCGGTCAGCTCCAGGTCAGCGCCTACCTCAACGGCGAACGGGTTGCCCAGGCCCGCCTCAGCGAGGCCCGCTGGTCCTTCCCCCAGATGGTCTCCTACGCGTCCGGGGCGGAGCCCTTGGAGGCGGGTGAGGTACTGGCCAGCGGGACCGTGGGTGGGGGCAGCGGCCAGGAACGGGGTCGCTTTCTGGAGCCCGGGGATCGGATCGAATGCGAGCTGGAGGGAGCCGGTCGCCTGGTCCACGTGATCGGGCCCCGCCACGGAGGCGGGGGTGAGCTGGTGCCGAAGCCCCCGAAGGGCTGACTGGCGGCACAGTCTACAATCGAGTTCCCGGGGAGCGCCTGGACGCTCCGTCTCCCTAGTTCACTTAGGAGGTCGGCAATTTGGCAAGACGCTCGATGGGTGGCCGCGCTCGCCGCGGACCCTCGCGCCCTCGGGTTTCCCGGGTCACTCCCGTCGAGGAGCAGAAGGAGGAGACCATCGAGATCGAGGGAACCGTGGTCGAACCGCTGCCCAACGCCCAGTTCCGGGTCGAGCTCCAGACCGGCCAGACCGTCCTTGCCTACATCTCCGGCAAGATGCGCAAGCACTACATCAGGACACTTATCGGAGATAAGGTCAAGGTCGAGCTCAGCCCCTACGACCTGACCCGGGGCCGAATCACCTTCCGCTACAAGTAGTCGGGGCCGCGCTCCACGAAGTAGGCGATTGTGCTCTGGAGTCCCTCCGGTAGCGCCACCTGAGGGCTCCACCCCAGCTCGCTCGCTGCCAGCGAGCAGTCCAAGCAGCTCCGCAACTGCTCGCCATCCCGGGCAGGGCCGAAGAGTGGCGCGGGCGCCGGGCCACTTCCCGGGCGCAGCTCTGAGACGGCGCGGCCCAACTCCTCGGCCACCTCGGTCACCGTGGTCTCCCGGCCGGTGCCGATGTTGTACTGACCAAGTGGCCCCCGGATGATTCGAATGGCCGCCTCCACCAGATCCTCGACAAAGACGTAGTCGCGGGTCTGTCGGCCGTCTCCGTTGATCACGGGCGCCTGCCCGGCCAGGAGCAGGTGGGCGAAGATCGCGATCACCCCGGACTCGCCGTGCGGGTCCTGGCGGGGGCCGTAGACGTTGCCCGGCCGCAGTACGGCGGCTTGCAGCCCAAAGGAGGTGGCGAAGGCGGCCAGATACGCCTCACCAGCCGCCTTGGCCGCCCCGTAAGGCGACGCCGGTCGCCAGGGATGGGATTCAGGGGTGGGGATGACCTCGGTATCCCCGTAGAGCGCGCCGCCCGAGGACATGAAGACGAAGCGATCGACCCCGGCCCGAGCTGCCGCCGTCAGCAGCTGCACCGTGCCCAGGACGTTTATCTCCGCATCCTGGACTGGATCGCTCACCGACTTGCGAACGTCGATCTGGGCCGCCAGGTGAAAGACCACCTCCGGGCGCTCCTCGGCGATCACCTGGGCCACCGCCTGGCTGGCCACGCTCAATTCGTGGAACCGGGCCTGGTCGCTCACCTGTTCCCGGCGGCCGCTGCTCAGGTCATCGATCACAGCCACCTCATGCCCCTCGCGCAGGAGCCGATCGGTGAGATGGCTTCCGATGAACCCCGCCCCACCGGTGACCACGATCCTCATTGGGGGTGGGCGTCGGGAGGTGCCGGGGACGACCCTCGGGGCGACCGCCGGCGCTTGGGCGGCCGTCCCTCCTCGGCGTCGACCCGCTCTAGCAGTCCACCGCCCGCGCGAGGCAGTCGGCGGCTCACTCCTTCTCGATTGCGCCGCGCCTGGATCTCGGCCAGTCGCCGCTGCTGCCCCGACTGGCCGGCGGCGACCGAGCTGGAGCGCTCCAGGGGAGGACGGGTGTCCCAGCGTCGCACGTAGAACGCGCCCTTCAGGGCCGTGTAGGGAATGGCGCAGATCTTGTGCTCTCGGCTCTTGGCGTCGATGATGTCCCAAACGGAGCCGAACCTTTGCAGCGAGGCGGGGGTGATCACATGGGCCCGCAGCACCTGACCGTCGATGAAGTGCAGGGCCACTCGTGCCAGCTGCTTCAGGTCGACCTCTGCGCCCGGCTGGGGGACTTTGGTGAGGTCGATCTGGCGCAAGCCGCTGACCGGGACCAGGGCCTGCCGGGCATTGCCGTCCAGGGTGTGCAGGTCGAGGTCCACGAAGGGGTCGTCCATGTGCAGCAGCGGCAAGTCGCCGTAGAGGACCTCGCCGTCCAAGAAGGACACGACCACTTCTGGCACAGCACGTCAACCTTCACACAAACGGGGGCCGCCACCTGCCGACGCCAGCCCAGCCCACCCGTCATTGGAACGTAAGGCCGGTGTCACTCTTTCGCTACCGGCTCGGACCCAAGGTCTGGATCTGGACGGCTACGGTGGGAGACATCATAGGGCTGGTGCCTGACGACGGTCTCGGAGTTCTCAACCCGCCTTGCCACCTGGCGAAGAACGACCGAGGCAATCGGGACGGCCACTTCATCTGACCAGGCAGGGGATGCAGATTGGCCAACCAGCCCACCACGCGACGGCGCGTTCGCCGCAAGTCCTTCACCGCCCAGTTCGCCCTGGTGCTGGTGGCCGTCGGGCTGGCGACCGCGGTGGTGGCGGGTGCGGTGGCCTGGGTCGAAACCCAGCAGGTGCGCAGCCAGCAGCAAGCCCAGGCCGGGTTGGGGGCGGCCAAGCTGGCCGGGAGTCTGGTCCGCACCCAGACCGCCACCGCCTCGGAGCGCTTCGCCTGCGAGGTAGCGGGACTGCCGACGACCCGCACAGCCTACGCCCAGGGCGCGTCCAGCCTAGCGACCGTCGCCCAGGCGGCGGTCGCCAACGCCAGCCCGGGTCAGGTCGTGGTCTTGATAGGCACCAGCGGGCAAGTCCTGGCCCGGGCTCCCGCCAGCGCACCCGCCCTGGCCGGAGTGAACTTCGTGGCCGCCGGCTCGACCGTCGGCGCGCCAGGCTGCGTGGACCCGGGTAAGAGCGGCTTCTTCACCTTGGGCGGCGATCGCCAGCTGTTGGGGGCAGGGGCGGCCAGGGTCAGCACCGGTGGCACCACCCTGGGACGCGTCTTCGTGCTGACTCCTGTCGGGGCGGGTGTCCTCAATTACGCCCAGCGGCTGGTGGACACCGCGGGGCTGCACTCATCCGCCGTCCTGATGGTCGGGGGAAAGCTGGCCCTTCCCGCCCAGATCGGGGGCGATCGCTACCAAGCCGGAGCGCCGCTACCGGACTCCCTCCGTGCGGCCCTTCGGGGCGAAGGCCACGCCGGCCAGGCCTCGGTCAACGGGACTCAATACGCGGTCGCCGAGCAGTCGCTGCTCTCGGCGAGCGGCCAGCCGATAGCAACTTTGCTGGTGCTGGAATCAGGAGGCGGCATCAGCCTGACCGTCGCGGACCTAGCGTTGCCGTTGACCTTGGCGGTCGCCGGGGTCCTCTTGCTGGGGCTGGTGGTGGTCTTCCTTTTGGTGGAGCATTTTCTCAACCGCCCTCTTCGCCGCCTCGACATCGCCGTGCAACGGCTGGGGCAGGACGCCTACGCCGCGCCCGTTACGGTCGGAGGCGGAGCTGAGGAGATCACCCGCCTGGCGGCCAATTTTGAGTTGGTGCGAAAGCAGCTCCGCCGGCAACTCCTGATTGCCACCGGGCGGACGGTGATCGCCTCCACGCTCACCGGCAATGCGCCGCTGGAGCAGGCGCTCGACCAGGTGTTGCGCAGCCTGGTCGACCTCCTGGACGCCGACGTGGCCATGATCCTGCTCCGGCCCCAGGCCCAGATGCCTCGTGGGTTGCTGCTCGCGACCGGTGTGCCGGAGCCGGCCCCCAGTTGGGCCGAGATGGAGAGCACTCACGGAGTCATCGGAACCCTGATCCGAGAGCCTCGCTTCTTGGTCCGCACCCACCTGAGCCCGGAGGAGCGCAGCGCCCCCGAGGAGCAGATGGGGTTGAAGGACTGCCTGGCGGAACCGATGCGCTCCGAGGATCACGACGTGGGACTGCTCTTGGTAGGCAACAAACGCAAGCCCTACATCGACGAGGACTACACGCTCTGTCGAGGCATCGCTGACCAGATCGTGGTCGCCGTCGAGAAGAGCACCCGCCTGGCGGTGACGCAGCGGGAGGCTACCACCGACGAGATGACCGGGCTCTACAACTACCGCTTCTTGGTGGGATATCTCGACCAGCAGGTAAACGTGGCCGAGCGGGCCAGCTCCCCGCTCTCCGTCCTGATGCTTGACCTAGACCACTTCAAGGCGGTCAACGACTCACACGGACATCCAGCCGGAGACCGACTGCTGCGCCAATTCGCCAGCCTCATGGTGGAGACCATCCGCAAATCTGACCTGGCCGCCCGCTACGGGGGAGAGGAGTTCGTAGTGGTGATGGCCAACACCGCCCGCGACGATGCGGAGGTGGTCGCCGACAAGATTCGGTCGGCGGTCGAAGAGATGGTGGTCCGGTTGGACGACGGCACCGAGGTTCGCATCACGGTGAGCATCGGGGGAGTCACCTTCCCCGAGGGATCGAAGGGTGCGCGCAACCTCCTCGACCTCGCCGACCGCGCACTGTACGCCGCCAAGCGCAACGGGCGCAACCGGGTCGAATTCCTGGACCCGGCCGCCACCGCCGCAGAGCCGGTCAGCCCCTGAACGGACTCCCACCAGGAGCCCCTACGATAGGGCGCGACGCATGCCCACCGTGATCGATCTACGCAGCGACACCGTGACCCGGCCCTCGGAGGGGATGCGCCAGGCGATGGCCATCGCTGAGGTTGGCGACGACGTGTTCGGGGAGGACCCCACCGCGCGGCTGCTGGAGGAGCGGGTCGCCGCACTGCTAGGCAAGGAGTCAGCGCTGCTGTGTCCCAGCGGCACCATGGCCAACCTGATCAGCGTGGCGAGTGCCACGGCGCCGGGCGAAGAGGTGCTGGTGGATTCCGAGTCGCACATACTCCACTACGAGCTGGCCGGGACCGCCATGATTGCTGGCGTCCAGCTGCGCAACTTTGATGCACCGACCGCCGGCTGTCCGTCCCCGGTGCAGTTGGAGTCACTGGAGCGGCTCGCCGATCCCGACCACGAGCCGCGGACGGCGCTGCTGTGCCTGGAGCAGAGCCATAACCGAAGGGGCGGTACGGTGGTCTCCATCGAGGAATTACGACACAGCACCGAAGCGGCCCACCGCATGGGCCTGTTGGTGCATTTGGATGGTGCCCGGCTCGCCAACGCCGCCGCGAGCCGGGGCGTCGCCATGACCGAGTTCTCGGATTGTGTCGACTCCTTGACCTTCTCCCTCTCCAAAGGGCTGGGCTGTCCGGTGGGGACCCTTTGGGTGGGGTCGAGGGCAGCCCGCACCCGGGCCCACGTCTGGCGCAAGCGCCTGGGCGGTGGAATGCGCCAGGTCGGCATTCTGGCCGCGGCCGGGCTCTACGCCCTCGACCACAACCTCGATCGTCTCCCCGATGACCACCGCAAGGCGCAGCAGCTCGCGGAGTTGCTCCAGTCCACGCCTGGGGTGACCGTGGATCCCCGGCTGGTGCAGACCAATATTGTCCTTCTGGAAACCGCCGAAAATGCCAACGTGATCGTGGAACGCGCCCAGCGCGAGGGGGTACTCACAGTACCGTTTTCCTCACGCACCGTCCGCTGCGTCACGCACCTTGACGTGACGACAGAGGATGTCGTGATGGCCGGCGAGCGCCTGCGCCGAGTCTTCTCCGCCTGACCAGAGCTGCGTCGGGACACAAAGAAAGGAGCGGGCCTCGCGACCCGCTCCTCGACAGGCAATACTTGCAGAGAGTGCTCTCAGGCGGCGCCGGAACCTCCCGCGCTGGATAGAGTTACCCGGCCACGACGCTTGGCGGGGCGACGGGCCGCCTTCGGAGCCGCCGCGGCGCGCGTGGTCTTGCGAGCAGTGGTCTTCCGCGCCGCCGGCTTGCGCGCCGTCCGCGTGGTCTTGGCCGTCCGGGTGGCAGCTGCGCGACGCGGTGCTGCCGCGGTCCGTGCCGTCCGACGCCGAGTGGTTGCCCGCGCTGGCGTGGTCCGGGTCGTGGCGCGACGGGCAGCGGTGCGCCGAGCTGGCTTGCGGGCGGTTCGGGTCGCGGCCCTGGCTGTGGTGGAGCGGCGGGTAGCGGTGCGCCGGGCTGGCCCGCGCGCCGCCCGGGGAGCTGCCGCCGTGCGAGTCACGGCCGCGTCCAACTTCTTCTCAATGTCGGCCAGTCGCTTCTCCAACGCCTTGAGTTGAGATGTGAGGTTCTTGCTCAGCGAGGCGGCGGTGGGTGCAGTGCGAGTGGTGCGCCGAGCGGTGGTCCGCCGCGCGGTCGTGCTGCGGGCCGTGGTACGTGCGGCGGTTCGCCTGGTCGCCGGCCTTCGTGTGGTGCGAGTGGCAGGGCGCGCGGTAGTGCGCCTGGTGCCAGTTCTCCTGGGCGTTCGGGGCATAGGTCCGTATCCTCCTAGGTTGCTTCGGCGCAAGTTGGGTGAGCGCCTTGAGGTTCAGGGTGAACCTTGATTATTGACGCCGGTTGTGATTGTGACGTGGGTGAAAACGCGCCAATCCGAGTGTCCGCGCCGTCGAGTTAATCTGATTGTGCCACACATTCGTGCATGAGGGTGACGATGTCAACCACTTTGATCCCTCTTGGCAAAGTGTTACCGCCTCGTCGCAGGCGCCCGCCTAGCCCAAAATCGGCGGGCGCGTCGCTCCTATACTGACGCGGTGATCGCGCTCGCCCCGACGCCGGGAAGCGAAGACCTCTACGGCACCGCCCAGCACCGCGTAGATCAGGCGGCTGAGTTGCTGCATCTCGACGAGGATGCCCGCTGCGTGCTGCGCGAAGTCAAGCGGATCTTCCAGGTGCACTTCCCAGTTGTGCTGGACGACGGCTCGGTAGAAGTCTTCGTGGGCAACCGAGTGCATCACAACATCGCCCGGGGGCCCGCCAAGGGCGGGATCCGCTACGAGCCGGATGCCACTCTGGACCAGACCAAGGCGCTGGCGATGGCGATGAGCTGGAAGACAGCATTGATGTCCTTGCCATTCGGCGGAGCCGCGGGCGCGGTCCGCGTCGATCCCCATCGGATGAGCTCACGCGAATTGGAACGGCTGACTCGCCGCTTCACGACCGAAATCAGCCTGCTGTTGGGACCGGAGCGCGACATCCCCGCTCCTGATATCGGCACCGGCCCACAGATCATGGCCTGGATCATGGACACCATCTCCATGCATCAGGGTTTCTCGGTGACCGCCTCGGTTACCGGCAAACCGATCGAAGCGGGGGGTTCGGTGGGCCGGGTGGAGGCTGCCGGGCGGGGATTGGCGATCGTCCTCATGCACACGCTGCGCAATACCGGTCTCAGCTTGGAAGGTGCGACGGTGGCCGTGGAGGGCTTCGGCAACGTCGGCAGGACCTGCGCGAGACTCCTGGGCGAGGCTGGCTGCCGGGTGGTGGCGGTCTCCGACAGTCACGACGGCTGGCATTGCGACAGTGGCTTGGACCTAGCCCGACTCGAGGAGGTCAAGCTCCAGGGCGGGCGGCTCTCTGACGCCAAGGTGCCTGGGGAGTTGCTGACTCGCGAGGAGCTTTTGAGCTTGCCGGTCACGGTACTGGTGCCGGCATCGGTGGAATCCACCATCAACAGTTCCAACGCGAGCCATGTGCGAGCGCGAATCGTTGCGGAAGGGGCAAACGGTCCCATCACTCCGGTTGCCGAGGCGGTGCTGGCTGAGGACGGCATCGTGGTGGTTCCCGATATCCTCGCCAACGCCGGTGGAGTCACCGTGTCGTACTTCGAATGGGTTCAGGACCTGCAGTCTTTCTTCTGGGACGAGAAGGAGATCAACACCCAGCTGGAACGCGCGATGCTGCGCGCCAGCGAGCAAGTGTGGGCCTATCACGCGCGCCACAAGGTCTCACTGCGGGAGGCGGCCTACCTGATTGCGGTGGGCCGGGTCGCGCGGGCCGCCCACGCTCGCGGGATCTATCCCTAGTGCGCTAGGCGCAGATACGGCACCCGCTGCCGCTGAGCTTCGCTTCGGGGAGGCTGGTACTCGAAGCGGTAGCCCGCCCCGATGACCGCGTGCAGATAGTGGGCACCATCACCCCGGGGCTGGATCTTTCGGCGCAGCCGGTAGAGGTGAGCGTCCAGTGAATGAACCCGATAGGGGTCGCGGTTACGCCAAACCTCCGCGATCAGCTGCGGACGGGGCACGACCGCACCTGACTGCCGGGCCAGCGCGACCAGGATCTTGAATTCCGTCGGAGTCAGCGCGACCGGCCGACCGTCCCGGCGGACTTCGTGGCGGCCCATGTCGATGGTGAGGCCAGGGAAGTGGAGGCGCTCGACTCCACCGGCCTCGCGGGTGAGCTGTGCTCGACGCAAGCGTGCGTTGATCCGAGCGACCAGTTCGCGGACTTCGAAGGGCTTGCGCAGGTAGTCGTCGGCACCAACCTCCAGGCCGACGACTACATCCTCGGGGTCGTGCAGGCAACTGATCATCAGCACCGTCACCTTGACACCCGCCGAGCGCAGGCGGCGACAGACCTCGACTCCGCTCATGTCCGGCAGCACCAGGTCGAGCAGCACCAGGTCGGGCTCAGTTTCGAGCGTCAGCCGCAGCCCGGCGGCGCCGGTGGTGGCGCTGACCACGTCGTAGCCGTTCTCGGCAGCGATCAACTCCACCAGCCGGAGCATGGCGAGGTCGTCATCGATGACCAGGATCTTGGAGGCCGTCAACCCCAGGGGACTTCCCACCGCTCCCCAACCGCCGCCGCTGTCGATGGTTGCAAACTGGCTCACGCACCGATTGTGTCGCGGACCCAGCTGATCGGCTCATCGTGGTCTGGGCACGGGTGAGTAACAAGCTGCACGGTGGCTGTGACAGGTCGGGAGGCTTCCGCGACTTCGGGTACGATGTTGCCCGGGGGGTCACAGGGAGCGGCAGTTGAACGATCCTTTAAAGAGCCTTGCCGGATGGGCTGGGAGGCGTCGGTTGGGAGTAATCCTGGCCGGCAGCGGCATCCTCTTGATCGTGGCGGGCTTGGCGATCTTCGTCCCGCCGCTGGTGGGGGTCCTGCAGCGCGCTCGGACGGACACCCAGGCCCTCCAGAAGTGGAAGGATCCTGGCTCGGCGCTCAGTACCCAGCTGCCCAAGGTCAAGACCATTCAGCAGCCAGGGACCAGCCCCGTGCCCACCGCTCCCAACTGCGGCAGCGGCTCGCCCGCCTCCGAGTACGCCCTGATCGACTTCCCCAGCCTTTCGGGGATCGAGGGGGTCGCCGGTAACGGGAACTGGTCCCAGCTCCTGCAGCGCTCGGTCGTCCATTACTCGACGACCCCGGGCCCGGGCCAGCCTGGCAACGGTCTGTATGCCCTCCACCGGGAGCCGAACTTCGAGCCTCTCGGGACCCTCAAGGCCGGGGACACGATCGTGCTCACCAATCGGACCTGCCAGCAGTTCACCTACGTGATCACCCAGGTCTGGACGGAGTCCCCCTCCCAGGTCACTCAGCTGCAGCCGATCAGCAGCGGCACCTGGATCACGGTGGTCACCTGCACCCCGCTCTGGATCGACAGCCACCGGTTGGTGATCCGGGCGCAGCTCCAGACCAGCTAGCGGCCGGCTGACGGGCCGCAACCACTACATGGAGGGGGAAGGTGCTGCGTCGCCCACTAGATGCTGCGGTGCAGGTCAGGACATGGCGCCCGCGTCTGATATGCTTGATCTCGGGTTGGCGCTCGGTTAGGTGGACCTCGCGCACCCAGAAAATCGGAGGGAGCCTTGCTTGGACATCGAACTAGGAAGAGGTAAACGAGCAAGGCGAGCCTACGGGTTCGACGAGGTGGCCTTGGTGCCGGGCAAGGTCACCATCAATCCTGACGAGATCGACATCCGGCTGACCATCGGCGAGGTCGAGCTCGCGGTTCCCATCCTGGCGGCGGCCATGGACGGGGTGGTCGACGCCCACTTCGCGATCGAGATGGGCAAGCTGGGGGGGCTCGCCGTCCTCAACCTGGACGGGATCAATTGCCGCTACGACGATGTGGCCGCTATCTATGAGCAGATCGCCGAGGCACCCCGAGAGCGGGTGAACGTCCTGCTCCAGGAGCTCTACCGGCAGCCGGTCAAGGACGAATTGATCGCCCAGCGGATTGGGGAGATCAAGCGGGAGGGGGTGATCTGCGGGGTCTCCACCACCCCGGCGGACGCCGAGCGCAAGCTCCCCATCGTCACCGAGGCCGGGGCTGACCTCTATTTCGTCCAGGGGACGGTACTCACCGCCCGCCACATCTCCCGCTCCTATCGGCAGCTCGACTTCGCCCAGCTGGTGAAGAACTCCAAGCTCCCGATCGTGGTCGGGAACTGCGTGGAGTACTACACGGCGCTGGAGCTGATGGGTACCGGGGTGGCCGCGATTCTGGTCGGAGTCGGCCCGGGAGCCGCCTGTACCACCCGCGCCGTCTTGGGGATCGGAGTCCCCCAGGTGACCGCCACCGCCGACGTCGCGGCGGCTCGCCACGACCATCGCCGGGCGGGCGGTCAGCCGGTCACCGTGATCACCGACGGTGGGATGCGGGTGGGCGGGGATGTCACCAAGGCACTGGCGTCGGGGGCTGACGGGGTGATGATCGGCTCGGTCTTCGCCTCGGCCGAGGAGGCCCCGGGGCAAGGCAACCACTGGGGGATGGCGACCCCCGACGCCGATCTCCCCCGGGGCACCCGAATCAAGGTGGGAACCAAGGCCACCCTCCGGGAACTACTCCTGGGTCCGGCCCGGGTCGACGATGGCACCCAGAACTTGCTAGGCGCGCTCAAGTCGGCGATGGGGGTCTGCGGCGCTCGGACGATTGAGGAGTTTCAGCAGACCGAGCTGGTGATCGCCCCTTCCATCCTCACGGAGGGGAAGCTGTTCCAGCAGGCCCAGCAGGTCGGGATGGCTCGCTGAGGTGCGAGCAGGGAGGCGAGGATGACCACCACCGCCCTCCCGCGCTCGAGTCCTGGCGGGCCGGAACTGGGCCTGGCGGCCGGTACCGACACCATCTTGGTCCTCGACTTCGGCTCGCAGTACACCCAGCTGATCGCCAGGAGGATCCGGGAGCTCAACGTCTACTGCGAGCTGATCGCGGGCACCGCCCCCGCCAGCGAGATCGCCCGCCGCCACCCGAGGGGTCTGATCCTTAGCGGCGGTCCCTCCAGCGTCTACGACGAAGGCGCCCTCCACCCGGATCCGGGTATCTATCAGATGGGAGTCCCCATCCTGGGGATCTGCTACGGGATGCAACTGTTGGCCAGCGACCTCGGCGGCCGGGTCAAGCCTTCTCAGCGGCGGGAGTACGGTCTCGCCTCGGTGGTGGTCGACAGTGAGGACGGGGTTTTCTTGGGGCTGCCCACCGAGATGTCGGTCTGGATGAGCCATGGCGACGTCATCGAGGAACTGCCGCCCGGTTTCCGCCCGGTGGCCCACACCGTCAACAGCCCGGTGGCGGCCATGTCCGGACCGGGCGGTCGGATCGGCATCCAGTTCCATCCAGAAGTGGCCCACACCCCGCAAGGCATGGAGATGCTGCGCAACTTCCTCTACGGCACCTGTGGCTGCAGCGGGAGCTGGGCCGCCGAGAGCTTCGTGGAGCAGGCAGTCCAGGAGATCCGCCAGAGGGTCGGCGGAGAGCAGGTCATCTGCGCTCTCTCAGGGGGGGTCGACTCGGCCGTGGCGGCCACCTTGGTTCACCGGGCGGTCGGCGACCAGCTGACCTGCGTCTTTGTCGACAACGGGCTGCTACGTCGGGGCGAGGGTGACCGGGTCATCGAGGCGCTGGGCCGAAGCATGCGGATGAAGATCCTGAGGGTGGATGCGGAGGACCGGTTCCTGCACGCCCTCCAAGGGGTCATCGACCCCGAGGAGAAGCGGAGGATCGTCGGTCGCGAGTTCATCACGGCCTTCGAGGAGGAGACGAGAAGGCTGGGCGGGGTGCCCTTCCTGGCTCAGGGAACGCTCTATCCGGATGTGATCGAGAGCACCGCTCCCGACACCTTCGGGGCCCACAAGATCAAGACCCATCACAACGTGGGGGGCCTGCCCGAGGGCATGCGCTTCTCGCTGGTCGAGCCGCTCCGCTACCTTTTCAAGGACGAGGTGCGGCGGGTGGGCCGCGCGCTCGGGATGCCGGACGACGTGATCCAGCGGCAGCCCTTCCCGGGACCGGGGCTGGCGATCAGGATCATCGGGGAGGTGACCAGAGAGCGGCTGGAGACGGTCAGGAGCGCTGACTGGGTGGTCATCGACGAGATCAAGCGCAGCGGCCTCTACCACCGCGTTTGGCAGAGCTTCGCCATCCTGACCCCGATCAGCAGCGTGGGGGTCATGGGTGACTTCCGCACCTATGCCAACGTGGTGGCGGTGCGGATAGTCCAGTCCGACGACGGCATGACCGCCGATTGGGCCCGGGTCCCCTACGACGTGCTCTCCGACATCAGCCGGCGGATCGTGAACGAGGTCCCCGGGGTGAACCGGGTGGTCTACGACATCAGCAGCAAGCCGCCGTCGACCATCGAGTGGGAGTGATCCCGGCCCCAGATCATCGGACACTGCAGGTGCTAGTGGTGGGTGGGGGCGGCCGGGAACACGCGCTGGCCTGGGCCTGTGGGCGAAGTCCTCTGGTGGAGCGGGTCATCTGCTCCCCGGGCAACGCTGGCACCCTTTTGATCGGAGAGAACCGGGCCGTGGCGGCGACCGATGCCCCGGCACTGGTTGCCTTGGCCCGGGCCGAGGGCGTCGACTTGGTTGTGCTCGGCCCTGATGCCGCTGTCGCGGCCGGGGTCGGAGACGCGGCGGAGGCGGCGGGAATTCGCTGCTTCGGCCCGGGTCGAGAGGCGGGACAGCTGGAGAGCAGCAAGATCTTCGCCAAGCAGGTGATGAGGCGGGCGTCGGTCACCACCCCCGCCTTCGCCGCCTTCGCTGACCCCGAGCTGGCGCTCGCGCACGTGCACCAGCGGGGCGCTCCGGTGGTGGTCAAGGCGGACGGGCTGGCCCTGGGCAAGGGCGCCTTCGTGTGCCGCACCGAGGAGGAAGCCCGTGAGGCAGTGGAGCTGTTGCTGCTGCGCCGGGAACTGGGGGCGGCCGGTGCCAGAGTTCTGATCGAGGACTGCCTGGAGGGCGAGGAGGCCTCGTTCTTCGCCATCTGCGACGGGGTCTCCGCGGTGATGCTGCCCCCGGCGCGGGACTACAAGCGCGCTTTCGATCACGACCAGGGTGGCAACACCGGGGGCATGGGGAGTTACGCTCCGGCCCCTGACCAAGGGTGGCGAGCGCTGAACCAGAGGGTTCGAAAGGAGGTGGTCGAGCCCACGCTCAGGGAGATGGCCCGCCGGGGAACGCCCTACCGGGGCTGCCTCTACGTGGGGGCGATGCTGGTCGACGGGGCGATCCAGGTCCTGGAGTTCAACGCCCGCTTGGGAGATCCCGAGACGGAGGTTCAACTCCCCCTGCTTCCGGATCCCGTTCCACTGATGTGGCAGAGTGCTGGGGGCCAGCTCAGCGCGTCTGATCCGGAGCCTCGGGCGGGAGCCTGCGTCGGCGTGGTGGCCGTCCGGGAACCGTACCCGGCGGCGGTCACTGCAGGTGGGCAGGTAAGCGGCATCGACGCGGCCGAGGAGATGGGTTGTCTGGTATTTCAGATGGGGACACGTCCGGGTCCGGGCGGTTCGGTGGAGGTCGCCGGTGGACGAGTGCTGATCTGCACTGCCGTCGGCAAGGACGTGACGAGCGCTCGCCTCGGGGCATACTCGGGGCTGGCGGCGATTAGCTTTCCGGGGATGCGGTACCGTCAGGACATCGGAGCCTGATCGAGGCTCCCACCGGTAGCCGCCCCGGATGCCGCGGCCGGACTCAAATCACTTTCGAGGTGGGCCCCTTGGCCGACGCCATCCCCTCCGCCGACGCGACCGGCTTCGACCTGCAGCGGGCTCGCCAACTGCTCCAAGCCAAGCTGAGCCAGTTGGCCGCCGAAGAGTCGTCCCTCGCGGTGGCGGCCCCCGAGCCAGGCACCCAAGTGCAGTACGGCAAGCGCGCCGGCGATCACGTCGCCGAGGCGGCGGACCGGATGGCCCGCTCGCGGACCGCGGGCGAACTGGAGAAGCTGGGAGAGGAGGTCAGAGCCGCGGTTGCCAAGGTGGATGCCGGCACCTACGCTCGCTGCGACGATTGCGCCGAGCCGATCCCCGCGGCTCGATTGGAAGCGCTGCCGTGGGCCACCCGGTGCGTCGACTGCCAGTCGCGGTCGCGGCACTAGGCTCGGTCGGCAAAGGTCGGATGGTGAGCGCACCGACCCCTACGGTCGGCCTGCTTCACCCCGGCGAGATGGGGCGGCGGTGGGGGCGGCACTAATCGCCAGCGGTGTCCCGGTGCTGTGGGTCGGCCAAGGTCGCACCCAGGGCACCCGACAGCGCGCCATCGCGGCCGGACTCACCGAGGCGGGATCCCTCCCCGAGCTGCTTCGAGCCAGCTCGGTGATCCTCTCCATCTGCCCACCGGAGGCAGCCCGCCAGGTAGCCCAGCAGGTCGCGGCCGGCAACTTCCAGGGTGTGTACGTCGACGCCAACGCCATCTCTCCCCAGACTGCGCGGATGATCGAAAGGCTCACCCGGGAGAGTGGAATCGAATTCGTCGACGCCGGAATCATCGGGGGCCCACCGGGACCGGACGAGGCGCGGCTCTACCTTTCTGGAGAAGG
This sequence comes from Candidatus Dormiibacterota bacterium, assembly GCA_035531555.1. Taxonomy (GTDB): domain Bacteria; phylum Chloroflexota; class Dormibacteria; order Aeolococcales; family Bog-877; genus Bog-877. The sequence continues at coordinate 46,996 of DATKSR010000053.1, forward strand.
TGCCGCGGGAATCGCGCTGCTGTTCGCCGGCGCTGACCGCCTCACCACCACGGTGCTGGAGGGACCGACCGGCGCGGCCTCCGCGCTGAAGATGTGCTACGCGGCGTGGACCAAGGGCAGCACGGCTTTGCTGCTAGCCGCCCTGGCGGCGGCCGATGCTCTGGGGGTCGATAGGGCGCTCCGTGAGGAGTGGATGGTGTCACAACCCGAGCTAGCCGCGCGGCTGAAGCGGAGTGTCAACTCGACCCCGCGCAAGGCCTGGCGGTTCGTGGTCGAGATGGAGCAGATCGCCGACACCCTGGAGGCCGTCGAGGTCCCCGGAGGGTTTCACCGGGCGGCGGCTGAGCTCTACTCCCGTCTTGCCCGATTTCAGGACCAGACGCCCGGACCGTCCCTGGAGGAGCTGCTGCAGGCGGCGAGGCACCAAGATTCGAAGGCCGCCATCGGGGATGCGAATTAACTGACCTTCGACCAGGGGAGTTCACAGAGCCGGCTCGCCTGAGCGGCAGAATTCGCGCCGCGGGCACCCCTCCCGTTACCCTTGGCAGTTCATGGCCCCGATCGGATTGATCGAGAGCTGCCTACGTCACGGGCAGCAGACTTTGCTCTTGAGCCGAGTCCGGACCCGGCACCTTCTCTCCCTTCTCGAAAGGCTGGATGGGTGCGGGTACGCCGGGTTGGACGTCTTCGGCGGCGCCACCTTCGAGGTGTCGCTGGAGCACTTGGGGGAGGACCCCTTCGAGCGACTGAGGGCCATCCGGGCCGGCACCAAGGTCCCGCTCGTGGGGCTGATCAGAGGCCAGTCTCTAGTTGGATATCGGCCGCTCCCCGACGATGCGGTCGACAGCTTCGTGGCCCTGACCGCGGAGTGCGGACTGGACGTCTTCCGCTGTTTCGATCCGCTCAACGATGCGCGCAACCTGGCCCACGTCGCCGAGGCGGTTCTGGCAGCCGGCAAGCATCCCGAGGGGACCCTGGTCTACACCGAGAGCCCGGTTCACACGGTGGAGAGCTTCCTGACCCTGGGGGTGGAACTGGCTGGGCTCGGGTACCAGAGCCTCTGCCTGTTTGATCCGGCCGGCCTCCTGGGGGCCGGGTCGGCCCGGGCGCTGGTGGAGGGACTGCGCGAGCACACCAAGCTGCCGGTCAGCGTCCATTGCGCCACCATCACCGGCCAGGCCTCCTTCGCGTATCTGGCGGCGGCCGAGGCGGGTGCCCAGAACCTCGATGTCTGCCTCTCGCCGCTGGCGGGAGGCGCCTCTTTGCCCAGCACCGAGGGGGTCTATGCCGCCCTCAGTGGCACCGACCTGCAGCCCCGACTGCATGAGGCCCGGGTCCTGGCGGCTGCCGATGCGCTCGACGAGCTGATGCCTCTCTACGAGGCCATCGCCGACCCGAGTGGTTGGCAGTACGACTCTTCGACCCTCCGGACGCAGCTGGCGCCGTCGGTACTGGAGCACCTGCGCCGCGAGTGCGAGACTCAAGGTGCCCAGGGCAAGCTGCCCGCGGTACTGGAGGAGATCCCCCGAGTCAGGGCTGAGATGGGCTACCCGCCGCTGATCACCCCGATCGCCCAGGTGGTGGTCACCCAGGCAGTCGCCAACGTCGCCTCCGGACAGCGTTACCTGACAGTCGCCCAGGAGGTGAAGGACTACTTCCTGGGGCTCTTCGGACAGCCACCAGGCGCGGTGGATCCCGAGATCCAAAAACTGGTGATCGGGGAAGAGGAGCCGATCACCGTCCGGCCCGCCGAGGTGCTGGAACCGGTCATCGAGGGCACCCGCCGGACGCTGGCGCGGCAGGGTTGGACCACACCGTCCGACTCCCAGCTGCTGAGCTTCCTGCTCTTCCCCGAGGCGACCAGTGCGCTGCTTCGGGGGGAGGCCCGGGTGGAGCGGCTGGAGGACGAGCCGGATCCCGCGCCTCCGCCTGCCGCCCCGGCGGCTGTGGTGGACGGCGGGGACCTCAGCGAGCCGATCGGGGATGCCGCTGCAATTCCGTTTTCGCCACTACCGTCGGCGCCCACGCCCCCCTCACCTCCGGAGCCGGCGCCAGCCGCAGCTCCCGCCGCCTCAGCTAGGGAGTTCTCCGTCGAGGTCGACGGCGAGGTCTTCGAGGTGCGGGTTACCGCTACCGACGGAGGCGGCTTGGGCGGAGGGGCTTCGAGTGCGGCGGGAGGATCGGCGCCCGCGCCGGCGAGTGACGGCGTCAAGGCACCGATGCAGGGCCTGATCGCCCGGATTCCGGTGAAGGTTGGCGACCAGGTGACGGTGGGTCAGACGGTGGTCGTGCTGGAGGCGATGAAAATGCAGAACGACATTCCCTCCGATCGGGCTGGCGGCGTGACCGCGGTGCTGGTTGCCGTCGGGCAGGTCGTGAGCCGTGGCGACGTTCTAGTCCAGGTCGCCTAGACCAAGTTGAGCCCCTTCGGTACCGTTCTGGTGGCCAACCGGGGCGAGATCGCAGTGCGGGTGATCAGGGGGTGCCGCGACCTCGGGCTCCGCTCGGTCGCCGTGTACTCCGAGGCGGATCGGGGAGCGCTCCACGTTCGGCTGGCCGACGCGGCGATGGAGATTGGGCCCGCCTCCCCAACCGAGTCCTACCTGAATCTGGACCGGATCCTGGGGGCCGCCAAGGACTCGGGAGCGGACGCCATTCACCCCGGTTACGGCTTCCTCTCCGAGAATCCCCTGCTGGCTGAGGCCTGTGCCGCCGCCGGGATCACCTTCATCGGACCGCCCCCGGCGGCGATGGTGGCCATGGGAGACAAGGTGCGCGCTCGTCAGCGGATGCAGCAGGCGGGTGTGCCGGTGGTCCCTGGCACGGATGCCATCTCCGACGAATCGGCGGCTCTCGTGGCCGCCCGAGAGATCGGATTTCCCGTCCTGGTCAAGGCATCCGCCGGGGGCGGGGGCATCGGCATGCGCGCTGCCCAGAACGAGGAGGAACTCAGGGCCGCCATCACCAGTTGCCAGGAAGCCGCGCAGCGCTTTTTCGGGGATCCTCGCGTATTCCTAGAGCGCCTGGTGACCGACCCGCGCCACATCGAGATCCAGGTGCTGGCTGACTCGCTGGGCAACACGATTCATCTGGGGGAGCGCGAGTGCTCGATCCAGCGGCGCCATCAAAAGCTGGTCGAGGAGTGCCCTTCAACCGCCATCAGCCGCGAGACTCGAGAAGAGATGGGCCAGGCGGCGATCAAGGCGGCCCAGGCGGTGGGCTACGTGAACGCGGGCACGGTGGAGTTCATCGAGTCACACGGTTCTTTCTATTTCCTGGAGATGAACACCCGGCTGCAGGTGGAGCACCCGGTGACTGAGTTGGTCACCGGAACCGACCTGGTGGTGGCTCAGCTCAAGGTGGCGATGGGAGAGCCATTGCCGTGGCGTCAGGAGCAGATCGAATTTCGCGGATGGGCGATCGAATGCCGAATCAACGCGGAGGACCCTTGGCATGAATTCCAACCCACTCCGGGAAGGGTTACGTCATATCACGAACCATCAGGACCGGGTGTAAGGGTCGACAGCTCGCTGGCAGGCCCGGGAAATGTGAGTCCGTTCTACGATCCCATGATGGCCAAACTCATCGTCTACGGCGAGAGTCGGGACCACGCGATCGCACGCATGCGACGAGCATTGTTCGAGTATTTAATTGGCGGAATCATCACCAACATTCCATTTCATGCGGCGCTCCTCGACGACGCGGACTTCCTTGAGGGCAAGCTCACGACCGAGTACATCGCCAACCACCCGGGGCTGCTGCCCCGCGCCGAGAAGTGGCGCGATGATCAGCCGCAGAATCTCAAACAACTGTCGTCACAGGCCCGCCAGGTGGCCGCACTAGCAGCTGCCATCACCGCAGCGCAGTAGGCGCACAACGCTCGCGGCAGCCCGCCGCGATGCGGGTCAGCCAGCAGTCGCTGGCTGAGGCTGCAACACCACTTGGTAGGCATTCTGAATCGGAGTGTTGTCAATGTCAGCGAGGGGTGATGCCACGGTCAGAGTCACCGCCCCCGCGGACAGGGCGTTGACGGTGACGGTTTCCGTTCGTGTCAACGCCGAGTAGTCGAACTGTGCACCCGAAACGACGTGACCACCGACGCTCAGCGTGATCGATTGCGATCCCACCGTCAGGGGATTGAGGTCGGAGTCAAAGTGGATCGCAAACACGGTCGTGCCGCTGTGGGTGGTGGTCGCCGAAACGCTCATCACCAGCGGGCCTGTTGGCACCGGCGTGAGTACTCCGGGCGAGATATATGTGATTCGCGGAGAAGCTCCCGCCGTCTGCACCGTGACCGTTTCCGGCAGGAACGCAGGACCGACTGAACTAGTGGCGTCGCGCATCAGACGCAGGCTCACGCTGTAAGAGGTCGAGCCGACTGAGGTCGCGGTGGTGGATAGGGCGTAGAAGCGGTCGAATTTGCCCGGCAGCAGCACCGACTGGGAGAAGCCGGTTCCCGGCGCCAGCAGAGCGGCAATCTCGGCCGCGGCGGCGGGTCCGGCGGTGACCTGCAGATGGGCCAGACTGGAGGCGGTCGCGAGGGCGGAATCCGCCGCGGTGTCACCGATGGCCGGCCCCTGGGGTCCACCTGACAACAGCAGACTCTCAACGATCTGCGAGGCGGAGCCGGATACGTCGACCAGCGTCGAGAGCTGATCGCCGGTCGGCGCCCAGATGGGGTTGCTTACCCCGTCTAGGTTGCCGAGGATGCCGCTGACCTTGGACTGGACATCGAGCGCGTTCAGCTGGGACAACTGACCGGGGGCACTGGACACGTACGTCAGGTAGGTGCCGGTGGGGTCGAAGCTCAGGTCGCTCAGCTGGATCCCCGCGGGCGCCGTGTGCAGTACCGTGCTCTGGGCGCCGAGATCAGAGGTCGACTCCACGGTGTCGGCACCGTCGCTGGCGGAGATGTAAGCCAGCGCAGCTCCCGTCGCTGCCCAGGCGGGCACTCCGACCAGGCCGCTCAGGGCGGTCGCGGTACCACCGGGAAGTGAGTAAAGGGTGGGAATCCCGCCGGGAGTGGCGAAGACCGCCTGAGCTGACGGAGAAAGGGTGAAGAAGCCGCTGGGGTCGACCTCAACCTTGGGGTCCACCGTGGTGACCTGTCCATCCAGGCTGACCTGCCGCAGCTGACCGGCCGCCGCGTAGAGCAGATCGCCGTTGTCCAGCCAGGCTAGACCAGGGTCAGACTCGGCGGAGGTCGCGAGCGTCTCCGGGGTTCCGCTGCCACTGGCGGCGACCACCTCCAGCTCGAGGTTCCCGTCGCTCCCTGGCGTCCAGTAGGCAATCTCCTGGCTGTCCGGGGAGCCGACCGCCCCCTCGGCATCGGTAGCGACCGGCTGCAGCGAGGGGCTCAGCACATACAAAGTCCCGAAGGAAAGTCCGGCGAATGCGGGAGTGGTCGACGCAGCCGTCGGGGAGGGGCTCGGGCCAGGGGACTGCGCGCTCGACGGCACCGCCACCGGCGTCCCAGAGCTCAGCACCAAGAGCGCCCCATCGGGCATGGAGCTGAGCAAGGTGACCCCTTCGGTAGCGGCGACGTGGGTCACCGACACGACCGTCGGGATCTGGCCCTGGCGGGTGGATGGTACTGACCCAGTACCGAAGGGGATGACGATATCCGTCGGCGCCACCGCCCCGTTCTGGGCCTTGGCGTCTGGTTGAGGGATGGTCACGACGTAGCCAACGTTGGGGGCCAACCCGTGCGCCGGTGAGATCACCAAGGTTTTCGGATTGGGCCAGGTCGCTTGGTAGGAGACTGCGGGCTTGATGGTCAATCCCCGGACCACTGCGGCCTCGTCCATCGGCCGGTTGAAGCTGATCCGGATTGCCTGGGTCACGGGGAGCTTTTGGTGGCCGGCGATCGGCGCCTTCACCTTCACCTGACCCCGCGCGAGCGGAATCGCCACCACCGACGCCACCACCACGGCAGCCGCAGCCACCCCGGCGATCCCTAGGGTCGCGAAGAGCGGCAGCGCCAGACTTCGCGGCCTCACCCGGGACGTTGTGCTCTCCCGAGCCTCCCGCATGAGGTGGGCCCGCAGCCGCGCCTGGAACTCCGGGGAAGGGTCCGGCGCGGGGTGCGCCTTCAGGCGCCGGCGGATCTCCTCGGCGGCCTGGAGCAGCTCGGGGTCGACGCTTCCCTCACGAACCTGGAAGATCGCCCACATCTCGGGATCGACGTCGTCGGGAGCCGCGGACTGGGGATGGGACCCGAACCACCAGGAGAACCTAGCCACGTGACTCCTCCGCCTCAGCCGGTAGCGGGCGCAGCGTGCTGCGCACGGTCGCGGTGCCGCGGAAGACCAGCAGCTTGATCGCTCCCTCGCTCTTACCCATGATGTGCCCGATCTCCGCTAAGGGAAGGTCCTCGGAGTACTTGAGCGTCATCGCGGTCCGCTGCTGAGCGGGTAATCGGTCGATCGCCTGCCAGATTTGATCCAGCTCCAGCCGCTCGGCCACCTGGTCATCGACCGCCGCTCCGTCCGAGGCCAGCTCCGGGCCACTCTCCAGGCTGTCCTCGCCCCGCTTGCGGGAGCGATAGTGGTCGGTGATGGTGTTGATGGCGATCTGATAGAGCCAAGCGGAGAACGGATGGCCGCTCGGCCGATAGCGACCGAGCGCTCGGAGCGCCTTGAAGAACACCTCACTGGTGATGTCCTCGGCCAGCTCCGCGCTGCGGACTCGGGAAGCCACGTACCGGTAGATCTGGGGAAAATAGTGGTCATACAGTTCGCCGAAGGCTTCAGGCTCGGCCTGGGCCCGGGCGATCAGCCTCTGCTCGTGATCCGGGGGGAGTTTCACCGCCGTAACCCGCGGACCGGAACCACAAACGCTCTGGGCGGGCAAGCGGTTACGAATGCCCGCGCCGCTCCTGTCCCCACCTGCCCAAGGTACCCGCCTTGCCCAGCACGAAGCGCGAGCACTGGGCGAAGGTCTCTCGTGCGGTAGTCCGGTAGGCGCCATCGGGGAAGCGGCAGCGCTGCCGCTAGGGCGAGGCTGGTCGGACCGGCCCCCCATGGTCGGACCACAAAGGTGAGACGACGAGGCCGGTTACTTGCCGAGCTGGGCGCGATATCAGGGCATTTATCCTGGGGTCGTGATCCGGCCGCCCTTCCCAATCGAGACCCCTCGCCTGCTGCTGCGGCCGTTGGTCGCGGGCGACCATGCAGACGTTTTCGCCTACCGGTCACGGGCCGATGTCGTCCGCTACCTCTACGAGGGGCCGAGCACCGAAGTGGAGCTCACCGCGGAACTGGCTCGCAAGTCAGCCAAGGTGTCGATAGAGCGGGAGGGCGACGGGCTGTGTTTGGCGGTAGTGCCTCGGGAGCTGGGCCGGGTCGTCGGCGACGTGGTGCTGAGCTGGACCAGCGAAGCGCACCGGCAAGGGGAGATCGGATTCGTGCTGCATCCGGACTACCAGGGCCTGGGCTACGCCCGCGAGGCGTCGTGGGTCCTGCTCCAGATTGGCTTCGAGGAGCTTGGGCTGCACCGGATCGTCGGCCGGCTCGACGCCCGCAACGCGGCCTCAGCCGGGCTGCTCCAACGCTTGGGCATGCGTCGTGAGGCCCACTTCGTCGAGAACGAGTACGTCAAGGGAGAGTGGACTGATGAGGCCGTCTTTGCCCTGCTGGCGAGCGAGTGGCGTGAGGTCCACGCTTGATCCGAGCGGCCTCTGTCGAACCGGCTCGGATCGTCCGCTGCGCGGGTGGCTCCGGAGGGCCCGGTGCGGGGGCCGCCACCTATACTCAATTGAGGTGACGACGGCCCTGTCGCTGCAGCGACCCTTGCCTGGCGGTCGATCATGATCGACCGCTACGCCCCCAAGGAATTGCGGGAACTATGGTCGGACGGTACCAGGCTGCGGCTCTGGCTCGAGGTGGAGCTGGCCGTCTGCGCGGCGAGGGCAGCCCTGGGGGAGATCCCCCACGCGCAGATGGAGGCCCTCCGTCAGGCGAAGCCTCCTTCGGTCGAGAGGGTCGCCCAGATCGAGTCCGAGTCGGGGCACGACCTGGCCGCCTTCGTCACCGCGGTCCAGGAGCAGTTGGGGGACGAGGGCTCGCAGATCCACCTGGGCCTGACCAGTCAGGACGTGGTCGACACCGCGCTGGCGCTCCAGCTGCGGCGCGCCAGCGGGCTCATCCGGCTGGACCTGCAGATGCTGCTAGGGCAGGTGGGAACCTTGGCCCAGCGACACCGGGAGACCCCCATGGCTGGACGCACCCATGGGATGCACGCGGAACCGGTCACCTTCGGGTTCGTCCTCGCCAATCACTACGACGAGTTGAATCGCTCGGGGAAGCGGTTGGCGGCGGCGGCGGCAGACGTTGAAGTGGGCAAGCTCTCAGGCACGGTGGGCACCCACGCCACCATCAGCCCGGAGATCGAGGTCCTAGCCCTCAGGGAACTGGGTCTGGAGCCGGCGCCGATCACCACGCAGGTGGTGGCGCGGGACCGCCACGCTGCCTACCTCTGCTCCCTGGCGGTCCTGGGCGCGGTGTGCGAACGACTGGCAACCACTCTCCGCCACTTGCAGCGCACCGAGGTAGGCGAGGTGCGGGAGCCCTTCGGCGAGCGCCAGAAGGGATCATCGGCCATGCCGCACAAGCGCAATCCGGTGCGCCTGGAGCAGGTGGCCGGGCTCTGCCGGCTGCTCCGGGGCTGGGCCGTGGCGGGTCTTGAGGACGTCGCCCTCTGGCACGAGAGGGACATCTCCCACTCCTCCGTCGAGCGGGTCGCCTTGCCCGATGCCACCATGGCGACAGCCCACATCCTCCGCACTCTCGCCCAGGTCGTCGGGGGACTGCACGTGGACGAGGTGGCGATGCGGACCAACCTCGAGCGCCGAGGCCAGATCTCGCAGAGCCAGCAGCTCCTCTTAGCCCTGATCCGCGCCGGCCAGAAGCGTGAGAGCGCCTACCGGCTGGTGCAGTCCCTGGCGCTGGAGGCGGACCAGCCAGGCGGCGACTTCCGAGCCACCGTCGAGGCGAGCCCAGAGGTGGTGGCCGCGCTCAGCCCAGACGAGGTGACGGCCTGCTTTGACCTCAAGCCCTACCTTGCCCAGATCGAAGAGAGCTTTCGCCGTGTGGGGCTGCTGGAGCCGTTCCCGGAGGGTGCCGTGGTATTGACTCGGGATGAGTGAGGCTGCGCCGCTCCCGGTGGGCATGGGGGAGGTCGAGTTAGCCGGCGTGCCGCTATACCGGCGGGGCAAAGTCCGGGACACCTTTGATCTGGGTGACCAGCTCCTGATGGTCTCCACGGACCGCATCTCTGCCTTCGACAGCGTCCTTCCAACCCTGATCCCGGAGCGGGGCCGGGTGCTCACCGCCATGTCGCGATACTGGTTTGGGAAGACCGCCGACCTGGTCCCCAATCATCTCCGCCCCGACGATGAAGCGGCGCTCCCCAGGGGGGCGTTGGCCAAGCTGGCTGGTCGGGCGATGTTCGTCGCCAAGGCCCAGCGGATCGATATCGAGTGCGTGGTGCGGGGACGGTTGGCCGGTAGCGGCTGGCAGGAGTACCAGGCGGCCGGGACCCTGGCCTCCGAGCCGGTTCCCAGGGGGCTTGCTTTCGGGGCCGAGCTGCCCGAGCTCCGATTCACCCCGGCCACCAAGAACGACCACGGCCACGACGAGAACATCTCTCGGGTCCATCTCGCCCAACTGGTGGGCAGTGAGCTGGCGCGGCGACTCGAGGAGTTCAGCCTGCGGATCTTCCGGCTGGCCCAGGTCCACTGCCGGGAATCGGGGTTCACCCTGGTCGACAGCAAGTTCGAGTTCGGATTCGTCGACGGTTCTTTGACGCTGATCGATGAGCTGCTGACGCCTGACTCGTCGCGGCTGTGGGAGCTGGAGCAAGAGGCGGGCGAGTTCCCGCATGGATTCGACAAGCAGCCGGTCCGGGACTACCTGCTCTCCACCGGCTGGGATCGCAACCCACCGGCACCCCCGCTGCCCCTGCAGTTGGTTCAGGAGACCCGAAACCGCTACCTGGAGGCATCGAGACGGATCACCGGCAGCGATTTGTAGCCGAGGTTCTGGTCAGCCTCAAAGAGGTGGTCAACGACCCCCAGGGGCTGGTGGTCGAAGACGCCCTGCATTCGCTCGGCTATCCCGAAGTGGAGGAGGCCAGGGTAGGCAAGTTCATCCGCCTGGAACTGGCGGAGGCGGATATGGAGTCGGCGCGCGGGCGGGTCGATGAGATGTGTCGGCGACTTCTCTGCAACGGAGTGATCGAGGACTATCGGTTCGAGCTGCGTCCGGTCCCCGCCGCTTGAGCGTGCGTTTCGGGATCGCCGTCTTTCCGGGCACCTGGAGCGATCGGGACTGCGCCCACGCGGTCGCGCTGACCGGGGCGGAGTCGGTGCCGCTCTGGCACGCCGACCGCGACCTCAAGGGTTGTGAGGTGGTTATCCTGCCGGGCGGGTTCGCCTACGGCGACTACCTGCGCGCCGGGGCCATCGCCCGGTTCGCGCCGCTGATGGAGGCGGTTCGCGAGCATGCCCTGCAGGGCGGACTGGTGCTCGGTATCTGCAACGGCTTTCAGATCCTCTGCGAGGCCGGAATGCTTCCGGGAGCGCTGCTGCGCAATTCGAGTCTGCAGTTCCGCTGCCAGCCTACCTGGCTGCGGGTGGAGTCGACCAGCACCCCATTTCTGGCGGATTGCCAAAGGGGTCAGCTGCTGCGAGTGCCCGTGTCGCACGGTGAGGGCCGGTTCTTCGCCGACCCTGAAACCGTGGGCAGGTTGAACTCGGAGGGACGGGTCGCCCTCCGCTACTGCGATCAAGCGGGCGAGCCCTCCCACCTGGCCAACCCCAACGGATCGCTCCAGAACATCGCGGGGATCCTCAACCAGCAGGGGAATGTCCTGGGGATGATGCCCCACCCGGAGCGGGCCTGCGAGGAGCTGCTGGGATCGGACGACGGATTGCGACTCTTCAACTCGGCAATCCAGCACCTGGCGGCGCTCCCCGGATGAGAATTGCGGCACCGCGCTCGGCCCCCACCCCATCCGAGCTGCGGGAACTGGCGCTGACCGACTCGGAATACCGAGCGGCGATCGACCAGTTGGGCCGAGAGCCGAACCGGCTGGAGCTGGGGATGATCGGGGCGATGTGGTCCGAGCACTGCAGCTACAAGACCTCCAAGGCCCTATTGCGTCTGCTGCCGTCCGAGGGCGGTCGGGTGGTCCAGGGTCCTGGCGAGAACGCTGGGGTGGTTGACCTCGGTGAGGACCTTCTGTGCTGCTTCAAGATCGAGTCGCACAACCATCCAAGTGCGGTCGAGCCGGTTCAGGGTGCGGCGACCGGGGTGGGGGGGATCCTGCGCGACATCTTCGCCATGGGAGCACGTCCGGTGGCGCTCCTGGACGGGATCCGCTTTGGCGACCTCGCCGACCCCCGCCAGCGTCAGCGCTTCGCCCGGGTGGTGGAGGGGATCGGCTGGTACGGCAACTGCATCGGGGTACCGACCGTCGGTGGCGAGACGTACTTCGATGAGGCGTATCAGCACAACTGCCTGGTCAACGCCATGTGCGTCGGTCTGGTGCGGCGCGACCGGTTGGTACGGGCCCGGGCCAGCGGGCCCGGGAACCCTCTGCTGCTGGTGGGAGCCGACACCGGCCGGGACGGGATCCACGGGGCGACCTTCGCCTCGGTGCAGCTGGACCAGGGCGCCGAGGAACGCCGCCCCGCGGTTCAGGTGGGCAATCCGTTCTTGGAGAAGTGCCTGCTCGAGGCCTGTCTCGAGCTGACTGGGGACCCGGACCTGATCGGGCTTCAGGACTGCGGGGCAGCGGGACTGACCAGCAGCTGCGCCGAGATGGCCCATCGAGGCGGGGTCGGGCTCGAGATCGCCGTCGAGAAGGTGAGTCGCCGGGAGCGGTCCATGACCCCGTACGAGGTGATGCTGAGCGAGTCCCAGGAACGGATGGTGCTGGTGGTCCGTCGTGGCAGCGAGGACCGCTTCCGCGCTGCCTTCCAGCGCTGGGGCCTGCACAGCGATGTGGTGGGAAAGGTGATCGAGGAGCCGCTCTTCCGGATCACCGAAGACGGTGTCGTGGTGGCCTCGCTTCCGCTCCAGGTTCTGATCGCCGGCTTCCCGGAACGCCACCCGGCGGTCCGGGCCCCTGAGCTGAGCTCGGTCCTTTCAGCCGACCCGCTGGCGCGCACCCCGCCCTGGACCCCGGAGGACGCCTGGCTGCGGCTTCTGGCCTCGCCGAATTGTGGAGAAAGCCACTGGATTTGGCGTCAGTACGACCACCAGGTGGGCGACGACACGGTCTCCGGCCCCGGCGGCGACGCCGCCGTTCTGCGGTTGAGAGGTCGGCCGGACGCGCTGGCTTTGACCGTCGACAGCGCTCACCGCTCCGCGACGCTGGCACCCCGCCGGGCGACCGCCATCGCGCTCGCCGAGGCGGTGCGCAACCTGGCCTGCGTCGGCGCCGAGCCCCTAGCTGTCACCAACTGCCTCAACTTCGGTGACCCTGACCGACCCGAGATCATGTGGCAGTTGGAGGAGGCCGTGGGGGGACTCGCCGACGCGGCTCGGACTCTGGGGATCCCGGTGGTAAGTGGCAACGTCAGCCTCTACAACCAATTCGATGGCCAGGGCATTCCCCCCACCCCGACCCTGGGGGTGGTTGGTCTCCTGCCCGACCTCAGTCGCCGCCTGGGGGCGGGGTTCGCGGCGGCGGGGGACCTGGTCGCTTTGGTAGGACCGGCCGGAGCCGGTCCGGCGCGGGTGGAGTTGGGTGGCTCGGAGTACCAGCGGCTCGCCCATAGGGTCATGGAAGGCCCCGCCCCGGAGTTGGATCTGGCCCAGGAGGCGAGGTCAGCCGCGGCGGTCCGCGGCGCGGTCCAGCAGGGGCTGCTCAGCTCCGCCCATGACTGCTCACTGGGCGGGCTGGCGGTGACTCTCGCCGAATCCGCGCTGCTGGGTGGACTCGGCGCTCGGATCAGGCCTCCTGTGGACCTCCCGGAGCGGCTCCCGCCCAGCTGGCGCTTCGGCCTGCTCTTCGGCGAGACGCAGGGCCGTTACCTGGTGAGCTTGCCCCCGGAACAGCTGGCGTCGGTCGGGGCGTTCTTCGGTAAGCACGAGACTCCCTTCATCGCCCTGGGAGCGGTTGGCGGATCGGTGATCGCCATCGAGGGGGTGGCAGAGGTCAGCCTGGAACAAGCCAAGATCGCCTGGTCCGACGCGATTCCCGGGCGCCTGGAGCTGAGGCGCAGCAGCGGGTCTTGAGTCCGCTCGAGAGGCGACTGCACAGGATGACCGGATTCGGATTCCAGCTATTCTTGTGGTGGTGACAGCCAAGGCAGGATCCTCTGCCCAGCTCCCCGTCGCAACCGCGGAGGACGCGACCGAGCCCGACAAGCTGCACGAGGCTTGCGGCATCTTCGGCGTATTCGCCCCGGGCCAGGACGTGGCCAATCTCTGCTATCTGGGCCTCTACGCCCTCCAGCACCGGGGCCAGGAGTCCGCCGGAATCTGCACCTCCGATGGCGAGCTGCTCCATCTCCACCGGGAGATGGGATTGGTGGGCCAGGTCTTCTCGGCGGATGTGCTGGCCCAGCTCCGCGGACCGGTCGGCATCGGGCACACCCGCTACTCCACCACCGGCTCCTCACGCCTCAGCAATGCTCAGCCGTTCACCTTTGAGCACGGTCAGCTGGGCCCCGTCGCGCTGGCCCACAACGGCAACCTGACCAACACCCAGGCGCTACATGCCCGGCTGGTTGAGGAAGGCCAGCAGTTCGAGACTTCGAGCGATAGCGAAGTTCTGGCGACCCTTCTCGCCCGCACGCCGGGAGAGCGGCTGGAGGTGGTCCTGCAAAGGGCACTGCCCCGGGCCCAGGGCGCCTACTCCCTGGGGTTCATCACCCGGGACAGCCTGGTCGCCGCCCGCGACGAGTTGGGCATAAGACCCTTGTGCATCGGTCGGCTGGGGGAGCTCGACGCCCCGGGAGGAGACGGGTACATCATCGCCAGCGAGACCTGCGCCCTGGACGTGGTGGGGGCCAAGCTGGTGCGCGAAGTGCGCCCCGGGGAGATCGTCACCATCGACAAGAACGGACTGCGGAGCGCCAGTTTCGGGGTGCGGCGCCAGCCGGCGATGTGCTCCTTCGAGTTCATCTACTTCGCCCGGCCCGACTCGGTGCTCCAGGACCGCAGCCTGTACGAGGCGCGGCGGGCAATGGGGGTGCGCTTGGCCCAGGAGGCACCAGTGTCCGCTGACCTGGTGATCCCACTGCCCGACTCGGGGACCCCGGCCGCGATCGGATATGCGGAGGAGAGTCGGGTCCCCTTCGCCGAGGGGATGATGAAATCCCGCTACATCAACCGCACCTTTCTCCAGCCGGAGCAAGGGATGCGCGACGCCGGGGTGAGACTCAAGTTCAACCCCATGCGCCACGTGCTGGAGGGCAAGCGGGTGATCCTGGTCGATGACTCCATCGTTCGGGGCTCGACCTCGCGCCAGATCGTGGAGGCGCTGCGGCGCGCCGGGGCGCTGGAGGTGCACATGCGGGTCGCTTCGCCACCGATTCGGTTCCCCTGCTTCATGGGCATCGACATCGCCAGCCGGAGTGAACTGATCGCCGCGGGCCGGACTCTGGAAGAGGTACGGGAGCTGATCGGCGCCGACTCGCTGGCCTACCTCAGCCTGGGCGGACTGCGGCAGGCTCTGCGCGCCGGTGCCAGTGGATCGGGATTCTGCTTTGCCTGCCTCGACGGCGCCTACCCGGTGCAAGTTCCCCAGCAGCTGGAGATGGACAAGCTGGCCCTTGAAGGCTGACCGGAAGTGTGGGGGCGGGGGGCGCTGAGCTGAGCAGGTACACCGACGCGGGGGTGGACCGGAGCCGCGCGCGGGCCGCCGTGGCCCGGGTCGCTGAATTGGCTGCGACCACCCACAACTCCTCGGTCCTGGAGGGGATCGGCCCGTTCGCCGCAGTCTGGAAGCTGGGCAACAACCTGCCCCCGGACGCCGTGCTGGTCAGTTCCACCGATTCGGTGGGGACCAAGTCCAAGGTCGCCGTCGCTCTCGGCCGACACCAGGGGATCGGCCAGGACATCGTCAATCACTGCGTCAACGACGTCCTGACCACCGGTGCCGACCCGCTCTTCTTCCTCGACTACTTCGCCAGCGGTCGAATCGAGACGACCGTTCTGGAGCAGCTGGCGGAGGGGATGGCTCAAGCCTGCCGGGCCAACGGATGCGCCTTAGTGGGCGGGGAGACGGCCGAGATGCCGGGAGTCTACGGGATCGGTGACTACGACCTGGCCGGCTTCCTGGTGGGGCTAACCTCTGCTCAGGCAGTCCTCGGTCCCACTCGAGTCAAGGCCGGCGATCGCCTCCTGGGCCTCCCGTCCACCGGGCTGCACACCAACGGCTACTCCTTGGTCCGGCACCTCCTGGCGGAGCGCGAGCTCGAGTACGACACCGAGTTGCCGGGCACCGCGGGCCCGATCGGCGACCTCCTGCTGGCTGTGCATGCGTCCTACCTGAAGCCGGTACGCGCCCTGCGGGACCTTGGCGAGGTGCACGCATTGGCCCACATCACCGGGGGCGGAATCATCGAGAACCTGCCGCGAGTCCTACCCGAGGGGCTGGCCGCGTTGGTGGATCGCCGGAGCTGGCTCGTGCCACCCCTCTTCACCGCGCTCCAGGAGCTGGGAGACATTCCGGAGGACGAGCTCTGGCGCTCCTTCAACATGGGCGTGGGAATGATCGCCGTCGTCCCCGCCGCCACTGTGGCGCTCGCGACCCAGCTCTCGAGGTTCGGATTCTTCGAGATGGGCGAGGTGAGAGACCGGCAAGGAGCGGACCGGGTGCTGTTGCGCTGAGCCGGCCAGATTCGGAGGGGGCGAGGGTCGGGGTGGGGGTTCTGGTGTCGGGCGCCGGCACCAATCTCCGAGCGATCCTGGAGTCCTCCGCGTCGGGTGGGTTCCCGGCCCAGGTGGTCGCCGTCGCGACCAACCGACCCAGCTGTGGAGGTCTGGAGGTCGCCCGCGCCGCCGGGGTGCCCACTCAGTCCTTTCCGGCCTCCACCTTCTCGGGCGACCTGGAGGCGAGAGATCACGCGATTGCGTCCTGGCTCCAGAACTCGGGAGCTTCGATGCTGGCCCTGGCCGGCTATGACCGGATTCTCACCAGGCCTCTGCTGCGCGCCTTCCCCGGCCGGGTCCTGAATCTCCACAACAGCCTGTTGCCGGCCTTTGCCGGCACCATGAACGCGGTTCAGGAGGCGCTCGACCATGGGGTCAAGCTCACCGGCTGCACGGTGCACCTAGTCGACGAAGACTACCTGGACGGGGGTCCGATCGTGATGCAGGCGGCGGTCCGGGTCGAGGACGGCGACTCGGCTGAGACCCTGCTCCAACGCATCCACCGGGAGGAGTGGCGAATATTTCCCCAGGCGATCGCGCAATTGGCCCGGGGTGAGCTCCGCGTCGAGGGTCGCCGGGTGCTCCGCGTGGAACCGGACTCATGAGTTCACCGATCGCCCTGCTGGGAGTGGACGACAAGGCGCAGCTCCCGGAGTTCGCTCGGGGTCTTCACCGCCTGGGATTCGAACTTCTCGCTACCGGCGGCACCGAACGGGTGCTCCGAGGGGCAGGACTGCCGGTCACCTCGGTGGCCTCGGTCACCGGGGTGGAGGAGATGCTGGAGGGCCGCGTCAAGACGCTGCATCCGGCGATTCACGCCGGCATCCTGGCTCGGCGGGACCGACCTGAGGACATGGCCACGCTGGAGCGGCTCGGATTCCGGCCAATCGACCTGGTGGTGGTCAACCTGTACCCCTTCGCGAAGGTGGTGGCGGCGGGCTCGGGGCAAGCGGAGGTGT
The DNA here is from genome assembly GCA_035531555.1 of Candidatus Dormiibacterota bacterium. Classification (GTDB taxonomy): domain Bacteria; phylum Chloroflexota; class Dormibacteria; order Aeolococcales; family Bog-877; genus Bog-877. The sequence continues at coordinate 63,842 of DATKSR010000053.1, forward strand.
TAGAGGCGATCGACATAGGTGGCCCCACCCTGCTGCGCGCGGCGGCCAAGAATTTCGCCAGTGTCGGGGTGGTCTCCTCCCCAGACCAGTACGAGTGGGTCCTGGCCGAGCTCGTCGCGGGTGGACTGAGCCCGGGGTCCCGCCGGCGCCTGGCGGCGGCCGTCTTCGAGCTGACCTCCACGTATGACGCGCTGGTTGGCGGCTACCTGACCGGGAATGCGGCGATCGGCACGGCTGACTGGCCCCCGCATTTCGCCCTTGGGGGCGAGCTCCGCCAGCCTCTCCGGTATGGCGAGAATCCACATCAGCCCGGCGCCTTCTACCAGATGGGCGCCAGCCCGTGGGGTTTGGCCGCGACCACCCAGTTGCAAGGCGGCCAGCTCTCCTATACCAACTGGTTGGATACCGACGCCGCTTGGCGGCTGGTGAGTGGTCTGGACGATTGCGCCGCGGTGGTGGTCAAGCACACCAATCCCTGCGGCGTGGCCCTGGCCCCGACGGCCGCTGAGGCCTTCCAGCGCGCCTACGACTGTGACCCGCGCTCCGCCTACGGCGGGATCGTCGCCCTCAACCGGGCACTCGGTGAGGAGGTCGCGGCCGCCCTCGCCAAGCATTTTCTGGAGTTGGTGATCGCACCGTCGGTGACGCCGGCCGGGATGGCCGTGCTGGCAGGACGGCAGCGGCTGCGGGTGCTCGCCATCTCCCCGGAACCGCCTCTTGGCGCGCCGCAGGACCTGGAGATCCGCAGCATCGCCGGTGGACTCCTGATTCAGTCAAAGGATCCGGCGGCTGACGATGAAGGGGAATTCCGAGTCGTCTCAAAGCGGCCGCCCACAGACGCCGAGTGGCGACAGCTCCGGCTGGCTTGGCGGATAGTGCGGGCGGTGAAGTCCAACGCCATCGTGCTCTGCCGCGACGATCAGGCGGTGGGAATCGGGGCGGGTCAGATGTCACGGGTCGAGGCGGTGGAGCTGGCGCTGCGCCGGGCCGGTGATCGCGGCCCCGGTACAGTCCTCGCCTCCGATGCCTTCTTCCCCATGCCTGACGGCCTCGAGATCGCGGCACAAGGCGGTGTCTCCGCCGCTATACATCCGGGTGGCTCGATGCGGGATCCTCAGGTTCTGGCGGCGGCGGATGCAGCCGGAATGGCACTGATCACCACCGGGCGGCGCCACTTCCGGCACTGACGTTCGGGAGACTGCACTCGGTTTTTGTGTATGTTGCCACCGGGGAGCGGTTGGAGGTTGGATCGATGAGCATCTCGCGCAGGGGCACGATGTGGGCGTCCCAGGGGACCGCTCTGGCGCTGTTGGCGTTCCTCTACTTCGTGGACCTCTTCCTACCGTGGTCCCAGTCCTGTGTCTCTTCGATCATCACACCCTTCCAACCGGGACCCCGCACCGGGCCGTTCTCACCGAGTGCGGTCCATGCGTCGACCGTCCTCTGCCAACCGCAGATCTACGGTTGGGGCGGTGCCGGCACGGTGGCCGGTGTGCTGGTGGCGTTACTGGTGCTGTGGGAGGCTGCCCGGGTGGCCCGTCTCGCCGTGGGGGTGGGAGCCGGGTATCGCAGCCTGGTCAGCTCGGCGCTGGCCTTCGGGGTCCTGATCTTCACGATCGTGAACGTGGCGGCCCGGCTGACCTGGATGCACTCCGCCAATGGTTCCCTACTGTATGGCGGCACCTTCCTCTGGATTGCCCTGGCCCTGGCCATCCTGATCGCCGTTGGTGGCATCGCCCACTGGCGGATCTGGGAGGCAAACGCACCGCACCAAGGCGGGTCCGGCGGTTCCTCCACAGCCGCCGAGTCGATCACGATTCCGCCGCCGGCGCCGCCCCAGCCGCCCCCCGGGGTCTGCCCCAGCTGCGGGCGGGTAAACCCCCAGGACTCCCGGTTCTGCTCCGCCTGTGGCACGAGCCTGACCGAGCCAGCGCCGCGGCGACGAAGCGCTCGGAGGACTCCGCCTCCGGCCTGACTGGGGCCGAAGCAACTGTCGGCGCGGTTATGGCGATGCACGTTTCCGTCGCCGTCTCGTCATTACGAAGTGATCTCGCGCTCGGACACTCGAGGTTGGCCCGGCGGGGCCGATGGGCAAGTGTTCACATAGGTGGAGCAGACGGTGAACGTGCGGCGCCAGTCGACCCCGGAGTGGAGGAGCCGTCCCTTCCTGAGCTTCGGACTCCGCGCCTTCGTCTTCGTCACCCCGGTGGCGGCCGGTCTTTGGGTCGTGGCCGAGCTCGCCTCCGTTTGGAGCCGTCCCGCGCAGATCGCGGAGCTCGTCGCCTGGTGGGCGTTGATCACCCTCGCGGGGCTCGGAACCCTGTTCTTGGTCGAGCGGGCTACCCGCCAGCTGCTCCCGCTGGCGGCGCTACTCCGACTCTCGCTTCTCTTCCCTGACCATGCCCCGGACCGCTTCGCGGTAGCCCGGCGTGCGGCGCGTCCGAAGCAGGTACTGCGGCAGTTGGAGGCTTTGGGCGAGGACGGCACCAGCGTGGAGGTGCAGGCGGCCCAGAAGGTGCTGGAACTCTCGGTCGCCCTCAGTGTTCACGACCGGGCCACCAGGGGTCACTCGGAACGGGTGCAGGTTTTGACGGACATGATCTCGCGGGAGCTTCACCTGCCCGAGCCTGATCGGGCCCGACTCAGGTGGGCCGCCCTCCTGCACGACATCGGCAAGCTCAAGGTGCCATCCCGGATCCTCAACAAGCCGGCCAAGCCGGACGCCCGAGAGTGGACGATCCTGCGGAGGCATCCCGCCGAGGGCGCCAGGATCGCGGCTCCGGTCCTGCCGTGGCTCGGAGTGTGGGGAGAGGCCGTGGCCCAGCACCACGAGTGGTACGACGGCACGGGGTATCCGGTCGGGCTTCGGGGGTCGGAGATCGCCAAGGCGGCTCGGGTCGTGGCGGTCGCCGACGTTTTCGAGGTGATCACCGCCCCTCGGCCCTACCGCCGACCAGTGAGCATCGCCCAGGCTCGCGAGGAGCTGGTCCGGGCCTCCGGAACCCAGCTCGATCCCAAGGTGATCCGAGCGTTCCTCAACGTCTCGGTCGGGGAGCTCTGGCCCGTCGTGGGCCTGGGCGCGATTCTCTGCCAGGTGCCGCTGGTCTCCCAGGCGTTCGGGATATTCAGTCGGGCGCTGCCGGGGCGGGGCGGCTCGACCGCGGCGGCCGGTGCGGCCGGGGCAATACTGGTCGCCGGTATCAGCCACCCCGCGGAGGTCCGCACGCTCCCCAGGGCCCCTGCCAGCGTCTCCCAGCCCACCCACTCCACTCCCCCCAACGAGTCCTCGCAGCCTGCCCAGGTCCCCAACCTGCCGGTGCAGGCCCCCGCCGCTGCGCTCCCCGGTCAGTCAGCTCAGGCCGACGCCTCAGAGACTGCATCCGGGCCAACCGTGGACGTCCCCACCCCCACCGTGCCTTCTCCGCCTCTCCCCACTCCCTTCACAGTGCCTGTGCCCACCCCCAGCCCGCTGCAGCTACCCGCACCGGTCCCCCAGCTCCTCTCCCAGATCCGGTCACTGCTGCAGCGCCTGGGGCTTTGAGCCCGGTGCGGCGCCCCCCTAGCTAGCCGCGTCCACCCGGGTCTTCGCCGTACATCCGGTGGGCCGGGGCGGTGATCATTAACTGGCCGACACAACTGTGCTCGGCCGGCTCGTGCCGCCCCTCGCCATCGGAGAGTTGCCATGGACTTGACCCACCTCGCCATCCCCCCCTGGGACATCGTGGTCCGCTGCGTGAGCATTTACCTGGTCATGGTGGTCGGACTCCGAATCTTTGGTAAACGCGAACTTGGCCAGATGACCACCTTCGACCTGGTGCTGGTGTTGCTGGTCGCCAACGCGGTGCAGCCATCGATGACTGGTCCCGACAGCTCTCTGGTGGGTGGTCTGCTGATCATCGGGACCCTGCTCGCCGTCAACTGGACTGTCGGTCAGGGACGCTTGCGCAGTGCCTTCATCCGCGGACTGTTGCAGCCGCCGGCGACCGTCCTCGCTTCGAGTGGGCATTGGAATCCCGGTGCCTTGAGCAGCCAGGGACTGGATCAGCAGGATGCCGAGGAAGCACTGCGTGAGCACGGGGTGCAAGATGTCTCGGAGACAACGCGAGTGGAGTTGGAGCCCGACGGCTCAATCAGCGTGGTCTCCCGTGGCGGACCGGGTGCCGGTCGGCCCCGACGTCGCACCCGAGCTGTGAAGCGCCCTTGATCACATTCGGCTAGATGGCTTTGTCGCGCTGGCGCATCTGTCGTGTCAGCAAGAGCAGCCGGTGCCCTCGATCACCCGGGAGGATTAGTTGGACTTCGACATCCAGCGACAGTCCGATCCACCTGTGGTCGGCGGTGAGAGCCGCGGCATCCAAGCGCTGGGCAAGGGCCAAGCAAGCGCGGTCACCGAGAGACAATCCCCGACCCCTGGGGGCAGAGCGCAGCTGCGACTAGCGCATCAGCTTCGGTGAAGGGTTCCAAGTCCACCTCGGCGCCGGAGTTCACGCGGCTTGCCACGGCTCGGCAGGCTACCGGATCTGGAATCTCTTAGCACCCAAATCCTGAACGTCTCCCAGGCCCCTCCCAGAGGGGGCGCCGGGTTCCGTCGCGACCTGGCAGAAAGCAAGTTCTGAACTGCTCGGTACGGTTGCGTACGGTCGGTGGACACACTTGAGCTGGCTGTGGTAGAACGCGATAAGGTCGGCTTGGTGACAGCCCGGAGTCTTGAGCGGGCGCGGCCCGCCCCAATCGGTGTGCGGGAGGTGGTGCCATGAGCACACGGCAGACGCACGGCAGGCGACCGAGCAGTGTGATCGCCTTGGGGGTGGCCACGCTCGTCGCCATGACGGCCATCGGCGAGGCGGTCGCGAGCACTCCGGTCAGCGCCGCCAGCAAGCAGACGATCACCTTCGCCGAGTCCGGGCTGGGCAGCGAAGGTGCGCAGACCCAGAAGGCGATCAACGCATTCGAGAAGGCCAATCCGAGTATCAAAGTTCACATCCTGGTGCTTTCGCCCAACTCCACCACCTACCTGGCGCAGCTTGAGGATCGCTTCATCGCGGGCTCCAGCAGTCCGGACGTGATCGAGTCGGACGTCACCTACCCGGCCAAGTTCGCCAAGGCCGGTTGGATCAAGAATCTGGCCAGCTTCAAGCCGAACATGAAGCAGTTCTTCGCCACCGAGGTGGCCGCCGGAACGTACAAGGGCAAGACTTACGCGATTCCGTGGTTCGACAACCCGGAGGGTCTCTTCTACCGGACCGACCTGATCAAGACCCCGCCCAAGACGCCGGCCCAGGTCGTCTCCGACGCCGAGGCGGCGATGAAGGCGGATCCCTCGCTGAAGGAGGGAATCGCCTTTGAGGGAGCCAAGTACGAGGGTGCCATCACCGCCTTCGCCACCGTCGAGGGAGCGTTCGGGGGCAAGCTCAACCCAGAGGACCTCGACACTTCAGGCAATCGCCGAGCCCTCACCTGGCTCTACGACGCGCTGTACGTCAACAAGATCGCCCCGCAAGCCGTCATCGGCTGGATGGAGGGGAACGTCGAGAGCGAGTTCCAAGCAGGGAATGCGGCCTTCGCCATCAACTATCCGTTCGTGGCCTCGACCGTGGCGAGCACGGGTGGTCCGGCCAAGGGCCACGTCGGTTACATCCCCTTCCCGGCTAATCCCGGGGGTACCCCAGGGTCGGCGTTGGGCGGTGAGATGCTGGCGATCAACTCCAAGACCACGCACTCCGCCGCAGCCTACAAGCTGATCCAGTACCTGGCCAGCAGCACCGTCGAGACCGCCCGAGCCATCGCGACCGGGGATCCGCCCTCGCTCCCCGCGGCGTACACCCCGGCGCTGATCTCCGCGGCGCCCTACTTCAAGCAGGTGGAGACTCTCAACAAGTACGCCCAGCCCCGTCCGGTCAGTCCTAACTACCTGCAGATCTCGTCTGATCTGCAGACCATGCTGTCCTCGGTCTTTTCCAACCTGACCAAGCCCGCCGCGGCGCTGGCCCAGACGGCACCGATCGTCAAGGCCGATGCAGCGGGCACCGGCTGATTGCCGTTGCCAGGCAGTAGGGAACATCCAGTAACCAGGTAAGGGGGGCCGCCGTGGGCACCAGATCGGTGGCGCGGCGGCTCCGCCTGCCTTCTATAGGCGGCCCGCCGCCCATCGCGGGAGTCGCCCGCAAGGCCGATCGACGGCTGGGGTACGCCCTGGTCGCGCCGGCGGTGCTCCTGCTGCTGCTGGTCACCGGCTTTCCTCTCGCCTACAACCTCTGGAACTCCTTCCACAACGTCATCCTCAGCAACGCTGGGGCACCGCAGAACTTCGTCGGTCTGAAGAACTACGCGGAACTGTTCACCACTACCGGGTTTCCCCAGGCCCTGGCCCGAACCCTGGGCTTCATGGTGGTCTCGGTGGTGCTGGAGACGATCGCCGGGCTCGCCCTAGCCCTCATGCTTCACCGGGCCTTCCGCGGCCGCGGCCTGCTGCGCGCCGCCATTCTCATCCCCTGGGCCGTGCCCACGGTGGTTTCGGCGCTGCTCTGGACCACCATGTTCGACCCCCGGAGTGGCTTCGTTGACTACCTGCTGGGGATCCTCCACCTGCCGGGTTCCCAGACCACCTGGTTGGCCGGCGAGTGGACCGCCTGGGCGGCCGTGCTAGTGGCGGATGCCTGGAAGAACGTCCCCTTTATCGCCATCATCTTGTTGGCCGGACTGCAGCTGATTCCGGGCGATGTCTACGAGGCCGCGCGCATCGACGGGGCGAGCACATGGCAGTCCTTCCGTCGCATGACCCTCCCGCTCTTGCGCCCCGCGTTGATGGTGGCCCTGGTATTCCGCACCCTGCAGGCGTTCTTGGTGTTCGACATCATCTACATCATGACCGGGGGTGGTCCAGGCACTACCACCGAGACCCTGTCCTACCTCAACTGGCAAGCGTTCTTGGTTGACACAAACTTTGGATTCGGCGGAGCGATTTCCGTCAGTCTGGTGGTGATTTCGCTGCTGATGGCGGGTGCGATCGTTTTCGTGATGAGACCCAGGACCTAATGGCCAGCACGCCCGCCAGCACTAAGCTTTCCGCGGCGGTGGCCGCACCCGTCGCCGCGGCTCCCCGGGTCAGGCGCTGGCGCACCTGGCGCGGCCGGCGCCGCCTTGGCGGACAGGTGCTCTTCTACCTAGGCGTGCTGGTGGTTTTGCTGATCGCGCTCTTCCCGTTCTACTGGATTCTGCGCACCTCGCTGGAATCAAACGCGGAGTTCGTCCAAGGGGTCGGCAGCACCAACGGCTTAGTCCCAGCCCATCTCACCTTGTCCTCCTATATCGACGACTTCACCCAGCTCCACTTTCTGACCCCTCTGCTCAACAGTGCCATCGTGGCCTTTGGCACCACCGTGGTCACCATCGTGGTGGCCTCGCTGGCTGGGTACGCGCTTGCCCGCTTGCCAATCCGCGGAGGGGGAGCGATCCTCACCTTCGTGCTGCTGGCCGGATTCTTCCCGGTTCTGGCGATGGTCGGTCCGCTGTTCTTGCTTTACCGCGATCTGGGATTGCTGGACAACATCTACCCGCTCATCATCACCTACCTCGTCTACACGCTGCCCTTGTCAACCTGGCTCCTGCGCAACTTCTTTGCCCAGATTCCGAAGGAACTCGAGGAGGCCGCTCTGGTGGACGGTGCCAGCCGGCTCCAGACGCTGCGCAAGGTGGTGATTCCGGTCTCCATTCCCGCCGTCTTCACCGCAGGGATTCTGTCCTTTATCCTGGCCTGGAATGACTTCGCCTTCGCGCTGTCGTTCCTGGACAGTCCTTCCAAGTTCACCGCGCCTCTGGCGATCGTGGTGTTCGGACAGAGCCAGTTCGAGACTTACTTTAACCGCATCGATGCGGCGGTCGTGGTGATCACAATTCCCATTGCGATCCTGGTGCTGATCGCCCAGCGCCGGATCGTCAGTGGCCTAACCGCCGGCAGCCTCAAGGGCTAGGAGGAAGCACAGCTGTGGCGACCATCGAGCTCGATCACGTAACCAAGGTCTACCCCAACAAGAATCAGGCCGTCTCAGAGCTCAGCCTGGATGTCGCTGACGGCGAGTTCATGGTGTTGGTGGGCCCGTCCGGTTGCGGCAAAACCACCGCGCTGCGGATGGTGGCGGGGCTCGAAGAGATCAGCGGCGGAACTGTCCGGATCGGCGGAAGGGTAGTCAACGATCTCACTCCCAAGGAGCGAGACGTGGCCATGGTCTTCCAGAACTACGCTCTCTATCCCCACATGACAGTGGGCGAGAACATCGGCTTTTCCCTCAAGCTCCGGCATCTGGACAAGGCCGAAATCAATCGCCGGGTCCAGGAGGCTGGCCAGACCCTGGGCCTGGAGAGCATGCTCAACGTCAAGCCGGCCAGCCTCTCTGGGGGCCAACGCCAACGGGTGGCGATGGGCAGGGCCCTGGTGCGCGAGCCGGCCGCGTTCCTTATGGACGAGCCTCTCTCCAACTTGGACGCCAAGCTTCGAGTGCAGATGCGAGCCGAGGTATCACGAATCCAGCGCCGCTTGGGTGTCGCCACTCTCTACGTCACCCACGACCAGACCGAGGCCATGACCATGGGCGACCGGGTCGCGGTGTTGGCCCACGGCGTCCTCCAGCAGTGCGAACCCCCCCAGACCCTCTACGACCACCCGGCCAACCTGTTTGTGGCCGCCTTCATTGGTTCTCCGGCGATGAACATCTACCAAGGCGAAATGGAGGCGGACGGGGGCGAGATGGCGGTTCGACTGGGGGATCATCGCATCGTCATCCCACCCTCCCAGCAGGAGGCGCGACCCGCTCTGGGCGGCTACCGCGGGCGCCAGCTGGCAGTGGGAATCCGACCGGAGCATCTGGCGGTCGGCCACGAGCTCCCCGACAACCCGTCCATCATCCCCGCCGAGATCGACCTCTTGGAGTCACTGGGAGCCGAGGTCATCGTGCACTTTCGAATCAAGGCCGATCACATCCGACCGGAGGGAGCTGTGCCTGAGGGTGAGGACCAGACCATGCCGCTCACCATCGGGGCCGGAGTCAGTGACAAGACAGCTCCCGGGGTGGCTCGGGTCGACCCCCGAGTGCAGCTCAAGGTGGGTGAGACGGTGACCCTGGTGCCGGACACCGACCACCTCCAGTTCTTTGACCTGGAGACCGGAGCCGCGATTAGCTCGTAGCATCCCGCGCCCAAGCGGAGGCGAGTGTCAGCGGCGGGGTCGGGCGCGAGGCCGGCTCGCGGTGGCGCGCCCGGCCGCCAATCACCAGTCCAATTCGGAGGAGGTCGTGGGGGCGCGGAACCTGATGCAGTACCAGAAAGCCGATGACTGTGGCGCTGGCTGCAAGCAGGGTCAGCATGACGGCGTAGGTCGGCCAGGCGACGACATCGGCGGCCCACACGCCTGATCTCTCCGGCGTCGCTGGCGCTCTCCCATCGCAGCTCCTCTGATCGAGGCATTGCGACGGCCGACTGAATCCGCCCCATACACCTCCGAGAGCTACACCAAGGTTTTGGATGCCCACCGCATCCGCTCTCACCTCGCCCGGCTCCGCAACTGCTGGGACAACGCCGTCGCCGGGAGCTTCTTAGCCACCGTCATGTCCGACCTGATCTACCGCCAACCGTGGCGCAACCGGGCTGCGGTCAGGCGCGCCATCTTCGAGTACATCGAGAGCGTTTACAACCCTCGCCGCATCCACTCCTCCGTCGGTAACCGTAGCCCAGCAGCAATCGAGCAAGGACTCTCGTCGGTGGCACAATCCGCTTAAAAACGGTGTCCGTAAAAACGGGGCAAGTCCACCCTGGACGCTAACTTGGGAACGGGGAGAGGCTGTTCCGGGCGAGTGAAGTTGCCCAGTCGCGGCGGTACGGGTGCCGGTCCCGAATACCGGGGCCATATCATCTGGACTGACAATCGGGGACCTGTCACCGTCCTCGCGTGCGACGGTCTGGGAACAGCGAAGGCGGGTGCGCGTCTCAGACGATGGTCACTAGTCGACGTTCAAATCGTCAGAATCGAAGGTGACGCGCTGGCCGGGTACCGTACGAATGGCCTCGATTCCGGGTAGGGACACCACGCCATCGACGGCACTGTCGTCCGCGCCCAGATAGGTTGAGTCTAGATCGGGGTCGCTGCCCACGAACCAGGCGAGGTCCTCCGGCCACCAGAGGGTCGGGGAGTGCGGTGAGGTAGGTCTCGCAAAAGCGGTCGCGGCCTCAACGGGGCCGGAATAGAGCAGGTAGGTGCGGGCGGGAAGGACCACTCGCGCGGGACCATCATAGAAACTTCCTGGCTCGGACGGAAATAGGTCGCCGTACCCTTCCCAGAGTGCGAACCAGCACTTGTCCGGTGTCGTGGTGTACGGCGACAACTGCGCGGCTAGTAAAGTCACGATCTCGGGTGGCGTTTCGGCTGGCGGAGGCGCGAAGGCTACTTCTGATGTACCGGCGTCATGCCCAGGCGCCGCGGTGGCAAGGCGGTGGAACTGAGTGCCGGCGTGTAAGATGCGGCCCGTGTTGGCGGCAACCTCTGCCCACGCCAGCGCGCGGGGACCAGTTGTTCGCACGGCTCTGTCCTCGACTGCGCCGACGATGAACGGCGGAACCGGATGGAAGATCCGCGCATAGCCCTGAAAGTGATCTGGCACCATCGAGGCGACAGTAGTTGAGGTGCTGCGCGTCTGTGCCCAGCGCTGGTCGAGGGAACTGATCAGCCACTCCGCGTCCTTGGGATCTGCAACGGGCACGACTCCGGGGAATACCCAGGGGCGAGCTCCGCAGCTCTCCAGGTGCCGTTCGTCTTCGGCACCGACTCCGGCTAACCAGCCTGCAGAGGGTCCGCGGCGACGTCTAACCGGTGCCACGATCAGCCAGCGCCTGTACCACGGATTCAGGGCCCGTCCATGACTTCACTGTCGGAACCAACTCCGCCGGTTGTGCTGAACACGGCGCTACTCATGTGATCTTATCTGTTCGGGTGTGGGAGGTGTTTGTGAGTTCACTCGTACCGTTCCTCGGCTCCAGCGAGTAGGTCTGGAACTGCACCGGGACCGAGGAAGGCGAGCACCGTGGCGCCGGCAGGCAAGGACGGAGAGCGGCCTGCTCCTAGGCGCCTACTCAGACAACGACAGAGAGTCAGGCGTGACCTCAATGTGGAAGTTGATCCCGAGTGCGCGAGATAGCTTGCACAAGGTGGCAAAAGTGGGCTCGTGCTCACCGATCTCCAAGCGGGCGACGGCTGGTTGCGACAGCTCGAGCTTCTTGCCGAGGTCACTCTGAGAGATGCCATGCTCGGCGCGGTAGGCGACTACCCTCAGTGCGACGGCGCGAGCGAAGGCCGTGCGCTCCCACTCCCGGCGGAACTCAGGGCATTCGAGGAGCCTGGCAAGCACCTCTTCGGCGGTGGGCATTTCGGAAAGCCTCATCGGATCACTCCTGTTCGATTTGGTTGAGGCGGGATGCGGCAAACTGGACCGCTCTCTGGAACCCCTTGGGGTTTACGCTCGCCTCCGGCCCGATCGCCCCTACGACGAACTGGTCCCCGACAACCAAGACCGGCTCACCAACCCCCTGACAGCTGGGTTAGCGGCCCGATGAATCTATCCCTGAGTTCCGCCGAATTTACACCAACGATGGGACTTGACTGAATCGCTGAGCTACAACGGGCGGATCACCGGTTCTGTAGCTGCTCAGGGACTTTGTCCCGGTAACTGCTCAGGGAATTTGTCATCCCGTCTGTTTCCAGGGTGCTTTCCAGGGATGGTTGGCGGCCGGCTTCCAGGGGGTGGAGCGTCGCAGCCGCGGTTGGCTGTGCTTGGGAACTGGGAGGGGCAGCTCGGGCTTGGTAAGGCTG
>DATKSR010000054.1:0-45980 GCA_035531555.1 Candidatus Dormiibacterota bacterium
TTTCACCCCCACCAGCGGGTCTTGGTTGAACTTGGTGGAGCGCTGGTTTGCCGAGCTGACCAGCAAACGCATCCGACGCGGCAGCCACCGTTCTGAGTTGGCCCTCGAAGCAGACATCCGGGACTGGATCGGCACCTGGAACGAGCACCCCAAACCTTTCGTCTGGGTCAAGACCGCCGACCAGATCCTCGCCAGCATTGCTCGCTTTTGCCGCCGTATCTCTGAGTCAGGACACTAGTTGGCCGCACGCCACCCTGCCAAGGTAGCAACGGAGCCCTGGGGCCTTCCAGCGCCTCAGGGCTTGGCGTTTCCCAGCGTCTGGTGCAGCTCCGCCACCGCCGCCTCGATCGCGGCCGCCAGGGCCGCACGGGCCTGTGCCGAGGTGGTCCCCGGGGCCACCAGCCGAGTCCACTCGGCGGTGAATCGAGCCAGTTGCTCCTGCAGGTCCCCACTGAAGGGCGCCTTCCCCGCCCGGCTCCGCAGCGCTTCGGACTGAGCGCGCAGCTCCTCGCGCAGCTCGCGGGCAGAATCACGAACTTCGGACCGGAGCTGGGTCGACATCTCGTGGGCGAGCCGGCCAACCTCGGTTTCCAGCTCCTGGATCTCGGACGCCTGGTCCCGAAGGGCCGCCTCGCCAGCTCCGGTGAGCTGATATAGGATCCGGCCCGCCTCCTGCCTCGCTCGGACAAGTCCTTCTCGCTCGAGCTGTCGCAGCCGGGGGTAGACGGTGCCGGCGGAGGGTGTGTAGTCACCCCCGACCCTTTCCTTCAGAGTGCGGAGTATCTGATAGCCGTGAAGTTCGCTGTCCCCCAAGAGCGAAAGCAGGTACAACCTCATCCAACCCGGGCGAAAAATCGGGCTCAGGCGGTCGCCCCCGCCAGCAGGGAGACCGACCCCGAGATGGTGCTGACTTTCACCTTGCCGCGGCCCTCACCGAGCGAGCCCTTCAGGCTGCGCGAACCTGGGCCGCTGTCCGCTCGTAGCTCTGGGAAGGCGGAGGTGAGGTGGCCCGAGACCGACTCCACTCGCACCTTCTGTGAGGAACTGACGGGGAGGCGCAGGTAGACGGAGCCCGAAACCGTCTCCACCTCGGCCGAGCTATCCGGTTCTGCCTGCATCAGATCGGCAAAGACCTCGCCCGACACGGTATGGAGGCGGACTGAGCTCCCGCCGAAGGCGTTCAGAGTGACCCCGCCCGACACCGTCTCTCCGCGCAACTTGCCGCTCTGCCCGCGGCTCGAGACATCGCCCGAAACTGTCTCTGCGGTGACTGGGCCCCGCAGGCTCTCCAGGGTGGCCTCGCCGGAGACGGTCTTGAGCTCCAGCTCGGCCTCCAAGCCCTCGACCGACACCGAGGCTGAGACAGTCTCGATCCGAACCCGGCACCCCGGAGGGACCAAGATCGCCACCGATGCAGAAACCCGCGTCGTGCCTATTCCCCAGAAGGAGGGTCGCCGCTGCCAGATCTCCAGCTTTCCGCCGTCCAGCCGAGCCTGCACCACCGGGCCGTCGACCCGCCTCACCTCCAGTGAAGAGGGGCCGTCCGACGCGGCGACGCTGATATCCCCGCCCACCAGGTCGACCAAGAGCTCGGATGGCGCTTCAGCAAACTGGACTGTCTCCGGAGTCTCGATCTCCCACTCGGCCACGGTTGGACCTCCCAAGCCGCTCTCGCAGGTGCGATATAACGCAGCATACTATAACGCGATATAGCGTGACCTCCCGGCGGGCAGAACTTCGTCCGCTGAGCTCAGACGGCGGGCGCGCCGGACTCTTCGGTCCCCGGATGGTCAAGCTCCTGCCAGCGGAGCTCGGAGTAGCGGAGCAAGCCGTGCTCCCGGGCGAATGCCTGGCAACCCTCGACGATCTCCCGGCTGGCCTGCGGGTTGTTGAAATTGGCAGTGCCGACCTGAACGGCGTCGGCTCCGGCCACCAGGAACTCCAGAGCGTCGGCCGCGTTGGCGATGCCGCCGATCCCGATCACCGGGATCCGGACCGAGCGCCGGACCCTGATCACGGCGGCCAGGGCCAGGGGCTTGATCGCTGGCCCGCTCAGGCCGCCCGAGCCGTGACCGGGCAGCACCGGCCGGCGAGAGGGTAGGTGGATCTTCGCCCCGACGTAGGTGTTGACGGCTGAAACCGCGTCGGCGCCGGCGTCCTCGACCGCTCGAGCGACCTCCGTGATGTCGGTGACGTTGGGGCTCAGCTTGACCACCAGCGGCAGCTCGGTGGCGGCCCGCACGGCGGCGACGCAGCGCGCAGCCGCCGCTGGTTCGGTCGCGAAGTCCAGGCCGTGCGCGATGTTGGGGCAGGAGATGTTCAGCTCCAATCCCGCGATCCCGGTCACGCCATCCAGCCGCCGAACCACCTCGACGTATTCCCCGATGTCAGCTCCGGCGACGTTCACCAGGACCGGAACGGACCACTTCGCCCATCTCGGCGCATAGTCTCGGGCGACCACCTCCACTCCCGGATTCTGCAGCCCGATCGAGTTCAGCATCCCCGCCGCGGTCTCCGCGATCCGCGGCGGAAGGTTGCCCTCCCGGGCCAGCAGGGTTGTGCCCTTGGAGAAGATCGCCCCCAGATGGCCGACGCCCGCCAGGGCCTCCTGCTCGAAGCCGAAGCCGAAGGTGCCCGAGGCGACGGTGACGGGGTTGGCCAAGAGCAGTCCCCGGCCTAAGTCGACCCGAGGGTCGAAGGAGGTCGCCGACGCTTTCACTGGAGGTGCGCCGGCTGCGTCAGCAGCCGCTCCCAGTCCAGCAGCGAGCCCCGCAGCACCGGGCCCTGACGGCAGCAGAGCCCGACCGCGGACTCCCCCGGGCCGGCCTTGGGGCGGAGCGGAATCGCGCAGCCCAGGCAGGTACCGAAGCCGCACCCCATCGGTGCTTCGATCGAAACCTCGAGTTGCGGTGGCCCGGCGCTCCCGGACTTGGATTCCGCCATGAGCGCGACCACGGCCCCCAGCATCGGATTGGGGCCGCAGGCGTAGACCCGATCGAGGTCGCTTAGCAGCGGGCCAAGTCCCGCCGTAACCCGGCCGCGCTGGCCGCAGCTTCCATCCTCGGTGAACTGGACCACCTCTTTCACACCGGAAGGGATCAGTTCGTCCGGATAGAGCTCGCTGGAGTTCCGGGCTCCGTTCAGCCAGATCATCTCCTCACCGACCTCGCGCAGTCGCTCGGCGAGTAGAGGGAACGGTGCGGCCCCCAGACCGCCCGAGACCAGCGCTGATCGGCCCGGTCGATCGGGGATCGAGAACCCCCGGCCCAAGGGTCCCAGGATCCGAGCTTCATCTCCGGGGCCGAACTCTCTGAGACGACGGCTGCCCACCCCCACCGCGCCCAGGTAAAAGGAGACGACCCCTGAGTCGCGGTCGGCGCGGCTGAAGGAGAAGGAGCGGCGCAGGAGCGGGATGTGGCTCTGGGCAACCCGGATCTGGGCGAACTCTCCGGGCTGAGCTCTCCGAGCTACCTCCGGGGCGTGGAAGCTGAGCTGGAACAGGTTGGCTCGGAGCGGCAGCAGGGCCGTGCATCGCGCAACTTCGTCGACCGCCCGGCGGAGGTCACTCTCGCTGCCAAGCTCCTTGGCGAAAGCTTCGGCCAAGACGCTCAACCCACCACCTGGCGCTGGTTGCCCCGGCGGTGCTCGCCGATGGTCGCCACCTCGACTTCGGCTGCCTCACCGCTGCCTAGAGCGGCCACCAGGGCGGCCGCCGTCTCCAGTGAGGTGAGGCAGGGAATGCCGCGCTGGACCGCCGCCTGGCGGATCCGGTATCCATCCCGGACCGGCCTCCGGGCGCCGGTCGCCAAGTTCTCGGCCTCCATCTCGTTGGTGGGGATGCCCGAGATGGTGTTGATGACCAGTCCCACCTGGCCCGAAACGGTGACATCGAGGACGTTCGGCCGACCCGAATGGAGCTTGCTGACTTCGATCACGCTGATGCCCGCCTGGCGCAGCGCTGCCGCCGTCCCGGGGGTGGCGTAGATGGTGAAGCCCAGCTCGGCCAGGCGGGCCGCGATGGGCAGTCCCTCGGATTTGTCCGGGTCGGCGATGCTGACCAGGGCGCCGCCGCGACGGGGGAGTGATCCGAGAGCTGCCCAGAAGGCCTTCTCCAGCGCGGCCGGCAGCTCCGAAGCGACACCGATCACCTCGCCGGTGGAGGTCATCTCGGGGCCCAGGACGGTGTCCACCTCGTCCAGCTTGCGCGCCGAAAACACAGGGGCCTTCACCGCGACCAAGGGTGGGGGAGGCAGCAGGCCGACGGCCAGCTTCCTTCCCAGCAGGGTCTCTCCCAGCATGGCGCCCACGGCAGTGTCCACCATGGCGACCCCTGTCACCTTGCTGAGAAACGGCACCGTCCGGCTGGCCCGCGGGTTGACTTCGATCACCAGCACCTGGCCCCGGTGGACCACGTACTGGACGTTGATCAGCCCCAAGGTGGTGGTGCCCAGCGCCAGCTGGGTGGTGATCCGCACCAGATCAGAGATCACGGAGCGATCCAGCCGCTGGGGCGGGAACACCGCCATCGAGTCTCCCGAGTGGACGCCGGCCCGCTCGATGTGCTCCATCACCCCGGGGACCAGTACGTCCTGGCCGTCGCAGATCGCGTCGACCTCGACCTCCATGCCCAGGATGTACTTGTCGATCAGGACCTCCCCGCCGGCCTCACCCGAGGCCAGCAGGGCGTCCCCCAGATACAGGCGGAGCTCCTCTACGGAGTGGACCACGTCCATGGCCCGGCCCCCCAGGACGTAGGAGGGGCGGACCAGTACCGGGTAGCCGACCCGCGCGGCGATCCGCTCGGCCTCGCTGGGGTCGCGGGTCGCGGCACCGGGGGGGCGGGCGATCTGCAGTCGCTGAAGCAGCGCCTCGAAGCGTCCCCGATCCTCGGCCATCTCGATGGATGCTGCCGCCGAGCCCAGCAGTGGCACCCCCACCCGGTGGAGGTGGGCCGCCAGGTTCACCGCGGTCTGGCCGCCGAACTGGACCACGACCCCTAGTGGCTGCTCGACCTGGCAGACCTGGAGCACCGACTCCAGGTCCATCGGCTCGAAGTAGAGCCTAGAACTGCAGTCGAAATCGGTGGAGACGGTCTCCGGGTTGCTGTTGATCATCACCGCCTCCAGACCGCGTCGCCGCAGCGCCGCCGCCGCCTGTACCGAGCAGTAGTCGAACTCGATCCCCTGCCCGATGCGGATCGGCCCGGAGCCCAGCACCACGGCGGAGCCGGCGACGCCTCGCTGTTCGTCCTCCAGCTCGAAGCTGGAGTAGAAGTAGGGGGTGGCAGCGTCGAACTCGGCGGCGCAGGTGTCGACGCACTTGAAGGTGGCCACAACCCCGGCCGCCCGGCGCTGCTGCTCCACCTGAGCAGAGCTGCTCTTGGTCAGATCGGCGATCCGCCGGTCGGAGAGCCCTGCCCGCTTGGCCAGCTCGAGCTGGCGGATCTCGACGGCGTGCAGACCCAGCTCGCTCAGGTCCCGCTCCAGGTCGGCCAGGTCCCCGAGCCGGTCACAGAACCACTGCGGATAGCCGGTCCGACGCGACACCGTGGCTCGGTCCTGGCCCTTAAGCAATGCCTCCAGGACCGCCTGCAGCCGGAGGTCGGTTGGTTCCTCCAGCCGCTCCACCGCCCGGCGCAGGGCGGCGGGGTCCGGGGCCACCTGCTCCAGCGAGCGGAGCACCTTGCTGATCGCCGACTCGAAGGTGCGTCCGATGGCCATGGCCTCGCCGGTGGACTTCATCTGGGTGCCCAGGCGGCGATCGCCATGGGGGAACTTGTCGAATGGCCAGCGTGGGGACTTGGCGACACAGTAGTCGAGGCTGGGCTCGAAGGCGGCGCAGGTGCGCCCGGTGACCTGGTTGCGGATCTCGCGGAGCCGTCGCCCCACCGCGATCTTGGCGGCCACTCGGGCGATCGGATAGCCGGTCGCCTTGGAAGCCAGCGCCGAGGAGCGACTCACCCGCGGATTGACCTCGATCACGAAGTAGGTGAACGAGTCGGGGGCCAGGGCGAACTGGACGTTGCACCCACCCTCGATCTTCAGCGCTCGGATGATCCTGAGGGCGGCCGAGCGGAGCTGCTGGTGCTCCTTGTCGGTGAGGGTCTGGCTGGGGGCGACGACCACCGAGTCCCCGGTGTGGACCCCCATGGGGTCCAGGTTCTCCATGTTGCACACGCAGATGCAGGTGTCCTCGCTGTCCCGCATCACCTCGTACTCCAGCTCACGCCACCCGATCAGAGCTCGCTCCACCAGCACCTGGGTGATCGGGCTGGCCTGCAGCCCGCGGGCGACCACCCGCTCCAGCTGCTCCTCGGTGTCGACCAGGCCGCCGCCGGTGCCGCCCAGGGTGAAGGCGGGGCGGACCACCAGCGGCAGGCCGACCTCATGGGCGAAGGCGCTGGCCTCCGCCACGTTGTTGACGGTCCGGGAGGGGGGAACCGGCTCCCCGATGGCCAGCATCCGGCGTTTGAATCGCTCCCGATCCTCGGCGTCGCGAACCGCCTCCAGCGGGGTGCCCAGGACCTTCACGCCGAACCGCTCCAGCACGCCGGCCTCGTCGAGGGCCACGGCCAGGTTGAGGGCAGTCTGACCGCCCAGCCCGGCCAGGAGCCCGTCCGGGCGCTCGCGCTCGATGACCTTGGTGACCACCTCAACGGTCAGGGGCTCCAGATAGACCCGGTCGGCGACCTCCTCGTCGGTCATGATGGTGGCCGGGTTGCTGTTCACCAGCACCACCTCCATGCCCTCCTCCCGGAGCGAGCGGCAGGCCTGGGTACCGGCGTAGTCGAACTCGGCCGCCTGGCCGATCACGATCGGACCGCTGCCCAGCACCAGCACCCGCCGGAGGGTCGGGTCCGGCACCGCCTGATCCGGAGCACGGTCCACGCCTTTCGGCCGGGGGGTCCGGCAGAGTTCCAGGAACTGGTCGAACAGGTGCTGACGATCCTGGGGACCGGGGCTCCCCTCCGGGTGGTACTGGACGGAGATCACCGGCAGCTGGCGGTGGCGCAGCCCCTCGACCGAGTCGTCGTTCAGGTTGCGCTCCGAGATGAACCAGCCGCTCTCCGGAGCGATGCTCGCGGCGTCGACCTGGAACTCGTGGTTCTGGGGGGTCACGAACACCTCGCCTGAGACCAAGTCCAGCACGGGGTGGTTGCCGCCGTGGTGCCCGAAGGGGAGCCGGCTGGTGCTGCCCCCGGCCGCCTGTCCGACCAGTTGGTGGCCAAGGCAGATGGCGAGGACCGGGTAGCGCTCGACGAGCTCCTTGGTCAGAGCCACCTGGGAGGCTAGGGTGGCCGGGTCTCCCGGCCCATTGGTGAGCACCACCCCATCCGGGTTGAGCTGGGTGATCTCCGCCAGGCTGGCCAGGTGCGGGAGCACCAGAACCTCGGCGCCCCGACTCACCAAGGAACGCAGGGTGTTGTACTTGACCCCGAGGTCGAGAACCGCGATACGCAAGCCTGAGCCGCTGCCCGGGGTCCCAGCTCCGAGACCGGCGCCCTTACGGAGTGCCGGATGGAGGGGCTCCTTCCAGCGCTGGGTAGTGGCGCAGGAGACCTCAGCCACCAGGTCCTGCTCCGAGATGGACGGGGACGTTCGAGCCAGCTCGGCCAGCTGCGCGACGGAGCCGGCTGCGACCGGCGCGATCACCCCGCGCAGGGTGCCGTGCTCGCGGAGGTGGCGGGTCAGCGCCCGAGTGTCCACCCGCTCCAGCCCGGGGATCCCCTGCGCCCTGAGCCAGGCGCTCAGGGTCATCTGAGCCTGCCAGTGGGGGGCGGTGGGGCTGCACTCCGCCACCACCACGCCGCGGCACCAGGCGCGGCTCGACTCCATATCCACCTCGGCAGTGCCGACGTTGCCGATCAGCGGCTGGGTGAAGACCAGCAGCTGGCCGGCATAGGAGGGATCCGTGCAGATCTCCTGGTAGCCGGTCATGCAGGTGTTGAAGACCACCTCACCGAAGCGCATGAGAGAGGGGGGCTCGGCCGGCGCCCCGATCCAGGTGCCCTTGAACGAGGCGCCGGACTCCAGCACCAACATCCCCGGCTCACCCTCGGCGCGGTAGTGACGCGGCACCTCAGACGTCGCCCAGCTCGGGCACCAGCTCTCGGTTCAGGTGAACCATCCGCCCCCGGGCGAAGGTGGCCAGGACAGTCCCCTTGAGAGGTTCGCCCCAGAAGGGGGTATTGGTGCCGAGGGAGAGCCAGGACTGCGGGCTCGGAGTCCAGCTCTGGTTGGGGTCGAACCAGGTGAGCGAGGCCGACTCTCCCGAGCGGATCCCATCGCCGGGGACGGCGGAGCCCGGGTCACCCAGTACCCGCCGGGGACCCGCGGTCAAGGTTTCCACGACCCGACCCAGATGGGAGAGCGCTCCACCCTGGCCCAGCACCGCCGAGAGCACCAGCTGGATCCCGCTGAAGCCGGGCAGCCGCTCTGAAGGAGGAGCTGCCTCGTGGGGGGCATGGTCGCTGGCGATCGCGTCGATGGTTCCCTCCAGGAGGGCCTCCCAGAGCGCCATCCGGTCAGCCTCGGTACGCAGCGGTGGGTTGCACCGCCCTGGGTCCGCCGGTCCCGCATCGCCGGAGGCGCCGGTGAGCATCAGGTGGTGGGGGGTTACCTCGGCAGTCACCGGCAATCCCTCGGCCTTGGCACGGCGCACCAGCTCGACGCTGGCGGCGGTGCTGACGTGCTGCAGATGAAGACGAGCTCCCGGAGCCTGCCGAAGCGCAGACAGGGCGTGCTCGATCGCGGAGAGCTCCGCCCCCGGGGGCCGGATGCGCCACTGGCCGGGATCCCGGTTGCCCCGGTTGGCCAAGACCAAGAGCGCCTCGTCTTCCGGATGGATTGCCACGATCAGCCCCAGGGCCCCGGCCCGGCGCAGCGCCTCGGCGAGCAGCTCCTGGCTCAGGCCGTGACGCCCGTCGTCGGAGAACCCCGCCGCCCCGGCCCGCGCCAGGGCCTCGAGGTTGGTCAGCTCTAGTCCCGCGAGATCCTTGGTGCAGGCCGCGAACTGCAGGATCGGCACTCGCGCCCAGGCCTTGTTGTCCCGCTGGCTGCGCCGCAGGCTCTCCAGGCTGTCCACCGGGGGGTTGAGGTTGGCCATGGCGCAGATGGCGCCGAAGCCTCCCGCCGACGCGGCGGCGGTGGCCCTGGCGATCCGTTCCTTCCAGGGCTGGCCCGGTTCGCGCAGATGGCAGTGGAGGTCGACGAAGGAAGGAGCCACCACCGAGCCCCGGCGACGGAGCACGGTGGCCCCCTTGGGGGGCGACATCTCGGCACCGACCTGCTGCAGCACCCCGTCCTCAATCAGGAGGTCGCACCCCTCCAGGTCCACCCCGTTGACCGGGTCGATCAGCCGGACCGCTTGGAGAAGGATCTGGCTCAAGGCCGTGGCTCAGCTGACGGGCGAAGGAGCACCGCGTCCCGCTCGTCGCACTCCGCGAGCCGGACCAGGACCCGCTCCCCTTCAGAAGTGGGCAGGTTGCGCCCGACATAGGTCGCCCGCAGGGGCAGTTCCCGGTGGCCGCGATCGACTACTACCAGGAGTTCGACCGACCGGGGCCGGCCCAGTTCGGCAAGTGCCGCGAGCGCGGCTCGCCCGGTCCGGCCGTGGAACAGCACGTCGTCGACCAGCACCACTACCCGATCTCGCACTGAGTCGGCGGTGGCGAACGGCAGCGGGAAAGCGGTCGTCAGCGACGGGGCTAACCGGGGCTCATCGTCCCGGTAGCGCCCTACGTCGAGGGTGCACCCGTCCCACCGGCCGCCACCTTGGGAGCGGATCAACTGCAGCAGTCGGTCTGCCAGGAAGGCTCCTCGGGTCACGATCCCGCAGAGAACCGCCGGTTCCGCGGCGTGGTGCTCGCGCAACTCGCAGGACAGTCGCCAGAGGATCCGCCGCATCTCTTCGGAACCGAGCAGCTCGTGCGTCCCTTGGACTGTCAGTTGCTCCACGGTCATGCGGCCAGCAGCATCTGGAGGACGGCCATCCGCACCGCGACACCATTGCGGGCCTGCCGGAAGTAGGCGGCCCTGGGGTCGCGGTCGACCGCGGGGTCGATCTCGCCGACCCGAGGCAGGGGATGCATCACGATGGCCCCTCGGGGCAGGTGCTCCATCACCTCCTCGGTGATCCGGAAGTGGCGGCGCTGGTCTTCCGCCTCCTCCCAAGGTTCGCTGAACCGCTCCAACTGGATCCTGGTCTGGTACACGACATCGGCTTGGGCGACCGCTGCCAGCAGATCCTCGCTCTCATGGACTTCAGCCCCGTGCTTCCGCAGGTGTTCGATCACCCCCGGGCTCATGCGGATCCGATCTGGAGCCACCAAGGTCACTTGCAGCCCCCGATAGAGCGCTAGCAGGTAGGCCAGCGAGTGCACCGTGCGGCCGTGAGCGAGGTCGCCGACCATGACCACCTGCAGGTCGTCCAGGCGACCCAGCTCGGTCTGGATCGTGTACAGGTCCAAGAGCGCTTGGGTGGGGTGCTGGCCCGGTCCGTCCCCGGCGTTGACGATGGGGACCGGGGACACCTCGGCGGCCCGGGCGGCGGCACCCTCTTCGGAGTGACGCAGCACGATGCAGTCGGAGTAGCCGGCCACAATCTGCACGGTGTCCTCGAGCGTCTCGCCTTTGATGGCCGACGAGAAGTCACGGGCGTTCTCGGTGCCGATCACGTGGCCCCCTAGACGGAGCATCGCCGCCTCGAAGCTGAGCCTGGTCCTGGTGCTCGGCTCGTAGAAGAGGCTGGCCATGATCCGGCCCGGAAGCAGCTGGCCGTCGCCGCTGGCTCGCACTTTCTCCATCTCCGCGCTGAGTTGGAAGAGGGCACTGAGCCGATCCCGATCGAACTGCTGGGCTGCCACGACGTGGTGCAGAGGTTCCAAGGTCGCGCCCGGGGGCCTGCTCGCCGACATGGAGTCCTCCCGAAAAGGAGTCCGGCACACCGGCAGGCGGCCGCAGCGGCCCGGCCGCTGAGCTCCTTACCGGCCTCGCTGGACCGGTTTCAAGGTCGCGTCGGCCTCAATGATAGGGGACCGGGCGGAGAAGGGTGGGCGCCACGACGTTAGCCAGTCGACGCTACCCGAAGGAGTTTGCCGGCCGAATCGCCCGACCCGGACTCGGACGGTCCGGTGGCCAGGGTCGCAGTTGGCAAAGAGGAGAGGACGACTCATTGTCGGCTGGCGCTGGAGGATGTTCATTTGAAGAGTCCACTGATGCTCTCGTTATTCGCTATGCAGGTGATGGCCCGAGCAAATAGCGGCGCCACTGACACCACATGGATCTTGCTTCCAGCAGGCGGCGACAGGTCGACGGCGTCGGTCGTCAGCAGATATTCGATCGAACTTTCGGCGATGCGTGTGCAGGCGTCCGCATTGAGCAGCGCTTGGCTAACCGCAGCAATCACGCGTGTGGCTCCCTGGGCCAAGAGTAGGCGCGCCGCGTCAACTAGGGTATTGCCGGAGATGGTGAAATCGTCAACGAGCACGGCGGTCCGTCCCTCTACCTCGCCCATCAAGCGAACCACCCGAGCCCGCTCGGTATGGTCCGCTCGCTCCTTGTGGGCCACCGCCAGCGGAGCGCGCAGGCGATGGGCGTAGTCACCCGCCTTCTTGGCGAAGCCGGCGTCAGGTGCGACTACGACCAGCTCTCCCACCCCCAGGGCCGCAATCGCCGCACAAAGGACTGGCGCGGCGTGTAAGTCATCAACCGGGATCTTGAAGAATCCCTGAACCTGCGGGGCGTGTAAGTCGAGAGTGACCACGCGGTCGGCGCCGGCCGCCTCGATGGCGTCGGCGCAGACGCGGGCACGAATCGAAACCCGCGGCTCGTCCTTCTTGTCGCCCTTCGCATAGCTCAGGTAGGGAATCAGCGCGGTCACGGATGCGGCGCTCGCGCGCTTCAGGGCGTCGATCCAGAAAAGCAGTTCCATGAAGTTATCGTTCGTGGGGCGGGACACACTCTGGATCAGGAAAACGTTCCGACCCCGGACATTTTCTTCGACCCGAACAAAGAGGTTGCCCTCTGAAAAAGTGATCACTTCGGAGTGTCCGAGTGGGTGCTCTAGCTGCTCGGCAACAGCGATTCCCAGCGCCCGGCTGGCTGAGCCCGCCAGAAGGACGTAGTCATCGTCCATGTTCGGAGTATAGAAGGCTCCGGTTGGGGGTCCGACTGTGCGGCGTGGCTATCGACGCACCCCGACAGACGTGGATGACGAATACGCCCGCCGGCCACGGTGCCTGCCACCCGGAGCTGGACCTCCCAGTGGCCGGGACGCGCCAAGGTGACGGGCCGGATTATTCGCGCGACTCCCATGGACCTCGCGGCGCGGTTCGCCGGACCCCGCGGGAGTGACCACCTGGTGCGCTACACGGTCGCCCCGTCGGAGGATGCCAGTTCGAGGTAGGCGGCGCGCTCCTCGGCGCTCAGCGGCGACCGCCCCGCGGAGAGGATCTTGACCCGCAGGAAGAGGTCGCCGGAGGAGCCGGACGCCTTCAGTGGTGGGATGCCCTTGCCAGCCACCCGGAGCATCCTGCCGGGTGGACAGTTCTCGGGGATCGTGACCTCGAGCCGACCGGTCGGACCGTCCGCGACCACCTGGCCACCGAGCGCGGCCCGGTAGTCGCGCACGGGGAGATCGCGGTAGACGTTGCGGCCTTTGACCTCCGTGCCGTTGTCCAATTTCAGCTTGACCTTGAGGTAGAGATCTCCCCGTCCGCCGTTTCTAACTCCGCTCGCGCCCTCCCCGGCCACCCGGATCTTGGAGCCTTCGGTGACCCCCTTGGGAATAGTCACCTTGAGGGTGCGCCGGCGGTATTGGCGGCCTGTTCCCGAGCAGGCCGGGCAGGCCTTCACCCCCACCTGAGTCGCGGTGCCGCCACCCGAGCTGGTCTCAGCGACTCTCCCGGTGCCGCCGCAGGTCGAACACCCCTCCACGATGGAGACGTGCATGGTTCGCTCCCCGCCGAGCATCGCCTCGCCGAGTGAGATCTCCAGCTGATCTTCGGTGTCCGCGCCTTTGATGCCGGCCGAGTTCTCCCGTCGGAGGCGGTCCATCTGAGCCTCGACCCAGGGATCGTTGCTCTCAGCTCCCCGGTTGCCGAAGAAGGTCTCGAAGAAATCGCTGAATCCCCCAAACCGGGCGCCCGCTCGGTCGGCGGCGCGCTGGGCGGTCTCTCGAGCGCGCGCCCCGGCATCCCCAAAGGGCTGGCCGTGCTCGCGCCGGAATGACTCGGCCCGGTCAATCTGCTCCCAGTCTTTGCCCAGCCGATCGTACTTGGCGCGCTTCTCCGGGTCCTTGAGGACCTCGTAGGCCTCGTTTACCCGCTTGAACCGCTCGGTGGCCTTGGGGTCCTTGTTGACGTCCGGGTGCAACTCCCGTGCCAGCTTGCGGTAGTGCGCCCTGATCTCCTTGTCGGTGGAGGTGCGGGGAACACCCAAGGTTGCGTAGTAGTCACGGAACTCCACAGCGTCAAGGTACCGCCTACACCGGTCTCACGAAACGTCCTCTCGCCCGGAGCCAACTTCCAATTGGGAGCGAATCCTCTGGACCAGGGTTTCCAGCTCGGTTAGAAGGGTGCCATCCGGAGCACAGCAGGCGCCTTGAAAAATTACCCGCGCCAGCTCCCTTCCCGGCCGCGACTGCGCCTGGACCAGAAGGCCGCTGGAGCCCGTCGGCGGCCCTGCCAACCCCAGCTCACCGGTCGGGTTGAATTCACCGGAGGGCGAGATGTCTCCCTGGCCGGAGCGCAGCGTCCCCACGGGGAGCCGGCCGGTCCGCTGGTAGAGGATGACCTGGGACCAGTGACACACCAGCTCCGGCCTGGCGCTCTCCCCGATCCCGAAGCTGGCCACGTGATGGTTCAGGATCCCCGGAACTCCCAGATCTCGGGCACTGAGGCTGAAGAGCGGCACGGATGCCACCAGCCGTGGGTTGACCTCAATGCACCAGACAGCGCCGGCCGCGCCAACCACCAGGTCCAGTCCGAAGACGCCCAGGTGGCCCTGGCGTCGGAGCCACTCGGCAGTCTCCAGCGCCACCTTCCGTACCTCTTCAGGCGCCGGGACCGGACGGCCGTAGTCGTTGCCGCAGGAGCCGAGCGGGTGGGGGGTGAGGCTGGGCAGGCCGGTCAGCTGAATGCAGGCCGGACCGATCAGCAGCCTCTCTCGGGACACGACCCCGGTCACCGTGACCGGGGTGCCCGCCACCTCTTCGGAGATGCGGCAGGACCGGCCCTCGAACCGATGGAACAACTCCTCCAGCTCCGCCTCCGACCCAGCCCGGTAGGTCTGCTCGCCTGAGAAGCCGTGAGCCAGTTGGAAGACCCATGGCCCGGACAGCTCCCGAACAGCCAAGAGCAGTTCCGGTCCGGCGACCCCCGTCTTGGTGGGAGGGATGGGCAGACCGGCCAGCGCGGCGCCGCGGCTGAAGTGGCTCTTGTTCTCGATCCGCCGGGCGTTCAGCGCGGGAGAGTTGGCGACGGCGAGTCCCAGCTCCCGGGCGATCCGTTCTACCTCGGCCGAACTCTTCCAAACGACGATCGCGTCGACCTGGGACTTGAGTCGATCTCGAACGGCCGGGAGCCCGAGCAGCCTGGCGCTGGAGCTAATTCCCGTTCCGGGGAAGCCCTCCCAGCCAGGAACGCTTGCACCGCTGAGGCCACAGCCGTCGGAGCAGATTACCGAGAGTCCGCCCCCCAGTGCGGGCAGCGGGTCAGGGCCGAGGAAGACGACCCGTCCGGGGCTCGCGCTCACGCTGAATCCGGTCTATCGAAGCCGGCGTCCTCCAGCAGCCGGTCCAGCTCCTCCTCGGATTCGGCGACCGGGAGCAGGGGATCGTCGGAGCGGGATTCCTCCAGATCCAGCTGGGCCTGGTCGCCGGTCAGGACTGCGATCCAGATGCCGTCCCGATGCACCGCGCCGTCGGCCGCCGCCCGACGCATCGCGGCCAGGGCGGCCAGCCCCTCCCAGGAGGTCTCCAGACCGTGGCGTCGGGCCACTGCCCAGATCTCGGCAGCCTCGGCGGCGGCCACCCTCCACCCGCGCCCGCCACTTCGGCGCACCGCCCGGCGCACCGCTGGTGCGAGGCGGGAGCGCCGGGCGCCGAACTCCCCCAGGTGGGTTTCTGGATCAGACGAGGACCTGGCGCCGGGGTACCAAGGACGGGTCATCTCTCCGCCGGGCCAGCCCTCCACCACGTGGAGCTGGGGACGGTCCCCGGGCGAGAGGAGCTGGTCAAAGCCTTGGGCGAGCCCGAGCGCGCTGGCACCGCTGCTGGAGAAGAGGAACACGGCGCCCGGCGGCCCCGTCTCGACCAGCTCGGCGGCGATTCCTCGGTAGGCATTGGGGGCCAGTGGATTGACCGAGCCGCGGAGGTCGGCGAGTTGCCATCGGTCCACCGCGTGGTGGAGGAGAGCCACCGGTTGATCACTGAGGACGATGAGTCCCGGATAGCCGCGGAGCTGGATCAGCTTCACCCGGGGCGTTCTGGGGGAGACCAGGCTCAGCAATCGGATCCCTCGCAAAGACGAGTACGCCGCCGCGGCGACGGCGGCATTCCCCGAGGAGGAGATGACCGCCTGGCGGCCGCCGGAGGCAGCCAAGGCTGAGCAGAGCAGGCTGAGGCAGCGAGCCTTGTGGGAGCCGGTCGGGGAGTGGTCCTCCCGTTTCAGCCACAGCCGGGGGATACCCAGCGCCCGGCCCAGCTCCTCGGCGTCTTCCAGCGGGGTGCGGCCCTCGCCCAGGGAGAGCTGAGATCCTGACGGTAGACTGACCCCGAAGAGTTGGGTATGGATCCACTGCCCCCGGGGATCGGGGCCGCTCGATTCAGGGCCGGTCATGGAGGAGGACTCGAGTGAGCGCTATCGGTACTTTGGCCAGGAACTGTCCCGACTGCGGCTCTGAGCTCGACCTCGTCGACGTGGAGGAGATCGGGGACCTGGTCGACTGCCCCAACTGCGGTGCCACTTTTGAACTGGTGGCTCTGGCACCCCTCACCCTGGCTCCCTTCGAGGACGAGGAGAAGTAACACTCCGGACCGCCTGCCGGAAGCCGCCGTCGCGGTAATGGGCGGTGAAGAACCCTGGGCAGGCGGGGGACAGCAGCACTGCCTCCCCAGGCTGGACCAGCTGGGCGGCCAGCTCCACCGCTTCTTGCAGCTTTTCGACGCGCTGGACCAGATCCCGGTGACCGGCAGCGTCCAGCTCGTGGGCGAGCCGGTCTGAGCCGGCTCCCGGCAGCAGAATCGCCGACCGCACCGGCCCGCCGATCAGAGCTGCCAGCTCCGTGAAGTCGATGCCCTTGTCTTCGCCGCCAGCGATTAGGATGCACGGCCGACCGAGTCCCCGAATCGCGGCGACGGTGGACTGCGGCGTGGTGCTGGAGAGGTCATCCACGTAGTCGACGCCCCGGTGCTGGCGGACCAGCTCCGTGCGATGCCGCAGTGGTCGGAAGTCTTGGATCGCAGCAGCCGCCCGCTCCAGCAGGATGGGGCTCGGCTCGGCCAGTGCCGCCAGCACCGTGAGGGCGGCCCTCACGTTGCTGAGGTTGTGCGCCCCCAGCAGCGGCACCCGTCCCGTGGGCATGACGGGCAGGGTGACTTGACCCCGGCGCAGGCAAAGCATCCGCTCCCCTTCGAAGGCTCCGTCCAGACCGTCCAAGCCCGCCTCGGTCCGAGCAAAACGCAGCTGCTGGATTCCGGCGGGTAGCTCACCTCCCTCGAAGCTGAGGGGGTCGTCGCCGTTGCGGACCGCTACCTCGCAGCCGGGCAGTTCGAAGATGCGGCGCTTGGTGCGGATGTAACCGGCCAGGCCCTGGTGCTCCTCCAGGTGGTTGGGGGTGATGTTGGTGAGGCAGCTGATCCTGGGGGCACGCTCCAGCTGGAGCAGCTGCCGGTTGCTGATCTCCAGCACCAGGCAGCCCGTCCCGTCGTCCCGGGCCACCTCCTGCACCGCCTGCCGGTCGTGGCGGTCGTTGCCGGCCAGCCAGACTGTGGGGTAGAGCGCGCTCTGGCGGAGGACCGCCGCGACCAGCGCGCTGGTTGTCGACTTACCGTGGCTCCCGGTGATCCCGATCACCTCACCTTGGGCCAGGTCAAGGTAGGCCTGTACCAAAGAATAGAAAGGGTGGCCTCGCTGCTTGAGCTCGTGCAGCACTGAGTTGGCGGGAGAGAGGAACCAGGCCTGGGTCGGGATGACCACTGCCGATAGCTCCACCCCCTCCAGGTAGGCACCGGCCAGCTGCAGCGAGTGCAGCCCCTGGAGCAGCTGGTCCAGCCGCTCCCGTCGCTCCTGACGAGCCAGCCCCGCGTGGGCTAGGTGGTGCGCCTGAACCAAGCTCGGCAGGTCCGGTTGTTGATCGTGGCCGACCAGGTTGGTGAAGCCGGCCGCCAGCAGGTAGCGAGCCATCTCGCCCCCTTCCACGCTGGCCACCCCGACCAGGTCGACTCGGCTCTCCCGAAGTTGGGCCAGAGCTGGGGGCACGCGGAGCGTGGGCTCGATCCCGGGAGTTGACGGGGTCGCCGGCGCGGGTATTCCGGGCGCCTTCATCGGGGCTAGGTTAGCGTGAGGGACCGACGGCTCCCGGGACTCGCCGGACGGTGAGCACCTGATACCGATTCCGGAAATCAGCGAGCCGCTCCCGGCGCACCTCGTGACATTCGCTGCAGGCGTGGATCACCTCGTCCCCGCCCAGGTACAGCGCGACGTGGCTGGTCCGCTTGGGGCCGCGATGGACAGCACAGATGAGGTCGGCCTCCCCAAGATCCGCCAGCCGGACCCGATCGCCCACCTTGCGCTGAGCCCGGCTGTTGCGGGGCAGCCTAACCCCGGCGGTGAGAAAGGCGCGCCAGCTCAGCCCTGAGCAATCAATTCCGCGGCCACCTGTCCCCCCAAAGACGTAGGGCCGGCCGAGCAGTGCCAGAGCGCTGTCCCGAACCACCGTCGGGTCCCAGCCAGCTGGGGGCACGAGCGCGATGCCCGGCGGGTCATCTGCCTGGGCCGGCCCGAATCGAAATCGGGCGGTCCGGGCCACCCAGCCGATCGCCTGGCCCGGGGCCCGGACCAAGTACTGCCCGCCTCGGATGGCGAGCAGCCCAGCCGGCGGGTCCCCCGGCAGCAGTTGGGTGGTCAGCTCCTGATCCGCGGCTTCGTCATCGGGCCTCCTCCGCCAGATGTCGAGAGGCTCTATCTCGGAGTACAGGGCGACCCGGGAGTGACGGGTGGCCAGAACCAGCAGTTGGCAGCTGGCCTGGGGCCAGAGCTCGGCCACCATTCCTCGCAACTGCGCCGCCTGCGACGGCAGGGCCACAGTACCCCGCAGTCCGGAGTCGTCCAGTTCGACCGTGATCAGCGCATCTCCATATCGGGCGGTCGCCGCGGTTCGCAGCTTGACGATCCCGGCCCAGAGAGCCGGGGGGGACTTGCCCGGCGCTGCGGTCACGCTTCCGCTGACCCGAAGAGACGGCGCCAACCCGTCTTGGCGTGGCGAGCAGTGGTCTCGGCGGGATGGAGCGCCAGGGAGCGACCGTCGGTGGTCAGCAGCACCGGGCTCAAGGGAAAGCTGGCCAGCCGATAGAGCCGGCGTACCAGGGGAAGCATGGTCTCCGCGGCTGCCTTGTCGCCGACGCCCGCGACTACCATGGCCCGGTCGGGGGCGGCCACGGCGACCTGGCCCTGGCCCAGCTGCCCCAGCCTCTCCAGAAAGGCTGGCACCAGCAGCAGGCTGCTGGAGAAGAGGATGTCGTCGGTGAAGAGCCACGAGCGCTCGTCCTGAGCGGCCTCCAACTCCGAGCTCCAGTGTGTGAGCCGCAGGGAGGTGTTGTGATCGGCGTGGCGCTCAAGTGCCGCTTCGTCGAGACCGCCCGCCTCCGCCTCCACCCGGGAGACCCCGCGCATGGCGTCGCCGGGCAGCGACTCCGCCACGAACGCCAAGAGTCCGCCGGGAAGCTCGCGGGTCGCGAGCTCCGCGAAGCGGCTGTAGGCGCGGAGGCTGCGTTCTGTCCTGACGCACCACACCAAGGCGCCCGGGTCCGGTGCCGGACCGGTCTGCTCGGGGTGCTGCTCCGCTGCGCTGAGTCGAGGGCCGGCCGTGCTGACGAAACGGGAGATCTCCTCTGGAAGGGAAGCCTTCGGGCGACTCACCTCGGCATAGAGAGAGTCGAGGGAAAATGCCACCTGGGCTCGCTCCTTGCGGGCCAGCACTCCGAAGTCGTCCTCCCGGGCCGAGAACTCCCAGCCGGGAAAGCGGGAGCGGAGTTGGGTGAGCACCCGATCCTGGAACTGCCGCCGGGCGGAGTCCAAGCGGAGGCCGGGCACCCCTCAACCGGGCCCGGAGCGCGAGGCCACGTAGTCCACCAGCACGTAGTCGCCGAGCCGGTCTGGGCTGACGAAGAAGGCTCGGCCGCGATTCTGGCGGGTTAGCTGCTTGACGAACTGCACCAAGTACTGATTGCTCTCCAGCATGAAGGTGTTGATCACGATCCCCTCCCTGGTGCAGTGGCGCACCTCTTGCAGGGTCTTCTGGAACGTCTCCGGCAGCGGCGGGTACATGAAGACGGCGTGCGTTCCTTCCATGTGCGCGGTAGGTTCGCCGTCACTAACAATGATTATCTGCCGATTCGCCGTCCGGTGGCGGTGGAGCAGGCGGCGCGCGAGCATCAGCCCGTGCTGCATGTTGGTGCCGTAGACGTATTCGCTGTAAGAGAGTTGGGCCAGCATTCCAGGCCCAATTTCCCTGGCGTAATCGGAGAAGCCGACGACATAGAGAGTGTCCCGCGGGTACTGCGTGCGGATCAGTGAGTCCAGTGCCAGCGCCATTTTCTTGGCAGCGTAGAAATATCCTCGAAGCGGCATGCTGCGACTCATGTCCAGCATCAGCACGGTGCTGGTCTGCACGCTGCGCTCCGATTCCAAGACCTCGAAATCGTCGACCGCCAGCCGTAGCGGACGGCTGCCGTCGCTGTGGCGCACGGCGTTCATCAGGGTCTTTTCCACGTCGAGGTTGAAGGGATCTCCGAACTCGTACGGCTTGCTGTGGTCCCCCATCTCCTGGCCACTTCCCAGGCTCCCCTGGGGGTGACTGCCGAAGCCGTCCGCGGTGAGGTGCCGAAAGATGTCTCCGAGCGCCTTCTGGCCGATCTTGCGCACCCCCTGAGGAGTCAGCTCCAAACCGTCGCTGCCCCGCCTCAACTGCCCCTTAGCCTCCAGCTCCTTGACCAGCTCCTGGATTTGGGTGAGGCTGGCGGCTGCGTCGGCGCCTAGGCTCTCGGCGAGCTGGGCCAGCAGCTCCGGCGGCAGCTCCAGGCCGGAATAGGCCTGGCGGATTCCCCGCTCCATGGAGTCCAGCTGCTGAAGCTCTCCCATCACATCGAGCGCCCCGGGCAGGTCCAACTCCTCGCCGCCGAAGAAACCGAACCGGGACCCGGACTGGGAGGGAGGGGAGAGCTGCGACAGCAGCTGGGACAGCTGGGACAGCTGGTCCTGCAGCCCCTGGTCGCTGAGGGCAGCCCGCATGATCTCCTCGAGCTGCTGGCGGGTCTCCGGGGAAGCGGACTCCAGCAGAGAGTTCAGCTCCGCCATCTGCTGCCGGAGCTGGTCCAGGAATGACTCCAGCTCTTCGGGATGGTCCGGGAAGTAGCTGCCCCACTTCGCCATGAACTCCTCGTACTTGGGAGGCTCGCCCCGGAGCTTCCGCTCCAGCATCTGGTTCAGGTCGGCCACCATTTCCCGCAGCTGGCCCAGGTCCTGAGCGCCCATCTTCTGGACCGCTTTGCCGAGCTCCTGGAAGTGGCGCTCGATCAGGTTCTGACGCAGCTCCGCCAAGAGCTCCTGGAAGTCGCGGGCCGCCTCCTGGTCCAGGAATTCATACTCCTGAAGTTGGCGGATGGCCGATCCCGCCTCCGGAGGCAACGCATCGAGCTGGTCGAGGCGGCTTTTGGTGAGCCTCTCCACCAGCTGCTGGCTCTCCGTGCCGGCAGCCTCTTTGGGACGCTCGTGCAGCGTCTGTCGCTCCTTCTGGAGGATCCGGTCCAGCCGTTCCTCGATGTTCTTGAAGAGCCCGTCCAGGTTGTAGCGCTCCAGCGTCTCCTGACGCTGCTCCCGGAGCTGCTCCAGCAGGTCCTCGAGGCCCCTGAGCCGGCGACCCTGGCTGTCTTTGAATCCTTGGCTGAGGATCCGCCGTAGTGCCGACTCGAAGTCCCAACCGTGGAAGACGTCCTCCGCCAGCCTGGAGAAGAGTTCGCTGGAGTCCGGGAGTTCACCTTGCTGACTCCCGTCCCAGCGGCTGTAGCGTTGGCGGGCCGCGGCCATCGCCGGGTGCCTAGCCTCCGTAGACGGAGGTGCCGTCGACCACCGTCTTGTTCAGCCGCTTGGCGAGGTGCAGTCCTTCCAGCACCAGCTCCAGAGCGGCGGCCACCGATCCCGGCTGCTGGGGCTCATCCAGGTCGCTCAGGATGCGTTTCATCTCGGGGATGCCGTCCGCGACCTGCTGGTAGCGTTCGACCGGAACCATCTCTCCCACCTCAATGGTCAGCCCCTGCTCGAATCGGGCCAGCACCGGTCCGAACTCCGGGATCGAGAAGTGGCGACGGAAGACGTTCCCGGTGGCGCTGCGCAGCAGCTTCTGCAGCACCGCTTGGTCCTCGCCCTCCTCCCAGGTCTCCAGTTCCAGCTTGCCCAGGGTGGAGGCGGAGAGGGCGCCCAGGTCGCTGAGCCGGGGCACCGCCTCCGCCTCCTGCAGGGCGATCGCCCGGCGCACCGCGTTGGCGCACAGGCTCTCGAAGTTGGCGATGGAGAGCCGGACCGAGACCCCCGAGCGCTGGTTGATCTGGGTGGTCCGCCGGGCAAGTTGAGAGATCTCGGCGACCAGCTCCAGCATGTACTGGGGCACATGGAGGGGGATCCCCAGCCCGGCGAACTGGTCCCGCTCCTGCTCGACGATTTCCGCCTCCGCCTCCGGCGATCGGGGGTAATGGGTGCGGATTTGGGACCCGAAGCGGTCCTTGAGCGGGGTGATGATCCGGCCCCGGTTGGTGTAGTCCTCGGGGTTGGCGGTGGCCACCACCAAAACGTCCAGCGGGAGACGGACCTGGAAGCCACGGATCTGCACGTCCCGCTCCTCCATGACGTTGAGCAGGCCGACCTGGATCCGCTCCGCCAGGTCGGGAAGCTCGTTGATGGCGAAGATCCCTCGGTTGACCCTGGGCAAGAGGCCGTAGTGGATGGTCAGCTCGTCCGCCAGGTATCGTCCCTCGGCGACCCGGATCGGATCCACCTCGCCGATCAGGTCGGCGATCGAGGTGTCGGGGGTGGCCAGCTTCTCGCCGAAGCGATCCTCTCGGCCGATCCAGGTGACAGGGGTCTGGTCGCCCTGCTCTCGAACCAGGTCGCGCCCGAAGCGGCTGATCGGGGCGTAGGGATGGTCATGGACCTCGCTGCCGCGCACGACCGGGATCTGCTCGTCGAGCAGCTGGGCCATGGCCCGGATCAACCTCGATTTGGCCTGGCCCCGCTCGCCCAAGAAAACGATGTCCTGGCCGGCGAGCAAGGCGTTCTCGATCTGGGGGATTACCGTGTCCTGGTAGCCGACCAGGCCCTGGAAGCGCTCGCGCCCATGGCGCAGCGCATCGACCAGGTTGTCCCGCAGCTCCTCCCGGACCGAGCGCATCCGATACTCGCTGCCCCGCAATTCTCCGAGCGTGCTGGGAAGGGCCATCAGCTTGTAGCCGCACGACCACTCGGGCGCACCATTTGCCCACTATAGTCAGGCTCTCCAGCGCCCCCTCGAAGTGAGAGGGAGCTCCCCAGCCGGCTTGGGACGGTACCGCGGAAAGTGCGGAGTCGGAGATCGACCCCCCAAGCTATTAGGCGATGTCCATATCTCAGACCGGAGCGGCCTCCGGCCCCGACACCGGGTACGGGTACCACCGCCAAGCGGCAGCCGATCAGGATGGCTACACGGTTCGATTCGGCTGGGGACTTGCGGGAGCAGCCGCGCTGGCCCCCCACTCGGACGTCGTGGTGGTGGTCGACGTGATCACCTTTTCGACCACCGTCGCGGTGGCGATCGAGCGCGGCTGCCTGGTTTATCCCCATCCCTGGGATCCGGAATCGGCCCTGGCTCGGGCCCGGGAACTGGGCGCCGAGGTGGCGGTGAGCCGCTCGTTGGTCTCGGCCGAGCAGCCTTACTCGCTGTCGCCGGCGACACTCAGTCGGGCGCCATCCGGGATGTCGATTGTGTTGCCGTCGCCGAACGGATCGGCGATCTCGGCGGCCGCCGCCCGGGGGGACGGGGAGGTTCTGGCAGGGTCGCTCCGCAACGCCTTCGCGGTGGCCCGCTTCGCCCGGCGGCACGGTGCGGTCATCTCGGTTATCGCGGCCGGCGAGAGGTGGCCGGACGGCACCTTGGATCTGGCGCTGGAGGACCTGATCGGCGCGGGGGCGATCATCGACGGTCTGCGTCGGAGGCGGCGCTCACCGGAGGCCACCGCCGCGGCGGCCGTGTTCCGCCAGGCCCGCCACCAGGGATTGCGCCAGGTTCTCAGGGAGTGTGTTTCCGGACGGGAGCAGCGCCGGCGAGAGTACGGCGAGGAGTTGGAGTGGGCGGCCGCGCTCAACGTGTCAGACCTGGTCCCGGTGCTGCGCGACGGAGCCTTCCAAGCCGCGACCTGACCTTCCAGGAATTCCGCAGACGAGCCCGCTCCGAGGTCGGCTCTCCGTCTCGGAATCGCTCCCCGCGGAACGCCATTTGGGGCCATGATGGGGCGGTTGGAGTCAGCTTGGTGCCGGTGCGGCCCAAGTCAAAGTAGGTGAAGGAGAAGCGATGACTGACCATGGTCAGGTCCTCAAGGACCTTGGTCCGCCGATTTCCGAGCTACGCCAGGCCATCCCTGAAGTGTGGTCTGGATACACCCAGACCCACCGGGCGGTGATGGTGGACGGGGCGCTCTCAGCCAAGCATAAGGAGCTGATCGCGCTGGCGATCTCGGTAGTCAAGAAGTGCGACGGCTGCGTCGCCGCCCACGCCCGCGGCGCCGCCCGGCGTGGCGCCACTCCCCAGGAGGTGGCGGAAGCGATCGGCGTGACTCTGCTGCTGGATGGAGGACCGGCTACTGTCTGGGGTCCCCGGGCCTGGGAGGCGTACCAACAATTCGCAGCCACATCCGATGGTGATTCAAGCGTCGGTCAGCCCCGTTGATCCTATCGCTGGGTTCGCGGAGCGGACCGCCGAGAGTCGCAATTCCCGGAGGCCCGAGCCACTTCAAGATCTGATCAGTGGGAGCCAACTAAATGTCTGGTTTCAAGACGTTTCTGATGCGCGGCAACCTAGTCCAGATGGCCGTCGCGTTCGTTCTCGGCGTTACCTTCGCCGCCTTAGTCACGGCTCTGGTCGCCGACCTCTTCACGCCATTGATCGCGGCGATCATCGGTCAGCCCAACTTTGGCAGTCTCTTCTTCACGATCAACCACTCCAAATTTCTGTACGGCTCGGTGATAAATGCCGTGATCACCTTCGTCCTGGTGGCGGCGGTTCTGTATTTCGTGGTCGTCGTGCCCTACCAGGCAATGGTCGCCCGAACCCAGAAGCAGCAAGATCCGACCACTAAGGCGTGCCCGGAATGCCTGAGCGAGATCCCGCTCAAAGCTTCGCGCTGCGCCTTCTGCACCGCAGTCCAACCCGTTACCACCTGATCGAGCGCTGGCTCTGGCCGGTGGCGGCGGGGGGTGAACGCCGCCACCGGCCAGAGCCAGCGGGGCTGCCCGCCGAGAACCCGGAATGTGGGTACCGTAGTCCCCATGACCCAGCTGCCACCGGTCCGCGACGAGAAGGCTCCGCCGCCGGCAGCTGTCCCGCCGACCCTTCCCCAGCCGCAGTCGATGTCACTGGCGGTGGAGGAGGTGCTTGACATTGGTCCGAGCCTGCGGCAGATCCGGCTCCGGGGCGAGGACCTCCTAGGATTTCGATTTGCACCCGGGCAGGACCTCATGCTCAGGCTGCCGAGCGTAGGCGGCGAGCTGACCAGCCGCCGCTACACCGTCCGCCGGGCGGATCCCATCGCGGGGCTGGCCGACCTCAACGTGGTGATGCATGGCGATGGCCCCGCGGCCCGCTGGGCCCAGGCGGCACACCCTGGCCAGCTGCTGCCCGAGGTAATCGGACCCCGGGGCAAAATCACCCTGGACGCGGAAGCAGAGTGGCACCTCTTCCTGGGGGACGAGACCTACCTCCCCGGTACGTTGGCCATGATCGAGACACTTCCCGCTCCGGCGGTGGCGAGAGTGGTTCTGGAGGTGGCCACGGCGGCCGACCAGCAACCCTTCCAAGCCAGCTCGGGCGTGGACATCACCTGGTTGCACCGAGGTGAAGACCGCCCCGGCGACTCCGGGAGACTACTCGGAGAGCTGCGCGACTGGCAAGTTCCGTCGGGCCGTGGTCACGTCTACATTGCCGCCGAGGTGAGGGTGGCGCTCAGGCTGCGTGACGAGCTGTTCGCCCGGGGGCTCTCCCGAGATCAGGTCTCCGCCAAGGGGTATTGGAGCCTCGGTCGAGCCAATGCCAGCCGCGGGGAGCCTGACGAGCCCACGTAACCGGCACTCGCTGCGGCGACCGGGCGGCGTTAGGTGCTCGCCCGGCACAGAGCGCGAACATCGGTGAGTCCGCACCCACCGACCGCGCACGTCCGGCTCCCTCTCCTGGTTGGTTGTGCCCTCCAGGAACTCGACCGCCTCGAAGTCCCGCCCTTTAACTGCTGCGTTTGGGAGAGGCGGTAAGAGGCGCACAACATGAGTCGGCTGGGATGCGAGATCTGGCGAGCTTCACCAACTCTCCCTTGGCCGGCGCCTGGCACCGAAGGCTCGACGTACAGTTGGTAGATTCAGCTCCAGGTGGACCCACCGAAGGATCGCCTGGTCGGTATGGGTCAGACGCGACCAGGGCATAGCTTGGCGTACGGCGGCCGGGTAGATGCCGGCGATGCGCGCTCCGTCGCGCACGGTAACCGGGCCAAGTTTGGGCAGGTCCGGGATCAGCAACCGGAGAGCGCACGGTGAGTCACGATCAACTAATTTTCGACGTGTTACCGATCGCTGAGTTCGACTGGGCGCGGCTGCGCGACATTCGCTTGCGGTGCCTCGCGGACGCTCCGGAGGCGTTCGGCTCCACCTGGGCGGCGGAGAGCGACCGCCTCGACTCAGAGTGGCGGCAGCGGGCCGTTCCGACGGCGGACAAGAAGATGTGGGCAGCTCGTCGCGGCGAAGAATGGATCGGGCTCGTCGGCGCGGTTCGCGAGGCGGAGGTCAGGCTCCAGTTGGTTTCGATGTGGGTGGATCCCGCCTA
Source organism: Candidatus Dormiibacterota bacterium (assembly GCA_035531555.1). Taxonomy (GTDB): domain Bacteria; phylum Chloroflexota; class Dormibacteria; order Aeolococcales; family Bog-877; genus Bog-877. Next base: position 26,331 of record DATKSR010000054.1, read on the forward strand.
CCGGCGCCAGGGGGTGGCCCGAGCCTTGATCGCGGCGGTGGTCGAATGGCACCGGCAGCGCGAGGGCTCGGAGCTCTTTCTCTGGGTCACCGGCGATAACTCCGCCGCCAGACGCTGCTACGAGCAAAATGGTTTTCAGCTCACTGGAGCCGGGATACCTTTCTCCTCCGACCCTACCCAAGAACGCGTGGAGATGCGATACGTCGCCTCGGGGCTCGGCTGACCGTGGGACGCCCAACGCCCTGAGCGAGCGCCGGTGGACCTAGATTCCATCTCTGATGCGACACTACCCCCTGCCACGCGCGATGATGGACGAGCGGAGACCCTGTGGGATGAGTCTCCCGATGGAGGGACTAGGACGAGATCGTTGCCGGTCTGCCATTCGCGCGTTCGCCGGACTCTCAGCCGGTCGGGCCGATGATCTGGCTCTTCTTGGCGTTCGTGCTCGTGGCTCACGAGGCCTCGCACGCGCTGGCGCTTTGGTGTTATCGGGTTCGCTTTGCGCCCCGGGTTTGGTACAGCCGCGACTTCCCCTGGCTGGGTTTCGGATGGATGTACTTCGTCGACGGCATCGATCCCCGCCAGCGCCGCACTATCTTGGTGGTTGGCCCGATCGTGGAAGCCATCCTGTGGTGTCTGGGCGCGCTGCTCTTCCCGGAGTACTTCCTGGGCTTGATCGTCATGGCGGGGGTCACGTTGCTGTTGAACCGGGTGGTGCCCGGCGGGGACCTGTGGAAGGCGAGGCGAATCACCAAAGCCGCCCAGCCAAGTCTGGCGGGAGCGGACCCGGCCCCGGCGAGCTAGCTCCTCCAGCCCGATTTACCGAAGGCGGGCTGGACGTTGAACAGATCGGATCTGCCGAGTCGCTCTGGGACCCAGCCCCTAGACTGACCCCGTGGCGCCTGACAACCCGGCTGCCTCCCAGGCCCGCGTGGCCAAGACTCCGCCGGCCACGCCATCCCTTAGCGAGGCTCCCACCGTGCCCCCTCCCGGTGACGCTCCCCCCGGCACCTGGGGCTGGGTGCGGGCGGCCGCCATCACGGTCACGATCTTCGTCGCCTATCAGCTGTTGCTGGTGCTGGCCGGATGGCTGACCACGATCCTGACGGTGATCCTGGCCGTCGTCCTAGCCGTGGCCATCACCTTCATCGCTGATCCAGTCGTCGGCCTGCTCCAGCGTCGGGCTCATTTTCCACCAACTCTGGCGGTGTTGACGACCCTGGTCGTCGGACTGCTATTCGTCGGTGGGGTGCTCTACATCGTGGGCGGACCGCTGGTTGGGGAAGCCCGTGGGCTGGCTGATCAGATACCTCACCTGCTGCATCGCGCGAACACCGAAATTACTCATGTGCGCGCCCAGCTGAGCAAGCACGGAATCCAGGTGGCCGGAGGCGGGGTCATTCCCAAAAACCTGACCTCGTACATCCCCGGCGCCACCGACATTCTGCTCCACGGACTCTCGAGCACGGTCACCGTTCTGGTGGACGTGTTCGTGGGTCTGGTGATCTCCTTCTGGCTGCTCAAGGACGGCCGCATTCTCAGGCGCCAGTTTCAGGAGCTGCTGCCCGGTCGCCTGCGCAGCGAAGTCTCCTTCGGTTTCGACGCCTTCTCGGTGGTGGTCGGCGGCTACGTGCGAGCACAGCTTCTGATGGCTCTTCTGGTGGCGATTCTGGCAGGGGTTGGCACCGCCATCCTGGGCGTGCCTTTCCCCTTGGTGATTGCGGTCGCGACCTTCATTTTCGAATTGATCCCGTTGGTAGGACCGTTCGCAGGTGGAGCGGTGGCGCTGCTGCTGGCGCTCACCAAGAGCCCAGAACTGGCCATCTTCACCCTGGTCCTCTTCCTCGCCATCCACATCATTGAGGGGTATCTGCTGGCGCCTCGCATCCAGGCCAAATTCGTGCGGCTGCATCCGCTGATCGCACTTCTCGCCTTGTTTGGCGGGATCGAGGCGGCCGGGTTCTTGGGAGCTCTGCTCGCGGTTCCGGTGGCCAGCTTGTTCGCGGTGTTTCTCCGGGTCGGGGTGCTGGACTGGCGCCATAACCGCCCGGACCTGTTCGGAGCTCGCGCCGCCCAGGAGGCGGCGGAGGTGGGAGCACCGGGACGCCGAGTCCTGCGCGAGTTCACGCCGATCCATAAGGATCTGTGGAGATGGATCAAGCGGAGGACGCATCACACCAGGTGAGCTGGTGGCTGCCAGTCTCGGCGAGCCGACGTGCTGCGCTTCAGAAAACGTCCGCCGCGACCGTTCGTTCCGCCATCCGCCGCGGCGCTCTCCTGTGGCAGCCATCCGTCACGATCTACTGGGGTGTTGAGGCCTCGGCGGAGTCCGGGACTGCGGCCAGGTCGGGTTCGAAGAAGGGAGAGAGCAGCCCCGGACGAGCCTCTTCAGCCACCCGCACCGCCTCGGGCAGAGTCAGGTCCTGCATTCGATAGGCTTGGCGGCCGGCGGCGGTGGTGGCGACCAAGTTGACAACTTGGGCGCGACGCTGGAAGAACGATTGGTGCAGATTCCAACCGATTATCCCGTCCGACGAGAGCACGCAACGCCGCCGCACCAACGACCCCGACCGAGTTACCAGGCGATCGCCCACCACGGCGTGACCGAGGCTGCGATACCGATCCGCGGCCAGGGGAAGCCCCAGGATCAGAAATGTCAGAGTGAGCTGCCACGGCCAGGCCGGCACCACTCCCCATCGCCACGCGACCAGCAGAATCGCCAGCGTCGGCACTGTGACGAGCAATACCCGCGTGTACCGGCGCCGGCGAGCGGTTGGCCCATGCGCTATAAGGTCACAGCGCACCGGGACTTCGGTACCGAGGATGGTGGCTGTCACTCCCTCGGCCACGGCGCGCGGAGCCGGCGGAACCAGCATTGAGCCTCCTCGCTCAGCTCCCCTCCCCACGCGAAGCCCGGTGGCGATGGCGATGCAGCGCGCACCGTGCACCAGTCGGAGCAGAAGTGGCTCGCTGAATTCGACGCCGCGTAGGCGATTCTCGCCGATAGAGATGACCCGAGTCGTCAGCAGGCCGCGGGTCACCTGCAGTGTCCCCGCCTGCCGGGTGAGACGGAAGTTCCAAAATGCGAGGACATAACCGAGAGTTGAAGCTAACGTGATCAGCATCGCCGCCACCACTAGCAGGGCCAGGGCAGTGAGCGCTGTGGAATCCGATCCCAGCGCTTGCAGTGCGGCGTGCACCGGCCCCAGGCGAGCCGGATGTAGGTGATCGTCGTTGATGATCTCGGCGCCGAATCCCACCAACGCCAACACGGTGATCGCGCCCGAGAGGGTGAATGGACCGTAGCCGATCCAGCGTGGCTCCCAGCGGGCCAATTCATACTGTCGGGCTAATTCGGGCGCCCCGGTTGTCGCATTTGATTCCGTCGGCAGAACTCCGGCGGCCCGGTGCAGCAGCTCTTGGCGCACCCAGGCGGCGTCACTCGTGCTCAACCCGTCCAGCTTGAGGCCCCGGTCGTCCTTGCGATCGCTGCGGCCGGTGCCCATGGTTATGCTCGCCAAGCCGAACATGCGATGGAGGATGTTCGCCGTCAGGTCAACCGTGCGGAGCCGGTCGCGAAGCACGGTCAGCGTTTGACGGCGGAAGAGACCACGGCGCACCTGGACCTGGTCGGCGGCGATCCGGTAACTGGTGGTGAACCAGCGCAAGGTACCCGCAGTTATCGAAAAGATTAGTCCAGCCAGTCCGTAGTACGGACCGCTCCCGCTGCCAGCACCGGCGATCAGCAGGACGATCAGCCAAGGGAGGTTTCTCAGGAACTCCTGCAAGGGGAGCAGGATCAGCATGCGCCGGTCCAGCCTCCGCCACATCAAGCTCCCGCCTGCTCGCGAGCCTGAGGGGTCGGGGATCCGGTCTGGGACCCCGGCCGCACCATCGCGAATCAGGTCGCGTCCCCCGGAGTTTGCTGAGCGATGGCGGTCAGTTCATCGACCAGCTCCTGCGCTGTGTCCCGGTCGATCCCGATTATGCGGAGTGGTCCGGCCGCGGAGGCGGTGTTGACGGTTACCTTCATCAAGCCGAAGAGTTGCTCGATCGGGCCCCGCTCGCTGTCGACAGTCTGGATGCGCGAGAGCGGCGCGATCCGCCGCTCCTGGTGAAACCAACCCGCCTGGGTATAGACGGCGACGGAGGTGACCTCCCAACGATGCACCCGGTATCGCCACCTGGGCATGACGATCAGGTGGGCCACGGCCACGACGGCGGTAACCACCAGCCCCGCCGTGTGCCAGCCCCCGTTGTGGGAGTCGCTGAGCATCCAGACGACCTCGAGGATGAGGACCACCACCCAGCCGATCGCTGCCCTGGCCGTCCAGTACCAGACCGAAATCGGACTGACCAGGTGGCGTGGGGGGCGCAGCGAGGGAGCGCTCGATTGAGGTTTGGCAGCCACCGACTACTGGGTCGCCAGCTTGAGCCGGTTGCGGAGCAAGGTCGCTACCGAGGCATCGCCACTGTGGCTCAGTCCGGTGGCTGGACCACGACCCCAGAGCCAGAGGAAGACCGCCTGGGGCTCCCCGCTCACTTCTGCGTCCGCGTGGCGCCGGGGTGGATAGACGTGGATGGCTTCCGGAAGCAGCTCCACTTCCCAGCCGCGGCCGCGCGTGCGCACCACTATGCGCTGTCCCCGGCACTCGTCCGCCGGCTCGTCGGACCAGTCTCCGGCCAGAAAAATGGCCAGCACCTCGTCCACTCCGTCGACGGCCAGCTCCGGGGTGACAGGACTCGACAGGCCGCAACTGAGCTCGACGTCCACTCGGTGGATAACCGTCTCCTGGGCCATCCGTCTGGCCCAGAATCCGACCGTCTGATCTGCTGGCCACCAGGTGTGGGACGGCGCCGCCGGACCGCGCTCGGTGAACAGCTCCAGGAGCCTTCGCTGGGCGTCGGCGAGCCACTCGACGGGATCTCGATCGGCGGGCCAGGCGGGCGGCCAGGGATCGGGATCTTGCTGGAACAGAGTAGAGGCGATCTTCTGCTCGTAGACCTCGGCCACATGGGTCACGACATCGCGCACCTGCCAGCCCGGACAGGGCGGCACACCAGCCCCGAGATGGTCGCGGGCCACCAGGGCCAGGCGATCCCCGTCCGATTGCACATTCTCAAGAAAGCTCGAGAATTCCATCCGAGCAAGCATACGGAGAACTTGAGCCGGGTCGACCGGTTGGGAGGGGTGCGCTCGGCACCGCCACCACGCTGCTCGCGCTAGTGGCGCACCAGGCGCCGCCCGGCCTCGGTGGAGGCGGGCTGGAAGGCCATCCCGTAGTACTTGTAGACGCGCGCCTCCTCGTCCAGGGAGAGATCGCCGCCCTTCTCGATGTCGGGCGCGTGGTGGATCTCAGACTTGAGCCGGGCCACCTTGAGGTAATCCTGGCCTAGGGTCGCGCCCTCGGTTGGAACGAAGGTCAGATGCCGCCCGAAGAGCCCGGTGTGCACCGTGACGAAGAGCGGCTCGTCGGTCTCCGCATCGAAGTAGACATCCTCCAGCTGACCGACATCCGCGCCGTCAGGATCGACCACGTTCTTGCCTTCCCACTCCCGGATGTTCTCAAGCTCGGTCACGAGGCTCCTCCCTGTCGCCGTGGCGCGCTGCTCGCTGCTGCACACATTACGACGGGGGACCTTCCAGGGAAAGTGCCCTCTGGGCGTGGGCGAAGGCGGCATTGGCCGCTGGCACGCCGCAATAGACGGCCGTGTGCAGCAGCAGCTCGGAGATCTGGTCAGGAGTGAGGTCCTCCACCACCGCTGCCCGGACGTGCATCTCCAGTTCCTCCCACCTGCCCAATGAAACCAGCAGCGCGATGGTGATGCACCTGCGAGTGACCCGGTCGAGGCCGGGCCGGGCCCAAACCTCGCCCCAGGCGTACTGGGTAATCAGCTCCTGAAAGTCAGTGGTGAAGGAGTTTGCGCTGGCCAGGGCATGATCCACGTGCTCGTCACCGAGAACCCGGCGGCGGACGGCCGTTCCCCTAGCCCACTGGCCACCCGTCAGCTGGCCGAGCACCGCCCCGACGAAGGGCTCGGGCTGCTCGACATTGGCGAGATGGGCGGCGCCGGCCAGCACTCTCAGCGCGGCGCCCGGAATGGCCGCCTGCAGCTCCAGACCGCGACCTGGAGGCGTGGCCTGGTCCAAGGCCCCCGCCACGATAAGCGTGGGGGAACTGATGGAAGCCAGCTGGGAGGTGAGGTCGGCGGCCGCTAGAGCCTCGCAGCCGGCGGCGTACGAGTCAGGATCGACGGCCGCCAGCTGGGCTCCGAAGCGGGAGACTACTTGGGGCTCAGCAGCAATGAAGCTCGGGCTGAACCAGCGGCTCAGCAGCTGATCCCGGATCGGACCTAGTCCCTCGGCGCGGACTCGGGCCGCCCGGTCGAGCCAGTATTGCGATGGCGACATCTGCTGACTGGTACAGGCTGCCACCAGTCCCTGGACCCGAGCCGGATACCGGGCCGCGATCGAGAGGGCGACCATGCCTCCCAACGAGAGGCCACAGAATGAAGCACTCTCTATCTGGAGCTCGTCGAGCAGCGCGCAGAGTTCATCCCCTAGCCCCTCCACTGACGTGGGGTTGGAGCGGGGCTCGGATTCGCCGTGGCCCGGGTAGTCGTAGCGGAGGACCCGAAAGTACCGGCGCAGCGCTGGCAACTGTGGCTCCCAGAGATCAAGCGTGGTCCCCAGCGAATTCAGCAGCACCAGTGCTGGTCCGCCGGCAGGCCCCTGGATCTGGTAGTGAACCGCGCGGCCAGCGTTTTCGAACCGGCTCATGCATCCTCCTGAGATTGGCCCGGACGCTGGTCCAGCGCGCGATCGATGAAAACGTCCTTGGCGCCGAGATAGCTGTGTGGATCGCCCAGCTCCTCCAGGTCGGCCGGGCTGAGCTCCCGGGAAACCTGGGGGTCGCGGGCCAGCTCGTCGCCGAGACTGGTCCCATGACTCGAGCTGCGCTGCGCTGCCTCCTCGACCACCTGTCGGGCCTGCGCGCGGCCCAGCCGCAGGGAGAGCCGAAGGGCGATCCGCTCGGCCATGATTCCGCCTCTGGTCAAGGCCAGATTGGCGGCCATTCGGGACTCGTCAACCTGTAGCCCATGCAACAGATTTTGGAGCCGGTGAGTCACCCCTCCGGTCAGGCGCAGCAGCTCGGTGACGGTAGTCCACTCCGCCTGCCAGTCGCCGGCCGAGCGTTCCAGCTCCTGAGCCATGCCCCCGAGGACCACCGCGACCAGACCGCTGATCCGGCGGTAGCCGGTTGTGATCGCGACCGAGTCTGTGGCATTGCGCTTCTGGGGCATCGCCGAGGACCCACCGCGACCCTGGGCTTCGGCCTCACTCACCTCTCCCAGCTCGGTCTGGCTGAGCAGCAGCACATCCTGGGCGACCTTGGCCGCGACGCCGGCGACCAGCCCAAGTGCCGCCGCCAGCTGAGCCGGCCTCACCCGGTCGGTGTGCCAGGGCAGGAGGGGCTCGGCCAAGCCTAGCCGACCTGCCAATAGCGCGACCACCTTGGTGCCGTCCCCGTTCAAAGAGGCGAGGGTTCCGGCTGCTCCGCCTAGCTGAACTGCCAAACGGTGGGCAGCGATCTCTCCCAGGATCGTCTGCACTTGGACGATCGCGGTCAGCCACTCGGCCACTTTGAGCCCGAAGGTGGTGGGCACGGCGTGCTGGAGCAGGGTGCGGCCCACCTGGAGGGTCGACCGATGGCGTTCAGCGAGCTGCCGGCCGGCCTCGGCGGCACCCTCCAAGTCGTCCACGATCAGGCGGCAGCTGCGCTGAGCCACCAGCATCATGGCCGTGTCCAGGGCGTCCTGGCTGGTCGCCCCCCAATGCACCCAATCGGCGACGGGCTCAGGTAGCTGATCCATCAGGGCGCGTATGAGGGGTAGGACCGGGTTCCCAGCGGCCGGGGCGGCTCGGCCCAGCTGCTCCACGTCGAAGTTGGCCAGCTGGCAGCGGGCTGAGATCTCGACGGCGGCCGGGCCTGGGATGACCCCGGCCGCCGCCTCCGCGAACGCGAGTCCAGCTTCGAAGTCCAGCAGCGCCTGCAGCCAGGCTCGGTCCGACGTCGCGGCGGCCAGTGCCACGGTGGTGTCGAGGGAACCGAAGAGCCCGAGTGGTGCCCCGGGGCCCGCCCCGGGAACGGTCTCTCCGATATCCTCAGAGACCAAAGAAGACCGTTTCGTCCTCGCCCTGGAGGACGACGTCGAACCGCAAACCCGTGCGGGTGGCCTGGGCGACCAGGGTCTTTCGGGCCTGCGCGTCCGGGACAGCGCAGAGTGCCGGATCGGTCAGGTTGGCCTCGCGCTCGTCGGGGAAGTAGATCCGGGTGGCGAGTTGGCGGAGGAGGCCGCGAGCGAAGATCTGAACCTCGAGGTGAGGTGCCTGGAGAGTCCCGTCCGAGGCCGCCACCTGGCCCGGCTTGACCGTCACGAAGCGGAAGGCACCTTCGACGTCGGTGATACTCCTGCCGAACCCGGGCCAGTTGGGACGGCAGTCGGGTGGGAATCGGCCTTCCTCGTCGGCCTGCCAGATCTCCAGGACGGCATCGGGCACTGGCTGTCCCGCTCCGTCGAGGACCAATCCCTCCACCACGATGGCGCCGGTATCTCCGGGGTTGACCAGGTTCTCCGCCCCCTCCCACGTCAGGCCCAGGCTGAAGAAGGGACCGGCGGTTTGAGAGGGGGTGTTGGGCAGGCGGCTCATCGCGCCTCCGCGGCCTCGAACGGGGTGGCGGCAGCTCCATCCAGGACGATGTCGAAGCGGTAGCCCAGCGCCCACTGCTCGACGGTGAGGTCCAGGGCGAAGCTCGAGACCATCCGCTGCCGGGCGCTCACGTCGACGGAGTTTGAAATCGGGTCCTGGTCCATCAGGGGGTCGCCCGGGAAGTACATCTGGGTCACCAGCCGCTCACTGAAGAAGTTGCCGAAGAGCGAGAAGTGGATGTGGGCTGGTCGCCAGGCATTCAGGTGGTTCTTCCAGGGGTAGGCTCCCGGCTTGACGGTGACGAAGCGATACCGTCCCTCGTCGTCGGTGAGGAGGCGGCCGCCTCCGGTGAAGTTGGGATCCAACGGTGCCGGGTGCACGTCGTTGTGGTGGACGTACCGGCCGGCGGCGTTCGCCTGCCATACCTCCACCAGCTGCTTCCGGACAGGGCGTCCGGCCGCATCCGTCACCTTGCCGGCCACGATGATCCGCTCGCCCAAGGGTTCACCCTCATGCTGACGGGTCAGGTCGGCGTCGAGGGTGGTCGCAGGGAGGTGTCCGAAGATGGGACCACTCCGGTCGGCGAGCGAGTCTGGGAGCACGACCAGCTTTCGCTGGGGCGCTCGCAGGACTGATGAACTGTAGGCGGGGAAGAGATACGGGGGGTGGCCGGGCGCATGCTCTTGCTCGAGCCGCTCATCCGCGTTGGTCACAGTGTGTTTGCCTCCCACGTGGGGCGCTGACTCCGCCGGTTGCTCCCGGACGATACGCCGGTACCCGAGCCTCGACGCACCCGGAAATTGATCAAGAATCCTCAGGCGAACGGAAGGCGCGCAGTGCCACCAGCTCCTGCTCGGTGGGCGGTAGGGAGCGGAGGACGTTCTCGGCAACCGAGAGCCTCCAGCCGGTGGCCGCGATCGCTTGCTCCAGGTCCACTCCGGGGTGGAGGGAAGTCATGGTGAGCTCGCAGGTCTCGGGATCCGGCCGAAGCACTCCGAGATCGGTGATCACCATAGTAGGCCCAGCGCCAGTGTGACCCAGCCGCTCGCGGTCCCCAGGCCCGCGCCCGAACCCGACGGAGGTGACGAAGTCCAACTCCTTGACGAACGTCCGTTGGCTTTGGCGCACCACGACGATGACCTCCTTGCACCCGGACGCGATCTCGGGAGCCCCGCCCGCTCCCGGCAGCCGCACCTCCGGCTTGACGTACTGGCCCACCACTGTGGTGTTGAGGTTGGCGAAACGGTCGATCTGGGCTGCTCCCAAGAATCCGACATCCACCCGCCCCGCCTGGAGCCAGTAGTTGAAGATCTCCGGAACTGAGACCACGGCATCGGCGGTGTCGGCAAGTTCACCGTCGCCGATCGAGAGCGGCGGCCGATGCGGCTTCGCCCCGATGGCTCCCGACTCGTAGATCAGAACCAAGCTGGGAGCGAAGACAAGTCGCGCCAGATTGGCGGCCACGGACGGCACGCCGATGCCGACGAAGCACACGGTCCCGTCCCTGAGCGCCCGGGCTGCCTCCACCGTCATCATCTCCTCGGCGGTGTACGACGCAATCCGGGCGCTGGGTTGCACCGCGGGTGATTCAGATCGGCCCGCTGTGGGCCTGCGCGTCGCCACGATCAGCTGGCCCCCGGCATGACAGTCGCGGGCTGGCCACGTCTGCTCATGACGTGCTCGTCCATCCATCTAAGGAACCGGTCGCGGTCGCGGCTGATTTCATCCCAGGCGATGTAGAAGTTGTTATCACGGCTTGAATACCCCGCCGCGTAGGACGGATGGGCGCCTCCCGGAGCCAAAGCCACTGCGGTCACGGTCCAGCTCGGGAGGACCATGGCGCCGGCGCTTTGGGGAACCAGCTCGTCGACGATCTCCTCCACCGTGACCAGAGATCGGGTCGACGCCAGGACCACCTCTTTCTGGACGCCCTGGATGCCCCACAGCAGCACGTTGCCCCGGTGATCCGCTTGCTGGGCGTGGATGATCGCGACGTCCGGTCGCAGGGCCGCCACCGCGGCCAGGCGCTCGCCGGTGAAGGGACAGATGATCGGAGCCACGGTGCTCAGCATCGGCAATAGCCCGGTGCCTTCGTAGCCGCGCAGGATCGCGAACGGCAGCCCCGAGGCGCCGGCCACATAGCGGTTGGTCAGTCCAGCGTGACTGTGCTCCTCGATCTTCAGCGGCTGCGGCCAGTCGTTCTCCACGGCGTCCCGGAAGCGGTGGAGCGATCCCACCCCGGGATTGCCTCCCCAGGAGAAGATCATCTTGTCGGCGCAGCCCATGCCGATCACCTGGTCGTAGATTACGTCGGGCGTGAGGCGAATCAGGGTCAGGTGCCGGCGTCCTTGGCGGATCACCTCCTGGCCGGCCGCGAAGGGGATCAGGTGGGTGAAACCCTCCATGGCCACACTGTCGCCGTCGTGAACCAGATCCGACACCGCGTCGGACAGGCTCATCAGCTCAGCCATCGGCGCTAATCCGCAGGCCGGTGGTTCCGCGATCGGACCTCATCACCCTGGCCCGGGCCGGGCGCGGTCCGAACTCACTCTCACGACGGCTAGGCAGCCTTTCCGAGGGAACCCGTATTCATAGCCTCAAGGATGTGCGGCGGGGTGAGGGTGGCACGGCCCAGCTCGACGCAGTTGCGATGCTGAGAGAACACTAGCAGTCGCTCGCAGACCATCACTGGCTGGTCCAGGTCGATCGGTGAGAGCACCACTCGCCCGTCAGGAGGGGATCGGAACGTAGAGATCGCACTCGAGCGCTGAACGGCGGTGTCGGCGTGCGAGAAGCGCACGAGTGATCTCAGCACGAACACGGGATGTTAGGCCGTTCCGGTTTCGGGTGTCAAGAATCTTAGGCCCCGCGGCTGTAGTTCAGCGAATCTGACACCAGCTAACTGTTCAGCGCCACCGCTTCCGGCGCGGGCCGCAGTGGTCTCGACGCCAAGAAGACGCGTCCCGGCGACCTTATGAGGTGACGCAAGCTCGCCGTCCGATCGGCTGGATACCATCGGTGGGTCGCCGACAGGGCTTGTTTTGGGGGATGGAGTGGAGCTCGGTAGAGCCGTTCTGTACCGGGCTGGCGAGGACGAGCGCCTGGGGGCGAGTGGCAGCGTCATGCTTTTCAAGGCGGTCGCCTCGGCAACCCACGGTCGGCTTTCGGTGATGGAGCGGACCATCCCACCCGGCGGCCGGATGCCGCTTCCCCACGACCACCAGCCTGCGACGGGGCCTACTTTGTCCGGGACGGGGAAGTCAGCTTCCTGGTCGACGGAGAGCAATCGGTGGGCGAGTCTGACTGTTTCCTCTTGGTTCCCGGCGGCGTGCCCCACACCTTCGGCAATCGGAGCCCGAATCCGGCCCGACTCCTGGTCATCCACTCTCCCGGACTGGACCCCTATTTTCGGGACCTAGCCGAGCTCTGGTCGGGACCAGAGCCGCCCGCTCCGGAGGTAGAGCGGGAGCTGATGGAACGTCACGGGATGGAACCGGCCTGAACGGGGTCATCGATCCCGTTATGGAGGCAGCCGCTCCTAGGGCACGCGGCTCGAGCCGGACCTCGGGGCGGCCAGGTCCGCCTCAATCTCCCGAGCAGTGGCTAGGAGGTGGGGCAGGAACTCGCTGCGCAGAGCCTCCAGGCTGACCGCGGTGACGTGCGCCGAGACGTTGAGCGCCGCGATCACGGAGCCGCGCCAGTCACGGATCGGCGCCGCCACCGAGCGCAGCCCGAGCTCCAATTCCTGGTCGACGATGGCATACCCGTCGTGGCGGACCCGCTCAAGCACCTGGCGCAACTGGTCCCGGTCCAGCAGGGTCATCGGAGTGAGTGGATCCAGCCTGACCGCAGCCAAGTACTTCTCGAGCTGAAGCGGTCTGAGGTGGGCCAGGAGCGCCCGGCCCATGGAGGTGGCATAGGCGGGGAAGCGGGTGCCCAGAGCGATCGTGACGCTCATGATCCGCCGACTCGGGACCCGGACCACGTACACGATGTCGTCACCATCCAGGACTGAGATTGAGGCCGACTCGTGGAGCTGCGCGCCCAGTTCCTCCAGATGAGGTTGGGCGACCTCTGGCAATCCGAGCGCCGAAAGGTAGGCGTATCCCAACTCGAGGACCCTCGGGCGAAGTGAGAAGACCCGAGCGTCGCTGCGGGCGTAGCCGAGCTGCACCAGGGTCAGCAGAAAGCGTCGAGCGGCGGCCCGGGTCAGGCCGGTGGCCTTGGCGACCTCGCTCAGAGTGAGCTGCGGACGTTCAGCGCCGAAGGCCCGGATGACAGCCAGCCCGCGCTCCAGCGACTGCACGAAATCGGAGCTGCGTCCGTCTGGGGCCGCACTGACTCCGGAGCGGGAGCCTACGGCGTTGTCTGATTCTTCCGCCCCCGAGCGCCGGGAGCCGTCGACTACCGCAGCCAATGTTGGAGAACTCCATCTGCCGCCTGCCATGGGACCGAATTCACCGTCTAGTATGCGGTCCGGAAAGGATTGCCCACCCCGCTGCCCGTCCCATCCGGGGCGGGCGGATCAGCTGCCCCTGGCGCTGGGGCGCACGAGCGCGAGGAGCGCGCCATCAGCCAGGCGGTGGGTCGCCATCCGGACCCGTGACCAGGCGACGGCGTGCTCCGGACCATGCTGAACGCGCTGGCAGCGCCACGTTTGCAGTGCGACCGGCCAAATGAATCCGCTCGCGCTGGTGGCTGCGCGGGTGGGCGTACCATCACCATGTCCCGATGGGCCAATTTGGAGGGAGGCGATGGCCAACGATATCGACGGTTACGGATTTGCCGCCCAGGGCCGCAACATCGAGCGTCTCACCGCCGACATTCGTGAACTGGACAGCGCTGGAGTCGAGCGCGTCGCCCGCGGTTGGGATCGCCATGTCGGCGATTCCCAGATGGACGACTTTCGGGCCGCGGAGCAGGCGGCGGCGGACGTGCTCGAAGATGCTGACCTGGTCGCTCGGTGGCATGAGGTGAGGGATTCGCTGCTCAACCTCACTGAGGGAAAGTCGGCCCTGGTCAGCTGGAAGGCTGAGCACGGTGAGGTGGGGGCCAAAGCGGAGCGGGCGGCGCTCGCCGCCGCGCTCGGGTTGGTCGCAGGAGCTGACTCGAACCATCCCGAGCTGATGGTCCTGGTCCGTCCGATGGCCGAGGCATTGCCGTGGCTCGTTCTCGACGAGGAAGGGGCGCCGGACCAGCCTTAGACGGAATCTCCTACGCACCATTGGGACTGCAGCTCGGCTGTAGTTCCAGAACTTGCTCGCGATCTATGGGTTGCGGCGCTCGACCTCACCGTCTCCGGCGAGGCTATGCCACAGCAGCTGGTTGGAAGATCTGCCACATGGAGGCATACGCGCCACCGTCTGCCAAGAGGCCGTCGTGCGTTCCGTCTTCAATGATCCGACCATCGGCCAGGATGACGATCCGGTCGGCCGTGCGCGCTGTCTGCAGGCGATGGGCGATCAGGATGGTGGTCCGGCCGGTGGCCAGCCGGGTCATGGCAGCCCCCACCCGAGCCTCGGTCGCCAGGTCGAGGTTCGAGGTGGCTTCGTCCAGCACCAGGATCTTAGGTTCGATCAGCTGGGCTCGTGCCAGGGCGATCAGCTGCCGCTGACCAGTGGACAGCGACCGGCCCCGCTCCAGGAGCTCGTGATGGTACCCGCCCTGTAATTCCTCGATGAAGTAGTCGGCTCCGACCGCTCGCGCGGCTGCTTCCACCTCCAAATCCGACGCCTCGGGACGGCCGTAGGCGATGTTGTCCCTGATCGTGCCCGAGAAGAGGAACGGCTCTTGGGGCACGTATCCCAAGCGCCTTCGATAGTCCCCGGGCTCGAAGCAACGAAGGTCCTGCCCATCCACCATGACGCGCCCCTCTTGTGGGTCATAGAAGCGGACTAGCAGCTTGGCGAGGGTGGACTTACCGGCTCCTGTCTCTCCGACCAGAGCCACCGTCTGCCCGGCCGGGATTTCTAGGTCGATGCCGTCCAGCGCCGCTGGTCCTGGCGTGCTGGCCGGCTCTCCTGACGGTAGCAATTCCTCTCGAACTGGGTACCGGAAATGCACTCCCTGCAGGCTCAGCGCGCCCTGGTGAATGTCAGCGTGAACCGGCGTCTGGGGCGAAGGGGTGAGACTCTGGCGCGCCATGAGCTCCCGGATGCGCCGCATCGAGGCGCCAGCTTGCTGCCAGGAGTCGAATACCTGGGACAGCTGCTGGATGGGCGAGAAGAACATGTCGATGTAGAGCAGGAACGCGATCAGTGCGCCGCTGGTGAGCTGCCCTTGGGCGATCAGGTAGCCGCCCAAACCAAGGATGACCGCGTCGGCGGCGTCCGAGAGAAACTGCACGAAGGGGAAGTACACGGACACCAGGCGCTGGGCCGAGAGGCGAGCGTCCAGATATCGGTTCCCCAGGCGATGGAACTCGGTCTGGCTCAGTTGCTCGTGCCCGAACGCCTGGGCCTCGCGCACACCGGCCAAGCTTTCCTGGAAATCGGCGTTGACGATGGCGATCCGTTCCCGCGCCCGGTCGTAGATCCGCGAGGCCCGGCGCCGAAAGATGGCGGTCGCCACGCCCAGCGGGACGATCACCACCAGGCTAGCTGCCGCCAGTCGCCAGTTGATGAAGAACAGGGCCACCCCCACCCCCATGAAGGTGCAGATGCTCACCACGGCGGTGATTAGACCACTCTCCAGCAGCGACTCCAACGAGTCCACGTCGGTCGTCATGCGGGTCATGATTCGGCCGGCCATCTCGCGCTCGTAGTAGTCGATGGAGAGCCGCTGCAGTTGGGCGAAGATCTTTATCCGCAGTGAAAGCATCAGCCGTTCGGCAGTCCTGCCAGTGATGAATGTCTCCGCGATCGAATCGAGAAGATCCGCCAGGGTTATCAATAAGAAGATGCCGGTCGCGATGAGGATCACCGTCAACGAGCCCGCCACCACACCCTGGTCGATCCCGTGCTCGATCAGGATTGGTCCAGCCAGGCTGGCCAAGGCGTCCAGGATCACCAGGATCAGCCCCAGGCCGAGCGGACGCTTGTAGGACTTGACGAAGCTCCACAACGAGAAGCCCTGGTCGGGCAAGGATTCGACCTCGACGTCGATTCGCGCCTCGTCGCGAACGGGACGGAGAGCCGCCACTTTCGCCAGCAATTCGGGAGTGGGCGCGAGCGCGTTCCGCCAGCCGCGTCCGCCGCCGCCGCCACCCAGCCCCGGTCCCAGTGACGGAGCGGAGATGCTGCCGCGCGCCGGAGCGGACCGCGAGCCGACCATATGGGCCGCGCTTGTCGCACCGCGCCATGGAGAGGGGGCCGCCGGAGCGGCAGTGGGCAAGTCAATAAGACCAGTGGAGCGGGGATCCGTTTCGTCGTCCGGACCAGCCAGGAGGAGCCGGTAGAGAGGGCACCGTTCCATCAGGTCGGCGTGGCTGCCCTGGTCGACGACTTGGCCCTTGTCGACCACCACGATCCGGTCCGCGAGGCCCAGGGTGGACTCGCGATGGGCGACCAGCAGGGTGGTTCGCCCCCGCATCACCTGGCGCAAGCCCTGATGAATCGCCTCCTCGACCTTGGAATCGACAGCACTGGTGGCGTCGTCAAGGATCAGGATCCTGGGATCGGTCAAAAGGGCGCGAGCCAGAGCCACCCGCTGGCGCTGCCCGCCCGATAGGCTGAGCCCGCGCTCGCCGACGACGGTCTCGTAGCCGCCGGGTAGCTTCGAGATGAATTCGTGGGCCTGGGCAACCTGGGCAGCGGCCTCCACCTCTGCCTGAGAGGCGTCCGGGCGGCCGTAGGCGATGTTTTGGCGGATGGTGGTGGAGAAAAGGAAGCTCTCCTCGAACGCCACGCCGATTTGGCCGCGCAGAGAGCGCCGGGTGACGTCCCGGAGGTCGTGACCGTCGATCAGGATGGCGCCTCGATCAATGTCATAGAAGCGGGGGATGAGGGCGGCCACACTCGACTTGCCGGCGCCCGACGGGCCGACCAGGGCCACTGTCTCACCGGGCGCCACCGTCAGCTCGAAATTGCGCAGAACCGGTGCTTCTGATCCGTAGCCGAAGCCCACCTGACGGAACTGGATCTCGCCTCGGATGGGCGGCAGCACCAGGGCGCCGGGTGCATCCTGGATCGCGGGTCGGGAATCCAGCAGGTCGAAGATGCGCTCCATTCCAGCCCGTGCCTGCTGGGCGATGGTCAGCATTCCAGCCAGCATCCGAGCCGGCGACATCATCGAGGTCAGGTAGGTCGAGAATGCGAGGAAGGTGCCCAGGGTGATCTGGTGGTGCAGGGCCAGCCAGCCGCCCAGACCGAGCACGGCCACCTGGCCCAAGGTGGGCAGCGCCTGGAGCATCGGCTGGTAACGCGCCTGCAGCCGCACCGCTCGCATGTGCGAGCCATACAGGCGCTGGGCTGAATCGGTCAGTCGCAGCAATTCGCGGTGCTCCTGACCGAAGGCCTTGACTATCCGCACCCCGTTGACGTCTTCGTCGACGATCTGGGCGACCTCCCCCTCCTTCTGCTGCCCATCCCAGGTGGCCGGGAAGATCTGCGATCGCATCCGGTAGGAGATCAGCAGCAGGGCGGGCGCCACGATCAGGCTGACGAGCGCCAGCAGGGGCGAGAGCACCACCATGATCACCAGCGAGCTCACCAGCAGGAGCAAGTTGCCGCTCACATTCGGAAAGAAGGCCAAGAGTCCCTGGACCAAGGTCGAGTCGGAGTTGGCGCGCGACACCAGTTGACCGGTGGGCATGCGGTCGTGACTGGAGAAGTCCAGCTCCATCAGGCGGTCGTACATGGCGTTGCGCAGGTCGTATTGCACATCCAAGGCGACCCGGCCGCCCTGATAACGGCGGAGGTGGGCGGACAGGAAGGTGACGGCCCCGATGCCGATCAGCGCACCCAGCCAGGGAGCCATGGGCGAGCGGTGGTGGAGGATGACGTTGTCCAAGATCTGGCGGGCAATCAAAGGGGCCGCCGCCTGGCAGGCACTGCCCGCCACCGCGGCTCCCAGCGAGATCCCAATCGCCCGACGATGGGGGCGCAGATAGGGGAGGAGCCGGCGCATCCAGCCGGCCGGTCGCACCCTCCAGAAGGCTAGCCTCAAGGGTGGGTGACGCCTCGCGCGAGAGGCTCGGCCGAGTTGGCATCGCGCTCTGCCTGGCGGCGTTCTAGAGCCAGGGACAGGTCATGGAGCGCGGCCAAGACGCTGGGAGTGTCAGGCACATGGCCGAGCAGGTCGGCCAAGGCGGCCGACATCCTCGACTCGGCCGCCTGCAGGACCGCTCGCCCCTGGGTGGTGATCTCAAGCTGAATGGCGCGTCGGTCCGTGTCCGAGCCGGAGCGGACCAGCAATCCGCGGCAGACCAGCGACTCCACCGCCGCGCTGATAGCGGGCTTACCAAGGGCCAGACGCCCCGCCAACCTCGATGCCCGACCATCGCCGGCCGACACCATGGTCAGGACCCGGTAATGGGAGAGGCTAAGGTCGCCGGAGGCCCGCTCCAGGATCCGTGCCACCCGGGTCAACGCCTCCACCGCTCGACCTAGATCGGGCCGAATTGGATCCGGGTCAACTGGATGGGACGCTGCCACACCATAATTCTAGACCATTGGTTCAAGGATCGAACTATTGTCCAGGCGATCCCAGTAGCCGCCGACGTCGGGGGACTGACCGGACCGCAAGTGAGTGACACGCAGGCTCGTGGTTGGAGGGAGATGTGTGCAGGAGTGTCGCAAGCGGCAGAGGGGAGGAATCCTCGTCGGATGAGGGGTCGGATTCACATCGCGGGGTGGTCATCGGGCCTCCGGCCCGGTATCCAAGTAGAGGACTACTGGGATTGCGAGGGCCTCGTCATGGTGCATTCGAGATGTAGTCGGTTAGCTCAGTCATGCCCTCGGTGACAGCGTCGACCTAGATACTAACCACCACCAGGATGCGGTTTGGAGCGACGGCTCCGAGCTTCGAAGGAGGTTGCTCCGGCAGCTAGTTTTGACCATCAGAGATCGATCACCTTCTTGCCTAGATAGGGGCGACCCACAGTCGCAGCGCCAAGCCGAACCCTGTCAGGGCAACCACGACTCGCAGCACGTTTCCCGGTACGTGGCGCGCCACCGCAGGCCCGGCCGTACTACCAGCGAACATCCCCACGGCAAGTGGGGCCGCGGCTATCCACCTAACTGGCTCGAGGAAGACAAACACAGCTGCCGCGACGAATGTGGCGACGCCCAGCAGCATGTTTTTGAGAGCGTTCGCCGTTGGTACGTACTGGTTTACCGTCACCAGTAGTAACGTGAGAACCATCACTCCTGCGCCGGCCCCGAAGTAGCCGTTGTAGACGGAAAGCGAAACCAGACCGACGGGTAACAGCCAATTCTTGCCTACAGCCACATGCCTGGCCTGCCACGCGGATAGCCGTGGTTGAAGTAAGAGTGCGAGGGAACCAAGGGCCACCAGGTAGGGCACTACTCGCCCGAACACGCCCGGCGGGGTTGACAGCAGCAACGCCGCCCCCACTAATCCGCCAGCCCCGACGACCAGAGCCCAGCGTCTGAGCCAGGGGCCCTGTCCCCGCAGTTAAGGCTGAGATCCCACTGCCGAGCCTGGCCAGCAGGCCACCAGCGCTACGGAATTGGTGACGGTGGCCGGGAGTGGCGCGATGCCGACCGCCAGCAGCGCTGGGTAGGAGATCAGCGAGGTGATGCCTCCTGCCGAATCCACTGCTCCGGCCAGAACTCCGGCGCCTAAGAGCTGTACAGCGTGAATGGCCGCCGAGGTCATGCGACAGATGCTACAGACCGAACGCGTCGGCCTGACTCTCGTCCGATACGGCAGCCGTACCTGCCTGCACCGCTCCCACGGTAGGCCCACTTAAGTCGTCGAGACTGCACTCCTGAAACCGGAACGGTGGCGGGGAGCAACACTCCCGAGTCACGTAA
>DATKSR010000055.1:0-3919 GCA_035531555.1 Candidatus Dormiibacterota bacterium
GGAGCAGGAGCCCGGCATTGGCGACGGCGTGGGGGTCATCGAAGGCGACCCCCAGACGGTCCAGAGTGTGCGAAGATGACAACATCGAAAAGGTGCTCCTGGCTGGGGGCTGATTGGCGTCTTACACCTCCAATTATCCCAGCGTTGAGTGCCTTTTCTTCGTCTACACCCCGCCTTCCCGCCCTACCTCATCGGTGGATCCAGGCTTAGCTCGACAGGGGTGGCACGTGGAGGAAGGAGTCCTCGTCATCGGCCCTATCGCAACAGCCGATGCGTCCGTCGTGGCACCCCTATACCGCGACGCTCGCACGGATAGCCTCCACGCCAACATCAGGCAGGTGGCCGAGCCCTACCTCGACAGTGGACACCCCGAGGTTGCAATCTCGGAGGCGTTCAAGGCGGTCAACAAACGGGTCCAACAGCTCACCAAGCTCGATCTGGACGGCGAAAAGCTCATCAATGCAGCGACGGGTGGCGACAACCCACCTGTTCGGTTTGGCGATCTGGACACAGAGACGGGCCGGAATCGCCAAACGGGCTATCGGCTCATCCTGACAGGCGTGACACGGGCGATCCGAAACCCCAATTCCGATGAGCGGTTTCGGCCGCTCGACGAAGTGGAGGCGTTCGAACTACTCGGCCTGGCCAGCATGCTAATGCGGCGGCTGGATGCGGCCATCGTCCGAACCGCTGACCGCGCATGACCATCGAGGCGGCTAGGACTCGGCGGATTCTGGCACGTCAAGGTCGTAGGGCCCATAGAGCTTCCACTGTTTGAAGTACTCAAACGGTGGCTTAGGCAGCTCCTCGAGAGAGCCGAGGGCGCGGCGGATCCAGTGTGTGCCAGCTCGATCGGTGAAGCTCAGTTCGCCGCCCGACCGCCCAGCCAGGATGGCTGACCATCCAGTACCCGGACTCCAGACTCGCCACTTCCCGGGCGGCAGAATGCTGACGGTCGTGACTGGTGGAGTCCGGCTGAACCGCTCCAGTTTTTCATCGTAGAACTCCATGAGCATCTGCTCCGTGGAGCGGGGTCCGGCCCCTTGGATGAAGACATGCTGGCGACCACGGTGTACACGGGCTCAGAGGAGCCGTTGAATAGGTAGATCGGGGTGCGACCTTGGGTGCGGTCGATGGGTTCCCCCTGGCTCTCCGGACGCTCGGGCTGTCCGACCCATGCGGCGACTAGCCGAGCCTGTGCCTGGTGGCGCTCTGCCCGATCCGCCGTCTCCTGCGCGATCCGGCGCTTGCGCTCCGTATTGATCTGCCACAGGGCGGCCGAGAGAGCACCGACTGTACCTAGAGCTGCGATCCATGTCGGCACATTTCCCAGCGGGATCGACATGCAGGCATTGTGGCCGGACGGAGGGATGGGAAGGGCGTAGGCTCGGCGCATGGTCACTCAGCCGGAAGGTCAGGGAGCCGACGCCCAAAAGGGGCGCTAGCGTGCCCACCTATACGAAGCACGCGCGAGAACTGATGCTAGAGCGGCGGATCTCGACAGCTGAGGTGGAGGACGTCCTCGCGCACCACCAGATCGATCGTCCCGACCCGAAGGGTAACCGGATCGTGATTGGACACCCCGGCGGTCGGCGTGTAAAAGTAGTGGTGGCCAAGGACTCGGACCCACTAAAGATCATCACGGCAGCGGACTGAGGGCTAGGACTCCATGACACTAGAGCACGACAGAGAAGCCGACGCGATCTATATAAGGCTCCGGGAGGGCACCTATGCCTACGGAGAAGACTTGGACCCTGAGCGCCGGATCGACTATGACGCCCAAGGCGAGCCCATCGGGATTGAGATTCTCAACGTGAGCGGTGGCGTCAACCCTGACGACCTCCCGGAGAGCGAGGGTGTAGCCGAGCTACTTGCCGCCCACCCGGAGATCCCGGTCTTCGCCTAGACCGCGCCCCAGCAGGAGGACTCCTGCCATTCGTGCCGCTGGTGGATCCGCCTCGAGCTAGGTCTTTGGATAAGGTTCCCCTGCCGAGCTGACCAGGAAGCTCTCGGAGGCGTGGCTTTCAAGCTGGCTGTCACCTGATCTCAAGCGAGCGAGGGGTTGATCTCAGAAACTACGGTTTCGTAAACTGCGGGCCGGGAGTTCGAATCTCCCCGTCGGGTCCATTTTTGAGATCAGTACCTCTCACACTTGGCCCTTATCACCGCTTGGGCGGCAGCTTCGCCAAGGCTCTGTAGGGCCAGATCCAGCGACGGCACCGATAGCAGGTCCCGGGCAGCACCACGGCGCTTCGAACGCTGGACAGGGCCGGGCGGGACTTGGTCCACAGCGCTTTGTCCTCCTCGGTTGGAGTCCGCAGATCAGGCCCGGATTCCGTCGGGGTCCTTAGCGCCCAGGCCGAGTGATACACGGTTGATGCACCGGGGAAGTGCGCGTCGAGCTGCTCGAAGTCTGGCTCGGGTGGCGCTGTGGCTGCGAGGGGGGCCCGCCCCGTTCGAAAGGACATCATCTTCAGGGGGTAGAGGTGCCGAGCCTGCCAGTACCGCGACTCGCCGTTCAGGTAGTGGACGAGCGCGACTACTAACGCCAGCCCGACCAGGATTGCAACCACGATCGGCGGGGGCGACGCCCAGGCGCAGCGCAGCCTCGAGGCGCCGCACCCGCGGTCGTCCGCCGCCCGAGTGACAGCGCGATAGTCCTCGAATACCACCTGGTCTGTCGAGTACTGGAAGTGCAGGGCGCTCAGCCAACTCTGCCAGGCCTGGGTCCACGGACGCACCCCGGCTGGCGGGAGCTGGCCCACGCGCAGCAGGAACTTGGTCAGGCGATGGGTGGGCACCCAACTGGTCGGCCTTGGCGTCAGCGCGGGCGCGCACCAGGTTGCGGAGACCCTCATGCTCAGGGTCGGGGACCCAGACGGGCGTGAGGTCGCCAGACCGCAGGAGGCGCGCTAGCTTCTCACTGGCGCGGCGGTCCGTCTTGATCCGGTCGCCCGGCCGGATGGGAATCAGCGAGGGCGCCACCACCGCGCTGGTGACCCGGAGGCTTACCAGCTGGCGGTGGAGTCCATAGCCCGCAGGCAGCTCTTCAGCAGGTGCTCGGGCGGGATCGAGGGCCCGCCGATCTCTGCGTACATGCGCTCGAAGGTCGGCTCCAGATCCACCAACACCGCCTCCACCAGCGGTCGGATCCGGCGAATCGGGTGGTTGGCGGGGAGCAGCTGCTCGGGGTCGATCACCCTCCAGCATGGTGACCTGGCGAGAGGTGGTGCCACGCATTCAGGACTCTCCCGAGATGACTCCGACTCGCTGACTTCCCTGCCGCAGCTTACCTCACCACCTGCCTCATCGGCCTTCGATTTTCAACACCCGCCGAGGCTTTCAGCCAGTTCGTCGACTCAGCTGTTGCATCGACCGGTTGAAACCAGCCCCTGCTAGGATCTGCCTTCGCCACCATGCTGATCGACTCCCACGCTTCGCCGAGGTGGTCCGCCGCGAAGCGGTTTCTCTTCCGCCACCTCTGAGCTGCGGCGGCCCCGACAGAGCGCTCTGCGCATGGTCCTCAGCACGGCTGCCACCATCCTGAGTGCGAGGAGGAGGACCAGGAGGTAGACCAGGGCGGTGATATCGGGGGTGGTGGGCATATTCGGCATCGGCATCGGAACTGGCTCAGGTTCCTTCCCCGCCTAAGCCGGTCCGGGGGCTAGCCCCGGGGGGGGACGCCACGGCGACATCGTCTCCCCTCAACCATTCAGTGGGCGCGCCGGGAGAGAGCGGCGCCAGCGTGCGGTTGGACTCGACGGCTACGGCAATGCGACGGCTGCGCAGCGCAAAGGGGATGCAGACCACCACGAACGCGGCACCGGGGATGGCGAGCACGATTCCCGGTGTCACCAAGGCGACCAACGCCCCCCAGCCGATGCTGGCAAGACCCATGGCCCCGGTGGTGAGTGAGAGC
>DATKSR010000056.1:0-43268 GCA_035531555.1 Candidatus Dormiibacterota bacterium
CTCCCACGACCACAGCCCCACCTGACCGGGCGGCTGTTGGCTCACGGCTTCCTGCCCGACGAGCGGGAGAACCTTGTGATCGGCAGGGTCTCGGTGATGGACCAGGATGCCAAGCCGCCCCCCGGAGTCGCCATCCGGCAGGTCAGCTCCCGGCGCGACACCGACCGGATGGCCGGTCTGCTCACGGAGGTCGCCGGGGAGGACCAGAGTTTCCTCGGCGACCTCTTCTTCCACGACCGGACGGCGAATCCCGAGAACGTGGTTCTTCTGGTCGTCGAGGCTGACCAGCAGGTGGTGTCCACCGCCCGGCTCAACCTGGAATCTCCGTCGTCCTTCGCCAGCCTCTGGGCCGGCTCGACGCACCCCACCTGGCGCGGCCGGGGAATCTACCGAGCCCTGGTGGCCCATCGGGCTCGGATCACTGCCGAGCGGCGATATCCGTACCTGCAGGTGGACGCCACCGACAACAGCCGGCGCATCTTGGAGCGGCTCGGCTTTCTTACGGCGAGCATTACGACTCCCTACATCTGGACTCCGCCCGCCTCGTCGCGGGCCGGAGCCCGGCGTCAGTGAGTTGGCCGCTCCCAAACTCGGCCCGACGCTCCGAAGATGTTGGTCGTGGAAATTGTCGTCCTGGGTGCCGGGGACGCTGGCAAGGTGCTGGCGGCTGGCTTCCTGTTCGACTCGCCGCCCCGACCGGAGCCGACCAGGCGCTTGCTGGCGGAAGCCGACCACCAAATTCTGATCGCTTACGACGGCGAGAACCCAGTTGGCTTCGTCACCGGCGGGGAAACGACCCATCCCGATAAGGGAACGGAGAGGTTCCTTTACGAATTGGCGCGTGGGGAAACCCATCGCTGCCAGGGAGTTGGGGCCGCACTGGTAAGCCAGTTGAGAGAGGTGGCACGGAGCAACAAGTGCTATGGGATGTGGTTCGCGACTGAGGTCGCGAACCGGGCCGCGCGAGCCACCTGCGAGCGAACGGGTGCCGTGGCGGACGTTAGCGAGTCTGTCGTGCTTTCCTGGCGCTTCGGTCAGGAGGACGCCGTCCCGAGTTGAGCTCGCTCGGGGTGATCTCTCCGGGAGACAACCACACAGACAACCTCCGACCACGGTAGCCAGGCGCGGGTCCGGCCGGAATGCGAAACTCAGGCGGTCAGAGCACGTAGCGTCGGAGGTCTTCATCGCGGACCAGATCGCCCAACTTGGCCCTGACGAATTCCCGGTCGATGACCACCTTCTGGCCTTGGTACTCCTCGGCGGCGAAGGAGACGTCCTGCAACACCCGCTCCATCACCGTGAAGAGACGGCGGGCGCCGATGTTCTCGTCCCGCTCATTCACCAGGAAGGCGTGGTGGGCTAGCTCCTCGACCCCTTCCTGGGTGAACTCGACCTCGACCTGTTCGGTCGCCAACAGCGCCGCGTACTGATGAGTGAGGGCGTTCTTGGGCTCGACCAGGATCTGGCAGAGGTCCGCCTCCACCAGCGGCTGCAGCTCGACCCGGATCGGGAAGCGACCCTGGAATTCGGGGATGAGGTCGGAGGGCCGGGCCGAGGTGAAGGCCCCGGCGGCCACGAAGAGGACATGGTCGGTGCGGACTTGCCCGTAGCGAGTGCTCACGGTAGAGCCCTCGATGATGGGCAGGAGATCGCGTTGAACGCCCGCTCCGCTGACATCGGGTCCGTGGGATTCGACGTATGGACCGGCGATCTTGTCCACCTCGTCGATGAAGACGATCCCGTTCTCCTCGACCAGATGGATGGAGTCATCGTAGACCCGATCGACGTCCACTAGCCGCTCCGTCTCCTCCTGGGTCAGGACGTGGCGGGCGTCGGCGACCGTCATCCGCTTGGTTCGTTTGCGCGGGGGGGCCAGCTGGCTGAAGAAGTCAGACAACGACCATCCGATCTCTTCGTAGCCGCTGCCAGAGAACACCTCCACCGGCGCGGAGTAGGCCTCCTCCACCTCGATCTCAACCTGCCGATCGTCAAGCTTGCGAGCCGACAATTTGCGCAGCAGCTGGCGACGGCGGGCTCGCTCTCTCCGGGCGGCGGCCAGCTGGTCCGCCCCCGGGGGCGGCTCCTCGGCCGGCTCGGGCGCACCTGCCACCGCCTCTATTGGGGCCGACTGGGGCTGGTCCGCCTCGATCAACCGGTCGACTATCCGGGCCTCAGCCCGCTGCTGGGCCTCTGCCTCCACGTCGGCCACCCGCTGGCTCTGAACCTGGGTGATCGTCTGCTCCAGGAGATCGCGGATTATCGACTCCACGTCGCGGCCGACGTATCCGACCTCGGTGAACTTGGTGGCTTCAACCTTGATGAAGGGAGAGTGGGTGAGCTGAGCCAGCCTACGGGCGATCTCGGTCTTGCCCACTCCGGTAGGTCCGATCAACAAGATGTTGCTGGGCGTGATGTCCTGCCGCCGCTCAGCGGGGACCTGCATACGCCGGTAGCGGTTGCGCAAGGCAATCGCCATCGCCCGCTTGGCGTCCGCCTGGCCCACGATGTAGCGGTCCAGGGAGGATACGATTTCGGCCGGTCTAAGCTCCGGGTCCAACTGGGTCCCCTTGTGGCGTGTCGGAGATGGTCTCGACCGAGATCTCGCTGTTGGTGTAGATGCAGATCGAGGCGGCGATCTCCAGGGCCTTGCGGGCCACCTCGGCGGCCGGAAGCTCGGTGTGCTCAATCAGCGCCTTCGCCGCAGCGTGAGCATAGGGTCCACCGCTGCCAATGGCCCCGATCCCATCGTCGGGTTCGATCACGTCGCCATCCCCGCTCAGCAGCAGCATCTGGTTGTTTCCTGCCACCACCAGCATGGCGTCCAGGTGGCGCAGGTAGCGGTCGGTGCGCCACTCCTTGCCCAGCGCTACCGCGGCTCGGAGCAGGTTGCCCTGGTGCTGATCGAGGTGGCGTTCGAACTTGTCGAACAGGGTGAAGGCGTCGGCGACCGAGCCGGCGAACCCCACCACCACCTGATCGTGGTGAATGCGCCGAACCTTCATGGCCCGGTGCTTCATGACCACATCTCCGACTGTCACCTGGCCGTCTCCGGCAACGGCGATCTCACTTCCTCGCCGTACGGCGAGAATCGTCGTGGCGCGCGGACCGGTACCGTCGTGAGAGGTCATTTGAGTTCGATTCTACCCCGGGGCCAAGAATCGACCCGAAGGCGAAGGCAGCCTCTCGGCGGCCCAGCCTATGATTCTTCGATGCCAGAAGAGACCCCTGACCCGGCTTGGAACGGTGATGAGCGGACGACCCTGACTGGATTCCTCGAGGATCAGCGGTCCACTCTCGCCTGGAAGTGCCAGGGGCTGAGCGATGCCCAGCTCAAGGAGCCCTCGGTACCTCCTTCCCGCCTCACCCTGTTGGGGCTGGTCCGTCATATGGCAGAGGTTGAGCGCGGCTGGTTCCGCCAGACCCTCTCCAAGGAGGCAGTAGGGGACATCTGGGGCAGCGAGGATCACCGGGACGCCGACTTCGACGACGTCGCCGACGCCGACGTTGGCGAAGCCTTCTCGAGCTGGGCACAGGAGTGTGGGAGGTCTCGGGAGATCCTGAAAGCGCTGCAGTCGCTGGACGTGACCTTTACTACTTCCTCCGGTGAAGTGATGTCGGTGCGCTGCATGGTCAATCACATGATCGAGGAGTACTCCCGGCACAACGGTCACGCTGACTTGATCCGGGAGCGGATTGACGGGAAGACTGGGGACTTTCCACCGCCCGCGGAGCGGGTCCCCCCGCCCGGCCAGACCTAGCCGGCTCCCGGCTCCTGAAGCGGCGGGTTGGCGATGGCGGCCCGGCCGCGCGATAGCAGCCTAGCGGCAACCAGGAGCCGGGCCCCGAAGCTGATCCAGACGAACACCCGCGCCAGACTCAGCAAGGGCGCCACGCCCAGGATCGTGGCCAGCGACAAGGTGCACACGCCGTACATCCCGAGGGGGAAGACGGTTGCCCGACGCAGGTGGTGATCCCCCCACCGCGGCCGAACCAGCGCGGTAAGCAGGAGCCCCACAATCCAAGCTGAGGCCGCCGCCCACAGCAGGGTCAGGGGCTGCCGCCAGCAGTGAATCTGGTAGTGCAGTCGCCCTGATCCGGGAGAGTCCGATCGCCACGATTCCGGTGGCCATCATCACCGCCTCGGTTGGCAGCGGATCGGACATTAGGAATGCGATCACCTCTACTGGATCACACGTCGAAGCTGGGCTCGCCCCAACCCGGCCGCCCGGCTATCGGCTCACCGGCTCCTTCACCCCACGCTTTGCCGGTGAGCGACGCGACCGGGCCGGGGCCTTGCCAGCGGGAGCGGCGCCGGAAGCCTCTTTCGGCGGCCGGTACTTGCAGCCGGGATACCCCGAGCATGAGACGAAAGGCCCAAAGCGTCCCTTGCGTTGCACTAGTTCTTTGCCGCAATCTGGGCACGACTCACCGGTCGGCTCGGCGACCGCCGCTGAGCCCGCCGCGCCAGACGCTCCCGCGTCAGTGCGGATGAAACGGCAGCTCGGATATCCGGAGCATCCGACGAATGGGCCCCGGCGCCCGGTGCGCTTCACCAGCGGCTTGCTGCACAGCGGGCAGGCCTCCCCGATCTCCTCCGCTGCGGCGCGCTCTTCCTTGCCTTCGATGAAGTCGCACTCCGGATAGCGGCTGCAGCCGACGAAGTCTCCGAACCGCCCGCTCCGCATGACCAGGTCAGCTCCGCACTTGGGGCAGGCGCCGCCCGTCGGCTGAGCCTTGATCTTCACTCGGGGCATGCTCTCCTGGGCTTCGTCCAGCACCTTGGAGAAGGGCTCATACCAGGAGCTGACCACCGGGACCCAGGGGCTCTCGCCGGCCTCTATGGAGTCCAGCTTTAGCTCCAGTGCAGCGGTGAAGCCCAGGTCGACCACCGACGGGAACTGGGTGGTCAGGGCCTCGTTGACCGCCAGTCCGAGCGGGGTGGGATGCAAACGCCGCTCCTGCTGGACCACGTAGCGGCGAGTCTGGATCAGCTCGGTCATGGTGGCGTACGTGCTGGGCCGCCCAATGCCCCGCTCCTCCAGCTCCTTGACCAAACTGGCCTCGCTGTATCGGGGTGGCGGCTGGCTGAAGTGCTGCTCCGGGGTGAGCTCCTTGAGACTGACCACCTGGTCCGGGTTGATCTCCGGAAGGAGCTCGTCCTCACGGCTCTCTGAGCCTGCGACCCGCAGATAGCCGTCGAAGATCAGCTGGCTGCCAGTCGCCCGGAACCGATGCTCGCCAGCCATGACTTCGGCTCTGGTGGAGTCGAACTCAGCTGGGCTCATCTGGCTCGACAAGAAGCGTCGCCAGACCAAACGGTACAACTTCGCCTGGTCGGCCGAGAGGTACTCCTGGATCTGGTCCGGGTCCCGCTCGACCGAGGTGGGACGGACCGCCTCGTGGGCGTCCTGGCTGGCCACCGCTGCCTTGGGCCCCCGCCGCTGGGCACCGACTTGGCCCAGGTACTGAGTGCCAAAGGTCTGTTCCACATAGGTCTTGGCACCGGCCACCGCTGAATCGCTGAGCCGGGGCGAGTCGGTCCTCATATAGGTGATGAGCCCGGCCGGTCCGGCACTCCCCAGCTCCACCCCCTCATAGAGCTGTTGGGCGATGCGCATCGTCTTGGAGGGGCTGAAATGCAGCTGCGAGGAGGCGTCCTGCTGCAGGGTGCTGGTGATGTACGGCTGGGGTGGGTTGCGCTTGAGCCGGCGCCGCTCCACCGAGGCCACCCGGAATTCTGCCTTCTCGACTTCGGCCATAACTCGGCGGGCACTGGCTTCGTTGGCCATCCCTGCTGGCTGGCCGTCTTCTTCCTTGGCCTTGCCGCGCTTGCCCTTCGGTTCCAGGCCAATCCCTTGGTAGCGCGCCTTGAACTGGTCCTGGGAGTCGGTGAGCAGCAGCGCCTCGAGACTCCAGCTTTCGACGGTCGTGAACGCCTCAATCTCCTGCTCCCGGTCGCAGACCAGCCGCAGGGCCACCGACTGGACCCGCCCTGCCGAGAGCCCCTTGCGGATCTTGCGCCAGAGCAGCGGGCTCAGCTTGTATCCCAGCAGACGGTCGATCACCCTCCTTGCCTGCTGGGCGTCCACCAGCCGCTGGTCGATCGGGCGCGGCTGGTCGATAGCGGTCTCGACCGCCTGCTTGGTGATCTCCCGGAAGACGATCCGCTCGGGGTCGGTCAGCCCCAACTGCCTGGCGATGTGCCAGGCAATGGCCTCTCCCTCCCGATCCGGGTCGGCCGCCAGCAAAACTCGCTTGGACTTTCGCGCCGCCGCCTTCAGGTCCCGGAGCTGCCCTTCCTTGCCCTTGATCACGATGTAGTCGGGCTCGAAGCCGTGCTCGATGTCGATCCCCAGCTTGGAGTGAGGCAGGTCCACCACGTGACCCATCGATGCCCTGACGTCGTAATCGCTGCCGAGGAACTTGCTGAGCGTACGGGCCTTGCTCGGTGACTCGACAATGATCAGGTTCGATGCGGGCATCAGCTGGGGCGTTTCCTCGGGTGGTCAGGTGGGGCGAGTCGGGATTCTAGCAATAGCTTCCCCGTCCGCCTCCAGATCCACACCTGGGACGACGTTTGGTGGCTGGCTACACTGACCCGAACTAGCCAACCGAACGGGGGGACCCGCCGACCTTGGCCACCGCCTTCTCCGACAAGTACGAGTCAGTCGAGATCGTCGAGCGCCGCGACTACGGACCCGACCTCTGGTCGATCCGGGTGCATCACGATTTCCCTTTTGAATTCAGAGCCGGCCAGTACGCCACCTTGGGGGTCGAGGTTGCGGGCAAGCCGCTGGAGCGCCCCTACTCGATCGTCTCCTCGCCAGAGGAGAAGGAGCTGGAATTCTTCGTGGAATTGATTCCCGACGGAGCCCTCACCCCCTACCTGTACCCGCTCCAGGTGGGCGCCCGGATCCTCATGCGCAAGCGCCCCAAGGGCCTCTTCCTGAAGGGCGGCCTGGTCCCGGATCGAACCCACTTGTTCTTGGCCACGGTCACCGGCATTGCTCCCTTCTGCAGCATGCTGCGTCTGCTCCGGAGTCAGCTGCAGCGTGGCGAGGCGATCCCGCCCAAGATCGTGCTGGTCCAGGGCGCCAGTTTCTCTCACGAGTTCGGCTACGCCCTGGAGATGGCTCAGATCAGCGGCGAATTCCCGGACTTCGAGTATGTCCCCACCGTCAGCCGTCCTTGGGGCGACTCCGGGTGGGAGGGGGAGATTGGCAGGGCTGAGGACGTGCTGCGCAAGCATGCCGACCGCTCGGGGATCAGACCGGGGAAGGGCATGGTCTATCTCTGTGGACATCCCGGCATGATCTCCGCCGGCCGGTCCGTGATGCTGCGGGCGGGATTGCGGGACGAGGACATCCTGGAAGAGCAGTACTGGCCCGAAGGTAAGGCTCCGACCTCAGCTTCGGAGTAGCTGAAAGTTCGGCTCAGCGCGCGGGTTGCAGAAGCAGGGCATCCAACTTCGCCCGCAGTGTTGCCTTCGGCTGGTATCCGACGAAAGTACCGATTGGCTGGCCGCCCCGGAAGACCATCAAGGTGGGAATGCTCATCACCCGGTACTCGCCCGACACGGTGGGGCAGGCGTCGGTGTCAACCTTGGTCACCTTGAGCCGTCCTTCGTACTCGGCGGCGAACTCGTCCACCGTCGGAGCGATCATCTTGCACGGTGGGCACCACTCGGCCCAGAAGTCGACCAGGACCGGAGTTTCTGCCTCCAGCACTTCCCGTCGGAAGCTGATGTCGGTAACTGCCAGCGGCGCTGCCATGGAAACCCTCCGTGCCGTCCGGACCTGGGTCAGATCTCTAATCGAAGCTCTGACTTGCCTGCTCCCATCATATCTCTTTTGTCAGGTATCCTTGACGTATGAGCTACCGCCCAGCCACGGCACCGGCTGCGGCGGCCGCCGAGGTCGTAATGCAGGCGCTCGATAGCCTACCCACTCCCGATCGGCTGCTCGCCCTGCGCTCCTTGGCGGTGCTGCTGGGGAGCAGAAGGGCCGCCACTGTGGTCACCGCCAGAGCTGAGGGATTCAGCTGGGCCGACATCGCCGACAGGCTGGGGATGTCGCGGCAGTCGGTCTGGGAACGATATGGGACCGAGGAGGGAGATGTGCCGGCACCCGCCCGGGGGCGCCGGCCCCGGGCTCGCGTGGCCCCGGCTACCTTCTCCAGCTGCGCGGCCTACAAGGCGGTAACCAGCCGACCGGACCATCTCCCCGCCGAATCCCCACCTCGCTCGCACTCCTGAGGTCGCGTTCGGGGTCGGGTCAGTGCTTTAGCTTGGCCCCGATGGTCGGAGAGATCTGCACCGCCAGGTTGCGCATCGACTTGACCCAGCGGTTGGACGGATGCTTCCAGGCCAGAGGCTCGCCTCCACTCAAGGACCTCACCCCATCGATGCCGCCATGGGGCAGGGCCAGGACTGGCTGCTCCAGGACCCGCTTGGCCCGATCGGCGTCGACCTGATGGTAGGGGAGCACGCAGTTGAGGACGACCGAGATCCGGTCCCGCGGGATCTGGAGCTGGTCGCAGATGCGCAACCATCCCCGGAGCCCCACCACGCCCGGGTTGTCCGGGGTACCGACCAAGATCATGTGGTCGGCCGACTCCAGCAGGTCGATGCCCCCGTTGTCGAGCCTCCCCCCCTGGTCAACCACCACCAGGTCGGCGAGGCTGGTCAACCGGTAGATGAGCGCGCCCACCGCCGCCGGCGACACCGAGTCGGAAAGCTCCGGACGTCCTGGCGCTGGCAGCACCGACACCCCGCTCGGGTGACGGGTCAGCCGGTCCAGGATGTCCTCCTCCGCCGGCAGGTCGGACAGCTCCACCCAGGTCGGAGTCTGTGGCGGCAGGTTGAAGGCCATCAGCGCGCTGCCGAAACGAGGTACGTTGTCGACCAACGCCACCCTCAGCGATTCCGCCGCGATCACGGCCAAGTTGGTGGCCAGGGCGGTGCGACCAACCCCACCTCGCGGCCCACACACAACCCAGAGCTCGCCTGGCCCCTTGCGCGCGTCCGTCGGATCGACCGAGGCGGCGGCGGGCGGCGCTTCGGCAACCAGCAGACTGCGCAGGGCCTCGGCCACCAATTGGGTTGAGCTGCTCCGAGCCAGGACTACCGTGGCCCCCGCTTCGGTGGCGGCGGCGACGACCGGGGCGGACTGGTCGGCGACCACCAGTACCACCGGGATCGCGGCGTGCAGGGCGCTCGCGCGGATCTGTTTGACCAGTGGGACGAGGTCGGGATCTTCGCCGGTGACCTCGATCAGCGCCGCCTCAGCCGGTGTCTTCCCCAGCGCCGCGGAGGCCGCCCCGGTGGATTCGAAGGCCAGCATCGCGAGCCCCCGCTTGTCTAGCGCCTTGGCAATGGTCTCAGACCGTGATGCCTGCCGTGACACCACCAGCACCCGGTTAGGTTGATCCGGCACAGTGGCCAGTTTAGGTGTTGCGGGCAGTGCACAACTCCGACACCTCAGTCGGCCTTGGCCCGCCGCCCTGGCAGCCGCCGCTTGGGAGCGGCTTCCGCCTTCTCCGAAACCGTGACCTCAGCCAGGACCGCGCCCTCCTCCGGCGCAGCCTCGTTCTTGCTGACCGTCTCTCGCCTCTCCCGAATCTTCGCCCGCTTGCCGACTTTGTCGCGCAGGTAGTAGAGCTTGGCCCGGCGGACCCGACCGTGGCGGATCACCTCGATCTGGGCCAGGCGTGGGGAGTGGACCGGGAAGGTCCTCTCCACGCCCACCCCGTGGGCGGTGCGTCGCACCGTGACCGAGCGCTGGGACCCGCCGTTCTGCAGGGCGATGATCAGCCCCTCGAAGACCTGAATGCGCTCTCGCGTCCCCTCCACCACCTTCACGTGAACCCTGACCGTGTCCCCGGGGCTCAGCGCTGGGACGTCGTCGCGTAACTGCTCTTCTTCGAGCAGATCGATGATGTTCATTCCGCACCTCCCAGGGGGACGCCGGCCGCTGCCGGGCCCGAGCCCCTTGCTACTTCTCTGGCGGCCGGCTTGACCGCTCGCTGGCGTGGGGTGCCGTCCAGGAGGTCAGGCCGCAACCGCCGGGCCCGCTCCATGGCCGCTTCGGCCCGCCAGTTGGCGATTTTCGCGTGATCCCCACTGCGGAGCACCTCCGGCACCTCCATTCCTTCAAACACCGCCGGCCGAGTGTAGTGGGGGTACTCGGGCAGCCCCTCGCTGAAGCTCTCGTCCAAGGCGGACTCAGGGTCCCCGAGAGTGCCGGGCACCCGGCGCGCCACCGCCTCGATCAGCATCATGGCGGGCAGCTCCCCCCCGCTCACCACGAAGTCGCCGACCGAGATCTCGTCCAACTGGAGTCCTGCTCGAACCCGCTCGTCCACCCCCTCATACCGACCGCAGACCATCAGCAACTTGGGCTCCAGCGCCAGCTCCTCGACCAGTGCCGTCGTCAGCCGGCGGCCGTGGGCGGAGAGCAGGACGCCGCGCGGCTGGGGCGGCCCCACAGCCTCCCGGACCACCCGCACCGCTTCGAAGAGCGGCTCCGGACGGAGCACCATCCCGGGTCCGCCGCCATACGGAATGTCGTCCACCTGGCGATGAACCCCGAGGCCCCACTGCCGCAGGTCGTGAGCTTCGATCTCGATCAGCCCCTGATCCAGGGCTCGGCCCACCACCCCGGCCTTCAGGGGCCCGGGGAAGATGGCCGGGAACAGGGTGATCACGTCAAACCGCATCGACCCAGGCCTCCAGGTACCGCTCGGCCACCGTGACCCGGTGTCGCTCCAGATCGATCCCGAGTACCGCCTCCTTCACTGCCGGAACCCGGAGCTCGGCCGCCGCGCTCCGCACGACATAGATGTCATGAGCCGGGTAGGCCTCGACGTCCACCAGCTCCCCCCGGGTCCGTCCCTGTGGGTCCTCGACCTCCAGCCCGATCAGCTGAAAGTGGAAGTACTCGCCCGGTGGCAGTGGTCGCAGCTCCGCGGATGCCACCTCCAGGTAGACCCCGCTCAGGCTGGCGGCGGCATCGCGGTCGCCAATCCCGGCGAAGCGGCAGATCAGATGGCTGCCGTCTCCCCGCACCGACTCCAGCACGATCTCGCCCGCTGAAGCGCGCAGCCGCATGCCCGGCACCAGTCGGCCCCGCTCGCCGCCCAGCAGCTCCACGCTCACTTCCCCGGCCACCCCGTGGGGCCGCAGCACCCGCGCCACCCGGATCACCTCCGGCAGTCCGCTCAATCGCGCACCTCAACGTAGACCCGGTCCCGGGGACGCAGCGAGGCGGCCCGGGCGACCATGCGGACCGCCTCAATGTGACGTCCGCCCCGTCCGATCAACTTGCCCAAGTCTTCAGGTGCCGTCTTGATGCGCACCGTCACCCGGTGGGCGTCCTGCTCCACCCCGACCTCAACCGCCTCGGGCTGGCTGACCATCTGCTGGACGATGTAGCGCACCAACTCGGCGTAATCCGGCACGCCCTCAGCCCCCACCGGAGGCATCGGCGCCGGTTTCCTCGGTGTCAGCGTCGGGAGGCTCCGACTGGGACTCCACGGATGGCTCAGTCGACGCCTCGCCCCCGTCGCTCACCACTGCGGGCTCGGCCTCGGCGTCCTGGCCCACGGTCTCCGAGGCAGCGGGCTCCGCAGCTTCGACTTCGTCGACGCTCTCGCTGGCAACAGGCACCTCGTCGACGACCTCCTCCCCGATCTCCGGAGCTGCGGGCGCGCCGTCGGCAATTGCCTCAGCCTGCGGCTCTGGTCTCGCTGATGCAGCAGTGGCGGCTGCCGGTCCCTGGGCTGGCTTAGGAGCGCGCTTGGGCCCGGTCTTGGTGCGCACCGGATGCGCCGTTTTCGGCAGCGTGCCCTCCCGCTCCAACAGCTCGCGGACGGCATCGGATGGACGGGCGCCGGTGGCCATCCAGTGCAGAATCCGCTCATTGTCCACGTGGAAAACTTTGGGTTTCTTGAGCGGATCGTAGTATCCGACGGACTCGATGAAGCGACCGTCCCGCGGCGAGCGCGCGTCGGCCACCACCACCCGGTAGAAGGGTCGCTTCTTGGCGCCCATGCGCTTGAGTCGAATCTTCACTGCCACTAAAAATCCCCTTGTTCTATGGTCAAATTGCCAACTGGAACGAGTCTCCTCCGGTCCCTCAACGGCGCCCCGGAGCCGTTCCCCCCGGTGCCCCTTTCATCAGTTCCGCAGCCAGGCGCCGCTTTCCCCCCAGCCCGGAGAAGCCGCGCATCATCTCCTGCATTCGCTCAAAGCTCTTGATCAGGCGCGACACCTCGACCGGCGTCGTGCCGCTGCCCGCGGCGATGCGGCGACGCCGGGACGCGTCGATGATCGACGGCCGGCGGCGCTCCCGCTCCGTCATCGAGAGCACGATCGCTTCGATTCGTCCCAGCTGAGCCTCGTCCGGTAGGTTGCCGCCCTGCTGCTTCAGCAGTTCCCGCCCACCCGGCATCATGCCCAAGATCGAGTCCAGCGGGCCTAGCCGGCGAATCTGGCGCATCTGGACGATGAAGTCGTCCAGATTGAGCCGCCCGTCGCGGATCTGCGCCTCCACCCGCTGGGCATCCTCCGTGCTCATCTCCTGGCTGGCCCGCTCGACCAAGGTCAGGACGTCACCCATACCGAGGATCCGCCGGGCCATCCGCTCGGGATGGAAGGCGTCCAGATCCTGGGCCCGCTCGCCCACTCCGCAGTACCAGACCTGCAGCCCGATGGCGGCCCGCATAGAGAGGGCAGCTCCGCCTCGGGCGTCGCCGTCGAGCTTGGTGAGCACCACTCCGTCCACCCCGACCGCGTCCTTGAAGGCCCCAGCCACCCGGACCGCCTCCTGGCCCGTCATGGCGTCTACCACCAGGAGGCCGTGGTGCATGGTGGTGGCCTTGCGGACAGCCTGGAGCTCCTCCATCAGGGGCTCGTCGAGTTGGAGCCGGCCAGCGGTGTCGACGATCACCACGTCAGCTCCCCGGCGCCGGGCTTCGGCCACCGTCTGATTGACTCCTTTGGCCAGCCCATGGTCCTTTTTCGCCACCAGCACCTCCAGCTGCTGCTCCTGGGCCAGCAGCTGCAACTGCTCCACTGCGGCCGCCCGCTGGAGATCAGCCGCGACCAGCATTGGCCGGTGACCGTCCTGTCGGATCAGGCGGGCCAACTTGACCGCCGTGGTCGTCTTGCCCGAGCCCTGCAGCCCCATCAGCAGCACCGTGGTCGGGGGCTCCGGCTGGTAGGTGATCCGAGCGTCATCTCCACCGAGCAGGGTCACCAGCTCCTCGTAGACGACCTTGATGACCTGCTGCCCCGGGGTCAGGCTCTCCAGTACCTCCCGGCCCACCGCCCGCTCCCTGATCCGATCGACGAAGTCCCGAGCAACCTTGTAGTTGACGTCTGCCTCGAGCAGGGCCAATCGCACCTCACGCAATCCGGCGTCGACGTCAGCCGGGGTGAGCTTGCCCTTGTCGGTGAAGCGCTTGAAGGCGACTCCGAGCTTGTCGGTGAGGGTGTCGAACACCTAACCACCCACCCGGGCCGCCGAGCCCGACCTTACCTGGCGCTCCAGCCGGCTCACCCGCTGGCGGAGCCGGGTGACCTCGCGATCGGCCGCCTCCAGTCGCCCGCAGGCCCCGAGCTGGGACTCCATCAACTCCATCCGCTCCACCCCCCGGCGCACCAGATCGTGGGCTGCCGCCCGCGACGTGCCCAGCGCCCCCGCCAGCTCGCTCAGCGACCAGTCCTCTTCCAGATGGAGCCGGAGCGCCTCCCGCTGGCGCTCGGTGAGGACCGACCGGTACACATCGAGCAGTCGGACGCGCGCCATCCGATCGAGCGCGGTCAATGTCAAGGTCAAAGCCTTGACACCCTACCCCAGTTGCCCTGCCGAGCTCAACTGGGATCGGGCGGGCTCAGCCCCGAGGACTCGTCCCCGCTTCCTCCTCCAGCAGCGCATCCAGGTAGGCGGAGGGGTCGAAGTCGGCCAGATCGTCCAGCCCCTCTCCCACGCCGACCAGCTTGACCGGAACCTGCAGATCCCCTTCGACTTGAAACACATACCCTCCCCGAGCGCTGCCGTCCAGCTTGGTCAGCACCAGTCCGGTGGCCCCCACCACCTCAGCGAATGCCCTCGCCTGGGTTAGGGCGTTGGCCCCCACATAGGCGTCCAGGACGAGCAACGTCTCGACCGGCTGACCCGGCTGCTGGGAGCTGATCACCCGGCGAATCTTGCCCAGCTCCTGCATCAGGTTGTGCTTGGTGTGGAGTCGCCCGGCCGTGTCCACCAGAACCACCTCCCGGCCCCGGGCTTTGGCTGCCGCCAAGGCGTCGAACACGACCGCCGCCGGGTCTGAGCCCAATTGATGGGCGACCACCTCGGTTCCAGATCTCGCCGCCAGGGTGCGCAGCTGCTCGATGGCGGCGGCCCGGAAGGTGTCGCCGGCCGCGATCAGGGGTGTCAGCCCCTGCCCTCGCAGACGGGCCGCCAGCTTGGCCACGGTGGTCGTCTTGCCGGCCCCATTGACTCCGGCGACCAGCCAGACCGCTGGCTCCCCGACCAGCGAGAGCTCCCGATCGGGCCGTGTGAGGCGGGCCGCCATCTCCTCCCGGAGGGCGGCTAGCAGAGGCGCCGCTTCCCGCAGCTTCTGGCGGGAGGCTCGCTCGCGAAGACCCGCGACCAGCTCCTCGGCTACTCGCACCCCACAGTCGCTGGCCAGCAGCAGCTCGAAGATCTCCTCGTACAGGTCGTCGCCCGCGCCTCGACCCAGGCTGAGCTTGGTACGCAATTGGTGGCCGAGCCCGCTCCCGACCTTGTCGAGCCGACCGGGGATCCTCTTCCACCAGCGGCCGCGGCGGGGTGCCTGGGCCTCAGCCACCGGCCGCAGCTGGTTCCAGCACCGCCTGGTCTTCGGCTTCCACCGACTGGCCGTCTGAGGTCAGGCGGACGGAGAGGATTCGGCTGGAGCCACCACCATCCTGGGTCACGCCGTAAAGCATGGTGGCCCGGGACATGGTGGTGAGGCTGTGGGTCACGACCAGGAACTGGCTACTCTCGGCTCGCTTCTTGAGCAGGTCGGCGAAGTGGGTGATGTTGGCCTCGTCCAGGGCCGCGTCCACCTCGTCGAAGACGTAGAAGGGACTGGGCGAGACCTTCTGCATCGCCAGCACCAGAGCCAGAGCGGTCAAGGCCCGCTCGCCGCCGGACAGGAGCGGCATGGAGAGCACCCGCTTGCCCTGGGGTTGCACCTGCATCTCCACTCCTCCCGGAGCACCCTCCTCCCCCGGAGTGGAGATGAGAGAAGCCCTCCCGCCACCAAAGAGCTCCACCCAGACCGATTCGAACTCTCGGGTCACCTCCTGCAGCGTGCGCTGGAACCGGCCTCCGCTTACCGACTGAAGTCGTGCCAGAACCACCTCCAGGTCGGCCCGAGCTTGGAGGCAGTCGTCGTGCGCCGACCGGAGCCCCTCGGTACGCTCCAACAGCTCGGCCAGCTGCCCCGGGGCAAGCTCATTGATCAGCCCGAGCGCACTCAGCCGGCGCTCGGTCCTGGTGATCTCGGCCGCCGCCTTGGCCGGATCCTCGGGAGGGACGGACTCTTCCGCCTCCGCGGTGGCCGCAGAACTTTCCGCCACCTCGGCCTGAAGCCGCTCCACATGCTGGGTCTGGGCGACCAGATCGCGCCGCCACGCCTCCACCTGAGAGACTGCCGCGTGCACGGCCGCCTCGAGCTCAGCCCGCTGCCGCTCCAGGTCGCCGAGCCCCTGAAGCGGGTCCGGAGCGTTCTCCGAGACTGCCGCCCGCTGCTGCCTGGAGAGCTCGACTTGGTCTCGGGCCGCCGCCGCCAGCTGGCGCGCCAGCTGGAGCTGCTGGAGGGCCTCGACGGCGTTCCGCTCGGCCGCCCGAATGCGCTCTCTAGCCTGGCGGTCGCGGGACAGCAGCTGCTCTCTCCGCCTGGTCAGCTCCTCTGCCCGTCGCGCCCAGCTGCGGGACTCCGCCTCGACCCCGGCAATGGTCAGGCGCGCCTCCTCCAGCCGACCGCCCGACTCCTGAATGCGCTCTTCCGAGCTCGCGACTGCCGCTCGACAGGCCTCCACTCGCGCCGCGCCGGCTGCCAGGCTCTGCTCTTGGCTCTCCAGTTCGGCCTCGAGGGCGGCCAGGGCGGCTCGGTCATGGGCGCTCTGCTGCTCTCGGCTCTCCAGCTCGCGCTGCAGGTTGGCAATCGTCTGATCGGATCGCCCGGCCTCACCGAGCAGTCGATCGACCTCCGCCTGGCGAGCCCCGGCGGCAGCCTGGGCATTGGTCGCCTCCTGGCGCGTCCGATCCACCAGCTCCCGCTGCTGGCCGTGCGCCTCGCGAGCTCGCTCAAGAGCCTCCCGCGCCCCGGCCAGCTCGACCCGCTGGCGCTGGACGGTACGCTCCGCGTCCCTCATCTGCTCCACCAGGCGCAGCTCCCCCTGGGAGCGGGCAGGGGTGATCTCCAGGCCAGTTCCCAGCACGGTCCCGTCAGCCAGCACAGCCCGGCCGTCGGGGAGGCGGGCCAGCCACCTCGCCGCCGCAGAGCGATCCTCGGCCAGGCAGACCAACCGCGACACCCGGGCCACCACCGAGAGGGTGGCCGGCTCACCCACCAAGGTGGTCGCCAGTGGACGACAGCCCTGGGGTGGGTTGGCCACCACCGGCTCCTCCGCGACCGGCCAGCACACTACCTCCGCCACATCCCCGGCCAGCCCCAGCGCCCGGCGGGCCGCCGCCTCCTCGCCCACCAGCGCCCGCAGGAAAATGCCCAGGCCCGCCTCGACCGCCTGGGCATCTGCCGCCTGGGCGGCCCGGACTCCCTCGGCGAGCCGCCGAACTCGGGCCCCTCCGGTGGCGGCGGCTCCAGCTATTGGGGCCGCATGGGTCCTGGCCTCGATAGCTGCCACCTGGGCACCCAACCTGGCCTCGGCCTCCCGGAGCGAGACGGTTGCCCGGGAGAGCAGCTGCTCGGCGCGCTCGACCAGCTGCAGCCGAACCGCCTCGGCCTTCTGCGCCCGCTCCAAGCTAGCCGCCTCTTTGATGGCTGTCTGGCGCAGCGTTTTGGCCGCGGTTCCCGCCGTTTGGAGTTCGCTGGCCGCGCTGGCTCGCGCCTCGTCAGCCGCGGTTCTGGCCGCGAGGGACTGGTTGCGCCAGGTCTCCGCACCGGCCAGCCTCGCCTCCAGCTCGGCCCGCCGGCGGCGCGCTGTGGCTACCGTTCTTTCAAGCTGCTGGTCTTGGTTCTGAGCGGAGACCAGCTCCGCCTGGCGCTCGACCCGCGCCTGGCGCAGGGCGATCAATTCCTCCTCGATGCCTGCGATCACCGTCCTTCCCTGCTGCAGGTTGGCCTGATCCCCCGGCTGACCCGGGCCGGCGCCCGGAAGTGAGCCGAGGTCGTCGCGGGCTTCCGCCAGGGTCTGCGCCGCGGCAGCGCGCGACTCCGCCGCCTGCACTGAGCGCTCCTGCCACCGCTCCAGCTGGGTCTCCGCCTGCTGCGCCGCCAGGGCCAGGGCGCCCGCCTGGCGCTCGGACTCCAGGCGGCCCGCTTCAATCGCCTGCAGGCGCGCCCGCTCGACGAGATAAGTTGACTGGAACAGCTGAGCCCGCTCCCGCAGTTGCGCCACCCGTCGCTCACCAGCCTGAAGCTGTCGTTCCAGCTTGCGCATCTCGGCCACAGCCGCGAGCCAGGCGCCCCGCTCCAGGCTGCCCCGGAGCTCGCGCAGCCGGCCCCGGAGCCTGGCCGCCTCCTCCGCCGCGGCGGACTCCTCCCGCAACGACTCGATCCGCGGCAAGAGTTCGGCGAGCCGGCCGACCGACCCCTCAAGCCACTCGCTGAGCGAGCGCAGTCGGGCGCCCGAGTCCTCGATCAGAGCCTGGGCGCCGCGCACCCCGGCCGCCTCCTCGATGAGGTGTCGTCGCTGCGCCGGAGTGGCGCGAATGATCGACTCGATGTCGTTCTGGGCAATCACCGCGTAGCCGGCCTGGGCCAGCCCGGTGGCGTCCAGCAGGCGGCCCAGGTCGCGCAGCCGGACCCGGTGGCCATTGCGGCGGAACTCGCTGGTGCCGTCCCGGAATACCCGGCGGCTGATGGCGACCTCTACGTCCTCGACCGGCAAGCGACCGTCCTCATTGTCGAAGACCAAGCTCACCTCCGCCATTCCGACCGGGGCGCGATTGGCCCCGCCAGCGAAGATCACCTGGTCCAGCCGCTGCCCTCTCAGTTCGCGAGCGCTGGTCTCCCCCAGGACCAGCCGGATGGCGTCGACCAGGTTGGACTTGCCGCTTCCGTTGGGTCCCACGATCGCGGTGATCCCAGCACCCAACTCCAACTCGGCTCGGCCCGAGAAGCTCTTGAAGCCCTGAAGTTGGAGGCGGCTGACCCTCATGAAGTTGGGGGAGCCGGTCTCCCAGACCGCCGTCGGCCGCCCCGGTGGCCCCGATGCGTGCGCTTGCGCTGGGTGGGGTCCGTCGGTTCGTCGGTGGCCGCAGTTGGGGATGTCGCTGGAGGGATGGAAACCGGGAGCATTGTCTCCCCGGCCGGTGGGCTCGGCTCAGCCGAGGCAGCTGCCGCCACCGACTCGCCGGAGTTGGCGGCGCCGCCCCGGGAACGGCGGCGTCGGCGGCGGGCCGGTGCAACTTCCGGGTTGGCCGTGGCCGCACCCTCGGGCGCCAGAGCCATGACTGGAGGTACCGACGCCAGTTCTGCAGCTGGCTCGATGGCGGCGGCCGGAGCCGTTGGCTCGACAACCGCGCCGCCACTCCCTCCCCGAGGGCGGCGGCGCCGGCGTCGGGCAGGAGTCGACTCAGCGCCGGTTGGGACCGAGTCGTCGAGCTCGGGCATGGCGGTGGGAGACGGCGCTTCCTGCTCCGGTTGCGGGCTCGCGCCGTCGGCTGGGCTGGGTGCCACCGTCGCTCCCGTGGCCCCACCCGCGCCACGCGATCGGCGCCGACGCTTGCGGGCGGGGGCAGCCGTCTCCGGGGCAGAAACCGGTTCGCCTCCGCCGGCTGCGGGCGCCACCGCCAGGGGGATGTCGGCCGCGACCGCCTGGAGGGAAGCAGAGCTCAGGGGCTCACCACTCGCCGACACCACCGACGCCGACTGCGAGCTCCGGCGGCGCTTCTTCG
Source organism: Candidatus Dormiibacterota bacterium (assembly GCA_035531555.1). Classification (GTDB taxonomy): domain Bacteria; phylum Chloroflexota; class Dormibacteria; order Aeolococcales; family Bog-877; genus Bog-877. The sequence continues at coordinate 19,119 of DATKSR010000056.1, forward strand.
AGACAGGTGCCACCAATCCGTCGATGGCCGCCCGAGCCGCCCCCTGTTCGGCCGCCTGCTTGGTGCCTCCCCGCCCCTCACCCAGAACCGGCCCTCCCTCGACCGATACCTGGGAGAGGTACTGCCGGGGGCGGGCGTTGCCGTCGGGCAAAGTGCGATAGAGAGGCGGCATGCCGTACCGCTCCTGAGCGAGCGCCTGCAGGCGCCCTTTGAAGTTGGGGTCGGTCCAGGAGCTCAGGTCCCCGATGCGGGAGAGGAAGATCTTGCCGGCCTTCCGGTAACCCTGATCCAAAAAGGTCGCGCCGATGATCGCCTCGAACGCATTGGCATGGAGCGAGGTGAGCCGGCGGGCCCCCGATTTGGTCGCCCCCCGGCCCAGCCGGAGCGCCTCGCCGAGTCGCAGCTGCTCACCGATCCCGGCCAGGGCGACTGTGCTGACCAGAGAGGAGCGCATCTGGGTCAACTGGCCCTCGTCGTAGTTGGGGAAGCGGTTGAAGAGGTACTCCGCCGCGACCAGCTCCAGCACCGCGTCACCGAGGTACTCCAGCCGCTCGTTATCGCGGCCCTCGGCCCCCCGCTCGTTGATCCACGACGTGTGGGTCATGGCTTCGAGCAGCCACTCCCGTCGCTTGAACTTGATGTCCAGTCGGGCCTCCAGCTCCTGGAGTCGGCGCTCAGCCTCAATCTCTTGCTCGGCCTGCTCCTGCGCATCGGGTTGGGAGCGCCGCCGGCGAGCTGCCGGTCGGGCCGCCGGCTTGGCTGCTAGCTGGTCAGGTCCAGATGCTCCTTGATGTAATCCCAGGCCTGCCCCACCGTCTGGATCTTCTCCGCGTCCTCGTCCGGGATCTCCATCCCATAGGCCTCCTCGAAGGCCATGATCAGCTCCACTAGGTCCAGCGAGTCGGCGTTCAGATCCTCCACGAAGTTGGCTTCCGGAGTCACTTGATCCGCCTCGACTCCCAACTGCTCGACCACTATCGCCTTGAACCCTTCCCAGCTCGTGTCTGCCATCTCTTCCCCTAGTTGACCGACCTGCGGTCGTCTGCTCTTGCTGATGTTCCGGAATCGAGGCCGTCGCCCCCCCATCCGACCCCGGCGAGTTGCCGGTGCCGGGTCGATCCGCTTGACCTGGACCCGGTGTGTCCCCCGCGCCGGCGCCGGCGCCGCTGAGGCGCTCGCCGGGCAATACGGTAAAGCTTGCAGAGCCGCCGCTGCTGCCCGGAGCCTCGCTCCTATCTTCGGAGGCACCGACAGGCGGTTTCTCCCCAGTCCTGGCGCCAGCCAGCCGCCGAACAAAGGATTTCACAGCCCGACTGCCGAGAAGGGCGGCGGGGCCGCTGCAGGGAACATTTGCCGGGGCAAGCTGGGGGCCATTGTAAGCGGGGGCCGAGAAGCCTAGGCATCCCCTGGCCACGGGCTGCGCCGTTCGGAGCTCAGGGTTTCCGTCATGGCCTCCGCGGCATGCTCTGGGGTATCGACTGAGATGGTCGGCGCCGCGGGCAGAATTCGCTTGCCCAGCCCGGCCAATGTGGTCCCCGGGCCGCACTCCCAGAAGGTCTCGGCTCCCGCCGCTGCCAGCGTCCGGACCACCTCGACCCAACGCACCCGACCAGTCAGCTGTTCCCGCAGCCCTTCGCGGATCTCGGCGGCCGTCGGGGAGAGGGTTCCAGTCACCCCGGCCGCGACCGGAAACCTTGGCTCTCGGAGCGGCACCTGGTCCAGCAGGCTGGCGAAGGCCTTCGCCGCCGGAGCCATCAGTGGGGAGTGGAAGGCGCCCCCCACGTTGAGCTGAACCACCCGCCGGGCCCCGGCGACCTTGGCCAGCTCGGTGAGCCTCTCGACCCCCGCCCGGCTGCCCGACACCACCACCTGTCCGGGGGCGTTGTCATTGGCGACGACGCAGCACTCGCCCGCGGCCTCCACCTGCAGGCAGAGAGCTTCCAGCTCGGTGAGCTCCAGCCCCAGCACTGCCGCCATCGTGCCGTCCCGAGCCTCGCCCATCAAGCGGCCCCGTTCTAGGACCAGGCGCATGCCGTCCGCGGCAGTGAGGGCCCCGGCCGCCACCACCGCGCAGTACTCGCCCAGGCTGTGACCGGCGGCGGCTGTCGGCGTGAGCCCGCGCTGGACCAGGAGCTCGGCCAGGGCCACTCCGGTGTAGAAGAGGGCGGGCTGGGCCACCTCGGTCGGCCGCAACTCCTCCGCCGTGCCCGACACCAAGAGCCGCTCCAGGGGAACCGCCGCCTCCTCGGCCAGCTGCAGCAGCGATGACTGGCATCCACCTTCCACCAGGGCCCGACCCATTCCTGGGGTCTGGGCGCCTTGGCCGGGGAAGAGCAGCGCAGCGCCGGTGCGGGTCACCGCCGCGGTCCTCGCGAGAGAGTCCCCCCGGACCTCCAGCTACTCAGTCGCGATGACCTCGCGGCCCTTGTACTGCCCGCAGTTGGGGCAGACCGTGTGCGGCCGCCGCGGCTGGCGGCAGCGCGGGCAGGGCGAGAGCACCGGTCCCGACAGGGCCAGGTGGGACCGGCGTCGGTCGCGACGGGCCTTGGGGATGCGTTCTTTGGGAAGTGCCATGACGGGACCGGAGTCTATCAGGAGGCCTAGCGCCGCCGACCTTTCCCCTTGGGCTTCTCCTCGCCTTCCTGGCCCTGTTCCAGCGTCTCCAGCCCGCGCCGCACCTGAGCTAGGGCGGAAGCCAACTCAGTCTCCAGCTCCTCCATCCGATCGCGGACGTAATCGTCGGTGTCCCGGCGCATCTTGCGGCTGCGGTCGCGAGCTTCGGTCAGGAGCCGGTCGGCGTCGGCGGTCGCCCTTCGGGTCACCTCGTGGTCATCGGTGAGCCGGTCAGCCCGCTCCTGCGCGGCCAGCACGGTCTGCTCGGCTTGATCGGCGGCCTCGCGCAGCCGGGCGTCCCTGGTTTCCAGCACCATGCGCGCCTCCCGGATCTCATCCGGCAGGGAGACCCGGATCTGGTCCAACGCCTCCAAAATCTCATCCTCACCGACCACGATGCTGGAGGTTAGAGGCAGCCTACGGCTCTGGTTCACCAGAGCCTCCAGCCGGTCCAGGACGTCGAATATGGAGATGCCTTCGGACGCCGGCTCCATGTCGTCGTGGTCGTCCGCCATCTTGCCTCCTCTACCCGGTTCGGGCCGCTGGGGTACCTGCCGGAGCCAGTTTCGCCTGGAGCGCCCGTTCCACGGCCGGGGCTACCAGCCCTTCGATGCTACCGCCGTGGGCGCAGACGTCCTTAAGCAAGGAAGAGCTGAGGTAGACGTTGGAGAACCCCGTAGTCAGAAAGACGGTGTGGACCTTGGGCGCCAGCCGCCGGTTCATGAGCGCCATCTGAAACTCGCTGTCCAGGTCCGAAACCGCTCTCAGGCCCCGCACGATCACAGCTGCGCCCTCGGCGGCGGCGAAGCCCACCGCCAGCCCCGAGAAGTGCCGCACCACGATGTTCGAGCCCGGGGGCAGGCTCTGGCGGACCAGTTCGGTCCGCTCCTCCACCGAGAAGAGGTACTGCTTGTGCTCGTTGTCCAACACTCCGACGACCACCCGGTCGAAGATCTCGCGGGCCCTGCCGATCACATCCAAGTGGCCGCTGTGGATCGGGTCGAAGCTGCCGGGGTAGACCGCCGTGGTCATGGGAGCCTCCGGTAGAAGGAGAGAGCGGTGGTGCCGTACCGCGCGGTACGCACGCAATTTAGCGCGCCGACCTCAGGTGGAACCGAAAAATTTCGGTGATGTTCCGCCACCACCAGCGGATCCCACTGACTGAAAGCGGCGGCAACCCCGCCCAAGAGACCCAGCGCGTCCAGGCACAATTGAGGCCCAGCCTCCCGGTAGGGCGGGTCCAGCAAGACCAGCCGACAGGCGGTGAGGACCTCCCTCTGACGCCGCAGCCACGAGATGGCATCCCCTACCACCACCTCCGCCCGGTCCGCCCAGCCCAGGCTCACCAGGTTGGCCTCGATCAACTTGGCTCGCCGGCGGCCCAGCTCCACGAAGGTCGCCGAGCGGGCGCCTCGGGAGAGCGCCTCCAGGCCCAGGCTGCCGGCGCCGGCGAAGAGGTCGACTACCTGGACGCCCTCCACCTGGGCGCCCAGGATGTTGAAGCAGGCCGCCCGCGCCAGCCCGGTGGTGGCGCGCAGGTCTGGCGCCACCTCGGTCAGAAGCCGACGGCCAGCGGCTTCGCCGCCCGTCAGACGGGCGCCTACGGTGGTCCGAGAGCTTCCCTTTCGACGTGGCCTGGCTGGCACTAGATCTCGAAGGATCGCAGGACGGCGCCCTCGGGGGGGACGGTCAGCTGATCGACTCAATCGAATTCGAAGACCACCTGGTAGTTGCGCATCTCGCGTCGGATCAGCGGGTCCCGCAACTCGGGGTCGCGATCCAACAATGCTTCGGCCGCCGACCGCGCCTGTTGTCTCAACTCTTCGTTGAGCAGATCGCCCACGCGCATCTCAGGAATGCCGTGTTGGCGGAGGCCGTAGGGGTCGCCTGCCTTCCTCCATTTGAGGTCCATCTCCGCTATCTCAAACCCATCTGTGTGGTCGACCAGGGCCTGGAGCCGGGCGCGAGCCGCGGGGTCGTCTCCTTCAACAAACAGCCGACAGTACGACTGATCTGGACCTCGACCCACTCTGCCCCGAAACTGATGCAGCTGAGCCAGACCAAAGCGCTCCGCCCCCTCGACGGCCATCACCGTCGCATTCGGTATGTCCACCCCTACCTCGATCACGCTGGTGGCCACCAGGATGTCGACAGTTCCGTCAGCGAACGCCTGCATCCGCTTCGCCTTGTCGGAAGCCGCCAGCTTTCCATGCAAAAGTGTCAGCTGCAGGTCTGGGAACACGTCGGTCTGAAGCCGGTGAAACTCGGCTGTCGCCGAGCGAGCCTCGATGGTGGGCGAGTCCTCCACTAACGGGCAGATGATGAATGCTTGGTGGCCCGCGTCGACCTGCTCGCGAATGAACTCGTATGCCCCCGAGCGTTGCCCGGCTTCGACCAGAGTCGTCTCGGTCGGGAGCCGGTTGGGCGGCAGCTGGTGGATCCGGCTCACGTCCAGGTCGCCGTAGAGAGTCCTCGCCAGCGAGCGGGGGATGGGTGTCGCCGTCATTGACAACACATCCGGGTTGAGCGGCGCCTTCTCCAACAGGCGAAGCCGTTGCTCCACCCCGAAACGGTGCTGCTCATCGACGATGCACAGTCCCAGGTCGGGCAGAGTTACATCGTCCTCGATCAGGGCATGGGTGCCGACCACCAGTTGGTCGGAGCCGGCGGCCAACCCTCCCAGAATCTCCCGGCGCACGACTGCCGACGTGCTCCCCACCAGCAGGCGCGGGGTGATTCCGGTCGGGGATAGCAGGGCGCTCAAGGACTGGCAATGCTGGCGGGCCAGGATCTCGGTCGGGGCCATGAGCACGACCTGATGTCGTGCGGCAATAGCCATCCGGGCGGCCATCGCGGCCACCACCGTCTTCCCCGACCCGACGTCGCCTTGGAGCAACCGGTTCATCGGGGAAGGTCGATCCATGTCGGTCAGGATCTCGTGCGCCGCCCGGCGCTGGTCATCGGTCAGCTTGAATGGCAGCTCGGCGACAAACTCCCGCGCGATCCCCACGCTGTAGGGGCTGCGCACTCCCGAGCGGCGCAGCCGCTGGCGCCGAGCCAGCAGAGCTGCCAGTTGGGGGTAGAACAGCTCGTCGAATCCGAAGCGCTCGGTGGCTCGGTCCAGGGCGCTCTGGTCAGCGGGAAAGTGGATGTCATGGACGGCCTGACCGAGGTGGATCAACCGCTCACGATCTCTGATCGGCTCGGGTAAGGGATCTTCGACCTTGGTCGCCAGAGGAAGCAGTTTGGCGATCTGGACTCCAAGCCATCGTGAGGTCAAGCCGTAGGTCTCGGGATACGTCGGTACCAGGACGCCGACGCTCGCCTGGCCCACCCATTGGCGGTCCCGTTCGACCTGCGGATTGCTGATCTGGAGGTCTCCCTGACGGACGGTGACCTTGCCGTGGAGGGTGACTAGGTCGCCGACGTTTAGCAGGTGGCGCAGGTACGGCTGGTTGAACCAGATAACCGAAACTTCGCCCGTCGAGTCGACGACCTGCGCCTGAATGACGTCGATCGGTCTCCGCCGCGCGCGGCGGGCGTGAACGGCGGCGATCTCCACCTCCACCGTGGCGGACTGACCCGGTCGAAGTTGACTGACCGTCAGCCGTTCTCGCTGATCCTCATACCGCGTCGGGCGGTGGAAGAGGAGATCGCGCACGGTGCGCAATCCGAGCCGCTTCAGCGCCTCCACTCTCTCAGTCCGCTTGCGCTCCTCGCGCTGGCCTGCGATCGTGGGTAGTTGGGCAAGGGGGGACTCGAGGGTGAGTTCCGCGGCCCGGGGGCCTACCTTCCCGGCACCACGGCGAGTCCGGGGTGCGGAGCCCTTAGGACCGGGCTTCAAGGTAGCAATAGGCGATGGTTCCCGGACCGCAATGGCTGCCGATCACCGGACTGGCGTGCTGGAGGAGAATCTCCATCCCAGGGAACGTCCCCCGGGCGTCCTGGAGCAGGCGCTCGGCGTCTGTGGGATCTCCCACGTACAGGACCCCGCATCGAGCCAGTGGCCGGTGTTCCACCAGCAGCTCGCTTAGCCGACGAATTCCCACCGTCCGGCTGCGCACCCGGCCGACCGGGACCACGGCGCCGTCCTCACCCAGACTGATCAGGGGCTTGATCGAGAGGGCGCTGCCCACCATGGCCTGGACCCGGCCGATCCGCCCTCCCATCTGGAGGTAGCGGAGGGTGTCCAGGAGGCAGATGATCCCCGTGCTCTGCGACATGGGTCTGAGCGCCTCCGCTATCTCCGTCGCTGAGCGCCCCCGCTCCGCGAGCTCGACCCCCGCCAGCACCTGGAAGCCCGTGCCGAGGCTGACGGTTCGGCTGTCGACCACCTGGATCCGATCAGGGTCGACAGCCTGAGCCGCTAGGTTCGCCGAGCCTACAGTCCCACTCAAGGCAGCGGCGATGTGGATGGAGACCACCTGGTCCAGAGGGTCCTCCAGCAGGCGCCGGTAGACCGTCTCGAAATCACCGGGAGGCGGTTGAGAGGTTTGGGGCGGCACTTTGGCAGACCTGAGCCGATCCAGAAACTGCCGATCGTCGAGATCGACACGGTCTCGAAACTCCTGGTCCCCGAAGTGGAGTCGCAGGGGAACGGTCACCACCCCCGCCTCCTGCCGTCGGCTCTCAGGCAGGTCGCAGGTGCTGTCGGTGACGATCCGAACGGTCACCCGAAGCTCCTGTCACTCCGCCGAGATGATGAATTGGTAGAGCGCCTGGCCGCCATCGTGCCGATCGACCTCGAGGCCCGGAAAGTGCGCCTTGATGGCCCGCGCGAGCCTTTCACTGGCCTCGGTCTCCACGTCGGCCCCACGGTACAGGGTGACCACCTCCACCGAGCCTTTCGGTAACTCCCCAAGGGCCTCCAGAACTACCTGGTCGATCTCGGTGCCGCAACTCACCAGCTTGCCGTCGAGCAGCCCGATCAGAGCTCCCTGAGGGACCTTCTGGGCGCCCATCTGGCTGTCTCTCACCGCTCGCGTCACCTCGATGGCGTGGACGCCCTCCATGGCCCGCTCCATGCGGTACCGGTTGACCTCCAGAGGCGAGCGGGGGTCGAACGCCAGGAGCGCCGCGATCCCCTGGGGCAGGTTGTGCGAAGGCACCACCGCCGCCTCCTTGAGGGAGATCGCGGCCGCCTGCTCAGCCCCCAGCACCAAGTTCGAATTGTTGGGCAAGAGGAGCACCTCCTCAGCTCCGGAGCTCTCGATCCCCTGCAGGATCTGCTCGGTGGAGGGATTCTGGCTTTGCCCCCCCTCCACCACGACGGCCGCGCCCAGGCCCATGAGCAGCTCTCGGAACCCCTCCCCTTGGGCTACTGTGACCACCCCCAGCGGGAGGACCGCCGCGATCGGCGTGGGCAACCCGCCGCGAACCTGGGCGTCGTGGTGCTGGCTGGTCATATCGTCGACCTTGAGTCGCTCGATCTTGCCCATCTGAGCGGCCTTCGTGAGCAGCTCCCAGGGCTCCTTGGCGTGCAGGTGCACGTGCAGCAGCCCCCGCTCGCCCACCACCAGCGCCGAGTCGTCCTCAGCGTCGTCGCCCAGTCGGGAGCGAACCTCGACCGCCTCCAGCTCGGCCCCAACCAGGACGAACTCCGTGCAATAGCCGAATCCACCCTCGGGGGCGACGGCCGCGGCCGCCCCCCGAAGCCCCACCACCGTCGAGCCGTACGCACCGCCGCGGGCGGCGTCGGGGCGGAGGGCGGCAACCTCCGGTTCCCGCCCGGTGAGCCGCTCTGCAACTGCGGTGAGAATAACCGCCAGCCCAAATCCGCCGGCGTCGACGACTCCGGCCTCGCGGAGCACGTCCATCTGGTCCCGGCTGCGCTCCACCGCCGCCCAGCCCTCGGCGACCACCGCCTCCGCCAGCTGGGTCAGGTCGCCGCCTTGGTCGAGCGACTTCCGCGCGGCCCGAGCCGCGTCTCTGGCTACCGAGAGGATGGTGCCTTCCACCGGCCGCTTGACCGCCAAGTAAGCGACCCGCGACCCCTCGGCGAGCGCCTCGCTCAGACCGCGGGCGTCGAGCGACTCCTTCTCCTCGGCACCGACGGACCAGCCGCGCAGGACCTGGGAGAGGATGACCCCGGAGTTACCTCGGGCGCCCATCAACGAGCCGTGGGCGGCGGCCTTGGTCACGGCCGAAATTGGGGCTTCCTCAGGGAGTTGACTCACCTCCCGCCAGGCCGCCTCCAAGGTGAGGTGCATGTTGGTCCCGGTATCCCCGTCCGGCACCGGGAAGACGTTCAGCTCGTTGATGTGCGATTTCTGTTCGGCCAGCCGTCCGAGGGCCCGCTCCAGCCCCTGGCGCAGAGACCTTCCGGTCACGACCAGGGGCGCGCCCGAGGCGGCTGCGTCAGCCGCCGCCATCCTGTTCCTCAGGTGGCCTGATCCCCTGGACGTTGACGTTGACCTCGAGCACGCGCAGGCCGAGGTGGTGCTCCAGGCTGTAGGAGACGGCGCTCATCAAGTTGTGGGCCACCTCCAGGATCCGAACTCCGTGATCGACGATGACGTAGAGATCGATCCCCAGGCCACCGTCCTGCACCCGCAGCTCGATGCCCCGCTCGGCGTTGTCCCGGTTGAGCAGCTCCGCTAGGCCGTCGCGGAGTCCTCGGGCCGACATCCCCACGATTCCGTAGCAATCTCCCGCGGCCTTGGCGGCCAGCATGGCCACCACCCGGGGGGAAACCTCCACGGTTCCCAACGCGTAGGTCTGCAAGAGCGGCCGGTTGCTTGGCAAGTGGGCCTTCCTCTATCGGCGCCCGGGGCGTCTCTCCGGAGCGTCGGCTGGCGCCCCGTGGCGCGGCTGGTAAACTGCGGCCGGAATCATACTCGGGGTTCGGTCCCAGCGGAGGGACCCTCATCGTCAGCTTTCTTCGAGGTCGTCATGGCGAAGCGGTGCGAGATCTGCGGCAAGGGACCGGTGGCGGGCAGCAATGTGAGCCACTCCAAGGTACACACGCGCCGCCGCTTCATGCCCAACTTGGTCTCGGCCCGAATCTCCCCCAAAGGTGGCGGACTGCCCCAGCGGATGCGGGTCTGCACCCGTTGCCTGCGCACTTCGACCAAGACCGCCTGAGCCAGGCTCCGCCGCCGTCGTCAGGCTGCACCTAGAAGGCTCCGGGCGCTAACGCAAGGTCACGGCCGGTCCGCCCGAAGTTGCCGCAGCACCGAGACCATCTCCAGAGCAGATTGAGCGGCATCGAAGCCCTTGTTGCCGAGCTTGCCCCCGGCCCGTTCCTCCGCCTGCTGGACCGAGTTCACCGTCAGGACCCCGAACCCGATCGGGAACCGGCGCGTGCTCAGAGCGGCGATCCCTGAGCTGACTGCCTCCGACACGTACTCGAAGTGCGGAGTCGCGCCGCGGATGACTGCTCCCAGCGCCACCACCGCGTCCCAGCCCCCTTGATCGATCAGCTCGGCCACCGCGACCGGTACCTCGAAGCAGCCCGGCACCCAGACCTGCTGGATTGAAGCTTCCTCGACCCCATGCTGGCGCAGTGCCCGGCAGGCCCCCTCCAGCAGCCGCTCGACTATCGTCTCATTGAACCGCGCCGCGACCAGGCTCACCTTGAGCCCCCGGCCGTCCAGGACACCCTCCACTGTTTTCATGACCGTCCTCCGGGAGCCGGGTCGACCTGCTCCAGCACGTGACCGAGCTTCTCTCGCTTGGTGGACAGGTATCGCTGGTTATGGCGGTTGGCGGTGATCTCGATGGGCACCCGTTCAACCATCTCCAGCCCATGCCCCTGAAGGCCGTAGTACTTGCGCGGGTTGTTGCTCATCACCCGGAGTCGGCGCAGACCGAGATCAGAGAGGATCTGGCTGCCGATCTGGTAGTCGCGGCTGTCAGCCGGGTATCCCAACTCCAGATTGGCCTCCACGGTGTCCCGGCCCTGGTCCTGCAGGGCGTAGGCCCGCAACTTGTCCATCAGTCCGATTCCCCGGCCCTCCTGGCGGAGGTAGACCACCACCCCCTCGCCCGCCTCCGTGATCTGACGCAGCGCCTGGTGGAGCTGGGCTTGGCAGTCGCACCGTTGCGACCCGAAGACGTCACCGGTCAGGCACTCGCTGTGGACCCTCACCAGCACCGGGCGGTCCGCCTCCGGTTTACCGAACACCAGAGCCAGGTGGACGGCGTCGGTGATGCGGTCGCGGTAGCCGATCGCTCGCCAACTTCCCTCCACAGTGGGGATCACCGTCTCCGCGCCCCGTTCCACCAGCTGCTCCCGCTGGCGCCGGTAGGAGATCAGTTCGTTGATGCTGATGATCGGAATGCCGTGGCGGGCTCCGAATTCCTCCAGCTGGGGACGGCGGGACATGGTTCCATCTGGGTTGGCAATCTCGCAGACAATCCCGGCGGGGACCAGCTCCGTCAACCGGCAGAGGTCGATCACCGCCTCGGTGTGCCCAGCCCGTTCCAGCACCCCGCCCGAACGCGCCCGCAGCGGGAACACATGGCCCGGGCGGGTAAAGTCCGACGCCTTGTACTCAGGATCCGCCAGGGCACGGATGGTGACCGCCCGGTCCTGCGCGCTGATCCCAGTGGTGACCCCCTCTCCAGCAGCGTCCACCGAGACCGCGAAGGCGGTCCGGTAACGGGAGGTGTTGTCCTCCATCATCGGGGGCAGCTGCAGATCGTCGAGCCGCTGCGGCTCCATGGCGACGCAGATCAGCCCGCGCGCCTCGGCCATCATGAAGTTGACCTTCTCCGAGCTGGCGGCTTGGGCGGACAGGCAGAGATCTCCCTCGTTCTCACGCTCCTCGTCGTCGACCACGATCACAAACTCACCCTGGGCGAATGCTGACAGTGCCTCCTCGATCTGGGCGAACTCCACCTCAGCCGCCCTCCTGCAATTCCGGTTCAGTTCGGGGCCGCCCGGCTGCAATTGAGCTCAGGTGCGGCGCGAGGAGCCGTTCCAGGAGCTTGGCAACTGAGTCCGCCTCCAGGTTCACGACCGCGCCCGGGAGATAGCCGGCGGCTCTCGTCGACTTCAGGGTGTGGGGAATTAGCGACACCATCACCTCCGCCGACCCGTCGACCGAGTCCTCGACCGCGACCAGGGTCAGGGAGCAGCCGTCGATCGCGATCGACCCCTGGGGGACGCAATATCGGGCCACCTCACGGGGCACCTGCACCGTCACCCAGACCGCGTTCTCTTCGCGCTGCACGACGGAGACCTCCCCGGTGGCATCCAGGTGTCCGCTCACCAAATGGCCGCCGATCGGGGCCCCAAGGGCTACCGCCGACTCCAGATTGACCTGGTCTCCGAGCGTCAGTTGACCTAAGTTGGAGCGGCGCACGGTCTCCGGCATCACCTCGAGGGCAACTCGAGAGGCCTCCCGGCGCACGACGGTCAGGCAGCATCCGTTGACCGCGACGCTCTCCCCGATGTCGAGATCGCCCCAACCGGGGGGATGGGCGATGACAAGTTCACCCTGAAATTCCTTGGGGGTGGCTTCGATCTCACCGAGGGCGGTCACGATTCCTGAGAACATCAGCTATACCTCCGCCGTCAACAGCAGGTCGGGGCCGACTGGCTCCGCGCGCAGCCCCCTGACTCGCCAGCTGCGCTCCAGAGTGGGTGCGCCCAGGCCACCGAGAGGTCCCGGGGCGCCGGCGCCGCCCACCAAGATCGGGGCGACGAAGGCAGCGATCCGGTCGCCCAGGCGCTGCTCCCAGAATGAGCCCAGTAGAACCGGACCTCCCTCGACCAACAGGCTGGTCACCTGTCGCTCCCCCAACCGCTGCAGAAGATCGGAAAGGGGCACCCGCCCGTCAACGGCCGGCAGGGTCAGCACCTCCGCTCCCGCCGCAGTCAGAGCGGCCTCGCGCCCGGCGTCCCGTCCGTCAGTGGTCGCCACCAAGATGGGTCCGCCCGGAGTGCTGAAGATGCGGGCCGAGGGTGGCGTCCGCAGGCGGCTGTCGACGATCACGCGAAGGGGCTGATGGGCACCTGCGGGCAACTCTCTGGCGGTCAGGCGTGGATCGTCCACGAGCACCGTTCCCGAACCGACCATCACCGCGTCGTGCTCGCCGCGCAACAGGTGAGCTCGGGCCCTGGATGGCTCTGAACTGATCCACTGCGACTCGCCTAGCGCTGTCGCCACCTTGCCGTCCAGGCTCATGGCGAATTTGAGAGTCACCGACGGACGCCCCTGGACGATCCAGACCGCGAATTCCCGGATCAACTGCGTGGCCTCCGCCTCGTGCTCCCCGACCGAGACCGAGACCCCGGCGGCGCGCAGCTGCGCGACCCCTCCTCCGCGGACCTTGGGGTTGGGATCCAGAGTCGCCACGTGCACCTCAGCCACTCCCGCCGCCAGTAGCCTCTCAGTGCAGGGTCCGGTGCGACCGGTGTGACAGCACGGCTCGAGGGTCACCCAGAGCGTCGCTCCCCGGGCCAGCTCACCAGCCTGATCCAGTGCCGCGACCTCCGCGTGAGCTGCGCCCGCGCGCTGGTGGCGACCCTCGCCGACGACCTGCCCGTCCCGGGTCAAGACCGCCCCCACGCGAGGATTGGGAGAAGTGCGGCCCTGCCCCGATTTGGCCAGTTCCAAGGCGCGCCTCATCTGGTCCCGACTTCCGACAGTCCCGCCCGCCGCCACTTCGGTCACCACTACTCCTTGCCACGGGGCAGGGAGTAAGGACCAGGCAATTGGGCGCCCAGACCCGTCTTCTCCCATCCAGACTCAAGGTCGAACCCTTCGTTCGCGCCTCTAACTGTCGGCCCCGGAATTCCACCGAGTCCTGCGTTCTGGGGCCGAACCCCTTCGCGCTCGCGGGCTATGACCGCCGGTCGGGATTTACACCCTGCCCCGAAGACGGATTCAGCCTAGCACAGCTTCTGAGCTTCCGAGATGGGCTCCGCCGAGCCTGGTCGGGTGTCGTGTCGCCTTCACGGTTGCGCTTCCGACGAAGCTGAGGGTTTTTGTACCGGCATTGAGAGCGCGAATGAGGGGACCAGTGGGGCGGACTTCCGCCCTCGGCTTCCTCGCCTATCCGAGCGCCCTGGTGAGCCGCTTCGGGGCGGTCAACCGGTAACTGTCCTCGACCAGCCCCTTCACCTCCGCCCAGTCGACCGGACGGTCCAACCGGACTCCGACCCAGCCGTACCGCCCAACGTAGGGCGGGACGAAATACCGCTCCGGATCACTGGCGGTCAGGCCCAACTGAGCGCCTGCAGGGGCCTTGCACCAAAGCGCCGTCTTGCCATCGCCGTGGTGATCGACGACATGCACGGTGAAGATCTTCCCCGCCACCTTGAAGGAGGGATTGCCTACGCCGTCCGGGTCCTCTACCGCCTCCGGAAGGGCGAGGCAAAACTCACGCAGACGGATCAACGGGGATCTCTGACTCACACCCTCATCCCAGTAACATCAGGCAGGCGTGCCGAGGTGGTGAAATGGTAGACACGCTGCTTTGAGGGGGCAGTGAGCGCAAGCTCGTCCGGGTTCAACTCCCGGTCTCGGCACCAAACTCTCGATTCAGCTGCGCCCCCCCCGACGGACTAGTTGGCTCTTCTGAATGATGCCTCTAAGGGGTGGAGCTCGCTGCCCGCCGGAATGAGGACGCCCCGCGATCTTGGGTAAGCGTGTCCGTCAGCCGTAGGGAGAGGTGAGCGGAATTCGAAGGAGTCGTGCACAACGATCACTGTCCCGCTTGTGAACCGGTGCAGCTTCCGGAGCACTTTGCCCGTGGACCGGGGCGGAACCGGATCGCTGCCCGGGCGCTCATCGTCGGGATCGGGGCCCCGATCCAAAAAGTTCCCGGACACGTCGGCGGCGACCATGCTTCCGAGCGTTCCGCGATCGACACTGAGCTGGGTGCAGCCCCCAGGGGTTCGCGTACTGTTCCGGAAATCGCGCCTGCCCTAGGAGGTCAGACGCGACTCCAACTGGTAGAGGAACCGTGATGCGGTCATGCCGTCAATCACCCGGTGGTCGAAGGACAGGGAGAGGTTGGCCCGCCGGCCCACGGCCACCCGCCCGTCCTTCACCACGGCGCGGTCTTGAATAGCGTGCACCCCGAGGATGGCCACGTTGGGCCAGTTGACCAAGGGAGTCGCCAGCAAGCCGCCTTGCTTGCCTCCACTGGAGACGGTGAAGGTGGACCCGCTCAACTCGGCCGCGGTCAGGGTACCGGCGCGGGCCGCCGCGACCACCCGCTGGAGCTCGGTGTGGAAGGCGTCGGAGGAGAGTAGGTCGGCATCGCGGATCGTGGCGACCCGGAGTCCGTCCGCCGCTTGAACGGCGATTCCCAACTGCACCCGGTCGTGGTAGACGAGTTCCAGTGCATCGTCGTCCAGGCTGGCGTTGAAGAGTGGGGCCTCCGCCAACTCGGCGAGGGCGGCGAGGCAGATCAATCCGAGCAGGTTGTGCTGACCCGCGCCCTGCCCACCGGCTCCCTCCGCCATCCTGGCCTCCAGTGGCGCCACATCGACCTCCAGAACCACGGTGACCTGGGGCACATGCTGATGGGTCAGCGCCACCTGCTCCGCCATCGCCCGGGCGGACCCCCGCAGGGGGACGCGCCGACCT
Source organism: Candidatus Dormiibacterota bacterium (assembly GCA_035531555.1). GTDB lineage: Bacteria > Chloroflexota > Dormibacteria > Aeolococcales > Bog-877 > Bog-877. The sequence continues at coordinate 34,277 of DATKSR010000056.1, forward strand.
TGAGTTAGCAGGTCCCGCAACCTGACCCGACCCCCGCCACCGGTCCCGGCGACGGTCTCCAGCGCGATCCCTCGTTGCCGAGCCGCCCGACGGACCGCCGGCAGAGCCGGGACCCGTCTCGCGCCAGCCGAAGCGGATGGTCGGCTCGGATGGGCGCCGGCAGCGTCCGGTTCCCGAGTCGCCGCTACCGGTTCCACTGTCGAGCCTCCCGCACCCTCTACCCGAAGCAGGGGTTCGCCGACCCGGATCCGGGACCCCTCGGATACCAGGATCGCCTCCACCCGACCGGCGAACGGCGAGGGAATCTCCACCGTTGCCTTGTCCGTCCCGATCACACCCAAGATCTGGTCGAGCTCCACGGTGTCGCCCGTATGGACGCGCCACTCAACCACCTCGCCCTCAGTCACGCCCTCGCCGAGGTCCGGCAGCCTGAATTCAGCCATGACGCTCAGTACTCGAGCATGGTGTGGGCCGCGGCCAGCACCCGCTCCACCGACGGGAGCGCATCATCCTCGTTCTGAGAAAGAGGGAATGGCATATCCATGCCGGTGACCCGCAAGGTCGGGGCCAGGAGTGCGTCCGCCACCTCCTCCTGCAACAGAGCCGCGATCTCGGCTCCGACTCCGCAGTGCCTGGCCGCCTCGTGGACCACCAGCACCCGACCGGTTTCCTGAGCGGCGCCGAGGAGACTCTCGCGATCAAGCGGGTAGATACAACGAAGATCGAGGACTCGGGTGGACACGCCTTCCTGCTCGAGCCGCGCGGCGGCCCCGTCGGCCACCTCCAGCATCGCTCCGTAGGCGACTACGGTCAGGTCGTCACCGGGCCGGACCACCACGGCATGGTCCAGGTCTCCGGGGGTGAACTTCGTCGGTAGCGCCTGGCGGCCCCGGCGGTACATCCGCTTCGGCTCTAGAAAGATGACCGGGTCGCCACACCGGGCCGCGGCCAGCAACAGCTCCCCGGCCGACAGCGGGTCGGACGGGACCACCACCCGCAGCCCCGGCATATGGCTGAAGAGCGTCTCCGGGGAGTCCGAGTGCAGCTCCGGGGCCCGGGTGCCACCGCCGTAGGGTATGCGCACCACCAGGGGCAGGCCGTAGGCGCCCCGAGTGCGCCACCGGAAGCGGCCGGCCTGGGAGATCAACTGCTCGAATGCCGGGTACACGAATGCGTCGAACTGGATCTCAACGACCGGGTGAATCCCTACCAGGCACATCCCGATGGCGGCCCCGACGAACCCCGCCTCGCTAAGCGGCGTGTCGATCACCCGCTCCGCTCCGAAACGCTCCAGCAGCCCGGCGGTGGCCCGAAAAACACCCCCGTTGGCCCCGATGTCCTCACCCATCAAAAGAGCGTCCGGATCCTCCTCTAGAAGCTGACCGAGCCCCCTGGTGATCGCTTCGACCATGTTCAGTCCAGCTGCCTCGCTCATCCTCCGTCAGCAGCCTCAGGCGTCCAAGAAGGCTCGCGCAGGTGGTCCGGCAGTAGACCCCACGGGGTCTCCCGGTGCACGGTGGTAGCGATCTCCTCGATCGTGACCGGTGCGCACGCCTCCACGGCGTCGCCGATGTTTCGGAGTCCGGCCACCGTGTCGTCGCGGATCCGGTCGAGCTCAATCTCGGAGGCGAGTCCTGCAGCCACCAGCGCCATCTGGGTCCGGCGCAGCGGCTCCATCGGTTCCCACAGCAAATCCGCCGCCTGATCCCGGTACAGCGAGGGCTCGTCGGCAGTCCCGTGAGGTCCGAGCCGGTAGCCGATCGCCTCGATCAAGCTCGGCCCCTCCCCCGCCCTGGCTCTGGCCGCGGCTTCTCGGACCACCTGGTAGCAGGCGAAGACATCGAAGCCATCGACTCGGACCCCAGGCATGCCGTAGCCGGCGGCCTTGTCGGCAATCCGGCGCACCTTGGTCTGCTTATTCACCGGGGTGCTGATGGCCCACTGATTGTTGTTGATCAGGAAGATCACCGGAGCGCCCACCACGGCGGCCAGGTTGCAGGCCTCGTGGAAGTCGCCGGCCGAGGTCGCGCCATCCCCCCCGTAAGCCAGGGACACCAGATCCAGGTGGCGCAGCTGGGCTCCCCAGGCGGCACCCACCGCATGGGGCAGGTTGGTCGCCACCGGAACGCAGATGGGGGCCACGCGGTACTCCATCACGTCATGCCAGCCGCCCGGATGGCCTCGCCACATCAACAGCGGCACCAGCGGCGGGCAGCCTCGCAGGGTTACGACCGCGGTTTGACGGTAGGTCGGAAATAACCAGTCCCCGCTGCGCAGGGCCCGGACGCTGGCGGCCTGGACCGCCTCCTCGCCATAGAAGGTGGGATAGGTGCCGATACGGCCCTGGCGCTGGAGAATGACCGCGCGCTCGTCAAAGGCCCGCAGCTGGGCCATCGCCGTGAACAGGTCGAGGGCCAACTCCCGGGACCATTCTCCGAGCGTGGCCACCATTTCCGGCTCCGGGAGCCCGAGGATGGTACGGGCTCCTTCCAGCAATTCTGCCCCGGGGGCACCGGCGCTCGGGCCTCGCGGCGGAAAGGGCGGCGTGCCGGCGATCTTGGGCGAACTCCGCACAGCGCGCTAACTGTAGCAATGGAGTGCTCCTCCTCTCTGCCGGTAGAGTGAGCGCGTGGGGGCACGGTAAGGCTGCCCCGGAGCTGGCAGCAAGGGAAGCAAAATTGACCCCCATCGAGGCGTCTACAGGCGAGCCCGCTACCAGCAGGTCGGCGGTCCCCGAAGGGTCCCCCGATAAGGCGGTTCTCCTGATGGCATACGGCAGCCCCCGCACCCGGTCCGAGATCCTCCCCTACTACACCCACATGCGTGGGGGCCGGCCCCCGAGTGGTGAGGCAGTGACCGAACTCGAGCGTCGTTACGACGCCATCGGGGGCAGCTCGCCGCTCCAGGAAATCACCCGTGCTCAGGCCGAGGCTCTGGAGCGCGAGCTGCGGCGGATGCACGGGGAGCGGTGGAGAGTGGTAGTGGGCATGAAGCACTCAGCGCCCTTTCTGGAGGATGCCGTACGCCAGTTGGCGGAGGACGGGGTCACCTCGGCGGTGGGACTGGTCCTCGCACCCCATTTCTCCCAGATGAGCGTCGGTGAGTACGTGAGCCGGGCCGAGGCCGCCATCGCCGATCGACCGAGCCAGCTGCAGCTCCATTTCGTGACCGACTGGCACCTCGATCCGGGGTACATCGGATGGCTTGCCGATCGGGTGCGGGAGCAGCTGGCCCAGATCGATGATCGGCGGTCGGAATCGCCCCTGGTCATCTTCACGGCTCACAGCCTGCCCGCTCGGCTCAAGGAGATGGGTGACCCTTATCCAGGACAGCTAGCCGAGACCGCGTCCGCCGCCGCACTACACGCTGGGATCAGCAACTGGACGACCGCCTGGCAAAGCGTGGCCAGGACGGGCGAACCGTGGCTGGGGCCTGAGCTGTTGGACGTGGTTCGGCTGGCGGCGGCCCGCGGAACCACTGACTTCGTGGTCTGTGCCTGCGGCTTCACCGCTGACCACTTGGAAATCCTGTACGACTTGGACGTCGAAGCTCAGGCCGAGGCCAACCGACTCGGGGTGCGGGTCGTCAGGACGCCGATGCCCAACGCGCGCCCCGACTTTGTGGCGATCCTCGCGGAGTTGGTGCAGGCGGGGATCACCACCAGCCCTTGACCTCTTCTCCGCGCCGACTGGCGGTGATCGGAGCGGGGGTCTCCGGACTGGCAGCGGCCGCCGAGCTGGTGAGGGTCGCCGAGATGGGTTCGGAGACGCTGTCTCTCTCCGTATTCGAGGCCAGCGACCGCCCCGGCGGCAAGCTGCTCACGGCCGATTTCGCCGGAGCCCGGGTCGACCTCGGCGCCGAGAGCCTGTTGGCACGCGGCCCGGAGATCGAGGCAGTAATCGACCGGCTGGGGCTGCGCCCGAGTCTGATCCGCCCCGCCACCACATCGGCTGGGATCTGGAACGGTATGAAGATGGTCGCGATCCCCAAGGACTCGGTCCTGGGAGTTCCGCTATTCCCCTGGAGGCCGGACGTGGTTCGGGCGGTGGGATGGGCCGGGGCCGTCCGCGCGTCACTGGAACCCCTGCTAGGGCGGGGTGAGCCAGATCCCGACGGCTCGCTGGGCGCCTTCTTGGGACGGCGGGTCGGCAAGACCCTCTTCGGGCGCCTGGTCGATCCACTGCTCGGCGGCGTGTATGCCGGCCCAGCCCAGCCGCTAAGCAGCGGCGCGGTGGCGCCTCAACTGGTGGCGGCAGCCGAAGGTGGCGGCAGCCTACTGCGAGGCTTGCGCCGGGCTGCCCGGTCCCAGCCTCAGCGCCCAGGGCTGACCCCCTTCGTCAGTTTCGAGAGTGGGCTGGATCAGCTTTCCTCCGGCCTGGCGGGCGTCGTTCCGGAGGGCTCAATCCATCTCGCGCGGACGGTCACCCGGCTGGAGGCGATCGAGAGCAACCGAGTTCGGATCCACCTCCAGGGCGCGCCGGCGGCCGAGTTCGAGGGCGTGATCCTGGCCCTTCCGGCCCCCGCGGCGGCAAGCCTGCTCAACTCGCTCAGCAGCGAAATGGGAGCCCTGCTGCGGCAGCTGGAGTACGCGTCGGTCGCTACTGTCACCCTCGCCTACCCGGACTCCGCGCTCTCGCGGCCGCTGGTAGGCAGCGGGTTCCTGGTCGCCCGGCGGACCCGGCGCACGCTCACGGCCTGTACCTTTTTGGACCGCAAGTGGCCCCACCTGCGCCAGCCGGAACTGACCATCCTGCGGGCCTCGGTGGGCAGTTTCGGTGACGAGTGGGTGCTGGCCTTGGACGACACCACGCTGGTGACCTCCATTCACCGAGAACTCCGGACGATCGTGGGGCTGTCCCAGCTGCCGATCGAGGTCCGCGTCGAACGCTGGCACGGCGCGCTGCCGCAGTATCGGGCTGGCCACCTGAAGTGGCAGGAGCGGGTCGCCGAGGCAGCGGCACGTCTACCGCTGCCACTCGAGATCACGGGCGCAGCGTTTGGCGGCGTCGGGGTTGCCGCCTGCCTCCAGGAGGGAGCCAAGTCGGCCAGGTCACTTTGGAGCCGGCTCGGCGCCGGCTGAGCCCATGGTCCGAGAACCGCCACCGACGGTTGCTGAGACAATCTCCGCACTGTGAGCCCGCCTTCCCCAGCACGCCGACCGTCCGTCCGAGGCTCAAAGGAGCCCTCGGCTAGCCCCACTCTAGGCCCCGAGACTGAGACCGCAGTCGCGGGGCTCCTGGCTCAAATGGGTGAGGATCCGGATCGGCAGGGCCTCAGCTCGACCCCCCGACGGGTGGCAGAGACCCTCGCCTTCTTGACTTCCGGATACCAAGTTGACCTCGACCGAGTTCTCGGCCAGGCCGTCTTCGAGGAGCCGTACGACGAGCTGGTGCTGGTCCGCGACATCACCTTCTACAGCCTCTGTGAGCACCATCTCCTCCCCTTTTTCGGAGTAGCCCACGTGGGCTACTTGCCCCGAGGCAGGATCATCGGATTGAGCAAGATCCCCAGGCTGGTGGACGCCTTCGCCCGACGTCTGCAGGTTCAAGAGCGGATGACCAGCGAGATCGCGCAGACGCTGCAGCGGCACCTCGAACCGCGGGGGGTCGCGGTGGTGCTGGAGGCCGATCACCTGTGCACGATGATGCGGGGAGTTCAGAAGGAGGGAAACCGCACCATCACTAGCTCCATGACCGGGATCTTCCGCAGTGATCCCCGGACCCGAGGCGAGTTCATGGGCTTGATTCGAGGGGGATGAGCACGCCCCATCTGGAACTCGGCAGTCTCACTTTGGCAAAGCTGCAGGAGATGGTCCTCGAGCTGGGCCAGCCGCGCTACCGCGCAAGCCAGATTCGCGCCCACGCCTGGGCCGGAGGGGTGGGCGGCTTCCAAGAGATGGCCAGCTTGCCGGTCGCGCTTCGCCACGACCTGGCCACCAAGCTCTCCTTCCGGAGCCTGGAGGTGGTCGCGGAGACCACCGCCGACCGCGGCCTGACCACCAAGCTGCTCCTCCGGGGCCACGACGCTGAGGAGGTGGAGGCGGTGCTGATCCGCCATCCCGGAGGGCCGGGGGTGCGGCCGCGTAACACCGTCTGCGTCAGCTCTCAGATCGGCTGCGCGATTGGGTGTCTCTTCTGCGCCACCGGGCAATTGGGCCTCCGTCGCAACCTCACCGCGAGCGAGATCGTGGATCAGGTTCGGGCCGCCGCTGGCATCTGGCGGGAGGCGGGCAGCGGGCTGCCGACCAATGTGGTCTTCATGGGAATGGGCGAGCCCCTGCACAACTACGGGCCGGTGGTCGGGGCCATCCGACTCTTGCAGGACTGGGGCGTCTCACCGCGTCATGTGGTGGTTTCGACCAGCGGCCTGGTTCCCGAGATCGACCAGCTCGCGACGGAGAAGCTTCCAGTGCGGCTGGCGATCTCGCTGCACGCCGCCGACGATTCTCTGCGCAACCGACTGGTACCCCTGAACCGCCGCTATCCGCTGTCGGAGCTCAAGGCCGCCGCACTTCGTTTCAGCGCCGCCACCGGACGCCGGGTGAGCCTGGAGTATGTGCTGATCGCCAATGTGAACGATCGGCCGGAAGACGCCGTCGCGCTCCGCCGGCTCGCCACCAGCGTGCGGGCCCACGTCAACCTGATTCCAATGAACCCGATCCCCAACAGTGAGTTGGCTGCCCCTCCGCAGCCAGCCTGCCGGAGATTCGCCGAGTTGGTGGGCTCGCGAGCCAGCATCCGCTTCTCTCGCGGCGAGCGAGCGACGGCGGCCTGCGGTCAGTTGCGCGCCTCCATGGCCGCGCTGCCCAGACGGACGGCCCTGGCCGCCGCCGCCCATACCGACCTCGTCGGCGGCGAGGTCGTTCTCGGTCGAGCCTCCGGCTGACCGGGGAAGGCACCTCGAGTACACTCGACCTTCCCCGGATCATTCAAGGCGGCTGATCACATCAGCCTGGCGGAGGAATCCCATCCAATGGCCGTCGGTGAGGGAGTCGGCCTGATTCGAACCGGCGAGGAACGGTCGAGCGCCGCGCTCGACACACCCCGGTGTGGCCCTCCGTCCCCCTCGGGGCTGGAGGTGGCCCGTTGAACTTCTGGGCACCTTGGAGCCATCTTTACGGCTACTCATTCCAGCCCGGCGCCTGGATCCCGGTGATCGTCGCGGCGTTCTTGTACTGGCGGGGACGCCGCCTGCTGGGGCGTGAACCACGACCCGGCGATCCCTCCATCGGCCCGTGGCGCGCGGTCTCGTTCTACTCGGGCTTGGTGCTCATCCTGTTCGCGATCGAGGGCCCGATCAACTATCTCGCCTCTTACCTCTTCTGGATGCACATGCTGGAGCACTGCTTGCTCCAGATGGTGTCCGCCCCGCTGATCCTGGTCGGCGCGCCGCTGCTGCCGTGGTGGCGGTCACTACCGCGGCGCTGGACACAAGCCGCGGGACCGCAGGCGCAGGCGTTCGGACGGCACCCGTTCCCGAGTCGCGTCGGGAGCGTCCTTCGAACGCCGGCAGGCGGGCTCGGGGCTCTGGCGATCACCTTCTGGACCTGGCACATGCCCTACGTATTCGACCTCGCCCTGCACAACGCCTTTCTTCACGGCTTCGAGTTCGCGACGCTGCTCCTCGCCGGCCTCGTGTACTGGTCCCAGACGGTTGACAGCTACCCCTTGCGTCGCGACCTCACGACTTGGCCGCTGGCCGGGTACCTGGTCGCCGGAACTGCGGTGATGTGGGTGGTCGCCCTCAGCCTGGGGTTCTCCGGTCATGCTTGGTACGCGCCGTACTACGACTTGGCCAGCCGCCCGGGTGGCATCTCCGCGCTGACCGACCAACAGTGGGGCGCGGGCGTGGCTTGGGTGCCCGCGGCGATCCCTGCCGAGATCATGCTCGACATCGCGGTTCTGCAGTGGTTGAGGGACGATGAACGTCGCGCGGACGCCGAGGTCGAGCTATACCGCCGCAACCAGTCAGCGCTGCAGGACCCCTCCCCGCCCAAAGATTCGTGAGCAGTAGCGCGGCGCGATGACGTCCTGGCTGCACTGGCTCGGCCTCTGGGAGTTCAACCCGGCCGTTTGGGTCGTATGCGGACTGGCAGTGTTGCTCTACCTCAGATTCCCAGGGGCCAAGCGGGACGGTCGGGCCGCCGCCTGGGTCGTCGGCGTGCTGGTGACGCTGATCTCGCTCGAATCAGCGCTGGACGTCGCCGGGCAGCGATACCTATTCAGCGTCCACATGGCTCAGCACCTACTTCTGGCCATGGTGGCGCCGCCGCTGCTGATACGTGGACTCCCGGAGCCGACGGTGGACTGGCTCCTCCGCAGCCGAGCAGCTCCAATCCTGAGGACGCTGGTCCAACCTCTGCTGGCAGCTAGCGCCTATTTCGCGATCCTGGTGCTATGGCACGTACCCGCGCTGCTGGACTACTCGCTGACCCATTCCGCTTGGTACCTAGTCCAGCACCTCAGCTTCCTCGCGGTCGGGTTGATCTTCTGGTGGGCAGTGGTAATCCACCGCGACGGGGAACGCTGGAACCTCAGCCCACTGGGCGAGGTGGCCTACCTCACCTGCGGTGCCCTCCCCTCAGTTGTGGTCGGATTGACCCTCGCGCTGCTACCGAAGGCGATCTACACGGAGTACTTGGTCCGCAGCGCCCTGCTCGGAGTGTCAGCGGTCGGCGACCAGCACCTCGGTGGACTGCTGATGTTCGCCTTCGACAACACCCTGATGGTAGGCGTGGCAGGGTATTACTTCTGGCGTCTGTTTCCTGCCGACCAGAGCGACGAGCGCCGCAACACGATCACCCAATCTTGAGGGGACCGGCCAGCCTCGGTTCGGGTCACGGCCGAGGGTAAAAAAAAGAGACCCGGCGATGACCTACTCTTCCACCCCGTCTCCAGGGCAGTACCATCGGCGCAGACGGGCTTAACTGCTGTGTTCGGAATGGGAACAGGTGTTTCCCCGTCGCTATCGTCACCGGATCTCTAATAGACAA
>DATKSR010000057.1:0-2889 GCA_035531555.1 Candidatus Dormiibacterota bacterium
CCCGACGATCGCGATACCTGGCGGATTGTGCTGCGCGGCCTTGATGAGGTCGCTCAGAGCCAGTACGGCATCTCCGACTTTGCCGCCGGCTCCTGGGACACCCAGGAAGCACTGGTGGGGCAGCTAGCCCAGGGGCTCCTCGGAGGTGGGGTCTGGGAGCGGGTCAACGTCAAGCGTGCCTGGGCGGTCTGTGCGCGAATGATCCTCGCCGCCTTCTACTCCCATCCCTGGGCCTGGAACGAGATCGGATTTGGCGGACCAGCCTACCCCCGAGGGTACATGCGCCTGGGTCCCCTCGGGGTTCGGGAGCCGCACGAGACGGCCGCCGCCACCGCTCCCGACCCGGTCCACGATCCCCGCTCGGGCGCCTGATGCTGCGCGGATTGCTCAAGGGATCGGTCGGGCCTACGGCCAATGACTCGCGCTTTCTCCTTGACGTCCAGCGCCGTGACCTGCCTGGCGAAGACACCATGCAGCGGTATTCCGACCAAGACGAGGTCGACCTCTGCATCGTCGGCGCGGGGGCGGGTGGCTCGGTTCTGGCCCAGCGCCTCGCCCGCACAGGGTGGCGGATCGTGATCCTGGAGGCGGGACCGTTCTGGCACCCTGACGAGGACTGGGTCAGCGACGAGGAGGGTGCCCACCGTCTCTACTGGAACCAGAAGAGGATCATCGGTGGTGCCGATCCCATCGAGCTCGGCAAGAACAACAGCGGCCGGGGTGTGGGCGGCTCCATGGTCCACTACGCTGGCTACTGCCCCCGCTTTCACCCTTCCGACTTCCAGACCCTGAGCCGAGACGGCGTGGGTGCGGATTGGCCCATCTCCTACTGGGATCTCAAGGCCCATTACCAGGAGGTGGAGCGTGAACTGCCAGTCGCTGGGCAGAACTGGCCCTGGGGTGACCCGCACAGCTATCCGTTCTCGCCCCACCCGATCGGGGCCGCCGCAGCCAAGCTCTGGGCAGGAGCCGAAAGGCTGGGGATCGAGATGAGGGTGGGCCCGGTCGGTATCGTCAACGGCGCTTTTGGCAACCGCCCTCACTGCATCTATCGGGGATATTGCCTGCAGGGGTGCAAGGTCAACGCCAAGGCCAGTCCCTACGTGACCCACCTCCCCGACGCACTCGCCCATGGAGTGGAGATTCGGGCCAACAGCATGGCGGCCCGCATCGAGGTGGATCCCGCCTCGGGAAGGGCCACCGGGGTCACCTACCTGCGGGAGGGCTCCCCCGGCGAACGCCATCAGCGAGCCGCGCTGGTGGCGGTGGCGGGGTACTCGATTGAGACCCCCCGCCTGCTGCTCAATTCCAGCTCGGCTGCCTTCCCCCACGGCCTCTGCAACAACGAGGACCAGGTGGGTCGTTACGTGATGGTCCAAGGCGCCACTCAAAGTGCGGGCAGATATCCGACCGAGATGCGTATGTACAAAGCACCCCCTCCCGAGGTCTCCTCCGAGCAGTATTACGAGACCGATGCCAGCCGGGGATTCGCCCGGGGATTCAGCATCCAGACGGTTTCGCCTCTCCCTGGTGGCTGGGCCGAGCACGTGCTCGCGGGCGGACACTGGGGCCGAGCTCTGCGCGAATACATGCGCGACTACAACCACTGGGCGACCATCGGTGTCCTCAACGAGTTGCTGCCTCAGGCCGAGAATCGGGTGACTCTCGCGGACGAGCCGGACGAGTACGGACTTCCGATCGCCCGTTTCGACTTTTCTCTCTGCGAGAACGACAAGAAGAACATGGCCTACTCGACCAAGCTGCTCAAGGAGATCTTGGTTGAGTCCGGGGCCCAGGACGTCCTGACCATCCAGCGCTTCGCCCACCTGATTGGCGGATGCCGAATGGGAACTTCCGCTAGTAACAGCGTGGTCAGCGCGGACCAGCAGGCGTGGGCGGTGCCCAATCTCCTCATCTCGGATGGAAGTGTTTGTCCCACTCAGGGCAGCGCCAACCCGGCCCTGACCATCATGGCGCTCGCTTCTCGGTTAGCCAGTCGCCTGATCAACCGGGAGGTGGATTACAGCAGAGCTGCGGGAGCGGGGCACTAGCCTCTTTACCCTGAGTTGGTGCGCACCCCCCTCGGCTTGGCGCGACCAGACGCCGGCGGCAAGGACTTGGAGCCTTGAGGGGACGTCGCGCGACTTCCAAGTGGTGGCACCGGATCCGGACCGCGTTCCCCTACCTGCTCGCTGCCGGAGTCGTCGTCGCGCTCGTGTTGGCGGTCAATCCGGAGCGATTTGGCAGCGCCGCCAGCCGCTTCGACCCCATCTACGCGCCGGCGGTGGCGGCGCTCTCCTTCAGTTACTACTTGGTTCAGGGGATCCGCTGGCAGCCTCTGCTGCTGGCGATTGGAGCCCGCTTACGCCTGCGCGATACCGTGATTCTCAACTTCGCTGGCCAGGCGGCGGGACTCTTGCCAGGCGGCGAGCTGACGCGCGCCGTTCTGGTCAGCGAGGTTGCCCGGGTGCAGGTTGGGGGTGCGATCGCCACCATCACCGTGCAAGAGCTCATCTACACGGTCCTGCTCATCGCTGCGGCTGTCCCGGGTTCGCTCCATCATCTGGTGGCCGCCATCGGGGTGGCAACCGCGCTGGCGGGAGTCCTTGCGGTAACCGCGGTCCTGACCCTGCAGCCGGTGTTCGACCGAGTTCTCAAGTTGGTGCGGCGTTTACCGCTGCTCCGCCGCTTCGAACCGGACCTGTCCGAATTGCAGCGCGACACCGTGGCACTGCTGCGGCGTTGGGACACACTCTATTGGTCGGCACTGAGCGCCCTGCAGGCGGTCGGAACGATAACCATGTTCTGGTTGGTGATCCAGGCCATCGATCCGGGTCGGGTGAGTTGGCCCGATGCGGCGTTCGCGTACGCAGTTGCCTCTATCGCCGG
>DATKSR010000058.1:0-20824 GCA_035531555.1 Candidatus Dormiibacterota bacterium
TAGGCCGGCTCCCGATCTCGGCACATCTGTCCCAAACCTGTCACAACCGTGCCGCAATGCCTCCGAACTGACCCTGAAGTCAGAATCCCCGGGCTAGACTGCCTTGGTCCGCTGGAAGGGACGACTTCACGGTGTGGGAGATAATTTTGCGGGTCGTGGCTCGGATATTTGGTTGGATCGTAGCTAGTTCCCCAGGCTGGTCGGGCCTCGGGTCGGTAGGGCGTGACGTAGGTGGTCCGTTTCAAGGTGGTCTGCGTGAGTAGTGCGTCGGCAGTTCACGGGGTAGCGGCACCGTCTGCTCCGGGCGCCACAAAGGTCAGGCACCAAGCCCATTCCACGCCGGTCGTCAGGCCTGACCTTCTCGAGGCGCCGGCTGGTTCGGGTCCCCGCTGGGCGGTAATGGCCGTGGTCGCTGCGACCACCGGCGCCGCTGGTGCAGTTGGGATCATCTACATTCGGCCTCCGTTCCACTGGGGCACGCTGCTCATCGTGTTCGCCCTGGTCGCTCTCCTGGAGGCCCGAGGAGGGGTGTCCTTACGGGTCGGGCGTAGCACGATGCACTTCAGCGCCAAGGCCTACGCCAGCATCGGTGCTGTCTTTCTTCTGGGACTTCCGGCAGCAGCTGCATCGAGTCTGGCCGCGCTCATCACGAGTGCCGTTGTGCGACGCGCTGACATCAAAACCGTCTTCAACGGTGCGATGAGTCTGTTGGTGTACGCCTCGGCGTTTTGGATTTTCGACGCGCTGGCGGTGCGAACCGACCCGACCATTGGGTGGCTCTTATTGGCGGGCGCGGCGGGCGGTCTTGCCGCCTGGGTAACCAATCAGGCCCTCCTTGGGTTGGTCATGATCGCGGACCAGGGAATCCGGAACTTCCGCCATCGCAACTTCTTCCGCAACGTGGTCGACGTCATGCCCTACTACCTTGGCTACGGCTTGACTGGCATTGGCGTGGTGGCGGCCGCCCGCTTGTTGGGTCCGATTCCAGCGCTCGTCACACTGGCAGCGCCGGTGGCGATTGTTCAGACCGCTACCAACCGATGGATGCGAGCGCAGCAGGATCGCGCCGTCGAGGCCCAGAGCGGCTTCAACGCGACCTTGGTCAGCCTCTCGAAGGCGATCGACCTTCGGGACAGCGATACCGAGGGCCACTGCCGCAGGGTGGTGGACTATTCATTGATGATGGGCCGCTATCTCAGATTCTCAGATGAGGATCTGCTGCGCTTGTGCCACGGTGCCCTCCTCCACGACATCGGCAAGATAGGCGTCCCCGACGCGATTCTCCATAAGCCAGGACCGCTCACGGACGAAGAGTGGCGTGTGATGCGCACTCACCCCCAACTCGGAGCTCTGATGGTTGCGGACGTCCGTCAGTTGGAGAAGGCCCGCGAGGTGATCCTGGCGCACCATGAGCGCTTCGACGGCAAGGGCTATCCGAACGGATTGGTGGCGGCTGAAGTGCCTTTGGCGGCTCGGGTTTTCACCATTGCCGACGCCTTCGATGCCATGATCTCAGACCGGCCCTACCGAGCGGCCATGTCCCTAGAGGACGCCCGGGCGGAGGTCGTGCGGTGCTCCGGGACACAGTTTGATCCCACGGCTGTCGAAGCCTTCAACAGCATCACGGATTGGGAACTCGAGGCCGTAGCACAAAAGAAAGAGCAGCCCACCGAGGAACTGCTCTCTCTTTGAGGTACCGAAAGAGGGCCAACGGCCCTCCGAGGCGTTAGCCTACCGGCGCCACTCGTAAAGGTCCCACGTACTCATACTGCGTTGGCTCCCATGACGTCAACTGCGTGCTCTGCACAGACCCACCTGTCGCAGAAACCCTTCGTAGCGACCATACCCGGAACCGGAAAGTTGTCGCAGCCGGCTGACTTCCAAGTGACGCGCAAGTAACATCCCAAAGCTCGGCATCGGATTCAGACACCTCAAGTTCTTCCGGTCGTGCCTGCCATCGGCGGCGCTTCCGGATCCTTACACTGCCGATCGAGATCTGAGCCGTCGAGTAACTTCAGGGCTGGAGGGGCCGGTTTGGCCGAAAGGCGGACGGATTGGAGTGCGCCGCTTCGGGTGCCCCGTTTTCGAGCGCTTTGGACCGCTGGTCTGCTCTCCTGGTACGGCGACTTCCTGACGCTGCCAGCCCTGGTGGTCATCTGCTACCGGCTTGGGGGAGAAACCGGTGTGAGCCTCCTCTTTGTATTTGAGTCGGCGCCTTTGCTGGCGCTGCTCCCAGTTGGGGGGCACCTGGGGGACAGGGGTGATCGTAGGCGACGCTCGGTGGCACTCGACCTCGTTCGGGCCTCCCTGGCCTGCGTAACGGTGGTGGGGGCGGAGGGGCATCTTCTCCTTGCGGTACTGGTAGCGGCGGCCGGGGCCAGGGCCGCGTCGGCGCTATACGAGCCTGGCCGGCGACGGCTGGTCGGTGTTCTGCTGCCCGCATCCCTGGTTCCCGGAGGTAGCAGCCTCCTCTCGGTGGTCTCCGAGTCTGCCCTGGTCGTGGCACCAGCCATCGGCGCACTGCTCCTGCTCTTCCTCCATCCCACGGTATTGATCTTGGCCGACGGGGTGACGTTCTTGCTGTCGGCGGCGTTGATGGTGAGGGTAGGTGGCCAGCCGGCGGCGTGGGTCGCTCGCGCGTACACATCGGAACGGGCCCGCACCAGCCTGCGGAGGGGCTTCCAGATGCTTCTCTTCGAGCCTGGAATGCGGCTCTTCGCAGTTCAGGCAGCCGTTGGCGCGGCGCTGGCAACGGTTCTGCAGGTGTATTTCGTCCCGCTCGCCGGGTACCTGTTCCACGTCCGGACGGATCAAGTAGGTTTGATGTATGTCCTGGTGGGAGGAGCTTCCATCATCGGAAGCGCAGTTGCCTTGCGCCTACCCCAGGTGCGTCGCAAGAGCATCCTGATCATCGGATACATCCACCTGGTGGTCGCCGCCGCGGTTGGACTGATGCTGGGGGCGGACCTGGTCGCAGCCGCGTTGGTGATCTTTGCTGGGAGCGGAGCCTTGCAGGAGGTTTGGGGGTTCAATCGGATCCAGACCAAGACTCCTACAGAAGGTGTGGGCCAGGCCATGGGAGCGGCGCTCTGGTTCATGTGCCTTGGTCGGGCCCTGGGGGCGTTAGTCGCCGCCTGGGGAACTGCGCACCTGGACCGAGAGGACTTTCTGTTGGTTCTCACAGGGGCCGCGGTGGTAGTTTGCTTAGCGGTGACCCTGCTGGGCCAGTTCGCATGGCGTAGAAATCCCGCCTCCTGGCCCCCGGGCGGTCCACCCTTGCCCTTTTAGCCGTAGAATCCCATCACACTTCAGGACCTTGTACAGCTTGTCAATTCCGACTTCGCCCACCGGCGGGAGCGCCGCCACCCCAGTGGAAGTACTCAAGGTCTCTGCCACCTCGCAGCCGGTGCGAGTTGCCGGGGCGATTGCGGGCGTGGTCAGAACCGCGCACCGGGTTGAGATCCAGGCGATCGGAGCGGGGGCAATCAACCAGGCGGTCAAGGCGATCGCCATCTCCCGTGGCTACGTGGCCCCGGGTGGACTTGATCTGGTCTGCATCCCCTCCTTCATCGACATCGCGATCGATGGTGAGGAGCGGACGGGTATTCGGCTCGTGGTGGAGGTCCGCTGACGGCTTCTGCGGGGCCCAGATCGGTGTTCAGTCCGCTGCCCTTGGTGGAAGCCAGACCTCAGCGGTCGCCCATCTCGCTCAGCGGTGATCGGGCCCCCCGGGTAAACATCTGGCAGGTCGGTTGCCAGATGAACAGCGCCGATGCGGCCAGCTTAGCCGAGCAGTTTTCCGAAATTGGAATGGTACCTGGAGTGGAACTGGAAAACGCGGACCTGGCCGTACTGGTGACCTGCGCCGTCCGACAGCACGCCGAGGACCGGGCGAGCAGCCGGCTGGGCGAACTGGCAGCGTGGAAGGCAGCCCGCCCAGGACGGGGAATCGCCTTGACCGGCTGCATGGTGGGCGAGCACGGATCTGGTCTGCTCCGCCGCTTTCGGCACCTGGACTACGTCTTCGACATGCGCGAGCCGGATGGCTTCTTCGCTCGCCTCCGTGACTTGTACCAGGGGGCACTGGAAGGACCGATCCCACTGCCCGCGTCTGACCGGCTCTTCGCTTACCTGCCGGTGATCCTCGGCTGCAACGAGATGTGCACCTACTGCATCGTTCCCTTCGTCCGGGGACGGGAGTCCAGCCGGCCCTCCGCTCAAATCGAGGTCGAGGCTCGGCGCCTGGTCGAGCGGGGAGTAGTCGAGATCACACTTCTGGGCCAGAACGTGAATTCCTACGAGAGCCCGGAGGACGGAAGCGGCCTGGCCCAGCTCATGGCGAGGGTGGACGGCGTGCAAGGGCTACGTCGGCTCCGCTTTCTCACCTCCCATCCGCGAAATGCGTCTGACCAACTTCTGGACGCCATCGCGGAGCTGCCCAGCGCCTGCGAGCAACTTCACCTCCCGGTGCAGTCCGGGAGTGATTCCTGCCTCGCGCGGATGAAGCGGGAGTACACGGTGGCGGACTACCGCGCCGTACTGGAGCGGGCGCGACTTCGAGTCGGCGGTATCTCGCTGAGTACAGACGTGATCGTTGGCTTCTGTGGGGAGACGGAGGCCGAGTTCCAGGACACTCTGCGGATGCTGGCCGAGGTGCGCTTCGATACCGTTCATATCCAGGCCTATTCACCGCGCCCTGGAACTGCGGCCTACCGCCGGGAGGACGACGTTCCCCTGGAGGCCAAGAAGGACCGCTTGCAGGCGGTGCTGGAACTCCAGCGCAGGATCAGCGAACAGCGCAATCAGGCGCTGGTGGGCGAGACGGTGGAGGTCCTCGTCGAGGGTATTGGCAAGGACGGTCGGGCCTATGGTCGGACCCGCCAGAACCGGGTCACCTGGCTGGGACGCCCAGCTGAGGCTGGGGAGGTGGTTTCGGCACGGGTGACCTCGGCCAGCGCTTGGCAGCTCGTGGCCGCTTGACCTCGATGGGCGCCGCGTCGCCCGAGGCCACGGGGACGGCGGAGACGCCGGACACGCCCGCGGTACGCCAGTACTGGTCCGCGAAGCGCAGCCACCCCGACTGCCTGGTGCTGTTTCGGATGGGCGATTTCTTCGAAATCTTCGGCGAGGACGCCCAGCGCGCGGCGCCCATCCTCGGAGTTGCGCTAACCGCCCGAGCCTTCGGCAAAGCGGGACGGATCGCCATGTGTGGGGTTCCCCACCATAGCCTTGAGCCCTACGCCCGCAAGCTCCTTGATGCTGGCATCAAGCTGGCTGTTTGCGATCAGGTGGAGACGCCGCGGCCGGGGAAGCTGGTAGCCCGGCGGGTAGTCCGGGTTCTCACGGCCGGGACTCTGCTCGAGGATGGATTCCTGGCCCCAGGGACTTCGGCGCGATGCGTCGCTCTCTGTGGGGATGGCCAGCGCGTGGGGCTCGCGGCCCTGGACGTCAGTACCGGAAGCTGCCAATTGGGAGTGGTCGGGGCAGCCATGGATTCGCTCCAAGTCGGCTACCAGTTGGCTGCCCTAGAGGCGGCCGAGGTGCTGCTGCCCGAGGGCTCAGCCTTTCCTCCTGGGAGTCCGGCCGGGACAGCGATTACCCGCCGCGACCCGTCCCGGTTTGATTCCGACCGCGGGGCGTCCCTGCTGCAGGCGATGGGGGCTGAGCTGCCTGGGGACGGCTCTGACGGCGAAGCTCTCAGGCTTGGCCAGGCGGCCCTGGGAGCGCTGATCGACTACTGCGCCGAAGGGGAGCTTGCCCTCGACGCGACCTTTCTCAGGGTGAGCTGGCGAGTCGCGGGAGCGACGATGAACCTCGACGCCTCGACTCGAAGAAATCTCGAACTGCTCGAGACTCCTGGCGGGGGTACCTCGCTGTTCCAGCTGATCGACCGCACCCTGACCCCGATCGGGGCCCGCCGGCTTAGGGGGTGGCTCGGGGAACCGCTCAGCCAGCTAGCCGAGATCCATGAGCGCCAAGCGAGCGTCGGCGAGTTGGCTCGGTCAGGTGCCCGACGCGTTGAGGTTCGCTCCGCGCTGGCGCTCTGCAGAGACCTGGAACGACTCCTCGGGAGGTGCGTTCACGGGGCGGCCAGTCCACGCGACTTGGGCAACCTTATGACGACCCTGGAGCGGTTGCCAGACTTGGCCAGATCCCTGAGTGGGGCTGAGTCCCAACGCCTGACCGCCATCGCCAGGGACCTGGAGATGGCACCGCTCGAGCTGCCCACACTGCTACGACGGGCTCTGGCAGATGAGTTGCCCGCCCAGGCACGAGATGGCGGCTTCGTGAGGGCGGGATTCGACCGGCAACTGGACGAGATACGAGAGGCCAGTTCAGGGGCCAGGGAATACCTATCCCAACTGGAGGAGGCGGAGCGCCAGCGAACCGGGATAAAGGGCCTCCGCGTCGGCTACAACCGCGTCTTCGGCTACTACATCGAGGTGCGCAACGCCGCCCGCGACGAGATTCCGCCGGAGTACCTTCGCCGGCAGACGCTGGTAGGAGCTGAGCGATACGTCACTGCGGAGCTGCGCGAACACGAGAACGTCGTCCTCAGTGCCCACGAGCGAGGAGTGCTCCGGGAGCTGGCCTGCCTCGAGACCCTGATCGCCGCGATAACCGGTGAAGCGGCTCGGATCGGGCGAGCCGCATCAGCCCTGGGGGAATTGGACGCCCTTCAGGCCCTGGCCGAGAGCGGGGTGGAATTGGGCTGGGTGATGCCGGTGATCGATGCCGGGTTGTCCCTGGCATTGGTGGGTGGACGCCATCCCCTAGTTGAGGCCGGTCTGGGCGGGGGTCGCTTCGTCCCCAATGACGTGAGCATGGATGGCGAAAGCGAGCGCGTCTGGTTGCTGACCGGGCCTAACATGGCGGGCAAATCGACCTTCCTGCGTCAGGTGGCGCTCATCTGTCTGTTGGGCCAAGTGGGCTCAATGGTGCCCTGCGTCAGAGCGAGCTGGGGATTGATCGACCGGATCTTCACCAGGGTCGGTGCTCAGGATGACATCGCCGCTGGCCGGAGCACCTTCATGGTGGAGATGGAGGAGATGGCCCTGATCCTGAGCCAGTCCTCGTCCCGCAGCCTCCTGATCCTGGATGAGCTGGGCAGGGGCACCAGCACGTACGACGGCATGAGCATCGCTCAGGCAATCTTGGAATACCTGCACGACCACTCCGGCATGGCCCGACGAGTGCTCTTTGCCACCCACTATCACGAGTTGACTGCGCTCGAGCGGTCGCTGGCGGCACTGCGCAACTACCGGGTGGAGGTGGTGGAAGGTGGCGTCGGCGTCGAGCCCCGGATCACTTTTCTACACCAGATCGTGGCCGGCGGGGCGGATCGCTCCTACGGGATCAACGTAGCTCAACTCGCGGGCCTGCCCCAGGGTGTCGTTGACCGCGCCGCCGAGGTGCTGGCACGACGTGAGTCGGAACGCCCTCTTGGCGGGGGCGGGGACCAGGAGCAGCAGCTGGCGCTGCCCTTGACGCCGACTCACCCGGTGATGCTTGAGTTGGAGGGTTTGCGGGTGGATGGCATGACGCCACTGGAGGCCCTGCAAAAGATCGCCGAGTGGCAACGCCAGGCGGGGGAGTCCAACTGAATCGGGATCATGGCCTGGCTCCAGCTCGGGAGCCACCGGATTCCGGGCGAGAGCACATCCAGCGCCTTGCCCCGGGGGTGGCGAATGCGATCGCCGCTGGCGAGGTGATCGAGAGACCCGCGTCCGTGGTCAAGGAGCTGATCGAGAACAGTCTCGACGCCGGAGCGAGCCGGATCTCGGTCGAGATCGACGGAGGTGGTAGTCGCCTGATCCGGGTGACTGACAACGGCAGGGGGATGCCAGCCGGCGAACTGGCTCTGGCCTTTCAACGTCACGCGACGAGCAAGCTCCGGGAGGTTGGCGATCTGTCGAGGATCTCGACCTTCGGATTCCGCGGCGAGGCCCTGGCCAGCATCGCCGCGGTGGCGGTAGTGACCGCACTCTCGAGAGAAGCCACCTCGTTGGCGGGAGCGTCCCTTTCGGTCAGCACCGGTGAGGGGGGAAACGTGGTTGCGGCGGCGGCCCCACCGGGAACCACGGTCGAGGTTCGTGACCTCTTCCGGAACACGCCGGCTCGTCGGGCGTTTCTGCGGAGCGAGCGCACCGAGGCCAGAGCTTGCCTACGAGTGGTGTCGGAAGCTGCGCTGGGTCGGCCGGACGTGCGCCTTGAGGCCTTCTTGGGCGCCAGGAGGGTCCTGGTCAGCCCGGGCGGTGGGGACATCGTCGACGCAGCCCGGGCGGTGCTGGGCCGGGCGGTCGCCGAGCAGTTGCTGCCGGTTGCCTGGGCGGTCGGGAACATCGCGGTCAGCGGAGTCCTGGGGGCGCCGGGTGTGGCCCAGGCCAGCCGCAATTCCCTCGTCCTGATGGTCAACGGTCGACGTGTTCATCAACGGGGACTGCTGGCAGCCGTCGAGGGGGCCTACCGGGGAATGATCGAGGTGGGCCGCCATCCCCTGGCGGTGATTGATGTGCGTTGTGCGCTGTCCGATGTCGACGTCAACGTGCACCCGACCAAGCGCGAGGTGCGCTTCCGCGAGGATGGCCGCTTCTTTGATGCTGTGCAGCGCGCCTGCTGGGGCGCTTTGCGCAATGCCAGACCCGCAGGCATAGAACTAGCCGTAGAGGTGGGTCGGTTGGAGGTCGGAGCAGACGTACAGCCACCCGACGGGCGGGTAGAGGGTATGTCGAGCGGACCTGCCCAAATCGACTTACTGGGTGAGCAGCTGGGTCTCAACGATGATGCTCTACGCCTCGCTGACGCTGTCAATTGGCGCTACCTAGGGCAGGCTCACAATCGATATCTGGTAGTCGAGACTGAGCGTGGGATCGCGCTTCTGGACCAGCACGCCGCCCACGAGAAGATCCTTTACGCGCGTATCGTCGAATCTCTGACCGATGGGCCCGAGGCTGGGACGGCACCGAGCCAGGGTCTGCTAACTCCGACGCTGCTGGAAGTAGGCCCGCTCATGGTTGCCGGGTTGGTCGATTGCGGCGAGCTACTCCGTCGGACCGGCTTCGATCTCGAGGCCTTTGGTGAGGCAACCATTCGCTGCTCCGCGGTCCCGATGGGAACGCGGCTGTCCGAGCTTCCGGCCTTGCTCGGTGAGGTCCTGGGAACGTCGGGAGGGGACCGGGAGCGCCCAGCCACTCAGACACACAAAGTGGCGGCATCCGTTGCCTGCCACACAGCGATTCGCTTCGGTGATCCAGTAACTTCCGAAGAGGTGACCAGGCTGCTGATTGACCTGGCCAACACGCCTGGAGGAATAACCTGCCCCCATGGTCGACCTTCGGTGCTGCTGCTTTCCGAACGGGACCTCCTGGGCGCCTTTCGGAGGCGGCCTTGAGTTCAGCGGCAGGGGAGGCCGAGGAATGGCCGGATGTCCGGGTGGTGGCCGTGATGGGTCCGACCGCCTCGGGAAAAACCTGGTCGGCCGTCGCACTGGCGCGGGCGCTCGATGGGGAACTGGTGAATGCAGACTCACGGCAGGCGATAGCCGAACTATCCGTCGGCGTCTGCAAGCCCACCTCTGAAGACCTCCAAGGAGTGCCCTGTCACGGTTTGGACTGGGGTCACCTTGGCCGCCGGTTCACAGTCGTGGACTACGTTCCAATGGCCCGGACAGCTGTGGAGGCAATCGCAGGCCGGGGGCGCGTCGCGGTGGTGGTGGGCGGTACCGGTCTCTATCTGCGATCGCTGCTCCAGGGATTTGACTTCGGCGGGTTGCGTCCTGGGCCCGGTTGTGCCGTGATGGCCACACCAGCAACGTCAGACGACGATTTGTCTGCCCACCCATTGGCGGAGCTCAGGGATCTGGATCCTGAGAGGGCTAGCACTGTGGATGCCAAAAATCCAAGACGGGTGGCCCGGGCCCTCGAACTAGCTCGGCGCGGGGCCCGGCCGGGCCAACTGAGTCCAGGTTGGCGGTCCCGGAAGCTTGCATTGCGGGTGGACGCAGGGCGCCTCCGGGCCCGCATAGAAGCCCGCTCGGAGCGCCTGGTCGGGGACGGGCTGGCGTTGGAGGTGGAGAGTCTGTTGCGGCATGGCTATTCCGCCCCTGTCCTGGCCGGTTGCGCAATCGGGTACGCTGAGGTTCTCGATTGGTTATCTGGCCGCTGCCAACGCGTTGAGGCAGTTGAGCGCGTAGTCCTCAGGACTTGGCGCTACGCCAGGGCCCAGATGACCTGGCTCCGCAGCGAGGTCGACCTGGTGTGGATCGATGCCGACGCCAGCCCTGACGAGGTGCTCGGTCAGTGCCTTGCGGCGGTCGGCGAGATAGCGGCTTAGAGGTGGCTATGAGCGTTTTCGACGAGGCGATGCAGCGTGAGGGAGAACGTGCCTTCCTGCTCGGGTGGGCACCTTCCGAGCGAGATCTGGCCCACGTGGAGCTGGAGATGGACGAGCTGGGTGACCTGGCCCGTACGGCCGGTGCCTCCGTAGTGGGCTCGAATGTTCAGAAGCGTGCCAACGTCGACGCCTCGCTCTTCTTCGGCCGGGGCAAGGTCGCTGAGGTGCGCGCATTGCGTGAGAGCCTTGAGTTCGGAATGGTCATCACCAACGATGACCTCTCACCTCGCCAGCAGCGAAACCTGGAAACAGAGCTGGATCTGCCGGTGGTTGACCGAACCGGGCTGATTCTGGACATCTTTGCCCAGCACGCCCGCTCCCGGGAGGGCCGGATACAGGTGGAGGTGGCCCAACTGCAACACCTACTACCCCGACTCACGGGGACCACCGGTCTATCGCGATTGGGTGGGGGAATTGGGACCAGAGGCCCCGGAGAGCAGAAGTTGGAGACGGACCGGCGGCGCATCCGAAACCGGCTCCGCCTCCTCCACAAGGACCTCAAGGAGCTTCACGACGAGCGGGCTCTACACCGGGATGCCCGTCGGCGTCACCCCTTTCGCACTGCTGCCCTGGTGGGCTACACCAACGCTGGCAAGTCAACTCTCCTCAATGCCATGACGGCCGGAGGCGCGCTTGCGGAAGATCAGCTCTTTGCCACCCTGGACCCGACCACCCGGGCGGTGCGTCTGCCCTTCGGCCAGCCCTGTCTCCTGGTGGACACGGTCGGTTTCATTCAGAAACTACCTCACGAGCTGGTGGCAGCGTTCCATGCCACCTTGGAGGAGGTCGGTGAGGCGGATCTTCTGGTCCATGTGCTCGACGCCAGTCACACCGGCGCGGAGACGCGCCTCGAGACCGTTCACTCGACTCTGCGGGAGCTCGATCTCGACGGCCGGTCGTTGATTCTGGCGATCAACAAGGTCGACCGCTGTTCGCCCGAGAGTCGGCGCCGTCTCCTGAGCTTCCATCCCGAGCGATACCTAGCCGTAGTTATGGTGAGCGCGTCCACCGGTGAGGGTCTGGAAGAGCTCCGGGGTGCCATCGCCGAGGCGCTCTCCCGCGACATGCTGGCGGTAGAGGCGACCATCCCATATGACAATTGGAAGGCGCTCTCCAACTGGCGTCGCTATGGAGTGGTGGAGGGAGAGGACTTCGCCAGTGACGGGGTCCACGTCCGGGGACGTTTGCCGGAGTCGCTTGCCCGCGGCATCCTTGCGGGAACGGAGGCCGAGGTTCCGGCAGAGTAGGGCGAGAGCTACTGGCGAAGAACCCTGATCACCGCCACCACCTTGCCCTCCACACTGGCGTCATCAACAATGAGGGGTGCGAAGGCGTCATTGGAAGGCTGCAGCCGAAGATGCCCCGCCTCCCGGTAGAGACGCTTGACGGTGACTTCGCTCTCTCCAGTTTCTGGGTTCTCCAAGCGCACCACGGTAACGGTGCCGTTGGTAACGTCAGAGGTAGGTTTGACGACCACCAGATCGCCGTCGAAAATCCCGTCGTCTTGCATGCTTTCGCCCCGCACACGTAAAAGGAAGGAGTCGTCGCCACCGGCAATCTCTGGTCCGATGGCGAGGTGTTCCTCGATGTTTTGCTCAGCGAGAAGAGGAGCCCCGGCAGCTACCTGGCCCACCAATGGAAGCCAGTAGGCTCCAGCACCATGTGTGGCGGGGACGGAGGAGTCGGTGAGGAGAACCGTCCGTGACTTGGTCGGGTCGCGA
This sequence comes from Candidatus Dormiibacterota bacterium, assembly GCA_035531555.1. Lineage (GTDB taxonomy): Bacteria > Chloroflexota > Dormibacteria > Aeolococcales > Bog-877 > Bog-877. Next base: position 12,114 of record DATKSR010000058.1, read on the forward strand.
CGGATCATCCCCTTGCGCTCGAGAACGTTTAGGTGGTTTTGAACGGTTGAGCTCGAACTGAGACCCACCGCCCGCCCAATCTCCCGGACGGAGGGGGGGTAGCCGCCGTCGAGGCTTCGGGAGCGCAAGTACTCGACGATTTCCTGTTGCCGCGGATGGAGGCCTTCGGACATCTTTCAGAGCTCCCTTGCGAGGCGATAGCGGCCGGGTGACTGCGGCCCAGAACAAATGATCGCCCGATGGTAGCATCACTGGGCCACTAGCGCAAACGGCTGTTCGGCCTATTGGGGCCCTGCGGGGAGCCTAAGGCGGAGACAGGGCGACCCAGCTGAGGTCAACTGAGCCGCGACCAAGCCCAACTCTAGGCTTGACAAAACGAACAAGTGTTCGCTAGAGTACGAACCGATGTTCGCCTCTACCCAAGTCCCCGGAGCTGTTCGCAACCGCGAGCACCGGCGCCGTGTCTCCCGAAGGAGCTCAAGACCATGGGGATTTTTGCGGAAGATGGCCGTCCTAACCGTGCTCTTGGGAGCGATCATGACCCAGGTCGTTCTGGGCACGGCCGGGTCGAGCGGCCCTTCGGTGGTGGTACGGCCGGGACAAACGTTGTGGGGGATAGCGGCCCAGCATTACCCAAACTCTGACCCACGCGTCGCCATCGCTGCCATCGAAGCGAACAACCACTTGGGGGGGGCAGGTATCACCCCAGGGGAGAGACTCCTACTTCCCCCAATTTGATCGGAGCTCGAAGGCTTTAGGTCTCCCGAGGAACTGTAGGCTGGTCTAGTGGAACTAGCGAGGAGCGCGATTGAGCGAGTGCGCTCCCGCGCTGCCAAGACTCAGAGCGAGCGGCGCATTCCCGGCCTCGTCGTGGCCATCGCGGACAGGGGTCACGTAATCGATCACATCTCGATTGGCCAGGCGGACATCTCCAGTAACCTGTCCGCTGGCCCCGACGTCCAGTACCGCATCGGCTCGATCACCAAGACAATCACCGCTGTGGCGGTGATGCAGTTGGTCGCCGCCGGGAAGATTGATCTCCGGGGGTCCCTGAGCCAGGCCTGGAAAGGGGGCCCCCACGACGACATCTCGGTGGCCGATCTCCTGACTCATGGGTCGGGCCTGCAGCGAGAGCCAGGTGGGAGGGTCTGGGAGACACTGAGCTTTCCTTCCCGGGACCAACTGGTGGAGGTCGCCAATCAGGCCGAGAGGCTCTATCCCCAGGACAGTTGGTTCCACTACTCGAACCTGGGATTTGCACTGCTGGGGGAGATGGTGGCTCAACGGACCGGTACCACTTGGGCCGAGCATGTGGCGGAGCACATTCTGACCCCGCTGGCCATGGGCCGCACAACCATCTCGGTGAGCCCTCCCGCCGCCCAGGGATACTCGGTCGAGCCATACACAGATGAGCTCGTCGTTGAGCCCCGCGTGGACTGCCAGGGAATAGCTCCGGCGGCACAGCTTTGGAGCACTGCCGAAGATCTTTGTCGCTGGAGCGGACTGTTGGTAGGCGGGCGACCTGATGTACTAGCAGGTGACACCCTGGCCCAGATGAGCGGCCTGCGCACCATGGCCGACATCCAACATTGGAGCTGGGGCTTCGGCTTGGGCCTGATGCTGCTGCGGGACCAAGACGCGGTATACGTGGGTCATACCGGGTCGATGCCTGGTTTCTTGGCCGCCGTTGTCGCCCATCCGGCGAGCGGACTCGGAGTTGTGGTTTTAGCTAACACGACGGCAGGGACCAAGGTTGGTGCCCTGGCCGCCGAGCTACTGAGCATCGTTCGAGATCAGGGTTTCGTTCCTCCGGCGTGGGCACCCGCTGGACCGCCGCCGCCCCACATCGAGCCGATCCTGGGACGGTGGTGGTCGGAATGGAACGAATGGGTCTTTCGCTGGCGCGATGGCCATCTGCAGGCCATCTTCGCGGAAGGCGGTCCGGATGACGAGGTCACCACTTTCGAGGCGTTGTCACCGCACGAGTTCGTGGCCATCACCGGCCCGGAGCGCGGCGAGCGCCTGTTTGTGGTCCGAGTTGGCGCAGAAGGTATTCCCGGGCCTGAACTCAAGCTCTACTGGGCGACTTACCCATTCACTCGCGCGCCTCAGCCGTTTGCCGGTCCACCGCCAGTTCCCGATCTAAAAGTCTGAACGACCGCCTACCACCCCAACGTGGCTGGCGGGTGGTCAGGAGCGTGACCGCGATGGCCGCTCCAAAAATTCATTCCGTCACGGCTTCGGCATGGCGGGGACACGGGGCTGGCCACGGGAGGTGGTATAACTTCATAAGTCCCGTATCGGCAGCTAGGAAGGGTGGAGAGTTCCCCGACTGACCGCTAGAGCGAGTCTTTCGGGCCGGCCGCCGGACAACCCGGCTCACACTCCGGTCTCATCACCCTGGGAGGATCTCATGAAGGTCCAGCCGTCGATCCTGAACTACTGCCACGTCTACGAGCCGGATGCCCTATTTAACGGGCCCCGGACCGGATTCTCGGCGGGGCAGACGCCATGCCAGCTGGCTAACTCCTCGTGAGTACCAGAATCGGCTTGCCAAGGTACTCGCGCCGTTTCGGCGTGATAGTTGCGATCCTAGGCGGTGGCGCGCTCGGCGCCGTACCTTTGGTTGCTCTGGCGAACGTGACCCCACCCACCCTGCTTACCGCGGCCAATTATGCCGTCATCGCAGGGAGCGGAATCACCAGTGCCGATGGCTCGGCCGGAACGATTATCAATGGCACGATGGCGATCTACCCGAACAGCGTCGCCGCCGTCACCGGATTCCCGCCCGCGACCTCCTTTCTACCGATCGACGCCGCCTCCGGTTCGGGTAGCGCGGGGAACGCCCTCCAAGCCCAAAACGACCTAACTACTGCTTACGGACAGGCCGCCGCTGCGACGCCCTTCACAGACGAATCGGGAACCAACCTGGGCGGGCTTGAGCTGACACCGGGCGTGTACAAATTCACCTCTACGGCACAGTTGACCGGCACGCTCATTCTGAACGGTGAGGGCCAGACGAACCCCACGTTCATTTTTCAAGTTGGGACCGCGCTCACCACTGCCAGTGCGTCGACCGTGGAACTGATCAATGGAGCGGCGGGGTGCGCTGTCTACTGGCAGGTGGCCAGTCTGGCAACTCTGGGAAGCACGACGACCTTCCAGGGCAATCTCATGGCGCAGGCGGGCATCACCATGGACTCGGGCGCCACTATCGGGGTGGGGGGTGCCAAGGACGGGGGACGCGCCCTGGTAAGCACGAGTGGGCCACTCACCATGGCCAGTGACAACATCGTCGACGAGCCAACCGGCGGTTGCGTTTATGCGGCGTCGACTACTACATCGACGCCGACCTCGTCCACGACCACGCCGACGCCAGGTACCGGAGCCTATGCGGTAGGACCGGGTGGCGTGCCGCTGGACCTCATCGCCCTGACGCTCGTCTGCGTAGGCGTGCTGGCCACATCGGCCGGATTCCGTCTGCGCCGCACGTGCGCATAACCTTTGTCAGTGACCGGGCCTAGGCCCGGTCACGGCGAGACGCTCCGCGGCCCCCCATCAAGCAGGCCAATCGCCCTGGCCGGAACCCAAGGGAGGCTAAGGACGCAAGTCTCGGGGCGACCACCCGTCCGCGGGGGAACTCAGCAAGCGAGCTAGTCCCTCGAGGGGGATGGCGACCCAATCGGGCCGGCTGCGCAGTTCGTAGTCGACCTCGTAGAGGGCCTGGCTGGCCTGCAGGCAGGTGAGCAGAAGGCGCACCGTATGGCCATCCTCGGGGACCATGCCGATGTCTCCCAGGGCGGCGAAGTAATGCGCCAGGAAGGCATCGCGGGCTAGCCCTGACCAGGCGCGACCGTACGGTGCCAGGCTCGCCGCGCTGACGTCGGCCGCGTCCACCTGCTGCCGTAGGGCGACGGTGGCGGCATAGTCGAATGAGCGCAGCATCCCCGCCAAATCCTGGAGCGGAGTCGCCTTGCGGCGCCGGACCGCGATGGGTAGGGAGGGGCGCCCCTCAAAGTCGAGGGCATGCCAGCCGGAATCGGTACGAAGTAGTTGGCCTAGGTGGTAATCGCCGTGAATGCGGATGGCGTTCCCGGAGGGAGTCAGGCTGACAACCTGTTCGGCGAGTTCGCGGAGGGCATTGGCATGGACCGCCAGCGGCTCAAGGCGAGGGTCTTCAAGTCCGAGAAGCTTCTCGGTGAGGGAGTCCAGGTCGTCAGCGATGATCTGGAGGTCGTCCCGGTTCAGGGCCCGGGGAAGTAGATCAGGCGAACTGTCGAGCCTCGCCAGAGCCAGGTGCATCTCTGCAGTTAGGGTTCCAATCTGACCGGCCGCTCCCGCGAAGGAGGAGCCCTGGCGTTGCACGGCCTGGAGGCAGTCCTCCGGCAGAGGCACCGCTCCGTCAGCGTCGATCAGGAGATCGCCATAGAGGTCACGCAGAGAGGTCAGCGCCAGGGAGAACCCGTCGGTCCCGTTGCGGAGGTAACTCTGGGCCACCGCCAGCGATGTGGTGATGCCTTCGGTCTGGGCCTCGACGACCCCCAGGAGTCGTGCGATACCCGCGAAACCAAGGGCGTCGAGCGCCTCTAGAAGCTCGACTTCCGGGCTCACCCCCGGCCAGACTCGGCGCAGCACCTTGATCAGGACCTCATCGCCGTAGAGCACCGTTGACTGGCTCTGGTCCTTGGGGGCCATCTGGTTTGGCTTCAGCGCCGCCAACGGGGGCAGAGGAGGGTGGAGGAGTCGGAATTGAAGCTGTCCGGACGGCGATCCGTTAATCAAGGCGCTAGCTTCTAGTGCGGCCAGGAATTTGACCGCCACCTGAGGATCGGCAAAACCGTCGTAGACCGCCCAGCCGGAGCTTGTCTCCGCGTCTGTCTCCTCGGGACCGACTCGGCGGGCGACTGAGCGGATGGCCGCCGGCAGGTGCCGGTCCCAGAGGCGCACTCCCAGCACTAGTTGGTAGGAAGCGGCGATGCCGTCCTCGAAGTCGACCGCGACCAGGGCGATCACCAACCCCGGAACTTCGCGGTCAATCCAGAAGGTCTGCTCCAGATGTAGTTGGCGGATCCGGCGGTGCTTGTCAGCGAACCATCGCTCCTGGGAGAGGGAGGCTGCCAGGGCGGCCTCGATGCCGGGGATTGCTCCCAGCTCCGGAATGGGGTTCATCCGGCGGTCTCCAGGCTGAGCCAATAGAAAGCGTGGGGACCGAGGGTGAATGGGTAAGGTTGCTGGCCGACGCGGGGAAAAGGCACGCGTCCGACGAGCTCGACCGGTATGGCCCCGGCAAACTGCCGCAGGTCCAACTCCACAGGCTGGGCGAAGCGGGAGAGGTTGTTCACGCAGAGGATGGTCTCGCCTTCGCTGGCTCGGAGGAACCCCAGGATCGAGGGATTGGTGGCTTCCACCACCTCGAAGGTGCCCCGGCCGAACACCGGATGGGACTGGCGCACCCGGATGAAGCGGCGCAGCCACTGCAGCAGCGAGCTCTCACTGCGCTGCTGCTGCTCAACATTGCAGGCCTGGTAGCCATACAACGGGTCCATCAGCGGGGGCAGATAGAGCTGGGCAAAGTCGGCCCGAGAGAAGCCTGCGTTGCGGTCGCCGTTCCACTGCATCGGAGTCCGCACGCCGTCCCGGTCCCCCACGTAGACGTTGTCACCCATGCCGATCTCGTCGCCGTAGTAGAGGATGGGAGTCCCTGGAAAGGAGAGCAAGAGCCCGTAGAGAAGCTCCATCTGACGCCTCCCATTGCCAAGGAGAGGTGCCAGCCGACGGCGGATGCCGATGTTGAGCTTCATCCGCGGATCGCGTGCGTATTCAGCGTACATGTAGTCACGTTCCGCATCGGTGACCATCTCCAGGGTGAGCTCATCGTGATTGCGCAGAAAGATTCCCCACTGGCAGTCGGGAGGGATGTCAGGCGTCTGGGCCAGAATCTCCGTGATGGGGTAGCGCTGCTCCTGGCGCAGGGCCATGAACATGCGAGGCATTAGCGGAAAGTGGAAGCACATGTGGCACTCGTCGCCGTCCCCGAAGTATGCCCGCACGTCGGTCGGCCATTGGTTGGCCTCGGCCAGCAGCAGCCGGTCGGGAAAGCAGGCGTCGACCTCCCGGCGGACCCGCTTCAGGAACTCGTGAGTCTGGGGCAGGCTCTCGCAGTTGGTCCCCTCCTCTTCGAAGAGATAAGGCACCGCGTCCAGTCGCAGGCCGTCGAGTCCCAAGCCCAGCCAGAAGCTGATCACCTCCAACATGGCGTCTTGAACTTCAGGATTTTCGTAGTTGAGATCAGGCTGATGGCTGAAGAAGCGGTGCCAGTAGTAGGCGCCGGTCTGAGGATCCAGGCTCCAGTTGGATGCTTCCGTGTCGATGAAGATGACCCGGGCGTCCTGGTAACGGCTGGTGGTGTCGCTCCACACGTACCAGTCACGCTTGGGGGATTGGCGGCTGCTCCGGGCTTCCTGGAACCAGGGGTGCTGGTCGGAGGTGTGGTTGACCACCAGGTCGGTGATGACACGGATACCCCGCGAATGCGCTTCCGTGATCAGACGTTCCATATTGGCGACTGTTCCGTATTCCGGTTGGATCGCGTAGAAGTCGGAGATGTCATAGCCGCCATCCCGCTGCGGCGATGCGAACACCGGCAATAGCCACAGGCAATTCACCCCGAGCCAGTGAAGGTAGTCGAGTTTGGCGATCAGGCCGGGTAAATCGCCGATACCATCGTCATTGGCATCGAAAAAGCCTCGAACGAAGACCTCATAGATGACAGCGTCGCGGTACCACTGGGGATCGGGAGCCAGGTTCACTGTTCCACCGAGAGGACCAGCGCTGGGGCCCGGGCCGGATCCAGCTCAACCTCCTGAGGGCCGCCAGACCAGTTCCGATCAGTTCCGCCGATGAGGTCGCGAACGCGGAAGGCTCTGCCGGGCTTGATCCCCAGCTGCTTCAAGGAGAGCCTGACTCGGGCCCGCTGGGCTCGGCGGGGATCAAGATTGACCACGACCAGAACCACGTCGCTGCGATCGGAAGTGTGCTTGGAATAGGCGAGCACCCAGGGGTTGTCGGTGCGATGGAAGTAGAGCCGGCGCAACTGCTGGAGCGCAGGATGGAGGCGGCGAATCTCGTTGAGCTGGGTGACCAGAGGGGAGAGCGAGTCGGACCGGTTCCAGTCGCGAGGCCGGTACTGGTATTTCTCGGAGTCCCAGTACTCCTCGGACCGCTCTGACTGGGGCCGGTTCTCGCAAAGCTCGTAGCCGCTGTAGATCCCATAGGCGGGGGAGAGGGTAGCGGCGAGTACCAGCCGATAGCGGAAGGCAGGCGCCCCACCGAGCTGCAACTCCTCGGTGAGGATGTCCGGCGTGTTGGCGAAGAAATTCGGCCGCAGGTAGTCAGGGGTGATCTTGGTCAACTCGGTCAGGTAGGTGCGCAACTCGGACTTCGCGGAACGCCAGGTGAAATAGGTGTACGTCTGGCTGAAGCCGACCTTGGAAAGTTCGGCCATCAGGGCGGGCCGGGTGAAGGCCTCGGCGAGCAGGATCACATCTGGGTGGCTGGCTCGGAGCCGCGCGAAGACCCAGGCCCAGAAGGGCACTGGCTTGGTGTGGGGGTTGTCGACCCGGAATATACGCACGCCTTGGCCAATCCAGAACTCCAGAACCCCATAGCACGCCTGCCAGAGCGCCCGCCAGTCGGTGCAGCCAAAGTTGATGGGGAATACGTCGTCGTATCGCTTGGGTGGGTTTTCCGCGGGACGGATGCTGCCGTCGGGCCGATGTTCGAACCAATCTGGATGTTCGGTCACCCAGGGATGGTCGGGGGAGCATTGGAGGGCATAGTCCAGCGCAAGTTCCAGCCCGAGTTCCTCGGCGGCTTGCCGGAACTGCCGGAAATCGTCCAGAGTCCCGAGGTCTGGGTGAACTGCCGTGTGGCCCCCCGGAGGACCTCCGATGGCCCATGGACTGCCGGGCTCCCCTGGTGCCGCCACCGGCGCGTTGTTGCGGCCCCGGCGTGCCCTGGTACCGATGGGGTGAATGGGGGGTAAGTAGAGGACGTCGAATTTCATCGCCGCCACGCTCGCAAGTCGTGCCTGAGCCGAGGCCAGCGTCCCCGAGGTCCGGCCATCTGAGCCCTCGGAGCGAGGGAACATCTCGTACCAAGAACTAAAGAGCGCACTCCGGCGCTCCACCCAAACAGGCAGTTCGGGGCCTCGCACCGGGGGAGTCTGGACCAATGCCTCTTGCATCAGGCGGGCGGTCCGGGAGTCGAGCAGGTAGCGCTGCAGCTGTTCGCGAGACCCTGTTGCAAGTTGCTCCAGCCGCTCCTGAATCGCAGCCCGCTTTGGTCCTGGGAGTAGCTCGGCCCGGGAGCGAACCAACTTGACCCCGGTCAAGAGGCCCTGACCAGGGTCCGCTCCCACCCGCAGCCAGCGGCGAAAGTCTTTGCGCCAGCTGGCGAAGTCGTCCCGCCAAGCCTCGATCTGGAAGACGGCTCCCTGGTGTTCAGTGAAGATGATGTTGCCGAGCCAAAAGTCGTCGATATCACCCTTTAGGGGAACGTACGCCCAGATCAGATCCGAGCCCTGGTCGCACATGCGCCAACGGCTACGCACGACCAGGATTGGCTGGCCATCGCTGAAGGCGCAGGCTCTGACCGGGAACTCCTCGCCAACCACTGCCTTGGCGGGAAAGCGACCCCCTTCGACCTGAGGC
>DATKSR010000059.1:0-2417 GCA_035531555.1 Candidatus Dormiibacterota bacterium
ATGGATTGGTGGTCGGCAGCCGGGCGGGCGGACAGCACTGCGATGGGGTTTATCACCAACCTCCTATCAGGTCACTGCTCGCTCGGCACCGATTCCTGAATGGGTTGCTAACCCCGAAGCGACAGATCCTTTAGAAGGCAAGAAGCCCGTGTACAAGAGGGGTCAACCCCGAGGTAGCAACCACGAGGCGGATCATCGCAGTGTACAAACGCCCTCAAGGGAGTCAACGCTGCCGATGCCATTGGCCCGGCCGGCGGCGCAGCTCTAAGCGCCGATCGAACCTAGATAGGTGAGGCCTGGCCGGGGAGCGAAATCCGGCCCGAGAGCCTGGAAGAACGAGCAGCGGCTTCGGGACTGGCCAACATTGGGGCCGCCGGTCCTCGCGGTCGGGCCCGTCCGCTCCTGCGCCATCGTCAGGTACAGGTACTCTTTTGGCCGGGTCATGGCTACGTAGAGCAACCGGCGCTCCTCGTTCACGTCCTGAGCCGTAGAGAGCGGCACAACGCCTTGCTCGACGCCCATCACGATCGCCGCGCGGAAAGTGAGGCCCTTGGAGCGAGTCATGGTCATGATCGCGACTCCCTCGGTGCGAAGCGCCAGATCCTTGGTGACCGGCTCGAGCTGGTTGAGGAAGTAGTTCAGCCCTTCCTCCTGCGGGGTGAGCTTGCCCACTTCAGCAGCTAGCTGACTGAACTCATCGCTGAGGTCGATTCCGAGCGCGTCCGCGAGCTCGATGAACCAGGTAGCCCAGCCCTCCTCGGAGGCCGGGACTCCCTCGATGTCGGTTTCCTCCACGATGCCCAGGGTCGTACTCACGACCTCCACAGCCCGGTTGTGGGAGGTGGCGGTGACTCCGGCCGGCGGATCCTGCTCGATGCGCACCAGCCGAGTTGCGAAGCTCTCGCCGTTGGCCAGCGCCTCGTCGGCGACCTTGGCGACGTACCCGTCGGAGATGCCATTGGTGAGGCGAAGCAGGGTCCACCAGGAGAGCCCGTCATGCACGTTCGCTACCAGTCGCGCGATCGCCATCAGTCGCCGAGAGCCCGGTTCGGCAAGAGGCACCAGGGCAGCCTCGACGTCGGTCGCCGGGATGCCGGCCTCGGCCAGCTGCTGGCGGAGGGGAGCGCTCCAGACTCCCCGGTAATCACTCCGCATTAGGACCGCAATGTCTCGGGGCTCCGACCCTTGATTTCGGAGGTAGGAGACGAGGCGCACCACTCCGTTCCGCTCCGCGTTCGCCCCGGAGAATCTCAGGTAGCGGAACTCGCCTGGCGGGTTGTATTCGCCGGGTATCAGTGGAGGCTTCTGCGGTCGCCCTGGCGTGGATTCGATTAGGGCGCGGGCGGCCACGAGGATGTTGACACCACAGCGCAGTGAGACGTGCAGGGGATAGTCGAGCAGGTCCGAAAGCCGCTCATGCAGTTGGCGGATCCCTTCGGGAGCGGCCATCCGGAAGCTGTAGATCGACTGGTCGTCGTCCCCAACCGCCAGGATGCTGATCCCGCGGCTTGCCAGCACCTCGACGAGCGCGATCTCGGCAGCGTTGAGGTCCTGGAACTCATCCACGACCAGGACCTCGACCGGTGGGATGCTGGCGCCGGGGTGGTCCTCCAAGAGGTGGTGGGCGGAGAACGGGATCTCGGCGAAGAGGCTGTAGCCGAAGACTTGCCGATGCGCCGCCCAGGTGGCCAAGAAGGCATTCCGAAGGGCCGGATCGAGGTCGGCCAGTAGCACCGGGCCAGGAGCCAGGCTCTCCCACTGCGCAGCCAACTCGCGCTCCAGCTTGGCGACGGTGTTCGTCGTCGCGGTTCCGTGGCCTTGCGCCCTTAATCGCCGGGCGAGGTCGGGGTGGATCTGGTTGTCGACTTCCCAGTCGTCTGGGAGTCGGAGCGGGCGCGGCAGCTCCACGAGATTGGGGTTGCGCATCAGTACGGAGAGAGCGAAGGAGTGCAGGGTCGTCGGCTCGTCGAGCTGGTGATCCTGCTCCCTGATTTTCTGTACCAGCTCGGCGGTCGCGGCCCGGGTGAAGGTGACGACCCGAGCTCGAACGGGGGGCTCAAGACCGGCGAGCGATTGGGCAAACCGCAAGACGGTCGAACTCTTGCCCGTGCCGGGGCCCGCGAGAACCCGGCCATGCCAGCCCGGGGGATGCGCGATGATCGCGGCCTGTTGCGGAAGTGGCTGCGGATTCTGGGCCATGCGGACCGCCAGCGTATCGGAATGAGCAAGGCTCGCCGACGGGCGCAGCAGGCGTTTCGAGTCTCCCTCTTTCAGCTCACGGAAGGGACGTACACGAAGCTGCTTGCACTGGTCAATCCGGTCCCGACCGTGCTGAGCCAGGTCACCGCCGCGTGCTCCGTATTTCCTTAAGGTGCACGGACTACAGGCCCTCCCAGTCTGCCCGACAGCTCGGGCTA
>DATKSR010000060.1:0-5985 GCA_035531555.1 Candidatus Dormiibacterota bacterium
CCCCGAGCTGAACGATGCCGTCCACCTGGTGCTCGCGCGCCGCTGGGAGCAGGACGTTCTTCCAGTGCAGGTAGTTGCCGTGGGTGTCGCCCGCGACCAGGAGGCGGGTCGGATCACTAGGGAGGGGAGAGGGCATGAGATGAAGGTACCTCTCTGGCCAGTCCCGAAAAGTCCTGGTTCGGCTAGGCGGGGCCGGAAGTGGCCAAGTGAGGCAACTCACGTCCCAAACGAGGGTAAAATCAAGTGACGCAAACAAATAAGGCGGCGTAGCCCCTGGAAGGCTCGCTGTGCATTCCGGTCCTATGCCGACCTCGCGTTTATGCCGACTTGAGGACACTGGTGAGTTCGGAACTGGGTTTGAACGCGGCATAATCGCGGACCCCTGACCGATGCTTCCCCTCTCGGAGCCTGACTGAAGGCTACAGAAAGGAGGTTGCGATGGCGGATGAGACAGTTTCGGTCAGAGTTGTCGGTCCATTGGAGGAGTACGCCGCCAGCTTCGCTGAGAACCTGCGGCGGCAGGGATACCGCGAGAACACGGTGCGCAGCCATCTGCACTTGGTGGCCCATTTGAGCCGTTGGCTCGACGGTCAGGCCCGCGGGGTCGGAATGCTGACTGGAGTGGAGGTGAACCAGTTCCTTAAGGTACGGCAGCAGGCGGGGCACGGGAGCTTGCGCAGTGCGCGAGGGTTGATGCCGTTGCTCAACCACCTGCGCGGTCTGGGGGTGGTGCCAGAGTCGCCGCCACCGCTGAAACGGGCCGTGGACGCGCTCCTTGATCGGTATCGCGGCTACCTCGTACAAGAGCGGGGCTTGGCAGCGCTGACCATCACCAGCTATGAGAGGGTGGCCCGCAAGTTCTTGCGAGAGCGACTGGCTGGGGACGACCTCGACCTCAGCGGCCTGAGTGCGGCTGAGGTGACGCAGTTCGTGCTGGCTGAAAGCCAGTGCCATTCGGCGGCATCGGCCAAGTGTTGGGTCACGGGGCTGCGCTCCTTGCTCCAGTTCCTCTATCTGGACGGGCAGACGCCTCCGCTCATGGGCGCTGTACCGGCGGTGGCCAGCTGGCGCGGAAACTACCTGCCCCGGGCGCTGGATGCGGCCCAGGTGATCCGGCTTTTGGATAGCTGTGATCTCAAGACCACAGTCGGCCAACGGGACCTGGCAATACTGACGCTGCTGGTGCGGCTTGGACTGCGTGGAGGTGAGGTGGCTGCGCTCCAGTTGGACGACTTCGACTGGAGGCGAGGCGAGGTCATCATCCGGGGCAAGGGCGACCGCCAGGAACGTCTGCCTCTGCCTGTCGACGTCGGCGAGGTGGTCAGCGCCTACCTCGTGAACGCCCGGCCGACCATCGAGTGCCGCCACCTGTTCCTGCGGGTGCTGGCTCCCAGCGGCGGCATAACGGTCGACACCGTTAAGTCCGCTGTCAGAGAGGCCTGTCGCCGGGCGGGCATTCATCGGGTTGGGCCCCACCGTCTCCGGCACACGGCCGCCACCGACATGCTGCGCGCGGGAGCGTCGCTGTCCGAGGTGGGCCAGGTGCTGCGCCATCGCGACCTGGCCACCACGGACATCTACGCGAGGGTCCACCGGACCTCGCTACGCGAAGTCGTCCGACGCTGGCCGGGGGTGGTCGCATGAGCGGGCTCCCCCAGGCAGCGGAAGAGTACTTGGCCATTCGGCGCCGCCTCGGCTACAAGCTCAAAGGTGCCGACCGCCTCCTATCCGACTTCGTGGCCCATCTGGAGCGAAATGGCTCCAGCATCATCACCACCGAACTGGCACTTGCCTGGGCGCGACAACCGGCGGGCGCAGCGCCTAGCAGGTGGGCGCAACGGCTGACGGTGGTACGCGGATTGGCCGGGCACCTCCACGCCATTGATTCCTGTCATGAGGTGCCGCCAGCGGATCTCTTGCCGAGGCGCCCAAAGCGAGCCACTCCCTACCTCTATGGAGAAGGGGATGTCCTGAGGCTGATGGCCGCCACCAGAAAGCTATCTCCGCCGCTACGAGCAGCTACCTACGAAGCATTTGTCGGCCTGCTCGCCACGACAGGTATGCGGGTGGGCGAGGTCATCCACCTCGACCGTGCCGACCTCAACTGGTCCGAGAACCTGCTGGTCGTCCGCTCCAGCAAGTTCGGGAAGAGCCGTGAGGTCGTCCTGCACCCCAGCGCAGTGGCGGCGCTGCGTACCTACGACGGCCGGCGGAGGCGGTTCTGTCCGCGACCACGCACACCCGCCTTCTTCGTCTCAACCTCTGGCACACGCCTGTTCTACCAAGACTTCCACCGCGTGTTCACGAGGCTGCTCAGGGATGCTGAAATCGAGTGGCTCCCCACTCGCTCCCATCCCCGCCCCCATGGCCTCCGCCACACCTTCGCGGTCAACACCCTGCTCGATTGGTACCGAGCCGGGCTTGACGCCAGCAGCCGGATGCACCTGTTGTCCACCTACCTCGGGCACACCAACCCAGCCGACACCTACTGGTACCTGTCTGCGGTGCCAGAGCTGATGGCCTTGGCAGGCAAGCGCCTTGAGAACGATATGGGGGAACTGCCATGAGCCTAATCGCACCCACCCTGGAAGCCTTCTTCAGCGAGCGCCTGGCCAAGCAGCGACTGGTCAGCTCCCACACCGTGGCTGCCTACCGTGACACCTTCCGGCTGCTGCTGGTCTTCTGCCGCGAGCGGACTGGCAAGGCTCCCAGCAAGCTGGCTTTCGAGGATGTCGATGCGTCTCTCGTCAGTGCCTTCCTGGAGCACCTTGAGAACAACCGCGGTAACAGCGTCGTGACCCGCAACGCCCGCCTCGCAGCTCTCCATTCCTTCTTTCGATTCTCTGCCTACCGTCACCCCGAGCACGGCGCCCTAATCCAACGCGTTCTCGCGATCCCCCACAAGCGTTTCGAGCGGACCCTCATCTCATTCCTCGAGCGCCCCGAGTTTGAGGCCATTCTCGCCGCTCCCGACCGCTCAACCTGGGTCGGACGCCGTGACCACGCCCTGCTCCTGCTCGCCCTCCAGACTGGATTTCGCGTCTCCGAGCTATCCGGACTGCGACACCAGGATGTCGATCTCGACCACGGACACTACGTGCGCTGCACCGGCAAGGGGCGCAAGGAGAGGTGCACGCCCCTCACGGCCCAGACCGTTGCAGTGCTCAGGCTGTGGCTTCGAGAGTGCACCGGCAGTCCCACCGACATGATCTTCCCATCCCGCCACGGCGGCCGCCTCAGTTCCGACGCGATCCAACGCCTGGTCGCCAAGTACGTCCAGCTCGCCAGCCACCAGTGCCCGTCGCTGCGGGGCAAGTCGGTCACCCCTCACGTGCTCCGCCACACCAGCGCCATGAACCTGCTCCACAGCGGCGTCGACACCACAGTCATCGCTCTGTGGCTGGGCCACGAAGGCGTCCGAACGACCCAGATCTACCTCCACGCCGATCTCGCGCTCAAGGAGAGGGCACTCGCCCGCACCGCACCGGTGGACACCAAGTCTGGCCGGTTCCGCCCCCCCGACTCCCTGCTGGCCTTCCTGGAGAGCGTGTGATTATGCCGCGTTCAAACCCAGTTCCGAACTCACCAGTGTCCTCAAGTCGGCATAAACGCGAGGTCGGCATAGGACCCGGATTTCACAGCTCGCCGCCGGGCCAAGGAGATGACCGCTCCATGACAGAGCCAGCTTACACGGACGAGGCGGACGACTGGGAGTATCAGCAGTTTGGGCCGGCCGAGGCATCGGAGCCCGCCGCTTCGGGGTATATCGAGTTCGACAGCCGGAAGCCGAACGAGATGAGGCGCAAGCTCAGCGGCCTCGTAAAAGTTCGCCGCGTGATCCGGCCCTCGGCGGAGGTGCGGCGCCCGACCGTCGGAGACAAGCGCCTCCTTGAGGTCGATGAGGTCGATAAGGACGGCGAGGTCAAGGTTCGGCGGTGGATGCACGAGACACTGTTTGTGCCGTTGATGGTCAACGGTCGCTCGACTGCCGAACTGGCTGGTGCGCCCGCTCACCAATTCGCGTCGTGGCAACAGGACGGCAAGGTCTCGAAACGCGACGCCGCCAGGCACCAACAGTTCGACTCGCCATGGTCGCTAGAGCACCTCGCGAATCGCGAGATCGTGTGGCACATGACGCAGGAGTTACCTCCCGAGGCAGGTTGGCGCGACCGGTGGGATGCCCTCGGCGAGGGGCGAAAGCGCCAAGAGCACATCGTCGCGGCGCACCTTGAGCTGGCATTCGAGCTGCTCGCCGTCCGCAAGTAGTGGGCCGTCGCGGTAACGGGGAGGGGTCTATCTACCGCCGGGCGGGGGATGGTCGGTGGGTGGCGGCGATCACCTGGCCGACGGGTCGCCGCCAGAAGTGGTACGCGAAGACCCGGACCGAGGCGGCGGCAAAGCTGGCTGAGGCTGTCCGGGCTCAGGGTGTGGATCGGTCGGGTGCCGGATTCCGCCTGCGGACGGACGCGTTCTTGGCGCAATGGCTGGAGGGGGTCAAGCCAAGGCTCGGGCCGAGGACGTGGGTGCGGTACGAACAACTGCTTCGCATCCACGCGGTGCCGGCCATCGGCCAAATCCCCCTGGCGCGTCTTGGCCCTCGGGACCTCCAGCTTTGCTATGCGGCGGCGGCGGGTAAGGGGATCAGCTCGTCAACCGTTCACCGTCTGCACTCGGTGCTGCACAAGGCCCTCAGGCAAGCCGAGCAGTGGGAACTCGTGAGCCGTTCCGCCGCCGCCCTGGTGGAAGCGCCTCAGGACGCCCCGAGCGAGATGTCCACGCTGGACGCGGAACAGGTGCAGCGTCTCCTGACCGCCGCGCAAGGCAACCGCCTGGAGGCCCTGTACGTGCTCGCCGTGACCACTGGGATGCGGCAGGGGCAGCTGCTCGGCCTGCGCTGGCAGGACGTGGACCTCGCCCACGGATCGCTCGCCGTGGTCCGGAATCTTCAGCCGCTCCCTGGCCTTGGTCTGACCAGCACGAAGCGGCAGAAGACGGAGAAGTCGAGGCATCGGGTCGAGCTGGGAGTCTTGGCGGTCGAAGCCTTGCGGGCTCACAAGGCGCGTCAGGCTGATGAGCGGGGCATGGCTGGGGACGCCTGGGAGGACCACGATCTGGTGTTCCCTCACTTCCTCGGCGGCCCGATGAGTAGGACCCGACTGGTCCGCCAGGGGTTTGAGCCGCTGCTGAGGGCTGCGGACCTGCCCCGAATTCGGTTCCACGATCTGCGCCACACTACGGCAACGCTTCTGCTGAGCCAGGGCGTTCACCCGAAGATCGTCTCCGATCTGCTGGGCCACTCGACCACGGCGATCACCCTCAACACCTACTCCCACGTCACTCAGACCATGAGCCGGGCGGCGGCGGACACCCTCGACTCGCTGCTCCAGATTGCTCCAGCGGAAGGCCCGGCTTGAGCTCGTTGCTCCACTACTGCTCCACAAACGCCTTGAGCTGGAACCCGGTGTGGCGTCGTCAGCCATTAATCGAGATCAAACTGGGGGTACCGGGGATGGGAGTCGAACCCATACGCTCTTGCGAGCTGCGGTTTTTAAGACCGCTGCGGCTACCATTACGCCACCCCGGCGCGACTACGATTCTGTTGCTGCCCCACCGCAGGTTAACGCTCTTTGGTCGGCCTGACGGGGTGCTCGGAGCGTAAGTAGAGGAGTGGGCGAGGTGGCCGAGCGCTTGGGCCCTAATCTGCTCAGCTGGGCGAGTGACTTGGACCTGGCCACGCGTGACCAGGCGCTGGCGCTCTCGCGGTCACCTGCGGTTGTCGGCCACGTCGCGCTCATGCCGGATGCCCATCTTGGCGTAGGTGCCACCATCGGGACCGTGCTGCCAACCAGCACCGCCATCATTCCGGCCGCCGTCGGGGTGGACATCGGCTGCGGCATGGCGGCCTGTGAGACCGACCTGGTGCCTTCCGACCTGCCGGAAACCTTGGCTCCTTTGCTCCGGGAGTGGCGGCAAACGATCCCATCA
>DATKSR010000061.1:0-13454 GCA_035531555.1 Candidatus Dormiibacterota bacterium
ATCTGCCCGGAACGCCTGCTCCACCGGCCTTACCCCCAGCCGATGCAGTTCTAGACGGTTGGATCAGGCTCGGGTGCGGTCGTGCCGTCAGGGAGGACGACCACAGTCCGGGATGAGAAGGCGCCCTTCTCGATCATCAACCGGGGCCCGACCGGATGAGGAAGTCCCTCCGGCAACTCCAGATTGGGCGTCCGGTCAGGCAGCGGATGCTCCGGCGCCGCGGCGGATGCTCGCTTACGTTCCACGTTCACAGTCTACCCTTTACCCAGAATCAGGCCAACCCGGCGCTGACCGCCAGCACGGCCCCGCCCAGCACGGTAGCGACGACCAAGGCCATCTCCGCCCGCGCCAGCAGGTGAGACTGCCAGCGCAGCGCCCGGCGATTGAAGGCAATCGCGTCTTGGAGGGTCCCCAGAACATAGCGATAGGCTTTCAGCTCGGACAGCGACCTTATGCCCTCGTAGAGATCTGCGGGCGGCTGTCCGGTATCCAGCCGATTGCTGCCCCAGGGCCGAAACCAGTTGAGCGCGTTTCTCGCCCAACGGGGGAGCCGGGCCATGGTGTCGGCCGCGCGCTCCCGGGCTCCTGCCCCGGGGCCTGGCAGCAAGGCCCGGAAGAAGGCGCCGGAGGCGAGGCCCATCCCCGCGGCGGGTAGGCACCAAAGGCTGACGTGGCGGTCCGCCAATCGGTAGGCGCCCAGAGCAGTCAGCAGGGCGACCGAGAGGGCCAGCAAGGCCAGGGTCCGGGTGGCCAGGCTATCCGCCTCTCCCAGCTGCGCCGCGATCTGGCCCTGAGCCAGGGGCAGCAGCACCGCCACCTTCTGGGCCCCGGGGTCGAGGCCACGCGGCACGAATCCGCCGACCATGTCCTTCAGAGTCTCCCCGGACCGATCGTCCCCGGCCAGCGGACCTGCCTGGGTCGGTCCACCTGGCTAGTCCCCCGAGCCGAGATCTCTCGGGGGCGGGAGCCCTCTCGGCCCAGAGCCCCCATAGTAGGGAGTTGCGGCGAGGACGCGATCCGATCGACTGGCGGGACTGGCCCGCTAGGAGCGCTCTGGAGCGGGCCAGGGTATTTGTCGCGTTCTACCTGAAATAATTCGGACACGACACTGTCCCGTCTTTGTCGTGCTACCATCATTCTCAATGGAGCACAACACTTCCCGGCGGGGACGCCCCTCCCGGCAGCTGGTTTATCGACGACTTGATGACGCACTGACCGAGCTCCGCCAGCGCCTGGGCGGCTTGCCTTCGCTGGTCCAGGCCCAGGACATCTGGACCACGATTGGGCACCAGGAGGCCCACCACTCGACCGCGCTCGAGGGCAACACCCTGGTCCTAAGGCAGGTGGAGACGCTCCTGGCCGAGGGCCGGGCGGTCGGGAACAAGGAGCTCCGGGAGTACCTGGAGGTGATGGGCTACGCCACCGCTGCCCAATGGGTCTACGGTCAGGCGCTCAATGTCGGCAGCTGGTCGGCCGAGCCGCCACTCACCCTGACCGAGGTACGTCACGTTCACGAGCTCGCCATGGGCCCGGTGTGGGGGGTGGCGCCGCATCCCAACGCTCTTCCCCGTGAGCGCCCAGGCAGCTTCCGAGAACATGACATCCAGCCCTTCCCGGGGGGCATGGTGCCGCCGCCATGGGTCGACGTCCATGCCGCGCTCACCGACTGGACTTCCTCGCTTGCGGCGGTCGGGTCCTCAGCGCAGCCCATCGAGGCGCTGGCCGCGGCCCATGGCGCCTTCGAGAGGATCCACCCCTTCCTGGACGGCAACGGACGCACGGGGCGACTCCTCCTCAACTTGCTACTGGTGCGCTCGGGCCACCCGCCGGCCGTGATCTATACCCGTGATCGCAGCCGATACCTGAGAGCGCTTGCTCGCGCCGACGAGGGCGATCCCGGCCCGCTCGGCGAGCTCATCGCTCGGGCGGTGACCGACAACCTCTACCGATTTGTGCTGCCCCGAGTTTCTGGACCCCAGCGACTGTTGCCGCTGGTCTCGCTGGCCAATCCGGACCACACGGTGCTCAGCCTGCGGGTGGCCATCGAGCGCGGCCGGCTCAAGGGGCAGAAGGGTCCCGATGGCCAGTGGCGCACTAGCCGTGCCTGGCTTGAGGAGTACTCGGAGAGTAGGTATCAGCGGCGATCCCAGGGCCGACCAGCGGTGGCCCGCAATCAGGGCACTGGTCAGGCGGGACTTGCCACTGGGAGTCGCTCCGACTCGGCCGCCTCCAGCAGCCGCCAGTCGTAGGCGACCACGGAGTCGAGGTCTTCCCTGACCGTCAGCGCCGTCGCCAACTGGATCGCATTCAGACTGCGCAAGGAAGTGCTGCCCACCTGAGTTGCCCACTCCACCACGGCCTGGCTTATCGGCACTAGGTCGAGGCCGGCGAGCAACCTGCGGGCCGCGGGTTCGACCTCGGCATCGACCCGACGGCAGACCCGAACCACCTCGATCACCGAAACCTGGCTGGCTAGCTTGGGGAGATCGGCGCGGGCCGAGAGCCAGCTGGAGAGCGCCTCACTCTCGGGTTCTTCAAACAGCAGCTTCACCAGCGCCGAGGAGTCGAGATAGATCACTGCCGACGCTCAGCGCGCAGCTCCTGGAGCGCCTCGGTCGCCGTCGTCAGGCCGTCCGGCAGGGCCCTCCGCCGAGGCAGCGAGAATTGCTGGCTGGCCGCAACTAGGCCGCCTACCTCCAGGAGGCGGTCGCGGGCCGACCGCGCCGGCGTCGGCCCCACCAGCAGGGCGACCAGCTTGCCTCGCTCAGTCACCTCGATCCTCCCGCCCGCCTTGACCTCATCCAGGTAGCGGCTGGCGTGCTGGCGCAACTCGCGAACGCCTATCCTGGTCACTTGGTAATAGTAGCACACCTTGTGCTACCTATCCGTAGGCTCGCCTCAGGAAAGCCGAATAGCGCCGCGCCCCCAGATAAAGTGAGCTGGGGCGGCCCGGCGCGAGCTGGGTGTGGGAGGAATTCGTTTGAGCGAGCGACCATGCGGCGCTGGTCAGGCTGGCCGAAAGGGCCGGGGCCCCCTCAAGGTACGGCCCTTGACGTGCGCGCAAGCGCTTTGCGAAGATGGTGGCCATGGCCCTCGACACCCTGCGTCCGGTCACCGACCCTTGGGCGACGGTCAGCCATGACGAGTTCCGTCGCCGCCAAGAGTTGGTCCGGCAGGCGGCGGCCGAGCAGGGCTTCGACGGCGCCATCGTGTGGTCCCGGGGCGGTGCATTCATGGACATGTCGCAGGATGTCCTCTACCTGACCGGACATTACTCGCAACAGCCGTACATGGGTGACGAGGCCGGCATCGGGACCGCCCGGTCGCACGGCGTGTGCATCCTGCCGGCCAACGGGCCCGTCACGGTGGTGGTGGACATCCCCTGGTGGCGGCGCGATTTGGTTGTCGCCGATGACGTCCGCCCCTCGATTGATGTGGCTGGCACGACTGCCGAGGCAATCCGCGATCTAGGTCTGGAGGGTCGTAAGCTAGCGCTGGTCGGTGCCAGTTACATGACTGCAGCAGCTTATTTGGGCATGACTAGTCTGCAACCCACCACCCAGTTCGTCAGAGCCGACCGGCTAGTGGAGAAGTTCCGGGCGATCAAAAGCCCTGCCGAGGCCCAGTTGATTCGACAGGCTTGCCACCTGGGAAGTCTCGCGATGGATGACATGATGGAGGCGGTAGTGACCGGCGCGACCGAGGCGGAGGCGGCGGCTGAAGCGGCGCGTACTCTGGTTCGGGGAGGAGCAGTTCTCTACGACGCGCCGTGCGCGTCCGGACGGAACTCCCACTTTTTTACCAGCGCCAGGCTGCCCTCCGCGGACCCGGTACGACGGATGGAAAAGGGTGATCTTTTCCACGTCGACTTCTACGGTTCCTACGGAGGGTACTTCTTTGATTTCGCTCGGTCGCGAGCCATCGGAGACGATCCGTCCAAGGCGCAGCGCGATCTACTGAATGCACCGATCGAGTTGGTCGAGACCATCTGCGACGCCATCCGACCCGGTCTCACAGCTGGCGATTTGTACTCGGTTGGCGACGCCTGGCTCACCGAGTCCGCGGTCGTGGCCGGGCTGCCCAAAGAGGAGCCAGAGATGGATGGCTTTCCGGCACTCGGGCATGGGATCGGCATGATGTGGGAGGCGCCGTGGATCATGGCCGATGACCCCACTCCGATCGAGCCGGGAATGTACCTGGCGATCGAGATCCTGCTCGGACACCCCTCGACCGGAGGGGCCATGTTTGAGCAGAACGGGCTCGTGACCGATACCGGATTTGAGGTGCTCACTACGGCCCGAAAGCGCTGGTGGTAGGGCTGGCGCTAATCGCCAGCCCTCGCCAGGGGAACACCGCGGCCGCCGCCCAGGACCTCTTAGACGCGTGGTCGGGACCCGAACGCGAGACCAAGGAGGTGTTCCTCGATCGGCTGCGGCTCCAGCCGATCGGTGACTGTCGACGCTGCATGCAGGCCGGGCAATGCAGTAAGCACGACAGCTTTCCCGAGCTGATGCAGGACGTATATTCTGCGGAGCTATTAGTGCTCGCGACTCCGCTTTACTGGTACGGGCCGTCTGCTCAACTAAAGATTTTCATTGACCGCTGGAGCTGTCTGCTCGACACTGAAGGGGACGCCTTCCGT
This sequence comes from Candidatus Dormiibacterota bacterium, assembly GCA_035531555.1. Classification (GTDB taxonomy): domain Bacteria; phylum Chloroflexota; class Dormibacteria; order Aeolococcales; family Bog-877; genus Bog-877. The sequence goes on from DATKSR010000061.1 coordinate 4,643, forward strand.
GCCCGGATGCGGGGGAAACGCACGGTCTTGCTGCTTGCTCAGGGCGAGCAGGGCTTCTACGAAGCGGCCCTATGCTTGCAGATGCTGGACTGGACTCTCAGATACCTCGACATGGTGGTCGCGGCACGGATCGTGGTGGTAGGGCACCGCCGGACCGACTACGCCCGTGACCCACTGCAGCGTCATGCGGTCCGATCCCGAGGAGAAGACCTAGTTACCGGGCGGACGGTGCATGACCATCTTCCTCCGTGGGCTCACATGCCACACCAGCCCGGCACCCCGCTTGGGGGCGTGTTCAAGCACGACGTTAGACTCCCAGAGCCGTAGGAGGAGCCGGCGCAGAGGCCGGTACCGTCCTCTGCTCAAGGGAGAAATGTCCATGTACGAGCTTCCGATTCTCGAAGACCAGGGTGACCCTCACCGGAACCACTCCCTGGCCGGGTACCGAATATAGGGCCACCCCGGCGATCCACCCGCCATGATCGACCGGAGCGGTCTCCCACTTAGCCGAAAGCCCCAACGCCCGCATGGCCTCCAGCGCCGCACATAGCCCTTCGAGGTTGCCCCACCGTTCACCCTCATCAGTGCCGTAAACGGTGACATCGTCGGCGCAGAGCTCACGCACAGTCGCCACGCCAGAGGTCGCGAACGCTGTCAGCAGCTGCTCCGCTTCTCTCTCAGTCGTCACCCGGGGACCAGCGATTCAATGCCTCGAAATTCGAGATCAAAACCGAAATGCCGCGGCCCAAGCGCCGCCAACCCGGCAGGGCTGTCGAATTGGTCACGCCGACGCCGACCGACTACCGCAATTTCTTGTCCGAGTTCTATGTTCGTATTCGACAAAGGCTCCCCGGTGGTTGGATCGCAAAACTCAATGAGATCAGGGCTGGCAACCCATGGCTCGTCGTTCAGCCAGCTCACGTGATTCTCGTTACGGCACCAGACCTTCAGGGTCTGATCCGCGAACTGGCCCATTCCTGCAAGTTCATGGGTTCCGTCCAGGTAACCGGTATTGGCCCACTCCCGCTTGACGACTCGGCCCTCGAACAGCAACCATCCGTCGAGGGCTGTTGCGGCCGCGGCGACCGGATCCTCGCCGGCTTCCCGCGCCAGACGGATAGCCCGCCCCAGCCGGTAGGATTCGGTGATAGTTCCGGGAACCGCCATTGGCCTAATCTCCCTCACCGGCAGGGCCGCGAACGCACACCCAATCATGCCCAGAGACGATAGGGCCAGGTACTTGCTAATCCGCTCGGTCCAATTCCGGGAGGTGGACTCGAGGATGACGATCTGGTTCCCGAAGCGATCGACGCATGCGAACGGCCAGACGTTAGCATCGAAGACGCTAAGCGCAGAGGCATGGAGCTCCGGAATGGCTCGGCCAGAATAATCAGCATCAGCCAGCGGCTTGCCCATCCTGGCCGCTGCGCTCGTAATGGCGGCTGTATTGATACCGCCAATCTCGATAGAGATTAGTCCGGCGGCTACCTTGCCTGTCTGCCTCTCGAGCAACTGCGTGGCCTGAATGAACGGCAAGTCGAAGACCTGACCGCCGCCCAGCTCCTGGGCTCGCTGTTCTGGATCATCGAAGCTCCCCGGAGCGATAGATCCCGAATAGCAGCAGCAGACAAGGACGTCATCATCTGCGAACTGATCCAACGGGAGGCAGCTGATCTCCACTCCGGAATCAACGTCAGTATAGAGTTGCTGCCGCTCGACGCGGGGATCTCCGCCTCCAGACGCGCTCATGAAATCTGCGCCGCGAAGAAGGTCGTCGACATCGACGTGGCTCTTTATTTGAATCATGACTCCCTCGTCGCAATCAATTAGTGAACTTCGTCGGGTATCTCGTACCAGCGAACGCGGTCTCCGATGCGAGCGCGCAGTTTAAATGAACGAGACTTCGGCGCGTCGTCGGACACGTGGATGAGGGCGCGACAGGTGTCTCCTAGGTCCGGCTCCAACAGGGCAACCTTGGCAAGGCTCCCAGTCGATGTGCGCCAGAGACCCCAATCCTGTCCCAGCACGCTACCGAAATACGCCGTATCGAGGTGATCTCCTGGGCCGGTACCAAGTAGGTGCTCACGCACAATGGCACCGATGTCCTGGACATCCTTGGCATTTAGCTCAACAATCTGCAGCTTGGTGAGCAGTAGGTCTGTCACTGGTATAGTGCGTGCTTCTAAGCCAAGTCGCCGGCTCAGCGGAATCCTGTGACACATGTCGAAGTGGTCCACGAAAATATCGAGTTTTCCGCTGGGGCCATGGAATATCTGCCGCCGGTCCCCGTGGAGAGCGTTGAATCGAACATCGGGCCGGTAGTCTCGTGCGGTGAGCGCGTCCTTGAGCGCGGTTGCGTGCGCCGTATTGGTGATCCCATCCAGGTCGCCCAGGGCCCGGTAAGGACCGTCACTGATGGCGTTTGGACAGTGGAGGAAGATCGCCGCACCCCCGAGGAGGCGGAAAACTACCCCCCGCTCCTCCATCGCATCAGCGAGAGCCACGGCCTCCTCGAGGATTTCTCTCGTCATACTGGATACTCACCGGGTGGGGGCGGCTCGTACCCGAACGCCCGAGCGTGGCTGATCCCGATCCCCTGGTACAGATCAGCTGCCATTTCCGCCCACTTCCAGCAGGCAACACCCGGGTCGAGCAGCGGAACCGAGAGTTCCCTACCTGCTCGCGCAGCCAATTGGGGAGGCACCAACTCGGACAGCACCACAACTTCAGCCCCGTCCTCTTCGATGGCCAGCAGGCTGGACTCGAGAACGCGCCGTTCGAACTCGCGCGGGTTTCTTGTCATGGCGGGAATGCTCATCTCGACCGAGCGGAACGAAGCCAGCCGATTGCCGAGGCCGTACTGGGTCACGTTATCGTGCATCTTCGGAATCCACTTTCTTCGCCCGACGATGATGGAGAAGCGATGCCCGAGAGTCGTGGCCAGGAGCACAGCGGCCTCTCCCATCCCCACGACCGGCATGCGGAGTCCTTCGCGCAGTTCACGAAGCCCCCCGTCGTAGAAGCACCCGATGATTCCGGCGCCGCAGCCGTCCCGCTCTGCCTCCCGCATCAGCTTCAGCATGGGTGTCAGCGCTTGATGCTCGTAGAGGTGGTACTCCAGGTGCGGCGGGCCCGCGTCAAGGTGGCGGATGCGAGCGGTATGCTGAGGCGAGCAGACGCGATTGATTACTTCCGCGGCCTCCTGATCAAAATCAGCCACGCCAACCGGGTTAAACCAGAGAATTTCTGCCACTCGCTAGCCCTGGATTAGCTGCCATGTACGGACACCTTTGTCCCGGTGTAAGTCGACAATGGCGCCGCGCAGAACGCCCTGGTGATAGTCTGACCCCGGGTTGATGCATACGGTCCGGCCGATGCGCTCCACCCCTGCCGACTCGTGAATGTGTCCGTGGAGCCCTAGAAGGGGCTGGACCGTTTCGATTGCCGCGCGGACGGATCGTGAGCCGACCGGGATCATGACCTGGCCGTTGATGTCAACTACCGGACGGAGCGTCTCGTCAAGCTTCGGTGCCAGGTCGAGATGGGTGCCCACCGGCGGACAATGGAAGTTGAAGATCGCTCGGGACTGGTCAGAGAGCTTCTGCGCCTGGGCGTCGATCACAGCCGCCAGCTTCTCCTCCGACAGCTCTCTTCGAGTGTTCCACGGAGTTGGCGTCGAATACCCGACCGACACCAGCTCGTATCCTCCGGGAAGTGAAACGACCGCGTCCTCAGCGTAGGTGACAGCATCGGCCTCCCGGAGCACGTCGGCCAATGCTGGGTCGTCGTCATTCCCCAGCATCATGTACACCTGCACGCGTCCGGACCCCAGCCTCTCGCGAGCTAAGCGGACCCAGCTTACTAATCGGTCTCTCATCGCCTTGGCGAAATAGCTATCCAGCTCCGCGGGTTCCTCGAGAAGGGGCCGGTCGGCAGGGCTCAATACGACGTCGTACTGGCCTATAGCGCGAATCTTCGATCGAATCCCTTCCAAAGCGCCCTCGTCATCGGCGTGATACCTCCGACCGTGCACCTGACAGTCCCAGCCCCCCTGGCTCTCCACTATCGGAATTAGGGACTTCCCTGTGACGTCACCGCCGAGGATGAGCGCGTCGGCCTCATAGACTGCCGCGGCGTTTACCCACTTACGAAAGCAACGCTCCGATCCGTGAACGTCTGTAGCGAAGAATATTCGCGTCCGATCAGTGTCGCCTCGCTTAATTCCGAAGGGTGACACGCCTACTCAGGAGGAAGCTCACGGAACGCCAGGGAGAGGTCAACTCCCCTCCGGCGGTTGAGGGCGTAGGAGATGGGAAAGATCACGATGCCGATCGCAGCGATCACCACCGTCGCGATGATGCCGACCGTCGCGTTAGCCCCTAAAGCACTCTGGGTAGCTAGCGACACGAAGAAGAAGATATAAATGATCAGGGACAGGACTCCGGTCACGCTGATAGCCGGCAGACCGAGCCAGCGGAAGTTGATCGGCGAGCTCTCATATAGTGCGCGGCGGCGAAAGGGAAAGATAATCCCAGCTATCGCTACTACGAAGAATGTCAGTATCTCGGCCAATCCGGCAGTGTACAACAGCTGCAGGAAGCCGCCGCCCACGAACACGATGATCGTGAGGAAGATCAACGCTGCTCCCAAGACCACAAAATTCGCCACCAGAGGAGAATGCGTACGCTCGCTGACATCACTCAGGCGGTCAGGCAGTATGCGGTCGAACGACCAGGCGAAGATCGACCGAGTTGCGATCAAAAAGGTCACCGGCAGGGCTACTACGAAGGCAGCGATGAAGGACAAGCTCATGACCACAAGTAGCGGCGTCGAGGTCGTCAGCATTCCAACGAAGTAGAAGAAGAATGAGGGCGCGGCGAACGGATACGTCTTGGCGGCGGTATTCGAGAGGTAGGTGGCGGACCCTAGGAAGTTGACTCCAAAAGTTCGATCCGCCAAGCCCAGAAGGATTGCCACCACCACCCCCGAGATCACGAGGGCGTAAACCATCGCATTTCGACCCGATGACTTGGGCGAGCGAACTTCGCCACCAGCGTACGCCGTGACGACCGCATAACCAAAGGAGGCGAAAGCTAGCGGCAGCGCCAGCAAGGTCTCGCCGAGGCTAAACGTGCCCCCCCCAGTGTATCCAGCTTTGTGCGCGTCCGAAAGGATCTTGGCGTAGTTCCCACCAAACCGGGTGATGTCGTGCGCAAACTCCGCCCTGCCAGTTGTCAGCAGAAGTACACCTGCGATCACGACGCTCAGGAGCGAGAAGGCGAATAGAGCGCCCTGAACCCTGAGCATGCGCCGCAGGCGCAGCGTCATCATGAATCCGACCAAAATCAGCACGGCAGCGCCTAAGCCAAACTCGATTCCCTTGTTGGTGGCGGCGTCCGTAGCCCACTGGGTGAGGGTCGCATTCTTGGTCAAGGAACCGAGAGTCGAAAAGGCCGAAGATACCCCAAGGGGCGCGAGTAGGTAGGCGAAGTAGGCGATCACCAGCACGTACCACGCCACGATGTTGAAGTTCGCGGCAAATCCCACCCAGGGATGCAGGGTCCTGCTCACAAAGACGTAGTCACCGCCCGACCTCGGCATCACCGCGGTGAAGAGACTGTAGAGCAGTACCGGAAAGATGCAGATCGCCGCGCAGATCACCGTTACCCAAAATGGACTGGCCCCAGGGAAGGCAAAGGGCGCCTCAGTAGCAACTAGGGCCGCCAGCGGTATGGACACGAACGCGATGTTCAGCCCGATATTCGAACTCGCAGAGATGTCCCTGACCAAGCCTGAGGATTGCCGGGTGTAGAGTCCGGCCTCCTCCTGCCCGCCACCACCGTCGGTGGGTCCGCTTGTATCGGCCATGACTCCCTCCTCTCGAGCACCCGCACAAAGGGCTTTGGGGGAGACTATCACCGGTCCCGGTGGCTACGCAAGAGGGGCGAGGGCGGGAGCCGGTCAGACAGCCTTCGCCGCATTGTGTGAACCTGCCCGACGGGTGGAATCGCGGACCAAGAGGCGGGTGGGCACAAGGGTGACCTCCGGAACTTCCTGACCAGAGATGATCTCGTGGGCACGAGTGACGAGTGCCTCTCCGGCACGTTCGGGGAAGACTCGAAGACTGGTCAGCGAGGGGTCCATCCGCTGACCGACCGAGCTATCGCCCAAGCTAACTACCCCCAGTTCGCCCGGGATCTCCCGCCCCGTCAGCTCTGCTGCTCGGTAAACTCCGATCGCCTGGCGTTCCGTGAGGCAGACGATGGCATCCACGCCCAGGTCCTCAGTCAGCAGTCGCTCCGCTACCACGGTGGCTGCGCCGTCCGAGAAGTCCTGCGCGACAGCTACTACCGCCGTGGGAGCGGCCAGTTCGAATGCCGTCCGAATGTCTTGGATCGTCGAAAGGGGATCCGGAATTGTGAGAAGAGCCGGACGCCGGTAGCCCTGATCTCGAAGGTGCCGGAGTACGCGAGACATAGCGGCGGGGAAGTCTTGGTCTACCCGAGGCCGATCAGGTGCATCGGGCAACCGCCCGAGAGAGACCAAGGGAACGCCGTGGAGTAGGAGCGCCCGAGCGAAGGCGTCGTTCGGGACAGGGTCGATGAGAATCGCGGCATCGGCACCCCGGCGCCGAACGACTGGCTCGATGAAGGCGGCCTCCGAGGGCCGCGGTGGCACGAGGATGAACGTATATCCGAGCGCGACCGCCGCTTGAGAGATAGCTGGTAGAAGAAGATTGAAATAGGGATTGAAAACAATCTCGGTGCCCAACATCGGCAGCTGGATCGCAAGGGCCATCGTTTTGCCGGTCGCCAGCGCTTGGGCGTTGCGGTGCGGCTGATAGGAGAGGCGCTTCGAGACCTCGATAACCCGCTGCCGCGTGTCCTCACTGACCGGGCGCTTCCCGGAGAAGACATGGGAGACGGTGGTGATGGAGACTCCGGCCGCGGCAGCGACCTCGAAAATTGTGGGGCTGTCAAGACCTGCTGGACCCGTCACACTCAAGCAGAGGCACCTCCAAGAGTTCGAGAGCCGAGCTGGATCACGAACTTGGGCGGCTGGCCTCGCCAGTCAGATTATATGGGGAGCGGCCAACTCGTGCGGTTCGAGCCATCGCCATGCTCGACTTCCTGCCAGAAGACCCCGAAGACCGCGTTCCAATCGGGCCTCCTCCCGGCTAGCCGCGCAGCGGAGGCCTCAGCTAGCTATCGCCCCGGTTTCCCTGAGCCGGCCTTCGCCGTAAACGGGATGTGCAGCCGACTGGCTGGGGGCGACGTCGGATTCCGAGCGTCATCCACTATCGCGGTGGGATACCAGGTGCCGGCGGGATTCGGGGAGACTGGCTCCGAAAGAGGCGTCTTGAATAGGCGACCGATCCGATCTCTTCCACGGTGCTTACCTAGGATGGCGGTACCCCTAACGCGAACCGAGCTGCCTCGCGGAATCGGTAACCGATTCTAGCAAACCGCTTTGAGCGTTCGGGCCCCCGAAGGACCAAGCTGTGGAGCTCATCTGGTCGCTGGATGCGTCCCTGCCGGAGCCGACAGAAGCGGCTCTGCGTCACTCCTCCGGGCAGAGATCCCCATCCGCAGGAACTGGAGGCGCGACCGACCGCAAGCTGGACGGCTGCCGGTAGCAGGACGATGCCCGCCAGCAGACCACCGGGAGTGCAGACACCGGCGCAAAAGCGAGAAGCCCGCCATCCGGGACTGATCGAGCTGATCCGGCCCGCTCTCGGATCGGGTTCAGACTTTGGTGGCGGCTGACTTGGTCTCCTTCCCAAGCTCACCAGCCCCCCCATATAGGGAGTTGCGGCGGGTGAGGGGCGGCGCGGGCAGCACACTTGGGGCGTGCGTGGCTCGCGGGACGGCGCCTTAAGGAGGACGCCAGAACGAAGGGTGTTGTTTCCTACCGTGAGCCGCCAATCGCTGCTAGCTGAGCCGGGTGTCTCCGGAACGTGGGGCCTCTTTTTCTAGCCGCCGTCAAAGGGAGTATCGAGGCAAACACAGGACCGGCCTGGGTGAAGGGCGATCTGAATTCGTACGAAGCAGTTCCAAGCGGGTTGCCGGTAAGGTTGACATAACAAACACCTGTTCGTAGAATGCGATCTTGGGGGAGAGGGGGTCAATCGGCACCCGGTGCAGAGGCCGGGAAGTTAACACGATCTTGGAGCGTTCCCAATGGCCCAGTTCATCGATACCGATCTTGGCACTCGTCGCGCAGGCGATGTAGTCGTAGTCAATCTTTCGGGGAGCGCCGCCAACGTCCGGCTCTTGGACAGCAGCAACTTCGAGCGGTATCGCCGAGGGGACCAGCACCGGTACTTTGGAGGGCTGGCCCGCAAGTCTCCCGTCAGGCTAGTGGTTCCGACCGCCGACAGATGGCACGTCGTGGTGGACATGCAAGGGCTGCGCGGCACTGTGAGGAGTTCAGTGCAAGTGGTCCGCGAAGCCTCTTAGCCCCAGATGGCCTTGCGGATGCAGACGTGGTAGTCGGTTGGGGCAGCCCAGCCGAACAGAATGACACCCACCGTAAGGTGGCGGCCTGCCAGCGGTTATCGGCCGTGGCCAACGAGCTCACGATGCGCCACCTTCCACTAAGAGCCCATTTGAGCGGACCTCCATCCCCTGAAGCTCCGGTCATGCCTCTGGCAGTCTTCGAGGAGTACGGGAGAGCAAAGAAGGCGTATGACGCGAGCGTCCTGTTGGCATCGATCGGCTATGGCCAACCAGCCGCATCCTTGGCGAGCCTGGTCGCCGAGTCTAGCTTCGCAACCCTGTGGGGGATAGCGGTAGGGGAAACTGCCGATCAC
>DATKSR010000062.1:0-2503 GCA_035531555.1 Candidatus Dormiibacterota bacterium
CCGACTGCAGCGCCGTTACGTAGGCACGATTGAGCGCCTGAATCCCCTGGACCCCGCCGCCAGCCGTGGCCCTCGCCCCGGCTTGGGTGGGCACCAAAATCACCGGGTTGCTGGAGCCTCGGCGGTCTGCCATCACCGCTAGCGTAGGCCGACCGGAGCCGGGGCAGCGGTCCTCATGAAGGCAGCGATCCGTTCCAGTGCCTGGCTGATCTGTTCCTCCGAAACGGTGTAGGCAAAACGCAGGTGGCTCTGCCCGTTCCTGCCAAATGCCTCGCCCGCCACGGCCGCCACGCCCGCCTCATCGAGAAGTCTGGTGGCCAGCTCTCGGCTGGGGATCCCGGTTTCGGTGACGTTGGGGAAGGCGTAGAAGGAGGCCGCCGGCAGATGACAGTGAAACCCGGGGATCTGGTTGAGGCCGGCCACCAACATGTCCCGGCGGGCCCGAAACGCAGCCACCATGGCAGCGACGGCGACTCGCGATTGGGGTGACTCCAGGGCCTCGACCGCCGCCAGCTGGGTGAAGGCGGCAGCGCAGGCGCTGGTGTTGATGAGGAGGGTGGTCATGCGCTCGGCGAGGGCTTCGGGCATGATCCCGTAGCCCAGCCGCCAGCCACACATGGCGTAGGTCTTGGAGAGGCCATCCATGACCACGGTGCGTTCGGCCAGGCCTGGTCGCGACCAGACCGGCCGGGGCAGTTCCTGGAAGCAGATCTCGCTGTAGATCTCGTCGCTGACCACCCAGAGGTCGTGGCGAATAGCCATCTCCGCCAAACGGTCCAGATCGCCCTCGGTGAGCACCCCGCCGGTGGGGTTCTGGGGTGAGTTGATGATGATCATCCGGGTCTTAGCGGTGATCGTCCGCTCCACCTCGTCGAGGTCCATCCGGAAGTCCGAGTCCTCGTGGATGGCGACCGGCCGGGCGGCCGCTCCCACGAAGTCCACCAGGGAGCGATAGACGGGATAGCCGGGATCGGGGAGGATGACTTCATCGCCTGGCTCGATAAGAGCCAGCAAGGCGAAGTGGAGGATGTTCTTGGTTCCGGGAACCACCACAACCTGGCTAGGTCGGACCTCGACCCCTCCGCGCTCCGCCACCGCCCGGGCGACGGCTTCGCGTACCTGAGGCAGACCGGCCGCCGGGGTGTAGTGAGTAGCTCCTGCCAGCATGGCTCGGTGGGCCGCCTCGATGATGTTCTCCGGGGTGCTGAAGTCCGGCTCCCCGATCTCCAGATGGATGACGGAGCGACCTTCGGACTCCAGCCGCCGGGCCTTAGCGAGGACCTCGAAGGCGCTCTCTGTGCCCAGTCGGCTCATCCGAGCTGCGAACTGCAAACTCAACTCCTTCCTGGGCCGATACGGTCCGGTCCCTGAGTCAGCTGACGACGGTTATAGATCCCACCATGCCTAGGGTCTCATGCGGGATGCAGAAGTACTTATAGGTTCCAGCCACGGTGAGCTTGAGCGACCAGCTCGATCCTGGAGCCAGCGGATCGTGGTTCCAGGATTTGGCCCCGGACGGCACCTCGGCATCGCTAGCCACTGCGGCGTCGGTGGCGTCATCGGTGACGGAGTGGGCGATGTCACCCACGTTCTTCCAGGTCACGGTGCCGCCAACCTTAAGGCAAGCAGTGGCGGGGGTGAACTTCAGGCTGTTGGTGGCGTCAATGGTGACGGTCGACTGAGCGGTGGCCGCCGTGCAGGAGCTGGTACTGCTCGACCCGCTACTGGCCGCTGACGACTGGGAAGTCGGCTGGCCCGGTATGGGCCCGGTACCGCACGCCGACAGGAGGAGGGCGCACGCCACCACCGCTATGCCGATAAACGTGAAGTACCCGCGGGCATGAGATCGAGGCTGGGTCATCGAGTCCTCCTGCTGGGAATGTCGCTCAGATGCTACCGCGACGCTCGCCCTTCAAGAGTCGAGCCTCCGGCGGCAGCACCCGGGCAGCGCCCACCGACCCGGCCAGCCAGCGCAGACGGGCGAAGAATCCGGCGGTATGGGGCGAGCGGCCTAAGCCCAGCCCGCTGAAGTCGAAGTGATGGGTCCACTCGTGCAGCAGGGTATTGACGAAGGCACCCGAGGCGAGGACCTGCTGGCGGATGGCGGTGCGGTGGTAGATCCTGATCGCGCAGCGCTCGGGCGCGGCTCCGGGCCGGGCAATCCGACAGCGGTAGTAGCCGTAGGTCTTCTGGGACAAGCGACCCGACCCATCAGTGGCATGGGTCTGGGGACGGTCGGCGAGGACGAGCCGGACAGGGGGTAACCCGAAACTGTCGTTGAGCACCTCGAGCAGGGCGGCGGCAATCTGCTCACGCTCAGCGAGACGTTCGCTGTCGAGCAGGGAGGCAACCAGGACGCCGGCGGCCGCGGGGGGAAGGTGGGGGAGAAATAACACTGCCTGGCTCTTGGCGTAGTCGACGGGCGAGGTGGCAAACCGGGGCATCTCCCAGGAAGTCTAGGCAGCGGTGTCGCCAGCCAAGCGACTGAGAGCGCCGGGGATAG
>DATKSR010000063.1:0-3432 GCA_035531555.1 Candidatus Dormiibacterota bacterium
TTCGCCGCCGCTAGCCTCGCGAGCCGGCCGATCGATAAGGCTCGCGAGGAGGGCCGCGCTGCGGCACGGGAGATTGCAGATGCCGATCGGAACAATCAAGTCGATCAACGAGCGTGGATTCGGATTCTTGGCCGCCGAGGACGGAGTGGAGTACTTCTTCCACCGTTCCAGCGTTGAAGGCGGAGCCTTCGAGTCTCTGACGAGAGGTTCACAAGTGGAGTTCGAGATCGAGGCCAGCACCAGGGGTCCACGGGCGGGGCGCGTCCGCGCCGCCTGATGGTTGCGCAGGCCGTCGGCAAGCCGCCGGTCCAGCGCCCTTTCCGCCGACTTCATCCGGATCTCCCTGCCGCTCGTAACTCGCTTTACGATCCCTGGCAGTGCGGGTTCCTGCACGATGGGCGGCGGAAGACCTGCCTCTTTGATGTGAGAGATGCCCAGCGCGCGATGCGCGCGCTGGGTTTTCCTCAAGAGCTCTGGACCCCCCTCAGCGAAGCGCGCATCGCCCACGACGAGTTCAATCGTCATGTGGTGGCGGTGCACGAGGCACTGTCGGTGCACGCCGATACGGCCGAGGCCCGTCGGAGGTCCATGGTCCCTTCGGCGGTCCGCATCGTCCAGAACTATCTGGGTTGGGCTGACCGGGTCTGCACCCACGGAACAGGGGTGGTCGAGACCGACGACCGGCGCCGCCCGATTCCCTGACCGGACCAGTCGCCCGCCCGGGGGTTCGTCTGGCTAGCGCGATCAGGATGCGCTCAGATCTCCAGTCTTCGTGCTTTGATAGCGGAGACGGCCGCCGCTCAGGGAGGAGCATGTAGTGGGATATGCCAAAGGACTCAGCCACGGATTGGCGCTTGGGATCGCGATCGGGGTCCTAACCGCACCTCGAGCAGGCAGTGAAACCCGCCAGCGCTTGGTGCGCACTTTGACCAGCACCCGCGAACGCTCGCAGCGAGTGGGTGAGAAGGTCCAACAAGGCTGGCAGATCGCTCAGCCAGCTTTGGACAAGGCCGGCCAGGCAGCCGGGGGCGTCGCCCGCGCCGTTCAGCCGGTCGCGCAGGGAGCTACCGAGCGATTCGTGGAACTGGCCGGACGCAGCGAGAAGCCGATTCCGCCCGCCATTCCCGGGATCGATCGCCAGAACTGATGGCAGTCGACGAGCGCACCCCTCAGGAGCGGATCCGCGCCTTCACGGACGCCGTGGACGAAGAGATCCTCACGCCCACCAGGCGTTACGTCCGAGGCGTCCGCCGCGGACTGATGCTGGGCGTGATCCTCGGGATTCTCTACGCCCCGCGGCCGGGCCAGGAGAGTCGGGCGCGGCTGCTTCGGGCGTGGCGGACAGTCTCGCGGCACCTGCCGGAGCGGGGAGAGACCCCTTAGCGGTTAGTCCCGGTCAGTCGGTGAAGCCAGCCCCGGCCACGATCTGGTCCTCTCCCCCGTCCAGGCTGCTCGAGGCGCCACCCGGGTAGTCGGCCATAAACGAGGTGCCACAGCCGCAGGCGTTGCGGGCGTTGGGGTTGGCGAGTCGGAAGCCCCGGCCGCGGTAGCTGTCCTCGAAGTCGAGCACCGAGCCATCGATCAGCGGCAGGCCGTCCTCTTGGACGACCACCTTGACCCCATCAAACATGGTCAGGACGTCGTCACCCTGGGCGGCCTCCTCCAGATCGAAGAAGAGCTTGAATCCGCGGCAGCCGCCCAGACGGACATCGATTCGGAACACGGTGTCCGGCTTCGCGTCACGTTCCTGCCAGGCCCTGATCTCCTCGATGGCATCGCGGGTAGCGAGAACTCGAGGACTCATCTCGCGATTGTAGCTCGGGCCAGAGCGCCCCTCCACCTCGGTAGCCTTAGCCAGATGGAGGTGGCTCAGCTCTGGCGCTATCCAGTCAAGTCGATGGCCGGCGAACGCATCGGGGCGGCGGAGGTGGGCGATGGGGGGATCACGGGGGATCGCCGGTTGGCGGTCTACGAGCTGGCCCCCCACCCCAAGGAGAAGTGGCTCAGCGCTCGCGACGTGGCCGGACTGCTGCGGTTTCGGGCCATTCTCAACTCCGGCTCCGCCCAGGTGACGGGGCCGGAGTTGGAGCTCAGCCCCTGGGACCGCGAGGCGGTTCGCACCAGTCTCAGTCGCGTCTGCCGCCGGGAGCTGGAGCTGCGGCCCATGCCGGAGGGCGCCTTTGACGACTCGCCGATCCTGCTGGTCCACCTGGCCACCATCGAATCCCTGTCCCGGGAGCTGGGCAGCGGCGTCGATCCGAGAAGATTTCGGGCCAACCTCTATCTCCAAGGGGCGGGGATCGCGGCCCATCAGGAACCGCAGCTGGCGGGTCGAGAGCTCCGGTGTGGCGCCGCCGTTCTCGAGGTGATCCGCGGCTGCCCTCGCTGCTCGATCACCACTAGGGACCCGGACAGCTGGGCGAACTGGCCGCAGCTCCTCCGGCACCTAGTCCAGGCTCACGACGAGCTGTTGGGGGTCTACTGCCGGGTGAAGGTTCCCGGAAGGATCAGAGAGGGGGATACCGTTGAGCTCCTCTGACGAAAGCGCTGCCCTCCGCGTGGGGCTGCTAAGCCAGGACCTGCTGGTCCGCTCCCGAGTCGAGACGGGGCTGGGAGGACACGGGGTAAAACTGGAGATGATCACGGGGCAGGAGCCGGTCGAGGTCTTCGACCTGCTGCTGGTCGATCTCAACCGGGAGCAGGAGAAGCGGCTGACCTGGCTCAGCCAGGCCACCCTGAACCAGCCCAGCGCCGGGGTGATCTGCTTCGGCCCCCATACTGAGATGGCGAAGCTGAGTCCCAGAGCCAAGGCGGCGGGAGCCAACAGCTGTGTCGCCAACAGCCATCTGGACCAAACCCTGCAGCGCTGGCTACGCTCCGGAGGCGGAGCGCCGCCCCGACCGAGGAGAGCAACTGCTTGACCAGCTACGACCTCCGAGCCGAATCTCACGCCCTGGTTCCCCAACTGGTTGCGGACCGGCGACACCTCCATCGCCACCCCGAGCTAGCTGGCCACGAGCAGCAAACGTCCCGCTACCTCGCTGACCGACTGTCGGCGCTGGGGCTGAACCCCAAGCTGCTGTTGGACGGGACGGCGGTGACCGTCGATATTTTGGGTAGTGGAGCCGGGAACCGGGTGCTGCTCCTGCGGGCCGACACGGACGCGCTCCCGATCCAGGAGCGCGGAGAGGATCACCCTTACCGCTCTCAGGTCCCCGGGGTGATGCACGCCTGCGGCCACGACGGCCACATGGCGATCGCCCTGGCGGCAGCCGAGCTGCTTGAGAACCACAAGGAGCATTTCGGCGGCCTGGTCCGGGTCATCTTTCAGCCGGCCGAGGAGACGGCGGGCGGAGCTGAGCGGATGATCTCCGCCGGAGTCATGGACGCACCCCCGGTGGACGCCGCGCTTGGGTTGCACCTGTGGAGCGG
>DATKSR010000064.1:0-5595 GCA_035531555.1 Candidatus Dormiibacterota bacterium
CGAGAACCTCAACCAGGCCGATGCCCTTCTCTTTGGACGGGCGACTTACGAAATGATGGAATCAGAGTGGCGGCCGCCGGCGCCGACGGGAGCGAGACCGGATTGGTTGGAACCCTTCGCTCAGACGATCAACGCGGCAAAGAAGTACGTCGTGTCGAGCACCCTGGAGCAGGTCGATTGGAACGCGGAACTCGTGCGCGGGGATCTGGGCCAGGCCGTTCAGCAACTCAAGCGGAAGTCGGGCAAGGGACTGTTAGTGGGAGGTGTGAAGCTCCCACTGGCGTTGACGGAGCTGGGATTGATCGATGAGTACGAGTTCGTGGTGCATCCCCGGCTCGCGGGCCACGGGCCGACGTTGTTCGCGGGGCTATCGAAGCATGTCGACTTGAGGCTCGTGAGCCGGCTGGATTTCGGCTCGGGGGCAGTGGCGATGCGGTACGAGTCGGGAAGGTAGCCATCGGGCTTGCTAGCCCGAGCCGGCCGCATCAGGGAGCCCTGGTTCGCGGCTCTTGCGCGCCCCACCGCAGTGGTTCCCTCCACGGCGGTCCTGAGACGATCAAAGCAATCACCGCTAGCGGGCAGCGCATCGTGCTGGCCGTCCGGCAGATCCTTGATTCCGAATCTCCGAACGAGGAGGTGGCGGCGTGAATACGCTGTCGCTCCCTTCCGTACCAGTCGTCTCCAGTCGCCTTGGCTAGGACTCAATAACGCGGGTCTCGATGAACCCCGGGTCGTTTCAGAGTGAACCGATTAGTCTTGTGGCTTCTCGCCACGCATCCCGGGTGTGATGGTGACGCCGACCAGCAGTCCCTCCGGGCTGAGGAGGCGCGTCACCACCTGACCCCAGGGTTCGGTCCGGTTTTGCACGAGCAAGCGAAAACCGCGCTCCTCAAGCTCGCGCGTGGCAGCCTCAATGTCGTCGACGTCGAACTCGAGCCAGGCCTGGGGGACCGCCACGTCGGTCGGCCACTGATTCGTCCCGAAGCAGGATTCGGCCGCTTGGGCGAGCGGCCAGACAGCGAAGGTCTTCGCTCCGTCCACCTGTTCGGTGTGTAGATAGTCGCCTTCCTCTACCCTGAACGTGATGCCGAGCGCGTCGCCATACAGCCGCCGCGAGTCGTCGATATCGGTGGCGATGGGTCCGAATCCCGCGATGAACAGAACCTTCATGCCTCCTCCTATAACCTGCTCACTCTCCAGGCAAATTAGTCCCGAAATAGTAACTGGATTTCGTGCCGCACCCGGCGTCGCTTGTGGACGCACCCCTGCGTCGGCTCGTACTCACGACACCCACCTTCTTCGACATCTTCACGCGGCGCACAACTGGCGCGGTCTCCGGTGATGACCCGGACGGGGCCCACAAGAACGCCCCGGCCGGCAGACCTCCTTGCTGACCTAACCTTGCCCTGACCTCGCCGGGGGGGATACGCCGGAGCTTACCCGCCCATCTCGGGGACCGATCTGGCAGCCGTGGTGTCGTCGATTGGCCCTCGCTCTCCCGGTCCGCCCCAACTCAGGAGGCAGAGCGGGTGGGGGCCGTGGTCGACGGCCCGGCATGGTTAAGACCCCAGCCCAGGAGTTACCTGGAGAGCGACAGTCGCACTCTGAGCACCTGGCTGGCAGAGACCACCGCCTCCGAGTCGAATTGACCAGGGTGCCTTCAGTCCAGTCGCTACAGCCGGATTATCACGAGTCCCAGCGCCCCCTCAAGGGGGTCGAAGTCCATGTCCTGAGTGACCACCGGGAGCCCGTGCGCGACGGCGGTGGCTGCGATCCACAGGTCGTTCACATTGGCTCGGCGACCGACTTCGGCCAGGTGGACCCGAAGCCGGGCCCACGCCAACGCGACGCGCTCCTCCGCGGGTAACACCTCGATGTCCCTGGCCAGATCCAAGGTGGCCAGCCGGGCCGCACGGGTCTCAGAGTCGACCGCCGCCAGCACCCCAACCTGCAACTCAGCCACCGTTACGACCGAGATCGCCGATTCGTCGGGCAACCGCTCCGCATCGATCGTGCGTCCTGACTCGTTGGCGATGAAGACACTGGTGTCGAGGATCGCTCGAGCGGGCCTGGTCAGCTGAGAGGCCCTAGGTCGTCGGTGGTGTCTCCCGCGAGCTGGGCGAGGTCGGACCGCAAACCAGGATCGGCTTGACTGATTGGTAGCCGCCGGACGAGCTCGGCCCACGGGAGCCAGCGGTGGTGAGCACGCCGGACCGGGACCAGCTCGGCTACCGCTCGGCCGCGAACGGTGATGATGACCTCCTCCCCGGCTTCGACGCGGCGGAGGAGCCCAGCGGTGTCATTGCGCAGCTCCCGGGAGGCCACAAGTCCCATACAGGCAGTGTAGCAGATTCGTAGCACATTGTGGGAAGCGCATGGACCAGCTTGGAATCCGCCATCTACCCTGGAGCGCTGTGCCCCTCCGGTTCACCGGTGGCCACTCCAAAATGGGAAAAGCCGGAGTCCGGCCGGAACGTTCACGTATGCCGCCCCCGCTTCACAGCCACGGTCTTACCCACACCACATCGTCGCGTAGTGCGCGCCCACCGTCCCCATCTCGCGGATCCCGCCCGTCGGCCACGGCACGACCGTCTGGTGAAGGAGGTGGAGCCACAAAGTTCCTCGGCTCCGAGGGCACGTGTGCGGGGACGGCGGCGGGCGGTGGCACCTGGGACAGCCGGCTCCGCAGCCGCGCGTGCCGGGCCTAGGATGCGAGGTCGTCCTCATCGCTCCTGGAACTAGCTTCGTGCTCGCGGCCGGTTGATGCACCGTCACAGGGGCAGGTCCTCAGGTGCTCCAAATGAGGTGGACCATCACACGATCCAAGACCCGGAACTGGGCGCGCACCGCCTCTGGCCCACAGCGGCGACCGGTGCGGCAGGTCTTGCTGGCGGACTGTCCGGACAGGTGCAATGGTGAGGTGCGCCGGCCTGACCGGTGTCCAGACGGGCCTTGACTGGCAAGGAGGACTGAGACGAAAGGCGGGAACTTCACGCCGGGCGGATCGTCCGTAAGCTCCGGGCCGTTGCGGTCAGATTCTCCAGCGCTCTCCGGTCGCTAGGACCTACCCTGCCCGACCTGAGTGGGGCTCACCGACCAACTTCAGGAGAGCGCTGTACGCCTGCCTCAGCTCTCTGGTCAATGGCCCGGACAGTCTCTCTTCGAATACCCTGAGCGCTGCGCCGTAGTACCAGAGTTGGTCGGCATCCGCGTTGAATCTAGCCCAGAGCGCCTCGCCGATGTCTTCGTAGTCCCGGACGATGGCGCGCAGATTGTTGAGTTTATCTGCGGCTGACACGCGAAGGACCGCCTCGGGGGCGCTCTTTAGGTGCTCGATATAAGCCTCCTTGCGAAGCCGCCAAGGAGGCTTGGGGATGACGTCGGTGTCGGAGCAACCGTCGACGATAGCGGCGACCTGCCCTCCGAACTGGACCCGGATGCGATCACGCGTGGGCGCGCCGCCTTGATCCTCGACCGCATCGTGCAGAATTGCGGCGATCGCTTCATCTTCCGACCCGCCGGCGTCGAGAACCACCCCACACACTCCAAGAAGGTGGCCGAGATAGGGGATCTTCGAACCCTTGCGAGCCTGCCGAGAGTGCAGCTCGACAGCCAACCCGAGAGCTTCGGTAAAGCGGACGCCCAGGATTGGGTCTGGTCCCATGTCGCTGTCCAGATCACGCCACTGGTCCGGGGCCTGGACATGGCCAGCGTCGTCACCGGCGCGACTTCGCGACGTCGAGCTAGTTTCAGCCATCGCCTCACTCCGCCCACACAAACCGCTCGATCTCAAGGTCGCTCTCGCGGAGGAGTTTCTCCAGATCATAGGATCTGGCGCCTGACCATTCGTGTTCCAGGACCTCAAGAACGTCTGCGGTCGGGGCGGCGCCTAGCAGAACGCAGAGTTGAGGCAGATCCACGGCCCTTACTATCTGGAAAAATTCGTACCCGCCGCTATCGCTCACTGGGGCTGTCTTGGGCCCAAGGTCTTGGCCGTCGATGCGCAGATTGCCGTCGGTGTCGAGGTAGGCCCAGAGATGGCGCCGGTCTTGCCCATCCTGCTCGCGACGTAGGGTGACATTTTGTTCCACGGCCGTCATCCGCACTCCTCAATGTGCGCGGAGCGTGGTGCTCCTGCTTCGGTTTTCCTCACCTTCGATCGGGCGTGAGCCACGCCAATCCTAGCGGTCCCTGCAGGGTCCGCTCCGCTCAGCCGAGCCAGAGGTGCTCGGATCGGCTGAGCGGCAGCGCCCGCTGCCCGCTGCCGGCATCGCACCGCGCCACGCCACGGCCCAACCGAGTGTAGCCAGAACGGTTCCAGCCCCCGGGGTACCCGCGACATCTTGTTGAGAAATGCGCGGGCGCTTCGCCAATCCTTTTCCGGCGCCGGGCTCTGCGAAGTCGACCCGCGCGCGCCCTTACTTCGCTACTGTCCGGGTTGAACTTAGCCAGAGCCCCGACCACAGCGGCGATGCGCTCCATCTGAATTCGTAGATGACTGACCGCCTTCGGTTTTGGCTCCGGCTTGCTCCCAACGAAGTAGGACGCGACAGTAGCGGCGACGCCCCAAAGGTTGCGCGCCGGCCAACCACTAGGACCACAGCCACCACAGGGCCCAGGAGGGTTACCGGAAACCTATCCCCATAGCCGACTGTGGTGATGGTTGACTCCTCCCACCACAACCCGTCAGAAGCTGTGGATACTAGACCCCAGCGCGTGGCTCTCCACTCCGACTTGAACTCCCGTCGCAGCTGCCACCAGGACACCCGTGGTGAACAGCACCCATCCCAGAGCGTGGTGGGCGCAGCACCGCTCTGGCCCGAGCGACAGAGTCGCCGAAGAGTACGGAATCGGCGCCGGGCGGAAGGAAGCGGACGAGGCGTAGCAGTCTCAACGGCCGGAGAAACGGCAGCGGTAACGCCAGGAAATCGATCGGGCGGCGTCGCACGAAGCCCATCTGGTCTGTGGCTGTCAACAATCGCGTAGCAAGTTCCAACAGTAAGAGTCCCCAGATCACATTGGGCGTGCGAGTGGCCGCAGCGCCATCTCCTGACTGGTTCCACATGAGCGGAGCCAGGAGGGGGCCGCCGAACACCACCGCCGGTGCCATCATCGGCAATTCGATCCTCCGCTCAACGCGAAGGTGTAGCTCACCGTTGCGCCACTGAGGGCGGCGACTGTGGTCGCAGCTCGGCAACCGCTAGAACCCGGTGTGGTGCCCCACGAAAAGTAATCCAGGCTCAATGTGGTAGCGGGACTTATGGCTGGTTTTTGAGCCGGTGGGGTACGGGGTTGGTAGTGGGTGCCTTGCTGGGTCGGGGTCAGCTCAACGACCGCGGCCGACCATCAGGCGTGAGCGTCAGTCGAGATCGAACGCAGCGTGAATGGCGGTGGACAGTTCTGCCTCCTGGGAGGGAAGCAAGGAGCCGATCTGGCTGCCCAGTACCGCGCTGGGCACGGTGACGATATTGTCACAGCTGACCACACTGTTGTGATCCAAGCCGTTCGCCAAGCCGACCGGCACCTCCGTCGAAAGGCCCCGGATTGTGCTGGTGATTGGCGCGACGGTCACCCGGGTGAGATAAGGACGAACCA
>DATKSR010000065.1:0-26763 GCA_035531555.1 Candidatus Dormiibacterota bacterium
GACTCCCTTCTCAGTTCCCCGTGACTTGACCGAGGCGGAAGCTCCGCTGTGGGGCTTCGATCCGGCCGACCGGGAGAGCGAGGTGGCGCGCGAACCGGTCGCCGAGCCCGAGGTGCTGGTAGAGGCGCAACCCGTGCCCGCCGCGGTCGCCGCCGCCGCGCCTTCCCCCGGAACGGCGGCAGTCCCGGTCCGTCGCCTCAACCCTCAGCCCAAGTCCGGCTGGACGGTGCGGCGTTCACCCCGCAGCAGCACTGAGCGCGAGCGGAAGTTGACCGCCCGCGAGGCCCAGCTACCGCAGCTGGTGGAGGAGATCGTCGCCACCGCCAAGACTCAGCAGGAGGGACTCTCATCCAAGGGCAATGCCCGGCGCGCGCTGGCCGCCGCCCGCGAGCAACTGCCGCTGGCAGTTGGCGCGGACCCCACCAGCCAGATCCACTCGCTGCTGGAGGCAGGCGAGCTGGAGGGGGCCGCGACCATGGCGATTCAGCTGGCTACCACCAGGGGTGGGGAGGAGGCCGCCGGGGTCGCCTGCACGGTCGGGGAGGGCGTCAAGCAAGCCAAGCACGTCGAGCTGGCGGTGCTCTGTTTCACCACGGCCGTGCTCTGCTGCCCGCCCTGCGACCGGGCCTGCTGGCATCTGTGCACCCTCTCGGTCGAGCGCAGGGACGTCGTGATGGCCCCGGTCTGGCTCGAGTTCGTCGCCCGTCTCCTGCGGGCCAGGGGCGCTGATACCGACGCCATCTCCGTGTATCGGCAGCTGCTCAAGCTGACTCCCAGGCGGACTGACATCCGAGAGTTGCTTCGCATCTCGTCGCTGACGGGGGTCCTGCCGGACTAAGCGAGCTCTGCGGGTAGGAGCTATTCCGTGACGGCCATCCGTGGCCGGGACGAGCCCTCAGTCGCTCCTTGCCAAGGCCGCGACCAGCGATTCGACGTAGCCTCCGGCGAGCCGGGCGGCTTCCCTCCCGGAGCTGCCGGCGTAGGAGCTGACCAAGCCGCTGCCGACGATCACCCCATCCGACCAGCTGGCGACACTCGCCACCTGGGCGGGAGTGCTGATTCCGAACCCGACCGCCAGCGGCTTGTCGGTGACCAGCCGCATCCGCTCAACCTGGCCCCGAAGCCAGCTGAGGTCCGGTCCCGTGCCCTCACCGGTGACCCCCAGACGCGAGACCAGATAAACGAACCCGTCGCTGGTGGCCGCGATCTGGCTGGCCCGGGCGGGCGCAGTGGTGGGGGAGACCAGGAGCGGGAAGGCAAGTCGCCTCGAACGTAGGGACCCGCGAACGTCGTCGATCTCCTCCAGGGTGATGTCGGGGATGATCACCCCGGTGGCGCCGGCCCCCGCCGCCCGTTCGGCGAACCTTTCCACCCCGAAGTGAAAGACGGGGTTGAAGTAGGTGAAGAGAATGATCGGAACCAGCAGATGCAACCTCTCAACAAGACCGAAAGTAGACTCCAGAGTCGTCCCGGCGGCGAGTGCTCGCTGCCCGGCCGCAGCAATGGTCGGCCCGTCCGCCAAAGGGTCGCCATAGGGAACGCCCAGCTCCAGCACGTCGAGCCCGGCGGCAGCGACCGCGGCGATCACCAGCTCGGTGGTCGCTAGGTCGGGATCTCCGGCGACCAGATATCCGATCAGCGCCGCCCGATTCTGTTTTCGGGCGTCGCGAAGGCGCTGGCTCAGCCGATTGGGAGCCAGGGCGTCAATCATGGTCAGAGCGCTGGCCGGTGGGCTGCAGCCGCTCCCGCTCCAGGAGCTGCGGGATGTCCTTCTCGCCCCGTCCGCTGAGGTTCACGATCAGGAGACCCTGAGCACCGCTCTGCGCGGCCACCCGATCCACCAGAGCCAGTGCGTGGGAGCTCTCCAAGGCCGGCACGATGCCCTCCCGCTCAGCGCAGCGGTGGAAGGCGGCGACCGCTTCATCGTCGGTCACGCCTAGATATGTGGCTCGTCCGCTGGCCTTGAGCAGCGCATGTTCTGGGCCGACTCCCGGGTAGTCCAAGCCGGCGCTGACCGAATGGGTGCCCACCACCTGGCCATCGTCGTCCTGAAGCATGTATGACTTGGAGCCGTGCAGGACCCCGACCGATCCAAACGACAAAGAGGCGGCATTTTCGCCGAGACCATCACCGCGACCGGCGGCCTCGACACCCCACAGCCGAACGCCCTGGTCGTCCACGAAACCGGAGAAGATCCCGATGGCGTTGCTGCCTCCCCCGACGCAGGCGATGACGTCGCTGGGCAGCCGTCCCCACTGCTCCAGGCACTGCTGCCGCGCCTCGACCCCGATCACCTTCTGTAGCTCCCGCACCAGGTAGGGGTAGGGATGCGGTCCGATCGCGCTGCCGATCAGATAAAAGGTGTCGCTGGCCCGGCTGGCCCATTCGCGGATCGCCGCATTCACCGCGTCTTTCAGGGTTTTGGTTCCACTCGTGACCGGATGAATGGTGGCACCCAGCAAGCGCATGGTGGCGACGTTCGTGGCCTGACGCTCGATGTCCAGCTCGCCCATGTAAACCTCTACTGGCAATCCCAGCTTGGCACCTATGGTCGCCGTCGCCACCCCGTGCTGCCCGGCGCCCGTCTCGGCGATGATCCGCTTCATTCCCATTCGCCGAGCCAATAGGCCCTGGCCCACGGCGTTGTTCACCTTGTGAGCCCCAGTGTGATTGAGATCCTCACGCTTGAACAGCACCGTGGCGTCGCTCGCCGGGAAGCGCTGGGCGTGGTAGAGGGGCGACGGTCGGCCCACGTAAGTTCGCAAAATCGCGTGATATTCCTGCCAGAACGTAGCGTCCCCGAAGGCCTCGTCGACCGCAGCCTCCAGGCGGCGCACTGGTTGATAGAGCACCTCCGGGACGTACTGGCCGCCGAAGCCTCCGAAGTAACCGCGGGCGTCAGGTGGTTGCACTAGCTCTCCGCACCGCACTGATAAAATCACCAAGTTTTGCTGGGTCTTTGACCGCAGCGGACTCGACTCCCGAGCGGACGTCGACCGCGTAAGGCCGCAACCGGCGAACACACTCGCCGACGTTGCCGGGGTTCAGCCCGCCGCTGATGACGGCAGGTCGCCGCTCCACCAGAGCGCGCACCACGGACCAGTCGAAGGTGTGTCCCGAACCGCCCCGTTGTCGAGACGCGGTCTCAAAGATTGGGAGCGCATCCGGGTACTGGTCCAGGGCAGTCGAGAGCTCCTGCGCCCGCTGCTTGCCGTCGCCGGAGACCGCAAAGACCTTGAGATAGCGGGTGCCGAGATGGCGGCAGAGCTGAGGGGTTTCCGAGCCGGAGAACTGGGGCATCAGCCGGGGCAGCACGGCCAAGGCGTGCTCCAGCTCGGTGGGCGTGGGGTCGATGAACACCCCGACCACAGAGACATCGGGCGGCACGTCCGCCGTCGCCAGAGCCCCTTGCTCTGGCGTGATCCGCCGCGGGCTGGGAGCAAAGATGAGGCCCACCGCGTCCGCTCCCGCCGCCACCGCGGCCTCGACCTCGTCAGCTGTTGTGCAGCCGCAGATCTTGACTCGCGTCCGGCCATCTGGGGACCGGGCGCCGAGCCGGGGCCACCCTGGGGCGGGCCAGATTTCGTGGGGGCCGATCTCGATCACCTTCGCCACGGTCAGTCCCCCACCCGGCCATGCGCCTTTACCGCGGCCACCCATCCAGCCTTGTCGTCACTTCGCATCAGGGCCTCGCCGACCAGAAATGACGGGACGCCGAGGCGGAAGATCCGTTCGATCTGAGGTGCGGTCTGGAAGCCACTCTCACTCACCACCTGGATGCCCGGCGGGACCATTCCGATGAGCTTCTCGGTGACCCCGGGGTCGGTTCTGAGGCTTCGGAGGTCTCGATTGTTGATCCCCAGCAGACTGGCCCCGAGCGCCACAGCCCGCCCCAGCTCCACCGCCGAGTGGACCTCGACCAGCACCTCGAGGCGCCATTCCCGGGCCGCGCCGAGGAGGCCCGTGAGCTGACCGTCGGTGAGTCCCGCGACGATCGCCAGGATGGCGTCCGCGCCGTAGGCGGCGGACTGGGCTGCCTCATACGGAGTGGTCAGAAAGTCCTTACGGAGCAGGGGAAGAGTGGTTCGGGAGCGGACCACCTGCAGAAAGCCGAGGTGTCCTTGGAAGTGGTCCTCCTCAGTCAGCACGCTGATGGCGTCTGCTCCGGCCGACTGGTAGGTGGCGGCGATCTCGGCTGGGTCGAATTCCTGGGCGATCAACCCGGCCGACGGCGAGGCGCGCTTGATCTCCGCGATCAGGGCGGGCGGGCGGGCACAGGCGAGCGCCGCGCTCAGCGATCGCCGCGCCTCTGTGCTGGACTGCGCCCGTGACTGCAACTCGACGAGTGGCTCTCTCGCCATCTCCTCGTCCAGATGCCGTCTCCGGACCTGGTAGATCTCGGTGAGGGCGTCAGCCATCGACGGTGGCCAGAGCTTCGGGGCTGCTCCGCAAAGCGTCCAGCGCCGCCAGGGCCGCTCCCGACCCGATGCTGGCCCGCGCCATCACCAGGCCATCGTTGATATCTCCCGCCGCTCCCGCCACCATCAGAGCGAGGGCTGCGTTGAGGGCCACCACGTCGGCCCGAGGAGAGCTCTCGCCCCGGAGGATGGCGAGGATCAGCCGGGCGTTGGTCTGGGCGTCGCCGCCCCTCAGCTCGTCCAGGGAGGCCCGGATTCCGTACTCCTCTGGGTGCAGCACCCACCGTCTGGTCCCGTCCTTGGTGAATTGGGCGACCCAGGTTGGTCCGTCACCGGCCACCTCATCCATACCGCTGGCGGAGTGGACCACGGCACCCTCAGCGGCCCCCAGCCCGCGCATCGCCTCGGCCACCAGGTCGACCTGCGTCTCCCCGAAGACCCCCACCAGTTGCCGGTGCGCCCCGGCCGGGTTGCACAGCGGACCCAGCAGGTTGAAGATCGTGCGCACCCCGAGTTCGCGTCGCAGCCCGGCCGCCGCCTTGAACGCCGGGTGGTAACGGGGGGCAAATAGGAAGGTGATCCGATGCCTCGCGAGCAGCTCCGCCGCCTCCTCTGGTTGGCGATCTAGCGGGACTCCCAGGGCCTCCAGGACGTCGGCGCTACCGCAGGCGCTGGAGGCGGCTCGGTTGCCGTGCTTGGCGACCGGTACACCGGCTCCGGCCACCACCAGGGCGGCCGCGGTGGAGATGTTGATGCTCCGGGTGCCGTCCCCGCCGGTTCCGACGATGTCGATGACCAGCGGCAGCTGGTGATCCAAGCGCACCGCCCGCTGGCGCATGGCGATGGCAGCGCCGATCACCTCCTCGATCGTCTCGCCGCGGGCTGCCAGCGCAATCAGCAGCCCCGCCGCCTGGGCGCTGGTGATCGCCTCATCGACGATGGCCCCCACGGTGGCGGCGCTCTCCTCGGCGGAGAGCGTCCCGCCGCGCAGCAGCCGGCGCAGGAGTTCAGGGAATTCTTCCATCAGCCGGTATCACCCTGGGGAAGTGAGCCACGAATTACGTCGGTCGTCTCCGACCCCATGGAGCCGGGCGCGATGCTTGCCGCCTCCCCAGTCGCCCGGGTGGCAGGCTTGCTCGCGGCGGCCGGACTCGCGGTCCGCGGATGGCGCATCTGGTCTTCTGCTCCTGAAATCAAAAAAGCCCCGGGCATTGCCCAGGGCTCGGTGGTCGCTTGCGGTCGCTGTGACTAGGCGCGCGACGGGGCCGAACCCTCTGGGGGCCAGTACCACCGCCAGCTGTAGAAGGATCCGCTAGTCATTGCAGAGGGATTCTGGACTACGGCTGGGTCCAGAGTCAATCCGACAGCCGGTGCTCTTTCGCGCGGGTCCGTCCCGCCGGCGCCGGGTCCGGCTGGGAACCGTGAGCTTGACTCCCAGCGCCGCCTTCCCGCAGAATCCGCGGCCTATGGTTCAGTCAGGCACGCTTGTCTGGTGGTGGAGCTGGCCCGTCGGGGGTGAAGTGTCCGCCTGCGACTAATCGTCTGACCGACGAGCGAACACCAAGCCCCGGAATCCTCCGGGGCTTTTTCTTTATCTCCGAATGGGAGTTGTGATGCTGGCCCCACTGGCAATCGTGCCCGACCGACAGACCGCCCAGGCAACCGCCGCGGAGTTCCCCCTGGTGCCGATCTGGGCGGAGCTGGCGATGGAAGAGCTGCGCCCGGTGGAGGTGTTTCGGGCCCTCGCCGGCGACGGTCCGGGCATGCTCCTTGAGGAGTTGGACCTTTCCGGTCGCTCAGTGGGGTTCACGATCGTGGGGGGCGAGCCGGCGGCCTTGGTGATCGCCGACCGCTCCGGGCTGCGAGTCGAGTCGGTACGGCGGCCCCTGCCTGTCGCGGAGGGGGCCTACGGAGACCCGGGCAGCGATGTCCTCAGCTTGCTCAATCAACTGGCCAAGCAGCTGCTGGCACCTCGGGTTCCCGACCTGCCCACCATGACCGGAGGGCTGGCTGGGTTGCTCAGCTACGAAGCGGCGACGCTCTTGGAAGGATTCGCCCATCCTCTGGGTCGTGGTCGCCAGCCGGTGGCCCCCATCACCTTCATGGTGCTGGATCGGGTGGCCGTCTTCGACCACATCCGAGGCAAGGTCGTGCTGGTCGCCCACCTCCCAGTGGGCACCGACTACGAAGTCGGGGCCAAAGCCCTGGAGGAGATGGCCGCCAAGATTCGGGAGGTGGGGGAGGTGCCGCGCTCTGCTTCACCCGTCCGCCAGACCCTGGCCGTCGCCCCCAACATCTCTGTCGAGATGTACAAGTCCGGGGTCTCCCGGATCAAGGAGGACATCGCCGCCGGGGAGATCTATCAGGCGGTGCTCTCCCGGCGACTCTCCGCCCCGGCCCGCGAGAGCGGACTGGAGATCTATCAGCGGTTGCGCCAACTGAATCCCTCGCCGGCGATGTTCTTTCTGCGGGTTCCCGGAGTCGAGCTGGCCGGTTCCTCCCCGGAGCCACTGGTCAAGGTGCAGGGCCGCAGCGTCACTACCCGGCCCATCGCGGGGACCCGTCGCCGCGGCGAGGACGAGAAGGAGGATCAGCAACTCGAGCAGGAGTTGCTGACCGATCCCAAGGAGTTAGCGGAGCACGCGATGCTGGTGGATCTCGCCCGGAACGACCTAGGCAAGGTCTGCACCCCGGGCACGGTGGTGCCGACCCAGCTGCTGAAGGTGCAGCGTTTCCCCCGCGTCATGCACATTGTCAGCAACGTTGCCGGGGAGTTGGCCGAGGGTCAAAGTGCGCTCGACGCGCTGGCCGCCGTGTTCCCGGCGGGTACAGTGACCGGTGCCCCCAAGCGACGGGCGATGGAGATCATTGCCAGGGAGGAGCCGACTGCCAGGGGGCCTTATGCCGGGGCCTGCGGCTACCTGACGTTCTACGGCGACCTGGAGTTCTGCATCACCATCCGAACCGCGGTCGTCACTGGCGGTCAGGTCCACGTGCAGGCGGGCGCTGGGATCGTCAGCGACTCGAACCCCGGTCAGGAGCTGGCCGAAACCGAGGCCAAGGCCTCCGCCATCCTGGCTGCCATCGGGGGCGGGCCCCAGGTGGCGTCGTGATCCTGGTGGTCGATCACCAGGACTCTTTCGTCTACAACCTGGTGCAGGTGGTCGCCGCTATGAACCACCAGGTCCTGGTGGTCGGCTCGGATCGCACCGCCTCCGAGTTGGTCGAGATGAATCCCGACGCCGTGATCCTCTCTCCGGGGCCCGGCCGCCCGGAGCACGCGGGGTGCTTCGTGGAATTGGTCCGGGCCCTGCCCGACGCGACTCCAGTTCTGGGGGTCTGCCTGGGACACCAGGCGCTGGCGACCGCCTCGGGGGCCAAGGTGGTCCGCGCCCCACTCCCGATCCACGGCAAGACCAGCCCCGTCCTTCATCAGGGCCAGGGCATCTTCGCGGGGCTGCCGTCACCCCTCCAGGCGGGGCGGTATCACTCCCTGCTGGTGGAGCGCTCCAGCCTCCCTGAGGAGCTGGTGGTCACCGCGGAGACGGAGGAGGGGCTGGTCATGGGACTGCAGCACCGTCGGCTGCCACGCTTCGGAGTCCAGTTCCACCCCGAGTCCATCCTGACGCCCGAAGGGCCAGCGCTCATGGCTCGCTTTCTAGCCCTGGTGGGCGTGCCCGTCTGATGTTCGGTTCGCTGACGGTTGACACACGTCGGCCCAGGCCCCAACATAAGCCGCCACATGAGTCTGACCGGATCTATCAGCAGGAGCCACGGTGGCATGAGCTCGTTTACGTATCGATACGTGAACGCAGGCACGCCTTCCGTGGGCGGCTCTCCCGGGTAGTACACCGGTCGCGGCGAGCAACGGAAGGCGTGGAGCGGGCTCCGCGCCTTTTTTGGTCTAGCCCCGCTCCCGCTCCCCAATTGTCAAGAGGAGATCGAGGACTGGCCATGGACAAAATCAAGCCCGGCGGGCGTCGGCCCGAGTCGGAATCGAACGGAGTGACCGCCTGCCGCGGGGTCCGCGGCGCGACCAGCGTCGACGACCCCGCTGACGGCGCCGCCCTGGGGGAGGTGGTGGGGGAGATGCTCGGGCAGATCCTGCAGGACAACCGGGCCGCAATCGAGGACATCGCGGCGGTGATCTTCACCATCACCGACGACCTGCAGGGCATCAATCCAGCGGCGGCCGCGAGACAGCATGGCTTCCAGGGAGTGCCCTTGCTGGTGGTCCGCGAAAACGGGGGCGACCACCGGGTGGCACACTGTCTGCGGGTGCTGCTCCTGCTCAATACCAAGTTGAGCCAGGCCGAGCTCAGCCACGCCTATCTGCGCGGCGCTAGGGTGTTGCGGCCCGATCTTCTGCGTGCCGGAGCTGACAACCCATGATCGTGATGGCGGCGCACGCCACCCAGGAGCAGGTTCGGGCGGTGGTGGCGCGGATCCAATCCCTCGGCCTGACCGCTCAGGTCAACCGCGGCACTGAGCGCACCGTGGTCGGACTCGCCGGGCATGAGACCGAGGCCGACCTAGACGTCCTCGGACTCCTGGAGGGAGTGGAGCGGGTGGTCCGGGTCCTGCACGACTACCCCCTCGCCAGCCGCGACTTCCATCCCGAGGACCGGGTCATCAAGCTGCCCGGGGGGGCCCAGCTGGGAGGGGAGGGGGTGCTCGTTATGGCAGGCCCCTGCGCGGTCGAGAGTCGCAGCCAGCTGCAGGCGGCGGCCGAGGCGGTGGCCGCCGAGGGCGTCAAGGTTCTCCGCGGCGGGGCCTTCAAGCCGAGGACCTCGCCATACGCCTTCCAGGGATTGGGCGGGGACGGTCTGAAGATGCTGCGCTCGGTAGCCGACGATCTGGGGTTGGCGGTGGTGACCGAGGTCTTGGCGCCCGAGGACGTGGAGCTGGTGGCCCGTCACGCCGACCTGCTCCAGATCGGTGCCCGCAACATGCAGAACTACCGGCTGCTGCAGGCCTGCTCGCAGGTGGACAAGCCGGTGCTGCTGAAGCGGGGTATGTCCGCCACCGTGGAGGAGTGGCTCCAGGCCGCCGAGTACATCCTCGCTGGCGGCAACCTGGGAGTCGCTCTCTGCGAGCGCGGAATCAGGAGCTTCGAGCCAATGGTGAGATTCAGCCTGGACATCACCTCAGTCCCGGTGCTGAAGCGGATGACGTCACTGCCGGTGGTGGTCGATCCCAGCCACGCGGCCGGACGGTACGAGTACGTCACGGCGATCGGGCTGGCTGCAGTTGCGGCCGGGGCTGATGGGCTCCTGGTCGAGGTCCACCCGCACCCCAGCGAAGCGCTCTCGGACGGCGCCCAGTCGCTGAACCCCAAAGCCTTCGGGGAGCTGATGGGGCAGGCCCGCAAGGTCGCCGAGGCAGTCGGGCGGCAGATCGCATGACCGACATCGGTCGCGTCGCCATCGTCGGCGCCGGGCAGGTGGGCACTATGGTCGGGGCCGCCCTGCTGGGGGCCGGTCCGAGTGCCGGCGTCACCGCGATCGGGCTGTACGACCGGGATCCTGAGATCGCGGCCAAGTCGGTCTCGCTCGGGGGCGGCGATCGCGTTCTGCTCGACCCGGCGGAACTCTTTGAGGCGGACGCAGTGGTATTGGCGATTCCTCTTGGCGAGATCCTCTCCTGGCTAAAGGCGTACGGTCCCGAGCTTGGGCAGGGTGTGCTGCTGCTGGATGCGGGAAGCGCCAAGCTTGTGGTGGTCGAGGCGATGGCCGACTTCGTGCCCGAGGGCGTCCATGCCATCGGTGGTCA
This sequence comes from Candidatus Dormiibacterota bacterium, assembly GCA_035531555.1. Taxonomy (GTDB): domain Bacteria; phylum Chloroflexota; class Dormibacteria; order Aeolococcales; family Bog-877; genus Bog-877. Next base: position 10,191 of record DATKSR010000065.1, read on the forward strand.
CCCGATGGCGGGAAGTGAAGCGTCCGGGCCGGCGGCCGCGATTCCCGGGACTCTTCGCGGTGCGAGTTTCGCGCTCTGCCCGTGTCGAACAGATGACGAGGCGCTGGCGCTCGCGACCACCTTGGTCAGTTCCTGCGGCGCTCGACCATTGGTCCTTGCGGCAGAGGAGCACGATCGACTGGTGGCCCGAACCAGTCACCTGCCGCATCTGGTCGCCAGCGCCCTGGCGGTGGTCGGTGCCGCAGTCGCCGACGAACTTCCGCTGACCCAGGCTCTGGCCGGCACGGGATACCGCAGCACCACCAGGCTCGCCGCCAGCGATTCCGAGATGGTGGCCGCCTTCGCCAGCGCCAACCGGAGGCAGTTGGAGGTGGCCCTGCGGGAGTTCCGTCAGGAGATGGCCTACCTGGAAACTGCGCTGGCCGACAGTCCGAATGCGCTGGCGACGGCGCTGGGGAAGGGTCGAATCGGTCGGGCTCTGGTGCTGGGGCCGGTCTGAGCATGGCGATCCAGCGCCGGCGCCAACATCCGCTGTCGGGTCGCTGTCAGGTGCCCACTGACAAGGCGATATCTCATCGCGCCGCGCTCCTGGCGGCCTGCAGCGCCGGCACTTCGAGGATTGAAGACTTCTCACCGGCCGGAGACTGTCGGGCGACCATCCGGCTCGTGCGCGAGCTGGGCTGCACGGCGCGGGTGGAGGAAGACACCCTCGAGGTCACCGGTCTGGGACCAGCCTGCCCGCCGCGAGTACTCCCCGAGGCCCTTGATTGCGGCCGGTCCGGCACCACGATGCGTCTTGGCGCCGGACTTTCGGCAGGACTACCCTTCACCGTTCAGCTAACCGGGCACCCACAGCTGCTGGCCCGGCCGATGGAGCGGGTGGCGGAGCCGCTCCGGCGCATGGGAGCTCACGTCTTGACGTCGGCGGGTGGCCGCCCCCCGATCCAACTGCGCGGAGGCGGGCTGACCGGCATCGAGTTCACCCCTCCCCAGGCCAGCGCCCAGGTGAAGTCGGCCGTACTGCTGGCGGGACTCCGAGCCAGCTCTCCAACGAGCGTCTGCGAGCCAGTGCCCACCAGGGACCATACCGAGCGGTTGCTGGCGGCCATGGGAGCCCGGATACTGGTCCGGGACTCCCCGTCTGGACGGACGGTCCGGCTGGAGCCAGGCCCTCTTGGCCCCCTCCATGTGGTGGTCCCCGGAGATCCCTCCTCGGCGGCAGTCCTGGCCACCGCGGCGGCTCTGGTCCCTGATTCGGACCTGGTACTGGAGCGGATCTCGATCAATCCGTCGCGAATCGGATTCTTCGACGTCCTTCGGCGGATGGGAGGGCAGGTCGATTTCGAGCCTCCATCAGGCGAGCAGGGTCCCGAACCAGTGGCTTCGATCAGAGTCCGATTCGCCCCGTTGCAGGCATTTCGGATCGACGCCCAGGAGGTGCCCGCCTTGGTCGACGAGCTCCCGCTGCTGGGGCTGCTGGCGACATCCGCCGAGGGGATGAGTGAAGTTCGGGGCGCCGCGGAGTTGCGGGTCAAGGAGAGCGACCGGATCACCGGTCTCATCTCCGGACTGCGGGAGTTGGGCGCGGACGCCGAGGAGCTCGAGGACGGCTTCGTGGTGCGTGGTCCGACCGCGCTCCGAGGAGGCCAGTGCCAGGCCCAGGACGATCACCGCCTGGCGATGACCTTCACCTTGGCGGGGCTGATCAGTCAGGCGCCGGTCGCGGTGGTCGGTGCGGAGTTCATCGCTGACTCCTTTCCGGGTTTCCAAGCGCTCCTGGCCGGTCTCGCCTGATGGTGGAAGTGGGGTTGGTCGGAGACCCTGTGGCTCACAGCCTCTCACCTGCGATTCACGCTGCGGCGTTTGCGGCCCTTGATCTGGACTGGGAATACCGGCTGGTGAGGGTCCCTGACGGGGGGCTGGAGCGGGCCTGGCCCGAACTGGCGCACCGTTACCGCGGCGTCAACGTGACCAGCCCGCACAAGCGGGAGGCGGCCCGCCTGGCCAACCAACTCAGCCCGGCCGCCCAAATCTGCGCCTCGGTCAACACCCTCACGTTCGAGGGCTCGGTTTCATTTGGCGATTCCACCGACGGCGCTGGCTTTCTCGCGGCCCTCCGGCGCGGCGTGGGTCGCCTGCCACAACGAGTGGTGGTGGTCGGTACCGGGGGGGCGGCCCGGGCGATCGCGGCAGCGCTACTGGCCGAGGGTGCCCAGGTACTGGTTTTGGGACGTAACCTGAGGGCCGGTGTGGCTCTGGTGCAGGAGTTGGCGGGAACGGGCCTAGGAGTGGTGACCTTTGGGGGAGACGGGGACGCGGCCATGCAGGACGCCCTCGCCGGGGCTGAGCTCCTAGTGAATGCCACGACTTTGGGGGGACCCCGGTACCCCGAGTTCTCGCCCGTCTCCGACGAGGTGGAGCTCAGCTCCGACCTGATCGTGTTCGACCTTGTCTACTGGCCGCGGAACACTCCGTTGGAGCGCCGGGCCAAGGCGGAGGGCTGCCGCCTGGTTGAAGGTGTGGAGATGCTGGTCGAGCAGGGCGCACTGGCGTTCCAGACCTGGACCGGGATCAGTGCCCCTCTCCCGGTGATGCGGGCGGCCGCCCAGCGGGCCATGGAGGTAGTTCAGTGACCCTTCGCCTACTGACCGCCGGGGAGTCGCACGGGCCGGAGCTGGTGGTGATCGTGGAGGGGATGCCGGCGGGGGTCGAGGTCGACTCCCGAGAGATCGACCTCCAGCTCGACCGGCGCCGTGGAGGCCACGGGCGGGGGGCGAGGTCCACCAAGATCGAGCGCGACCACGCCGAGATCGTCAGCGGGGTGGCCCAGTCCCGCACGACAGGCTCGCCGGTGGCGATCAGGATTGTCAACCGCGACTTCGCCAATCAGGCGGCCGACCCGGTGCGGCTCACCACCCCCAGACCCGGCCACGCTGACCTGGCGGGAGCGACCAAACATGGCCATTCGGACTTCCGAGTGGTTCGCGAGCGAGCCAGTGCTCGAGAGACTGCGGCGCGAGTTGCCGCCGCCGCTCTGGTCCGGCCATTCCTGGGCGAGTTCGGTATCTCCCTGGGCTGTTTCGTGGTTGGCATCGGGAAGGTGGTGCTGCCGATTAACCTGGGCTCCGCTACGGCCGAGTCGCTGGCGGCCCGGGCCGCAGCTGCCGAGCCCGATCCGGTGCGCTGTCCCGACCCCGCCATCTCCGAGCAGATGGTTGCCGCCATCGATCGAGCGAAGGACGATCGCCAGACCCTGGGCGGGGTGTTCGTCGCGTTTGCGGTGGGTGCGCCTTTGGGGCTGGGGTCATATACCCACTGGGACCTGCGACTCGACGGCCGGCTGGCCCAGGCGATCTGCTCGATCCCGGCGATAAAAGGGGTCGAGATCGGGCCGGGGTTCGAGCTGTCGACCCTGACCGGGAGCCAGGGTCAGGATGCGATCCTCAGTTCTCAGTCCAAGCTAGTCCGGGGCTCCAACTTCGCCGGCGGGCTGGAGGGTGGGATGAGCAATGGACAGCCGATCGTGCTCCGGGCTGCCATGAAGCCACTCTCCTCCATCAGAGCCCCGGCCACCTCAGTGGACCTTCGGACCGGTGTGCCCGCCGATCCCCCATACGTGAGGTCCGACGTGTGCGCGGTCCCGGCAGCGGCGGTGGTGGGGGAGGCCATGCTGGGTTGGGTCCTCGCCCAGGCGCTCATCGAACGGTTCGGCGGTGACCGACTCGACGCCTCGCTGGCCGCCGCCCGCCAGGTGGAGCTGGAGCCGATCCCAGGTAGCGGGCAGTGAAAGAGCTCTTCCTCCCAGCACCGAACCTGGGAGGCGGCCGGGCAAACCTGGTGCTGGCCGGGTTCAGCGCGACTGGTAAGACCTCCGCCGGTGCCCTGGCGGCGGCGCTCCTCGCGATGCCCTTCGTGGACCTTGACCAGGCTGTGGAGCGCTGCTCAGGCCGGTCTCTGACCGAGCTCTTCCGGACTCACGGTCAGACCCGGTTCCGGGAGTTGGAGGCGGAGATGTTGAGGGCAGCCACCAGACTCTCGGGAACGGTGATCGCGACCGGTGGGGGAGCGGTGCTCCACCCGGAATTCAGGGTCCTCACCGCGGGTGCTGTAACCCTGGTTCTCACCGCCTCGCCCGAGGAGCTCGAGGCGCGGCTGGGTGAGGCGTTCTCTCGCCCGCTACTAGCCGCTGCTCCACGCGCGCGGATCCGCGAGCTTCTGGCAGAGCGCGAACGGGACTATGCCGACGCCGGCCCGGTGGTCGACACCACCGGCTGCAGCATCGCGGATGTGGCGGCCGTGATCGCGGCCCGGTATCGATCGGAGGAACCGACTAGGTCGAGCCTGGTTCTCGTTGACGGGCCGCAACGTGAGTACGCAGTCGCGGTCGGGGAAGGGACCGTGGACCGCCTGGATGACCTTATTCGCGCCCAAATGCCGCGGGCGGGACGGTTGGTGGTGGTTTCCGACCGCGCCGTCGAGAAGAGTGCCGGTGCCCGAGTCGAGGCTGCGCTCCGGCGGGACGGCAGGCAGGTCTTCTCGATGACTATCCCAGAAGGCGAGTCCTGCAAAGAGATGGCCGCCGTTACCGACCTCTGGGACCGCTGGCAGTCGCTGGCGGTCGACCGGGGTGACGTGATCGTGGCCGTGGGTGGCGGAGCCGGGCTCGATGCCGTCGGCTTCGCCGCTGCCACCTGGGGGAGGGGCGTGCCCTGGGTCGCCGTGCCGACCACCATCCTCGCCATGGTTGACGCGTCGATTGGGGGCAAGGTCGCAATCGACCGCCCGGGTGCCAAGAACGCGGTCGGCGCGTTCCACCATCCCCGGGCCGTGGTCTGCGACCCAGAGCTGCTGAATACCCTTCCCGTCAACGTCGCCCGCGACGGGCTGGCGGAGGTGGTGAAGAAGGCGACCCTCGCGTCGCCGCTTCTGCTGGACGCCCTCGTGCAACAGCCACCGTCCGCCGACGGGTTGCCCCCGCACCTGGGCTGGCTCATCGAGCAGGCAACTCGAATCAAAGCAGCCTACGTCGCGGCGGACCCCGAAGATCACGGGCTGCGCCAGTCGCTGAACCTGGGTCACACCTACGCCCACGGGGTGGAGGTCGCCAGCGACTTCCGCGTTTCCCACGGCCGGGCGGTGGCCGTGGGTGTGTTGGCCGCCGCGCGGCTGGGAGTCGAGCTCCAGCTCACCGCCGAGGAACTGCCAGCTCAGCTCAAGCTCGCTCTCGGCCAGCTTCACCTGCTGGAGTCCATCCCCGCGCTCGACCACGAGAGAGTGCGAGCCGCCCTCCTGCTGGACAAGAAGCGGCGCGGCGGGGAACCGGCCTTTGTGGTGCCGGCCGCCGGGGGCGCCCGGCTGGTGACTGAGATCGATCTGGAGCTTGCGTTGGAGCCACTGTGGGAGCTGCTGGCAGACGGAGATGGGGCAGCATTGCCTCGGTCCGCTGCGCCCGATCCGCAGGAGGTGCTGGGGTGAGGGTTCTGGTGGTGCACGGTCCCAACTTGAACCTGCTGGGTACCCGCCAGCCGGAGATCTACGGACAGACGACCCTGGCGGAGATCGATGCCGAGGTCGCGACCAGAGGAGAGCAGCTGGGCGTGGCAGTGCGCTCGTTGCAGTCCAACTCGGAGGGGGCTTTGGTGGATGCCGTCCAGGGCGCCCGCAACTCAGCCGACGGAATCCTCATAAATCCCGGCGGCTACTCCCACACCAGTGTGGCGATCCGGGACGCGCTGCTGGCGGTTGGCCTACCGGCGGTGGAGGTCCACCTCTCCAACCCTTCCGCCAGGGAAGAGTTCCGACATGTGGACCTGGTCGCCGGCGCCTGCCTCGGAGTGGTGGCCGGATTCGGGGCGGGCGGGTATGTGGTGGCGCTGGAGCAGCTGGTGCTCCATCTCCGAGGGCGGGCCACCGCCGGATCGTAGGTGCTCCGTCGCCGAGGAGAACCCGGTCCGCCACCGGCGGCTCCCATTTGTCAAACTCCGCGCCATCGGGTTGGTGACCATCACCGGTGGAGATGCGGCGGCCCGGCGCCGACCATCTGAGCAAGCCCCCAGCGGGCGCAGGCTGCCCGGCTAGAAGATTCTCCTTCGCGCGGCTCGATGGTGCTGGCGGGCGGTCGACTGCATCCCGTCGCACCTCCGACAATGGTCGGGTGGAAGTTGGGTTCAGCATCGATCCCGCTCAGGGGCTCAGCCGGGAGGACGAGTTGGACTGCGTCCGCTGGGCGGCTGAGCTCGGATACCGGTCGGCATGGACACCTGCCGGGGGCGACTTCGCCGCGTTTGATCGGTGCCTGGATTGGCACCAAGCTTCCGGCCTTCCGACTGGGATCGCAGTGGTTCCGGCCTCAGGTCAGCCCCCGGAGTTCTACGCCCAACACGCGAGCCGGACCTGGTCGGGGACCGGCGGGCAGTTCGTACTGGGAGTTGGCAGTGGCCGGATGGCCCACGCGCCGATGGAGATGGGTCCGTACGTGGAGAAGCTTCGCCGGCTGCTGCCTCGGGAGCTGCCCATCTACCTTGCTGCGCTCGGCCCCAGGATGCTCCGGCTTGCCGGTGAGATCGCTGACGGAGTCTCCCTCAACTGGTGCTCGGTGGACCAGGTGCTGCGGTCCCGCTCCGAGGTGGAGCGAGCTGCGTCCGGCGCTGGTCGTCCCAACCCGCCGATCGCCGAATACGTCAGAACCGCTGTCGACCCTGACCCCGCGGCCGCCGCCCGGGCCCTGGGGCAGGCGATCATGGGCTACGCTCTGGGACCGGTCGCCTATCGCAAGCACTTCGCGCGGATGGGGTTCGCCGCAGAGCTTGCCGACCAGGATTCCCCTCGCCTTACCCCCAGTGCCGGGCTCCTCTCCGGCGTCGGAGCGTGGGGCGCTCCCGGTTCAGTCAGGCATCAGTTTCTCCAGCTGGCCCAAGGGCTTGACTGCGCGATCGTGCGGGTCCTGGTGAGCCAGCCTGGCGACGCCGAGTCGGCCCGCCGAGTCCTTGAGGAGTGTCGACCGATCTAACTAGCGAAGGGTTCGCAGCTGGCTGCCCGCGGCGCAATAAGAGACTTCGGGTGTCTTGCGCTGTTAGTGACTAACGCCCCGGTGCCTTGCGCGACGAACAAGTGTTTGGTATGTTTGTTCGATGAGCCAGAGGGTGCGTCAAACCGTGCTCCCGGAGCAGTCGGCTGGGTCCTGGTCAGAGATCCTGGACGACCCCGAGCTGAGGTCGCGGATCGTCCTGGACCGGCTGATACCGGCGCGAGAGCCGGAGTTTGGACCGGTCCCCACTGGAATTCATCCCCAGCTTCGCGACGGCCTTCAGCGCTACGGCATCGGGGCGCTCTACACGCACCAGGTGGAAGCCATCGAACTGGCCATGGCCGGACAGAGCGTGGCGGTGGTCACACCCACGGCATCTGGCAAATCGCTCTGCTACCTGATCCCGGTCCTCGACGCCATCGCCAGGGAGCCAGAGTCCACCGCCATTCTGATGTACCCCACCAAGGCTCTAGCCCAAGACCAGCTGACTGAACTGCGCGGTCTCTCCGACGCCGCCGAGTTGGAACTGCGCACCTTCACCTACGACGGTGACACGCCGTCCGGCGCCAGGAGCGCACTGCGCCAGGCGGGCCAGGTGGTGCTGACCAATCCGGACATGCTCCACAGCGGGATCCTGCCCCACCACACCCAGTGGGTCCGTCTCTTCAAGGGCCTTCGGTACGTGGTTCTTGACGAACTCCACACGTATCGGGGAGTGTTCGGCAGCCATGTCGCAAACGTGATCCGGCGCTTGGATCGGATCTGCGCCTTCTACGGAGCCAGGCCGACGTACATCTGTTGCTCCGCGACCATCGCCAATCCGCGGGAGTTGGCCGAGCGCCTGCTCGGCCGCCCGGTCGAGTGTGTCGAGCGAAACGGGGCCCCCGCTCCGACCAGGCGGGTGGTGGTGCTCAACCCGCCGATCGTCGAACCTCGTCTCGGGATACGCCGGAGCGCTGCTCGGGAGGCGAGCTCGTTGGTGCCGAAACTGGTGCGATCGGGGTCCCAGACGATCGTCTTCGGGCAGACCCGGCTACAGGTCGAACTCCTACTCCATTTCCTTCGCCGCGATCTGGAGCGGACGGGGATGACCAGCCACGGGGTAAGCCACCACGAAGTCAGGGCGTATCGAGGGGGATACTTGCCGCTCGAACGGCGGGCGATCGAGTCGGGGCTTCGTTCCGGAGCGGTGCGCTGCGTGGTCTCTACCAGCGCTCTGGAGCTGGGCATCGACATCGGCCGCCTCGACGCCGCGGTCCTGGTCGGATACCCGGGAACAATCACCAGTACCTGGCAGCGGCTTGGTCGGGCCGGACGACGCAACGAACCGGCGCTTCAGATGCTGATCACCGGCGGGGGTCCGCTCGACCAGTACTTGGCCAAGCATCCGGAGTTTCTCCTGGATCGGTCGCCGGAGCACGCCTTCGTAGATCCGGACAACCTCCTCATCCTGGCTGGCCACCTGCAGGCAGCCGTGTTCGAGCTTCCCCTGCGGGACTGCGAGCAGTTCGGTCCCAGCGATGGCGGAGAATTGCTAGAGATCCTCCAGGAGGACGGGCTGGTGCACCACACTGGAGGCAGTTGGCACTGGGCCTCCGACGCTTTCCCGGCGGACGCCATCAACCTCCGCACGGCGGCGGCTAGCAATGTCGTCATCCTGGACACGGCAGTGGATGCGCAGGCACCTTCGCAAGGTCCACAGGGTCCCTTCTCAGGCAGCTCAGGTGGACACTCAGGATCGGGGTCGCGGGTGGTGGGGGAGCTCGACGAATGGTCGGCTCCCTTACTGGTCCACGACGACGCCATCTACATGCATCAGGGGCGTCAGTACCACGTGGAGAGATTGGACTGGGAGGAGCGGCGCGCCTACGTGCATCCGGTCTCGGTGGACTACTACACCGATGCCGACTTGCGGGTCGGTCTGCAGGTGCTCGAGCGCACGGCCGGTCCCGTTATCGACGAGGGCCGCCTCACCTCGCGGGCCCACGGCGAGGTCCGAGTCAGTGTGCTCGCTGCGATGTACCGGAAGATTCGATTGCTGACCAACGAGACGGTGGGCGCAGGACCGATCCGAGTGCCAGAGCGGGACCTGCAAACCACCGCCTACTGGTGCTCCTTCGCCTCCCAGATGCCTTCCTTGACAGGAACCTTGGAAGTGGGGGTGGAGGCGGTCGGCCACGTTCTCGGGCAGGTGGCGTGCTTCCTGGCGATGTGCGACCGCCGGGATCTAGGTGTGGTGGCTCAAGTCAGAGCTGCGCTAGGGTCGATCGCCGATCAACCAATCGCCTCGGAGTCGACCGAGTACCTGCCCGGGGACCGGCCGCCGGTGCAGCCTGCCGGTGTCCCCGGGCCTCGCTCGACCAGGCGCGATGACGCTCCCTCTGTCTTCATCTACGACGTCCACCCGGGCGGAGTCGGGCTCAGCGCTCGCCTCTTCGATCTCCACTCGGAGTTGCTCCAGGCAGCGGCGAGTCTGCTGCGGGACTGTGACTGCGAGGCCGGATGTCCGGCTTGCGTCGGTCCGGTGGCCGGGGTCGAGCCGCACGCCAAGGCAACGGCGCTGGCCCTCCTGCAATCGTCTGGCTGGTGACGACCGAACTGCGGCTGAAGATTGAGGCGTTGCGAGGCGGTCGCCGCCCGGGCGCAGAACCGGTTTCTGATCGCCCTGGTTCCCTTCTTCTGCAATCAGCGGTCATGCCATCGGAGAGGTGCGAACCAGGACCCGCCCTGGTTCATCTGGGTTTCGGCTGGGATGAGGAGCGTGGCATCTGGGTGCGCCGACAGCGCCTGCGGTTGGAGGAGTTGGGAGTTGCGGCAGAGGCGCTCGCCGCCGACCGCCTTCGGTCGCTCACCCCGCTGGTAGGAGAGCGGTTGAACGGTCCCGTCGTCTGCTTCGACCTCGAGACGACCGGTCTGCAACGGGGGACAGGTACGGTGCCCTTCCTCTACGGGTGGGCCGCGGTTTCTGAAGACGCCGTGGAGGCGGAGCAGTGGCTCCTCCCGGACCTTGGTCAGGAGGCGCCCCTTGTCGAGGCCGGCCTTGAGATGGTCAAGCGGGCCGGGCTCATGGTCACCTACAACGGTGCCAGTTTCGACCTTCCTCTACTGCGAACCCGAGCCGTGATGACCGGAGTGGAGCGGCCGTGGCCAGCCACCCCTCATCTCGATCTCCTGCCCTTGGTGCGCCGCCTCTTTCGCCATCGGCTGAGCCGCTGCAGCCTGCGCCGGGCGGAAGAGGAGCTGCTCGGACGCCCCCGCGTGGGCGACGTCCCGGGCAGCGAGGCACCGGAGCGGTATCGGGGTTTCTTGAGAGATGGAGACCCGGCGGTGCTGGAGCCGGTGCTCCGGCATAACCTCCTGGACCTGCTCTCCCTGATCAGGCTGATTCACCACTTGGAAGGGCATCTTGAGCTGGCCAGGCCCCACCCGTCCGACTGGTACAGTCTGGGCAGGTACGCGGAGGAACGGGGCCACCTGGATCGGGCGGGTGCCCTCTACCAGGGTGCCGAGTCTGAGGCACCACCGCCGCTGGATCGAGCAGCCGCGCTGCGCCGGACTAGGATGTTGCGCCGCCAGGGGCTCGATTCGGAAGCTCGGGCAGCCTGGGAGTCGATCTGGGATCGCTGGCGGGATCCCGAGGCGGCGGAGGCGCTCTGTGTCGACATGGAGCACCGCACAGCCGATCTGCAAGGTGCCTTGAAGCTAGCGCAGGAAGCGCTCAGCACGGCTGCCGTGGGATGGGATCGGCGGTTCGCCAAGCGGATCTGGAGGCTGCAGGCGCGGCTCGACAGTAAGGGACTGCTGGAGAAGGGCGAGCCCCGGCCGCTCCCTATCCCTGACGCTGAACCAGATGGCGGGCGTCGCCCCTGGGCGTCCTGGCTACCGGGGGGCAACTCGTACGAAGCATGGCTGGCCCTGAAGCGTGGTCGTGGTGGGCGGATCGCCTCCTCCGACAATGTTGGCGACGCTTCTACCTCCGGAACTCGGGGCAGGGCGATCTACCGGCAGCGCTGACCTTCCCCAAGTAGCGTTCCGACCGGGCATTTCGGCGAGAGCCTCGCGTCGCCGGACGTCGATTGTCGGTAACGTCGATTCTCGTGCTATCGCAAGTCGTGCTGCTCGGGCTGTTTCTGCTGACCGCTGCTGCCGTAACCGGCCGGCCGTGGCGTATCTCCGAGGGTTGGTGGCCCGTCGCCGCGGTGGTGGTGGCGCTCCTGGTCGGCGCGATCCCAGCAACGACCGCCGTCCGTGGCCTGGGGAGCAGTCTCGACGTTCTGGCGTTCTTCGCGGGGCTGCTCTTGCTGGCGTGGACGCTGCGGGTGACCGGCTCGCTGACCCAGCTGCTCGATCGGATGGAACAGTGGGCTGCGGATGACCCGCGCCGGATGCTGGCGGCGGTGGCGGTCGCCACCGTGGCGGGGACAGCACTTCTCTCCAATGACGCGGCAGCGTTACTGCTGGCCCCCGCGGTGCTGGACCGAATCCAGCGCCGGGGGCTTGCTCTGACTCCGTTCGTTCTCACCATGGCGTTTACCGCCAACGCCGCCTCTGCACTGCTGCCGATCAGCAACCCGGTCAATCTCCTGATCTTGGACCGCTCACAGATAGCCTTGTCGAGCTACCTGACTACGGTGACCCCTGCCGCAGTGCTGGGGGTTCTGATCACCGTGGTGGGCTGCCTGCTAGTTAACGGCCGGGGTTTGGCTCGAGGCGTTGCGGTGGACCTCGGGGGTCCTCCGCCTCAGTCGGCCCACCGTCCACCGGTCGGATGGATCGCTGCCCTGACGGGACTATTGGTCCTGACCGACGTGGGGTTCGCGGTGGTCCGGTTGCCAATTGGTCCGCCGACCTTGGTCGCGGGGGCACTGGCGACGCTGCTGGTCCGTTCTTCCGATCGGCCCTGGAAAAGTCAGCAGGGAATCGGGTGGTCGATCCTGGCACTGGTCGCGGGATTCTCAGTCCTCGCTGCCGGGCTCGGGGACTCCTCGTGGCTGGCCGCGGCCACCGAGCGGTTCACCGGAAGCGCGTCCACCTGGATGGCGGGACTATCCACGGGTCTGGTCACAGCGGCCATCTCAAGTGTCATCAACAATCTTCCGGCGGCGCTTTTGGTCACCTCGGGCCTACAGGCCGCACACCATCTGGGGATCCTCGCTCTTGCTGCGATCGTGGGCGCTGACCTCGGCCCAAACTTGGCTCCCTTCGGATCGCTCTCCACGATCCTGATTTTGGGCGCCGTCCGGAGTCGGGGTCAGCCGGTGCCTTGGGCTCGGGTGTGGCGGTTGGGACTGGTGGTGGGCCCGGTCGCCCTGGTGCCGACCGTGGTCTTAGTAGCGCTCTCGCGCTGACGTGCATGGGGTATCCCGGGGAGGCTGCAGCTGCCTCTGGTATCCTCGCTGTCGCTGCGGGAGTGGCTCAGTGGTAGAGCGTCTCCTTGCCAAGGAGAAGGTCGCGGGTTCGACCCCCGTCTCCCGCTCCACTCCCGTAAGGTGACCGGTCTTCGAGATCGATTGGGGCTCTTGACTCCATGTGAGTCCAGACCTAAACTAGCCTAAAGATCAGCAGGTGAATCGCTCCATAGCAGCGGCTTCTCCAGAAATCCGCTCCTGTTACGTGAATCGCTCTACCAGAGATGGATGGTGACATGGCACGATCTCGACAGCTGCGAGGCACGGGAACTGGGCCCGTCAGCCCTCTGGCCAGGTCGGTCGAAGACTATCTGACCAGCTGTCGGGCCCGGGGTCTGGCTCCCAAGACTGTGGACCTCGGCTATGGCTGGCCGCTCCGGAAGCGGTTCCTCCCCTGGGCGGCGCGCGAGGGACTCGGTGCTCCGGCCGATGTGACAGTCCGTGCGCTTGAGAAGTATGCCGCGGAACTGCTGGCGAGCCCAGGACGCGGCGGAAGCGGGACCCTTTCCAGGCACTCCGTCTACACCTACCTGCGGGCCGTCAACCAGTGGTCCCGCTGGGCCAAGCTGGAAGGGGAGGACGTGCCGGACCGGGCCTTGGCGCCGCTGCCACGTCTGCCGAAGTCATTGCCTAACGTGCTCAGCCGTGACCAGATCGACGCGCTCGAGGCGGCCGCGACGACGGAGCGTGACCGGCTGATCGTTCGGTTGCTCGCCGACACTGGCCTGAGGGTGGGTGAGCTCATCGGTCTGCGCACGGGCGATGTTCTCCAGCGGAGCCGGGGGAGCTTCCTTAGGGTACGTGGCAAGGGGGATCGGGAGCGCCACGTCCCGCTGATGCCCCAGTTGACTCGCCGAGTGGAGCGTTACATCGAGAAGACCCGGCCCAAGGAAGCGAGGGGTGACCGGATCTTCATCGGCCTCCGGCGCAGTGCAGCCACCGGCGCCTACGAACCGCTTACAACCTCTGGCGTCGAGCAGCTGGTCCGGGGTCTGGGGCAGCGGTGCGGGCTAACCGAACGGGTTCATCCCCACCTATTCCGGCATAGCTTCGTAACTTCGGCACTATCGCAGGGGATGAACCCGATACAGCTGGCCGAAATCGTGGGGCACACGTCATTGGTGATGATCCAGCAGGTCTACTCGCATCTGAGCCCGTCCGATGCATACGACGCCATGGCCGCCATGCTGCTGCGCTAGGTCCCGGCGCGCCTCAAAGTGCGCCGGATATGGCGTCAAGGTCGTTTCTCACGACCAGGCGCTCTTGGAACCCGGCACCTGCACCCGACCCCGGAGTCTTGAGGAAGGCCGGCCCCTGCCATCGCGGGAGAAAAGCTGGCGGCTCGAACCCGGTTTGCTGCCATGCCCACGTAACGGAACGGGATCTAAGCGGACGGTCTCTGCTTCGTGGGCAGAGCTCATACTGGCGTCGTGCAGCTGTTGCGCTTAGCCACGATTCGGCTTGCGGGCCCGCCACCTCGCGTATTCGATAGCCTGCCCTACCTCGCAAGTAACGGTGTCGAGGTGCGGCCGGATTCAGTCGACGGCCTCCCTTCGGATCCGCCGGGCGACCTCGAAGGAGTCCCATCGGGTGGCCTCATCGTCACCTGGCCTCGGGAAGACCAAAGGGTTCGATTAGTGGTCTTCGCCACAGTTGACGCTGGAGCTCCATCCCTTACAGGAGACAGGTTGGATGTGCCTGACGAGCCGCGGCGACGCGCCGAGGCCGCGATCGGAGAATACGCTGACCTTCTGGCGATCATCCATCAGTGCAAGCGGTCGATCCGTTCGCCACGGCCAAGCTTGGCACTGGCTCCGGCCTCGCACGACGAACTCCTGCGGCTAGAGGACGTGCCGGGCCTGAGTCAGCGCTCGGCGGGTAGCGCGGCAGTTCGCGTCATTCCTCTGATCTCTACGGAGGCTGGATCGCAGATACTTGCGGACAGGCTGGACGGGGTCGGTCTGCTGGCTGACGCGCTTTCTGAGGACACGGCAATCGGTCGCGTTCGGGAATTGTTTCGGTTCTTCGAGCGCGCCTTTCGGCTCCCTCCTCCGAAATGCATTTCGCCCGTGGCTACCTTCCTTCAAAGTAACCCGCGCCATAAGGATCTTGGCTTCACGGGCAAAGAAGTCAGTTACTGGTTCGAGACACTTCGGGCCGAAGTGACCCATGCCGACTGGCGCCCCAGTTACTTGAGAAGCGCGGACCTGGAGCCTTACCTCGGCCGATTGGAGCTCGCTGCGTACGACGTACTCTTCAACAAGTCTATTTGGCGTCATCCTTCGGCGACGAGGCAGAGCCGGATGGACTTCATGAGCGGCATCTCTCCACAGGGGACCAGTGTTGTAGTGTTTCAACCCACCGCCACGCTGCTTGTCGCCTGGATGGATCCCTACAACGTCTACCCGGTCGATCACGAGGCGACTGTGACGCTGCCGCAACCATGGATTTGGAGACTTCCAGGGCAAGAGGAGGCAGGCTCGAGCTGAGGAGAAGTGCCCAAGGACCGTGCCTCTCTCAGGAGCGCTGACGCAGTGGTGACAATGTTCCTCACCGAGACGACCCGGCTAGTCGACGCATGAGCAGACTCGAAAACCGCTGAGACGGCAACGCTTCCGGGGGTTCGAATCACCGTGTTTGCGCCATTCTGATGTCGATTCTGGGATAGAACTTGCCCCGACGGGAGGACCAGCCCTTCACAGATCACAGATTGTCCGGAGCAAGTTCCGGGTTCTCTCCGAAGGACCACCTCTCGAGCTCGAGCAGACGCTCCAAGTTGATACAGGCCAACCCCCGCCTTCCGCAGACGAACGGGATATTAACCTTACCGGCCTTGGGTCGTTCCTCGGTCACGAGCGTAGGCTCGTGAGGATCTGTAGCCTCATCTTCGAACACTTGGAGCGTACCGGACGGGCTGCCGCGCCCGATCCGTTCGGCCCAGGCGACCAGATAGGGATCTGCCCCGAATTTGACATCCTGCCTAACGAGATCCGGATAATCACGCATGAGGGAGGTAACAGTCTGCACCAACTCCGCATCGACTGAGCGGATCCACCGCGTGGTCTGACTCCGCGCCCACTTTGCCATCCCGTCGCTCTTTCGCCCATCCAGCTCTAGAACGACTTGATGAACGGTGATCATCCTCTCCATACGAATGAGATCCTCTAAGCGGAGCCACAGAGGTTCCGCAATATTGCGAGGCTGGAACCGCACTCCCCAGTCAATGAGCGACGAGGCGTCGATACAGTAGACGCGCACCCGGCTACCGAACCAATAACGAGGACGTTTCAGGCCAGTATTTGGCAGGTAGCTGCATGTACGTCATTGCCTCCGCTCGTGTGAGGTCGCCGACGTAAGCAGCATGAACGATCCGTCGGACGAAGCCCTCTCCGAGCCGTTGAAGCGGCAAGCTGAGACCGTGAGGGGCTCTTCCCTGGCTACTCCTCTTTCCAACTTGAGCGGCGAAGCGCTCCCATAGCACCGAAAAAGTGAGATCTGAGATGCGTTCTTGGGCCCTGAGGCGGTAGAGCATAACGAACCGACTGACTTTGAATCGAGACGATGCTCGCTCGACGCCCTCAGCGACTGTGTCGAGGTCTTCGGAATCATCAATCCCGGTCATAGCGCTGACCGCATCGGAGGGGACGAGGGCCGCTTCGGCAAAGTCATTTGCCCAGGTCTCGGCTCCTTCCGCAGCATCACGTTGTGGACCGTCAGAGGCAGAGCACAACGCCTCCTGATGATTCACCAGATGCCCCAGCTCGTGGAACAACGTGAAGATCCGCGAGTTGATGTAGTCGGAGCTGCGCACTGCCACGAGTGGTGCTCCGAGATCTGTCAGCGCTAAGCCCCGTAGCTCCTCTCCCTTGACAGGAAGTTGAAGTACGACAACGCCTTCCTCCTCGATCCGAGATCGCCACGCTCGGAAAGCGTCATAAGGGCCACGCCACTTGATCTGGGTATCAGTGGAAATGCCCAAGCGATCGCGGACGGCTAGAGCTGCAGTCTCGGCGGATGTGTGTACCTGGGCCGAGTAGAGGGCTGACGAGGGGGTGACACCCAAGTCGGTCGCGAGTTGCTGGAGCGCCCTAGCCCGATTGACGACCGAAGCTACTGCGTGTGAATACTCGGCGGGCAT